>NZ_CAMQSF010000002.1 GCF_947036865.1 uncultured Caulobacter sp. | reverse complement strand
AACGGCCGGCGGCGGGGGCGGGGTCGGAACTTGCGCGGCGGCGGCGCCGGCGGCCAGGGCGGTGACGGCGGCGCCCGCGAGCGCCAGGCGGAGAATGGATTTACGCATGGTGTGAGCTCCCTGTCGTATGAGGAGCCAAAGCTTGGCCATCGCCATATGGCGCGAAAATGTCCGCTTTCATGAACAATGTTACATGTTTGAGGCCCGCGCGAAGCGTGACCGCGCTTGCGCGCCGGGTCCCACGCGCTATGTCAGCTGACAGTTCCGGGATTTCGTCGTTCTAAACGGCGCTTGGCTCGCCAGGCGTCCCCCCGGCTTGTCTGATCTTTGCCGGGAGTTCGCATGAAGTTGCTCGCTTTTCTCGCCCTGGCCCTGGCGGGGGTCTGCTGGGGGATGGGCTTTCCGACCGGTAAGCTGATCCTGACGGAGACCGACGCCGCCCATATGGTGCTGCTGCGGTTCGTGGTCGCCGGCGTGGTCGCCGCGCCCTTCGCCCTGCGCCGGGCCGAGGTCCGGGCGCTCTTCAGATCGCCGGCGGTGCTGTTGACGGGCGTGCTCTACGGCGTGGCCTTCATGGTTCAGTTCGAGGGCCTGGCCCATGTCAGCGTCACGGTCGCGGCGCTGCTGGTCGGCGCGATGCCGGCCCTGATCGCGGTCAGCGCCCGGGTGCTCGGCGAGAAGGTCACGCCCCTGTCGTGGGCCGGGGTGGCGGCGGCGACCCTGGGCGCGGCCTGCATCGCGGGTAAGCCGGACGGCGCCAGCTCGCCTTACGGCGTCGCGCTGTCGATCGGATCGCTGTTTCTGTTCCTGGCCTGGCTGCTGGCCCTGCGCAAGGTCCCGCCGGCGCCCAATCCGATCGCCATTCCCGCGGTCTCGATCATCGTCGCGGCCCTGACGATCCTGCCGATCGCCTTCGCCGTGCACGGTCCGCCGAAGCTGACTCTCAGCGCCCCAGTCTGGATCGCCGTCGTCGCCCAGGGCGTGCTGGCGACGCTGGTGGCCACGGCGGCCTGGCAGTTCGGCGCCGCCAGGGTGGGGGCGGCCAGCGCCGGGGTGTTCATCAATATCGAGCCCCTGATCGGCGCGACCTGCGGGGTCCTGTTGTTCGGCGACCGCCTGACCGCCTTCCTGCTGGCGGGCGGCGCGCTGATCATCGGCGGCAGCCTGCTGGTCGTGCGCGGCGAGCGCCACGCCGAACCCGGCGCGGTGCAAGCGACGGCGGCGCCGACGCCTTAGAGCGGGTTCGCCGAAGGTGTGAGCCGTTTCAGCGGCTAGCACGCTCTAAAGGTTTGAAATCGAGCCTATTTATCTGGCTCTAGTCCAGGGCGTTGCGGCAGGCCGCGCCCATGGCCAGCGGCGACAGGGCGACCGCTCCGGCGCAATAGGCCAGCAGCAGCATCAGGCCACCGGTCCAGGGCAAGCCCGCCGAGAACCCGTCCAGCGCGCCCGCCCCGAAGATCACCGGCGGCGCGAACAGCGGCAGGACGATCACCGCGACCAGCAGGCCGCCGCGCTTGCCGCCCAGGGCCAGGGCCGCGCCGAGACCGCCGAGAAAGGCGAAGGCCAGGCCGCCGGCCAGGGCGCACAGCACCAGCAGCGGCATGACCTTGAGGTCCGCGCCCAACATCAGCGCCGCGACCGGCGCGGCCAGGGCCAGCGGCGCGCCCGTGGCCAGCCATTGGGCCAGGCACTTGGCCACGGCCACGGCCTCCAGCGGCGCGGGGCCGAGCGCCAGGAGGTCCAGGGTCCCGTCCTCGTAGTCGCGCTCGAACAATCGCTCCAGCGACAGCAGCGCCGCCAGAGCCAGGGCCAGCCAGGCGATCCCCGGGGCGATCGCCGCCAGGCGCTCGGGCGCGCGGCCCGAGGCCATCGGCAGCAGCACCACGACGCAGGCATAGAAGGTCAGGGCCAGCAGCGGGCCGCCGCCCCGGCCCCAGGCCAGGGCCAGTTCCCGCCGCAGCAGAACGCCGAACGCCTTCATGCGCCCACCTCCCCGCCGATGGGCACGCTGCGGGCCTCGATCGGCAGCGGGTCGTGCACGGAGGCCAGGATCATGCCGCCGCCGGCGACGTGTTCTGCCATCACGGCGCCGAACGCCGCGCGCTGGCCGGCGTCGAGCGGCGCCATCGGCTCGTCCAGCAGCCAGAGCGAGCGCGGGCTGGCGACCAGACGGGCCAGGGCGAGGCGGCGGCGCTGGCCGGCCGACAGGCGGCGGACCTCCAGGTCCAGCAGCCGGCCCAGATCGAAGCGCTTGGCCGCCTCGCGCGCGCTCGCCTCCGAACCGCCGGTCCACAGGGTCTGAAAGCGCAGCTCCTCCCAGGCGGTGCGGCTCGACTTGAGCCCGTCCTGGTGTCCGAGCAGGTGAAGGTGCTCGGCTCGGGCGGTCTCGGCCTCGAGCGGTCCGGCCTCGCCCTCGAAGGCGATCGCGCCGTCGGCGGGGCGCAGCAGGCCCGCGACGGATCGCAGCAGGCTGGTCTTGCCGGCGCCGTTGCGGCCCACCAGGGTCGCCGCCTCGCCGGCCCGCAAGGTCAGGGTCAGGCCCGAAAACAGTCGGCGTTCGCCCCGGGTGATCGCCAGGCCTTCGATGAGAACGGCTCTCAACATGTCAAGACCCCGCGCGCGACATGGACGTTACGCGGCGGCGGCGCTAAGAAGCGGCCGGTCGCCCCCCTCCAGTCGTTCAGGGTGGTACGCGGCGCGGAGGCGGAACCTGTGTGTCCCCTTCGATCTGCGCGTGATCCCGGGAGTGGTTTTCGGGCGGCCGTGGACAGAGAAGGATCCTTTGAAATGGCGTCAATCGACAGCCTGAAAGCCCGCCGCGAACTGCAGGTCGGCGGCAAGTCTTATGTCTATTACAGCCTTCGCGCCGCCGAGGAAGCCGGTCTGACCGGAACCTCGTCGCTGCCGGTCTCGATGAAGGTGCTTCTGGAGAACCTGCTGCGCAACGAGGACGGCGTCTCGGTCGCCGAGGACGACCTGAAGGCCGTGGCCGCGTGGCTGAACAACAAGGGCGCGGTCGAGCACGAGATCAGCTTCCGCCCCGCGCGCGTGCTGATGCAGGACTTCACCGGCGTTCCGGCCGTCGTCGACCTGGCCGCCATGCGCGACGCGATGGTGGCCCTGGGCGCCGACCCGGCCAAGATCAACCCGCTGAACCCGGTCGATCTCGTGATCGACCACTCGGTGATGGTCGACAACTTCGGCAATCCCAAGGCCTATGACGACAACGTCAAGCGCGAGTACGAGCGCAATATCGAGCGCTATCGCTTCCTGCGCTGGGGCTCGTCGGCCTTCAACAACTTCCGCGTCGTGCCGCCCGGCACCGGCATCTGCCACCAGGTGAACCTGGAATATCTGGCCCAGACCGTCTGGACCAACACCGTCGACGGCGCCGAGGTGGCCTATCCCGACACCGTCGTCGGCACCGACAGCCACACGACCATGGTCAACGGCCTGGCCGTCCTCGGCTGGGGCGTGGGCGGCATCGAGGCCGAGGCCGCGATGCTGGGCCAGCCGATCCCGATGCTGATTCCGGAAGTCATCGGCTTCAAGCTGACCGGCGCCCTGCCGGAAGGCGCGACGGCCACCGACCTGGTGCTCACCGTCACCCAGATGCTGCGCAAGAAGGGCGTGGTCGGCAAGTTCGTCGAATTCTACGGCGACGCCCTGGCTAACCTGACCCTGGAAGACCAGGCGACGATCGCCAACATGGCGCCGGAATACGGCGCCACCTGCGGCTTCTTCCCGATCTCGGCCTCGACCATCGCCTATCTGAAGGGCACCGGCCGCACGCCGGAACGCGTCGCCCTGGTCGAAGCCTACGCCAAGGAGCAGGGACTGTGGTGGGAGCCCGGCGTCGCCGAGCCGACCTTCACCGACACCCTGGAACTCGACCTGTCGACGGTCCAGCCGTCGCTGGCCGGCCCCAAGCGCCCGCAGGACCGCGTGCTGCTGTCGGACGCCGCCGCCAAGTTCGCCGAGTCGCTGGCCGGCGAGTTCGGCAAGGCCGAGAATCCGGAGCTGCGCGCGCCGGTCGAGGGTGAGAACTTCGACGTCGGTCACGGCGACGTGGTCATCGCGGCCATCACCTCGTGCACCAACACCTCCAACCCCTCGGTGCTGATCGCCGCCGGCCTGCTGGCCAAGAACGCGGTCGCCAAGGGCCTGAAGGTCAAGCCGTGGGTGAAGACCTCGCTGGCCCCCGGCTCGCAGGTGGTCACCGACTACCTGGCCAAGGCCGGCCTGACCAAGTCGCTGGACGCCCTGGGCTTCAACCTGGTGGGCTACGGCTGCACCACCTGCATCGGCAATTCGGGTCCGCTGCCGGAAGCCATCAGCAAGACGATCAACGACAACGACCTGGTCGCCTGCTCGGTGCTCTCGGGCAACCGCAACTTCGAAGGCCGGGTGAACCCGGACGTGCGCGCCAACTACCTGGCCTCGCCGCCGCTGGTGGTGGCCTACGCCCTGGCCGGCTCGATGAAGATCGATCTGGCCACCCAGCCGATCGGCCAGGACAAGAAGGGCAACGACGTCTTCCTGAAGGACATCTGGCCTTCGAACGAGGACATCGCCGCCCTGCAGCGCAAGGCCATCAACGAGAAGATGTTCGCCACCCGCTATGGCGACGTCTTCAAGGGCGACAAGAACTGGCAGGGCATCAAGGTGACCGGCGGCCAGACCTACGCCTGGGAAGCCGACTCGACCTACGTCCAGAACCCGCCGTACTTCCCCAACATGTCGATGACGCCGGCCCCGGTGACCGACATCGTCGAAGCCCGGATCCTGGCCGTGTTCGGCGACTCGATCACCACCGACCACATCAGCCCGGCCGGTTCGATCAAGACCAGCAGCCCGGCCGGCAAGTTCCTGATCGACCACGGCGTCGAGCCGGTGGACTTCAACGGCTATGGCGCGCGTCGCGGCAACCACCAGGTGATGATGCGCGGCACCTTCGCCAACATCCGCATCCGCAACAAGATCACCCCGGACATCGAAGGCGGCGTGACCAAGCACTTCCCGACCGGCGAAGTGATGTCGATCTACGACGCGGCGATGAAGTACCAAGCCGAGGGTCGTCCGGCGGTCGTCTTCGGCGGCAAGGAATACGGCACCGGTTCGTCGCGCGACTGGGCCGCCAAGGGCACCAAGCTCTTGGGCGTCCGCGCGGTGATCTGCGAGAGCTTCGAGCGCATCCACCGCTCGAACCTGGTCGGCATGGGCGTGCTGCCGCTGCAGTTCGTCCAGGACGGCTGGCAGAAGCTGGAGCTGACCGGCGAGGAGATCGTCTCGATCCGCGGCCTCACGGACCTCGCCCCGCGCAAGCAGCTGATCGTCGAGCTCTATCGCCCGACCGACGGCCGCATCGCCCGCTTCCCGGTGCGTTGCCGCATCGACACCCCGACCGAGCTTGAATACTTCAAGAACGGCGGCGTGCTGAACTACGTGCTGCGCAACCTGGCCAAGGCCGACTAGGCGCGTCTCGAAAGCGACCGGAAACAGCGGCCGGCCTCCTCGCGGGGCCGGCCGTTTTTCTTGGGACGTGGCGGTGACAACGATGTCCGCGCCGGTTCTCCCCACATGACGTCGCTATTCACGGCCTCGTGAACGGATATCTACGGCGTTCTTGGCTTAAGTGCGCTCGATGCGTAAGGCCGCCCTTCCCCCGTTGTGTCTGGCCCTGACCGGCGCCGCCATTGCCCTGTCGTGGGCGCCCGCCGCGTGGGCCGCCAAGCCGCCGGTAGTGGTCGAGCTGTTCACGGCCCAGGGCTGCTCGTCGTGCGGCAAGGCCAACCAGCTGGCGGCCGATCTGGCCCAGCGCGACGGCGTGCTGGCCCTGACCTATTCGGTCGACTACTGGGACTATCTCGGCTGGAAGGACACCTTCGCCAAGCCGGCCTTCGCCGAGCGCCAACGCGCCTACGCCAAAAAGTTCGCCCTGCGCGACGTGCCGACGCCCCAGATGGTGGTCGGCGGCCGCGTCCAGGCGTCCGGCGCCAAGGCCGAGGCGGTCGAGGACCTCGTCAAGTCGGCCGAGCGGGCGCCGGCCAAGACTCTGGACATGCGTTTCGTGGGCAAGGCGCGCGTGGCGGTCGGCTCGGGTCCCGCGCCGCGCGGCGGGGCCGACGTCTGGCTGGTCCGCTATGACCCCCATCAGCAGGACATCGCCGTCAAGCGCGGCGACAACAAGGGCCAGACCCTGGTCCACCGCAACGTCGTTCGCGAGCTCGTCAGGCTGGGTCCCTGGGCCGGACGGCCCAAGCTCTATCGCCTGCCCGAGGGAGGGGACGCCGATCTCGAGACGGTGGTGCTGGTGCAGGGCGCCAAGGGCGGCCGCATCCTCGGGGTGCTCGAAGCCGCGGCTCACGGCAGGACCGCCGACCACTGATCGCTCTATAGCCACGAACGGGAAAACCCGCGCGACCGGAGGGGATGGGTCGCGCGGGTTCCTTGACGTGTCGGCGAGAAGCGCTCGGTGGGGGCGGGCGGGGGGGGCTGACAGAAGCCCGATCCGCTCTTCGTCGACGCTTTCCTTATCGCGGCCGACACGGGCGACGGCGGGACCAAACCAAGGTCGTTTCGCGGCGAGTCGTGGCGGGGATGAGGCGTCCGCCGCCGGACCCTCACGCGCCAAAAAGCCCGCGCGGTGGGGGATGGTCCGCGCGGGCTCCTTGGGGGAGGGAATATAAAGTCTGTCGGCTGACCGGCCCGCGATCTGGGGGGCTGGGGGGGCTGTTCAGGATCCTGGACCACAGGGTCTCCGATCAGCCGACATTGACCTTATCGACCCGCAAACAGGCGCGCGAACGACCGAATTAAGGTCATATCGGGGCGTCGCGTGGCCGCCGCGTGTCATTCCGCCGGATCGGTGTCCATGGCGACACGGACTGTTCCATTCGGCGGATTTGCGCTTAGATTCGACGGATGGCTCTCGACCCTCAGCCCGTTGGCGGCGTCGTTTTCTTCGAGCGACGCGAGCTGGATCAATTGATGCGCCTTTACGGCCGCATGGTCGCGGCCGGCGAGTGGCGCGACTACGGGATCGCCGGCCTTTCCGACCACGCGGTGTTCTCGATCTTCCGGCATACCGCCGAAGCCCCGCTCTATCGGGTGGAGAAGCGCCCGGCTCTCGCGCGCAAGCAGGGCGCCTGGGCGGTCGTCGGCCAGGGCGGGATGATCCTCAAGCGCGGCCACGAACTGACGCAGGTGCTGCGCGTGTTCGAGAAGGGCAAGTTCTCGGTCGTCGACTGAGATCGCGGGCTTAAAAGGAAAAGCCGAGCTTGGCCCCCACGAAGCGGCCTTCGGTGTTGTAGCCGCGCGCCCGGCCGACGCCGCTGTCGTCGGCGCTGGGCTGGATGCCGCACAGCACGCCGACGCCGCCCGAAACCCCGCCCTCGCGGCGCTCGATCGCGGTCCGCGCCACGCCGCGCGGCAGCGGCGTGGGAGCCTGGGCGTAGCGCAACTCGATCGGACCGACGGGCTTGAGGTTCAGGGGCGCGGTCAGGATCGGCGGCCGGCTGGCCGGCGGCGAAGCCACCGGCTCGGCGCGCGCGCTGGCGCTCAGCGCCAAGGCCGCGGTCAGGGAAAAGGCGATCGTCCGGACCATCACACGCTCCATGAACCCCCACCGGTAATGTGGGCGCGAAGCCGCCAAAGAAAAAGCCCCGGCGATCGCGCGCCGGGGCTTCTGAAGTCTAGCGTCGCCGTGCTTAGCGACGATTGCCCATGATGCTGAGCAGGAATTGGAACAGGTTGATGAAGTTCAGATAGAGGTTCAGCGCGCCGTAGTTCGTCGCCACGGCCATCGACTGGCTTTCGCCCCCCAGCTGGTAATAGGTCATCTTCAGGTTCTGGGTGTCGTAGGCGATCAGGCCCGCGAAGATGAACACGCCCAGAATGTTGATGATGAAGCTCAGGCCCGGCAGGTGCAGGAACATCTGAGCCAGCGACGCGATCAAGATGCCAATGAGGCCCATGATCAGGAAGCTGCCGAAGCCGGTGAGGTCCTTCTTGGTCGTATAGCCGAACAGGCTGAGGCCGCCGAAGGCGATCGCGGTGACGAGGAACGTCGCGGCGACCGAGGTGCCGGTGAAGGCCAGAAGCCAGACGCCCAGGCCGGCGCCGATCGAGGCGACGAGCGCCCAGTAGAGCGCGCCCGACGAGCGGGCCGTGGGATTACGCATCGCGAACATGGCCACCAGCATCATGACCAGCGGCGCGAACCGAACGATGGTGCCGAGCAGGGTGAAGCCCGCCAGACGACCGTCGGGCGTCAGGACGTAGAGCAGGCTGGCGACCGGCTGATAATAGCTGGTCAGGAAGGCCAGGCCAGCCGACAGCAGAAGACCCAGCGCCACCTTGTTGTAGACGCCGATCATGAAACCGCGCAGGCCGGCGTCAGCCGACATGTCAGCGCGATCCGCCGGGATCGAGCGCGTGTAACCGCGGTTAAAGTCGTTCATAGAAGAAGCCCTTGAGCTAGCGTCCGTCGCGGACGCCTCTAAGATATCGGTTGTCCAGACCCGTCGCGCAATAGCCGAAGCGCGTTCATGGTATGCGTTCGCGAAACCGTGAGCCGCCTTGATGGGGTCTCCATCCCTTGCGGCCTCGTCGGACGACACCCTAGAACGTTCGAAAAGCAATACGGGGCGCCAGGATGCAATACGTTAAACTCGGCCGCACGGACGTGACGGTGTCGCGCTGTTGTCTGGGCACCATGACCTGGGGCTCGCAGAACACCGAGGCCGAGGCCCACGCCCAGATGGACTACGCGCTGTCGCGCGGCGTCACCTTCTGGGACACGGCGGAGATGTACGCCAGTCCGCCCAATCCCGAGACGCAAGGGCGGACCGAAAGCTACATCGGCTCCTGGTTCGAGAAGACCGGCAAGCGCCACGAGGTCGTACTGGCCTCCAAGGTCGCCGGCCAGGGCGCGGCGTTCGGCGGCCTCTCCTGGCTGCGCCGGGACGGCGCGGTGACCCGCCACACCCGGGCCCAGATCGACGAGGCGGTCGAAGGCTCGCTGCGCCGGCTGAAGACCGACTATATCGACCTCTATCAGCTGCACTGGCCCGATCGGAAGGTGCGGGTGTTCGGCGGCGCCAGCTTCAAGGACTACGACCAGGACTTCGAGGCGTTCGGCGACATTCTCGAGGCGCTGGACGCCCACGTGAAGAAGGGCTCGATCCGGCATGTCGGCGTCTCCAACGAGTTCCCGTGGGGCGTCATGCGGTTCCTGGCCGAGAGCGAGACGCGGGGCCTGCCCCGCATCGCCTCGATCCAGAACGCCTATCACCTGGCCAACCGCACCTTCGAGGTGGGCCTCGCCGAGATCGCCATGCGCGAGCAGGTCGGCCTCCTGGCCTATTCGCCGCTCGCCCAGGGCCAGCTGACCGGCAAGTATCTCGACGGCGCCCTGCCGGCGGGCTCGCGCAAGGCGCTCTACAACCGCATGCAGCGCTACGAGGGCCCTGGCGCGCTTGACGCCTTCCGCGCCTATGTCGACCTGGCGCGGGAACACGGCCTGGATCCCGCCCAGCTGGCCCTGAAGTTCTGCGACACCCGGCCGTTCGTGACCGCCACGATCATCGGCGCGACGTCGATGGAGCAGCTGAAGACCAATATCGACGCCTTCGACCTGGCCTGGAGCGAGGATTTGGACAAGGCCGTCGACGCCATTCACGTCCGCCACCCCAATCCCTGTCCGTAGGCGTTAAGGGCAGATGATCCGCCTCTTCACCGCCATCGCCATCCCGCCGGAGATCGGTCAGGGGCTCGTCTCGCGCCAGCACGGGATCGAGGGCGCGCGATGGCGGCCCATCGAGGCGTTCCATATCACCCTGCGCTTCGTCGGCGACGTCCAGGAGCCGGTCGCCGACGATCTGGACGAGGCGTTGATGGAGATCGACGCCCCCGCCTTCGACCTGGCGCTGACCCGCGCCGGCCATTTCGGCGAAGGCGCCGACATCCACGCGGTCTGGGCCGGGGTCGAGGACAGCGCGCCGCTGCGCCGGCTTCAGAAGGCCAACGAAAGCGCCGCCCGCGCGGCGGGGCTCAAGCCGGAGACGCGGGTCTACACGCCGCACGTCACCCTGGCCTATCTGAAGCGCGCGGCGGTTCCCGAGGTCGGCGCCTGGATCCAGGCCAACAACCTGCTGCGCTCGCCGCCGTTCCGCGTCGATCGGTTCGGGCTCTATTCCAGCTGGCAAACCAGCGAAGGCTCGGCCTATCGGCTGGAGCGGGAATACCTTCTGGACGCTTAGCGCTTCGGCGGCGCGGCGGTCTTCTCGCTAGGCCCGTCGCGCTCCTGGATGGATTTCAGATAGGCCACGATGGCGGCGACGTCCTCGGGCGGGAACACCCACTCCGGCATCGGGCCGTGGCCGACCGTCAGGCCTTCGGCGAGCCCCTCGGCGAGATCCTCGACGTCATAGCGCTCATTCAGCCGCCGAAATCGAGGCGCGGCGGGGTTGGGGCTGTCGCCGGTCGGGCCGACCGCGTGGCAGACGCCGCATTTCCGGGTGACGATTTCGCGGCCCCGCGCCACGGGATCGGGCGCGGCGGTCGCCGAGCCGGCGACCAGAAGGGCGGCGGCGACCAGTCCGCCAACGATCGTGCGCCGCGTCATCGGCGTGCTCCCGCGTTTCTCGGGGCGCATCCTGCCGCCGATGGCGGCGGCGGCCTTTGATCCGCGTCAAGCGGTCAGGCCACGGCGTGGTCCTTCAGGACGCCGAGGGGAACGATGGCCAGCATCTCCTCGTGAGTCGCCTCCAGCACGACCTGCGGCGCCATGCCGGCGTCCAGCGCCTCCTTCCAGCGCCCGGCGCACAAGCACCAGCGGTCGCCGGCCTTCAGCCCCGGGAAGGCCAGGTCCGGGCGCGGGGTGGAAAGGTCGTTGCCGCGCGCCTTGGAGAAGGCCAGGAAATCGTCGGTCATCACCGCGCAGACGGTGTGCAGTCCCAGATCGTGCGGCCCGGTCTCGCAGCAGCCGTTGCGATAGAAGCCCGTCACCGGATCCAGCGAGCAGGGGGCGAGCTCGCCGCCCAGGACGTTCTTGGCGCTCTTGTCGTACCGCGTGGTGCTCATGGCGCGATCCTACGCGCGCCAGGGCCGGCGCCAAGCCGCTCCATGGCGCCGAAGAGGCTTTTGCTGCGGCGCAGCAATGCTAAGGTCGCGGCAACAGACAAGAACGCCAGGGAGCCTCTCATGACCGCCGCCAGCCGTCCGCGCCGCAGCGCCCTCTACATGCCCGCCTCCAACGCCAAGGCCGTCGAGAAGGCCAGGACCCTGGACGCCGACGTGATCATCCTGGACCTCGAGGACGCCGTCGCGCCCGAGACCAAGCCGGCGGCGCGCGAGGCGGCGGTGGCGGCGGTCAAGGCCGGCGGCTTCGGCGCCCGCGAGGTGGTGATCCGGGTCAACGGGCTCGACACGCCGTGGGGGGCCGAGGACCTGGCCGCCGCCGCCGAGGCGGGTCCGGACGCGGTGCTGGTCCCCAAGGTCAACGACGCCGCCGACGTGCGGCTCTACGACCGGCGCCTGAACGGCGCCCCGGCGGCGACGCGGCTGTGGACCATGATCGAGACCGCCAAGGCCGCCTTCCACCTGTGGGAGATCGCCGAGGCCGCCCACGGCACGCGGCTGTCGGCCTGGGTGATGGGGGTCAACGACTTCGCCAAGGAGATGCGGGCCCGCCAGACCCCCGATCGCGGGCCGTTCCTGCCGCTCTTGACCCTGTCGGTCGCGGCCGCCCGCGCCCACGGTCTGACCATCCTGGACGGCGTCCACAACGACATCGAGGACCTGGCCGCCCTGGAAGCCGTCTGCGTCCAGGGCGTCGATTTCGGCTTCGACGGCAAGACCCTGATCCACCCCAAGCACCTGGAGATCTGCAACCGGGTCTTCTCGCCCTCGCCCGAGGACATCGCCTGGAGCCGCGCGGTGATCGCCGCCTTCAACGCGCCGGAAAATTCTGGCAAAGGCGCTTTGCGGGTGGACGGCAAGATGGCCGAGCGCTTGCATCTGGCGCAGGCCGAGCGTCTTGTCGCGGTGGCGGAAGCCATCGCGGGACGCGCGGGTTGAAGCGGAGGCCCCTCGGACGACGGGGTCTTTGGGCAGTCGAAGGTTTCTGATGCGGGTTCTCGTTCTCTCCGTCGTCCTGGTCGCCAGCCCGGCGCTGGCGCAGCAGGCTCCGACGCCGCCCGCGCCCGCGGTTCCGTCGCCCTCGCCCTATGTCCCGACGTTCGGGACCCAGGTCGCCGCGCCGCCGCCGGCCGCTTCCCCTTCGGCCGAAGCGCCGGTCCAGACGCAGCCCGCGACGCCGCCGGCCGCGCCGGCCGTGCCCGACTCCGCCCAGGTCCCGCAGGCGATCGACCCGCTCGGCGACCTGATCTCGCAGAGCGGCCAGATGGTCGACGAGGAAGAAGCCGAGACCGCCGGCAAGCCGGCCCCGAAGCATCGCGGAACGATCCTGCCGATCCCGCCGCCGGAATCTCTGGTGGGGCCGGACGGCGCCCCGACCAAGGCCCTGGTCTATGAACTGCGGGTCAAGGGCTCGATCGCCGCCGCCCAGACCCTGCAAGGCCCTCTGGACGGCGGCTGGCGGGTCGCGGCGGTCGACGGGGCGCAGATCTACGCCCTGCAGATCGTCGACAAGGCCGGCGGTTACACCCCGCTCGAAGGCGCCTGGCGCGACGTCCGACGTCCCGGAACGGTCGGATCGACCGGCCTGATCGACGACCTGCGCCGCGATGGCGGCGACCTTATCGCCCGCTTCAGTCCCAAGGGCGGCGAGTCCGCGGTCCTGACCCTGCGTCCGGCCGGCGCCGAGCGCTGGGCCGGCGAACTGGTCGAGAACGGTCGGACCCAGCCGGTGGTCGCCGAGCACCTCGTGCCCGAGGCGCCGCCCGGCTACGAGGGCCAGGGGCGCGGCCCCTATGTCTGGCCGCCGCGGGTCGTGGCCAGCCGGTCCGACGCCGCGCCGGCCTGCTCGACCAAGGGCAAGAAGGGCAAGGCCCTGAAGGCCGCCAAGGCCAAGTGCGCGGCCGCCAAGCGCGGCAAGGCCTCGGCCCTGAAGAAGCGCAAGGGCGGCAAGGCCAAGGCCGTCTCGGGCCACAGGGGCAAGGCGGCGATCAAGGGCTCTTCGAGAAAGAAGCGGCGATAGGCGGAGCGGCCATCCTCGCCCTTCGACAGGCTCAGGGTGAGGATGACTGCTTGGGGCGTTTCCGTTGAACCTCACCCTCAGCCTGTCGAAGGGCGAGGTTCAGATCCTTAAACCCTCAAGGCGACCCCCGCCGCCGCGATCGCCTTCGCCCGCGCTTCCGGTGAATAGGCGACCGCCGGGCCGTGGCCCCAGACCGGCCCCGGCCAGGCCGGATCGTCCGCCCGGCGCCCCACCACATGGACGTGCAACTGGGCGGTGACATTGCCCAGAGCCCCGACGTTCAGCTTCTCGACCGCCAGATCCAGCGTCGCGCCGAGCGCGCGCACGGCGGCGCCCGCCAGGATGATCTCCTCCATCAGTTGGATCCGATCGGCGGCGCCCAGGTCCTCGATCTCCCGAAGACCAGGTCGGCGCGGGATCAGGACGAGCCACGGATAGCGGGCGTCGTCCTGCAGGCGCACTTCGCTGAGCGGCAGGTCGGCGACCTTGTGCGAGGTGGCGACGAAGGCGGGGTCGAGGGTGAAGTCAGCCACGCTTGGGAATCGCCGCCCAGTAGTCGAAGTCCAGAATGACGGCGGGATCGTAGGTTCCTTCGCCATCCTTGTCCGGGAAGTCCGCGCAGGGCTGGTCCTTGGTCGCCACGAGACGCAGGCGCAGAGCCCCGACCGAGCCGAGATCCGCCTTGTCCAGCACCTGGCTCCAGGCGAACACCGTGCCGCCGGCGAAGAACGGGGCCACGTGCCGGCCGCCGTTGATCGCCAGGATCAGGCCAGCGTTCTGCAGGCCGTTGAACGACAGGGCCTTGGCCGTCGAGATCACCACCCCGCCATAGACGAGGCGCCGGCCCGACGGGTCCTTGGCGCGCTCGAACTGGTTGAAGTGGACCTTGGCGGTGTTCTGCCACAGGCGCGTGGCCATCTGGTGCTCGGCCTCCTCGACCGCCATGCCGTCGACATGGTCGATCGTCTCGCCGACCGCATAGTCCTCGAACGCATGCGGCGCGCCGGCCAGGGCGTAGTCGTAGGCGGAAAAGTCCAGGCCCGGCGGCGTGACCAGATCGGCCGGCGCGACGGCGGCCGACAGGGTCGGGACGGACTGCTCGGCGATCTCGGCGTCCGGATCGCGCTTGCGCACCATCACCCAGCGCACATAGCTCAGCACCGCCTCGCCGCGCTGGTTGACGCCCGTGGTGCGGACATAGACGACGCCGGTCTTGCGGTTGGAGTTCTCCTTCAGGCCGATCACGTCCGAGACGGAGCTCAGCGTGTCGCCCGGGAACACCGGGGCCAGGAAGCGACCCTCGGCATAGCCGAGATTGGCCACCGCGTTCAGGCTGATGTCGGGCACGGTCTTGCCGAACACCACGTGGAAGGCGATCAGCGGATCGACGGGGGCGGACATAAGGCCGCACCCCCGGGCGAATTCGTCGGACGAGAACAGCGAGAAGCGCGGCCCGTAGAGCGCCGTATAGAGCGCCACGTCGCCGGTCGTGACCGTGCGCGGCGTGGCGTGGACAAGCCTTTGGCCAAGCTTGAAGTCCTCGAAGAAGTTCCCTGGATCGGTCTTGCTCATCGCACCCCTCGTTCCTCGCGCGCCTTATCGTTGTTCAGGCATCTTTGCCGCAGTGCAGCGAAACGGGAAAGAGGGCTTGAGGCCGGGGCGCGACGGGTCTAGACCGCGCCGCGACATTCCCCTGTCCACAGCCTTGATGGAGACCCCATGGCTCGCGCGAAGATCGCCCTTATCGGCGCCGGCATGATCGGCGGCACCCTGGCCCACATCGCCGCTCGCGAGGAGCTGGGCGACGTGATCCTGTTCGACATCGCCGAAGGCACGCCGCAGGGCAAGGCGCTGGACATCGCCGAAGCCTCGGCCGTGTTCGGCAAGGACGTGGCCCTGAAGGGCGCCAACGACTATGCCGACATCGCCGGCGCCGATGTCTGCATCGTCACCGCCGGCGTGCCGCGCAAGCCGGGCATGAGCCGCGACGACCTGCTGGGCATCAACCTGAAGGTCATGAAGGCCGTCGGCGAAGGCATCAAGGCCCACGCCCCGAACGCTTTCGTCATCTGCATCACCAACCCGCTCGACGCGATGGTCTGGGCCCTGCAGCAGTTCTCGGGCCTGCCGAAGGAAAAGGTCATCGGCATGGCCGGCGTCCTCGACTCGGCCCGCTTCGCCTATTTCCTGGCCGAAGCCACCGGCGTCTCGGTCGAGGACATCCACGCCTGGACCCTGGGCGGCCACGGCGACGACATGGTCCCGATGGTCCGTCACTCGACCGTCGGCGGCCTGCCGCTGCCGGAACTGGTCAAGCAAGGCTGGCTGACCCAGGAAAAGCTGGACGCCATCGTCGAGCGCACCCGCAAGGGCGGCGGCGAGATCGTCGCCCTCTTGAAGACCGGCTCGGCCTTCTACGCCCCGGCCGAGAGCGCCATCGCCATGGCGACCTCGTACCTGAAGGACAAGAAGCGCGTCCTGCCCTGCGCCACCTACCTGACCGGCCAATACGGCCTGAACGACCTCTATGTCGGCGTGCCGGTGGTCATCGGCGCCGGCGGCGCCGAGAAGATCGTCGAGTTCGAAACCAACGACGAGGAAAAGGCGATGTTCGCCAAGTCCGTCGAGTCGGTGAAGGGCCTGATGGAGGCCTGCAAGGCCATCGACAGCTCGCTGGTCTAAGCGACTTTTGGTCCAGGAACGACAAAGGGCGGCTCCGAAGGGAGCCGCCCTTTTTCTTGGTCCGGACACCTCGTCCTTCGACAAGCTCAGGATGAGGTTTCCTACTGATCCGGCGGCAGCAAGCGTCCTCACCCTGAGCTTGTCGAAGGGCGAGGACCACGCACTCAATGCGCCGCGCCGTCGCCCGGCTCTTGCGAGATCTCCTCCAGCGTCTTGCCGACCTGCTTGGCGCCGTAGTCCTTGGCCACGTCGCCCAGCGAAAGAATGCCGCTCAGCGCGCCGGCGTCGTTCAGGACGACGAGGCGGCGGACCTGATGGTTGGCCATCTTGGCCGTCGCGTCGGCCAGGACGTCGTCCTCGGTCACGCTCAGCACCTCACCGCCGGACATCACGTCGGACACCGCGCTGTCGAAGCTCCGGCCCTCGGCCACCACGCGCAGGACGATGTCGCGGTCGGTGACCAGGCCCACGACCTTGCCGTCGTCGACCACCGGCACCACGCCGCTGTCGACCTTGGCCATGGTCTCGGCGACCTGGCGGACCGTGTCGGACGGGCGGGCGATCGAGACCTGGCGGGTCATGGCGTCGCTGACTTTCATCGAGGTTCTCCGTTGCCTGAGGCGTCGGCCTAGGAAACCCGCCGGCCCTGTCACCGTTCCCCGCCACGAGGCTGGCGAGCTCCGCGAGCGTGGGACGCTTGAGCGTCTCTTTGACTCCCAGGCCCTTTTCAGTCATAAGCCCCGGCTTCCGGCGCTTTATCAGCAGCGCCTCCACCGTCACGACCCCGGCCTGTTAGCGCAGGATCCATCCGGACGAGGACGGCGAGGACCCCCGTCGACGTGATCGTCCACGGGGGCTGATGGCGTTTGGTCTTGTATTTCAACAGGGTTCGACATGTTCGACGGCCTTACAGAGCGACTTTCCGGCGTCTTCGAACGCCTTGGCGGTCGCGGCGTGCTGTCCGAAAAGGACATCGACGAGGCGCTGCGCGAGGTCCGCGTCGCCCTGCTCGAGGCCGACGTCGCGCTGCCGGTCGTCAAGGACTTCATCAGCAAGGCCAAGGAGCTGGCGTCGGGCGAGGCGGTGATCCGCTCGGTCAAGCCGGCCGACCAAGTGGTCAAGATCGTCTATGACGGTCTGGTCGACATGCTGGGCGGCGACGTTCCGACCGGCTTGAACCTCGCTTTGAACCCGCCGTCGGTGATCCTGATGGCCGGTCTTCAAGGCTCGGGCAAGACCACCACCACCGGCAAGCTGGCCCTGCGCCTGTCCAAGACCGACCGCAAGAAGGTGCTGGTCGCCTCGCTCGACACCCGCCGCCCGGCGGCCATGGAGCAGCTGGCGACCCTGGCCAAGCAGGTCGGCGTCGAGAGCCTGCCGATCGTCGCCGGCCAGAGCGCGCCGGATATCGCCAAGCGCGCCCTGTCGGCCGCCAAGCTGGGCGGCTACGATGTCCTGATCCTCGACACCGCCGGCCGCACCACGCTGGACGAGTCGATGATGAGCGAGGCGGCCGAGATCGCTCGCATCGCCAGCCCGTCCGAGACCATTCTGGTCGCCGACAGCCTGACCGGTCAGGACGCCGTGCGCACGGCCAAGGCGTTCCACGAGCGCCTGCCGCTGACCGGCCTGATCCTGACCCGCGCCGACGGCGACGGTCGCGGCGGGGCGGCGCTGTCGATGCGCCACGTCACCGGCCTGCCGATCAAGTTCCTCGGCGCCGGCGAGAAGATCGACCAGCTGGACGTGTTCGACGCCCGCCGCGTCGCCGGCCGCATCCTGGGCCAGGGCGACGTCGTGGCCCTGGTCGAGAAGGCCGCCGCCGACCTCGACGCGGCCGAGGCCGAGCGCATGGCCAAGAAGCTGGCCAAGGGCAAGTTCGACCTCGACGACCTCGCGGCCCAGCTGAACCAGATGCAGAAGATGGGCGGCATGGAAGGCATCATGGGCCTGCTGCCCGGCGTCCAGAAGGTCAAGAAGCAGATCGCCGAGAGCGGCATCGACGACAAGATCTTCCGCCGCCAGCAGGCGATCATCAGCTCGATGACCAAGGAAGAGCGCAAGAAGCCCGACATCCTAGCGGCCTCGCGCAAGCGCCGCATCGCGGCCGGCGCCGGGGTCGACGTGGCCGAGGTCAACCGCCTGCTCAAGCAGCACCGCCAGATGGCCGACATGTTCAAGGCCATGTCCAAGGACGGCGGCAAGGGCCTGGCGCGCATGGCCCAGATGATGGGCGGCGGCGACATGGCGCGCCTGAAAAACATGGGCGGCGGCAAGATCCCGACGCCCGATCCCAACGCAGCGGGGGGCCAAGGCCTCCCGGGGCTGCCCGGCCTGCCGGGTCTCGGGACTGGCGGCGACGCCAAGCCCAATCCTCTCTCCGGCCTGGGCCTGCCCGGCTTCAACCCGTTCAAGAAATAGAACCTTAGACCAAGGACTACCTCAAATGCTGAAGATCCGTCTGGCCCGTGGCGGCGCCAAGAAGCGTCCGTACTACTCGATCGTCGTCGCCGACAGCCACTCGCCGCGCGATGGCCGTTTCATCGAGAAGGTCGGCACCTACAACCCGCTGCTCAAGAAGGACGACGCCAACCGCGTCACCCTGAAGGTCGAGTCGATCCAGGAGTGGCTCAAGAAGGGCGCCCAGCCGACCGACCGCGTCGCCCGCTTCCTGGCCGCCCAGGGCCTGACCGCCTGGACCCACGGCAACAACCCGAAGAAGGGCGAGCCGGGCAAGAAGGCCCAGGAGCGTCTGGCCGAGCGCGCCCAGCGCGAGGAAGAGCGTCGTCAGGCCGAGGAAGAGGCCAAGGCCGCCGCCGAAGCTGAGAAGGCCGCCGCCGCCGAAGCCGCCGCGGCCGCCGCCGCCGCTCCGGCCGTGGAAGAGGCTCCGGCTGAAGAGGCTCCGGCCGCCGAAGCCCCGGCCGAAGAAGCCGCCGAAGGCTAATCAGGGTTCCAGCGCCGTCGTTTCGTTCCGAGACGGCGGCGCGACTCTGTCCGGGCCATGGCCGCATCCCCAGACGACCCGCTGATCCTGGTCGGCCGCGTGGCCGGCGGCTTCGGCGTGCGCGGCGAGGTGCGGATCTCGACCTATACCGAAGACCCGCTGAGCATCGCGGCCTTCAAGGCGCTGAAGCGCCAGGACGGCTCGCCGGCCCTGACCATCGCCTCGGCCCGCAAGACCAAGGACGGCGTCGTCTGCCGCTGTCCGGGGATCGAAACCAAGGAAGCCGCGGACGCCCTGCGCGGGCTTCGTCTGTATGTCCCCCGTTCGGCCCTGCCCGAGCCCGACGAGGACGAGTTCTACCTGACCGACCTGGTGGGTCTCTCCGTCCGCCACGTCGCGACCGACGTCCTGCTGGGCCGCGTCAAGAGCGTCCAGAACTTCGGGGCGGGCGACATTCTCGAAATCACCCCGGACCTGGGCGGACCGACCTGGTATCTGCCGTTCACCCGGGCGGCCGTGCCCGAGGTCAAGATCGGCGAGGGCCTGATCCTGGCCGATCCGCCGGCGCTGGTGGGTGAGCCGGAAGGTCCCGCCGAGGACTGATCCCAACACAAGGAGCGTCGCGTGTCGGACGGAAAATGGCGGGTCACCGCCTCGCGCGTCGTTCACCGGGATCGCTGGATCAGCCTGCGCGCCGACGACTGCGTGACCGACGAGGGCGCCGTCGTCGCGCCGTACTACGTGCTGGAATATCGCGACTGGGTCGAGATCGTGGCCCTGGACGCCGCCAATAACGTGCTGCTGGTCAAGCAGTACCGCCATGGCCTCGGCGACATCTCGCTGGAACTGCCGGCGGGCAACATGGACCCGGGCGAGACCGATCCCGTCGAGGCGGCCCGGCGCGAACTCCTGGAGGAGGCCGGCTGCGCGGGGACCTTGACCCTGATCGGCCAGAGCCGCGCCAACGCCGCCAACACCGCCAACCGCACCCACATCGTCCTGGCGCGGGATGTCGCGCGCGTCGCCGAGCCTCTCGACGATCCTGGCGAGCGCATCGAGAGCCTGTGGGTCCCGGTCGCGGAGGCCATCGCCCTGGCCCTGAGCGGCGAACTGACCAACGGCATGCAGGCCGCGGCCTTGTTGCGAGGGCTGGTGGCCGCCGGCCTGGCGAGAATCGAGGCGGTCTCGACGCCTACTTCCGCACCCGCATCAGGCATTCCTGGGCTACCGAGGCCAGCAGCTTGCCGTCCTGGCTGAACATCTGGCCGCGCACCAGGCCTCGGCCGTGCGAGGCGGCCGGGCTGTCCTGGGCGAACAGGGTCCACTGGTTGAAGTCGAACGGCTGGTGGAACCACATGGCGTGGTCGAGGCTGGCGGCCTGCAGCCCCGGCGTCGTCCAGATCAGGCCGTGCGGGCGCAGGGCGCTTTCCATGAAGGCCATGTCCGAGGCGTAGGCCAGGGCGGCCTGCTGCATCTTGATGTCGTCGCCCAGCGGAGCCTTGGCGCGCAGCCAGACTTCCTTGGTGCCGGACTTCTTAACCGGCGCGACGGGGTTCTGCATGTCGACCCAGCGCACATCGACCGGACGCGGACGCTCGGACAGGGCGATCATCTTCGGATGGATCTGGTCGCCCAGGCTCTTCAGGAACTCGGTCTCGGTCGGCAGGCTGTCCGGGGCGGGGGCGTCCGGCATCGCCGACTGGTGCTCGAAGCCCTCCTCCGGCGTCTGGAACGAGGCGGCTAGGTTGAAGATCTGCTCGCCATGCTGGATGGCCGCGACCCGGCGGGTGGTGAAGGTGCCGCCGTCGCGCGCGCGCTCCACCTCGTACAGCACCGGCGCGGTCACGTCGCCCGGGCGGATGAAATAGGCGTGCAGCGAGTGGCACACGCGCTCGGGTACGGTCTTGTAGGCCGCCAGCAGCGCCTGGGCGATGACCAGGCCGCCGAAGATGCGCGGGAAGCCGTCATTGGGGCTGACGCCCCGGAACAGGTTCACCTCGATCGGTTCGAGGTCCAGGATGTCGGCGAGGTTCTCGGTCGTCTGCATGGCGCAGTGCGATAGGCCGCCTTCGGCGGCGCCGCAAGACGTCTCCTTGCGTCGCGGGGTCGCGCTCCCCATCGTGATCGCCATGCGCGCCGCTCCGCCCGTCATCCATCACCCCGCCTTTCGCGCCGAGATGCCGGCCGGCCATCGCTTCCCGATGGACAAGTTCTCGCGCCTGGCCTCGGTGCTGGAGGCCGAGGGCGTTCCGGGGCCCGGAGGCTTCGTCCGTCCCGAGCCGGTCGACGTCGAGACCCTGAGGCTGGTCCATACCGAAGCGTATGTGCGCGGCGTGATCGAGCTGTCCTTGCCCGCCGAGGTCGTGCGGCGGATCGGCATGCCGAATACCGACAGCGTGGCGACCCGCGCCCGAGCGGCGACGGGCGGCACGATCCTGGCCGCGCGCCTGGCCTTGGATCACGGGATCGCCTGCAACACGGCGGGCGGCAGCCATCACGCCGCCGCCGACAGCGGCGCGGGCTTCTGCGTGTTCAACGACGTGGCCGTGGCCGCGCGGCGGCTGCAGGCCGAGGGCCTGGTCGGTCAGGTGCTGGTCGTCGATCTCGACGTCCACCAGGGCGACGGCACGGCGCGGATTTTCGAGGACGATCCCAGCGTCTTCACCTTCTCGATGCACGCCGAGAAGAACTTCCCCCACCGCAAGGCGACCAGCGACCTAGACATCGAGCTGGCCGACGGGACGGGTGACGAACCCTATCTGGAAAAGCTGGGAACGGTGCTGCCCGATCTGCTGGCCGCCGTTCGGCCCGACCTCGTCTTCCTCAACGCGGGAGTCGATCCACACGCGGACGACAAGCTGGGGCGGCTGTCGCTCAGCGATGAGGGCCTGCGGCGACGCGAGGCCCTCGTCCTGGGCGCTTGTCTCTCTTCCGAGATCCCCGTGGTCGGGGTGATCGGCGGCGGCTACGACGCGGATATCGATCGTCTGGCGGGCCGCCACGCCATCCTGCATCGGACGGCGAAATCTCTTTGTTCTTCAGATAACTAAAGTCTCGCCATCTCCGTCGAGGCGGCCCGGAAGGGCGGCCCGACGGAGGTTACGCGGCGATCACTCACAGGCTCGTGGCGAGCGAACCGGCGATGACGACGAGCGGCAGAACCGCCAGAACGAGCGAGGCGAAGCCGGCGACGGCGTTGGTCTTGGTGGTCATGGTCTTGATCCCTTTTCTCTAGCCGGCGCCCCATTGGCGTCCGGCGAGCAGGGATGTAGGCGCGAGCGTTGCTTAACGCACGTTACCTTTGCTTCATTACGGCGATTTAAAGGACAACGTAGCCACGGATGGCATTAACGTGGTGTAATTTTACCACTCCGGCAAGCGTCGGAACAATATTTCACCGCATCCCAGTCCTTCGCCCACTTCTTTCGCCAGGCGAAGGGGCGCCCGCAGGCGGCGCAGGGCTTCGAGGGCAAGTCGCCTTTGGCGACGGCCTTGCCGCCCTTGCGCGAAGGCTTCACGCGCCATCCTCGCTGGGCGCCACCAGGAAGAGGCCCCGCAAGGTGGCGATCGGCGCCGAGCGCGTCTCCTGCCAGGCCTCGACATGGACGTTAGCGATGCGGCGGCCCAGCTTCTTGATGCTGGCGCGGGCATAGGTGGTCAGCGGCCGCCCCGAGCGGAGGTACTCGATCGAGACGTCGATCGTCCGGGGCTGGCGCGTCATGGGCGCGGCGACGGAGAGCTGGGCCAGGGCCGTCATCTCCATGAACGCTCCGAGCACGCCGCCGTGGATGGCCGGCAGCATCGGGTTGCCGACGATGTGCTGGGCGAACGGCAGGATGGCGGTCATCTCGTCGCCGGCCAACTCGGCCCGCACGCCGAGGAACCGGGCGTAGGGAATCGCCTCCAGCATCGAGACCAGGCGCGTATCGACGTCGCTCATCCGTCCACGCTCCCAGTCTTGGCGCGCGGCGCGCGCGAGGGTTTCAGATTCGCCCCGGCCTTCTTGCCGGCGCTGGAGTCGAGCATGAACGTCGCCTGGGCCGTGGCCACGGGGTCCTCGGGGTCGCGGTCATAGGCGACGGCGCGGACGAAGGCCACCGAGCGGGTCACCTTGTAGCAATGGGCGCGGGCCAGGATGTCGAGGCCCGGCTCGGCGGCGCGCATATAGTCGATCCGCAGGTCGAGCGTGGCGATCGAGGTCCAGGCCGCGAGCGCGGCGTGCACCGCCTGGCCGCTGGCGTGGTCCAGCAGGGTGGTGACCACGCCGCCGGCGATGACGCCGGTCTCGGGATCGCCCACGATCTCTGGCCGATAGGGAACCTTCAGAACGGCGACCGCGTCGCCGATCTCCAGGGTGGCGAAGCCTAGCGCCTTGGCCTGGGGGCTGCCCTCGTTCATCGCCGCGGCGATGAATTTCGTCTGTTCGTTGTCGCTCATTCCGGCTCCTACGGGGATAGGCTTAGCGCTTCTGGCGTTGTCTTATCCAGCCGTGATCAGACCCGAAGATCTTCTCTGTCCCCGTCCGGGCGGGCTCTACTGCCCGCCGGGGGACTTCTATATCGACCCGGTGGCCCCCGCCGATCGGGCGGTGATCACGCATGGCCATGCCGATCACGCGCGCGCCGGCCACGGCGTCGCGATCGCCACGCCCGAGACCCTGGCCATCATGGCCGCCCGCTATGGCGAGGATTTCGCCGGCCGTCGCGAGGCCGTGGCCTATGGGGAGACCTTCGCCCGCGACGGCGTCGAGGTGACCCTGGTCCCCGCCGGCCACGTCCTGGGCTCGGCCCAGGCGGTGGTGCGGTGGAAGGGCCTGACCATGGTGGTGTCCGGCGACTACAAGCGCCGGCGCGACCCGACCTGCGCGCGATTCGAGCCCGTCCCCTGCGACGTCTTCATCACCGAGGCCACCTTCGGCCTGCCGGTGTTCCGCCATCCGGACGACGCCGGCGAAATCCGAAGCCTGCTGGCCTCGGTGGAACAGTTCCCCGAGCGCTGCCACCTTGTTGGGGCGTACGCTCTGGGCAAGGCGCAGCGGGTCATCCGGCTGCTGCGCGAGGCGGGCTGGGAGCGGCCGATCTTCGTGCACGGCGCGCTGGAACGGCTGAACGCGCTCTATGAAGCGCACGGGGTCGCGCTCGGGCCGCTGGCGCCGGCCACCGCCTCGGGACCCAAGGACGCCTTCGCCGGCCAGATCGTCATCGCCCCGCCCAGCGCCGTCGCCGATCGCTGGTCGCGGCGCTTCCCCGATCCGGTCGACTGTTTCGCCTCCGGCTGGATGCGGGTGCGGGCCCGGGCGCGCCAGCGCGGCGTCGAGCTGCCGCTGATCCTGTCGGACCACGCTGACTGGGACGAGCTGACCGCCACCCTCTCGGAGCTACGGCCCGGCGAGGTGTGGATCACCCACGGCCGGGAAGAGGCGCTGGAGCGCTGGTGCCAGCTGGAAGGCCTGCCGGCCCGCGCCCTGCGGCTGGTCGGCTATGACGAGGAGGAAGGCGAGTAGCGCGCCGTCAGCTCGGCGGCGTCTCGCCCACATAGCGGGCCCGAGGCCGGATCAGCCGGCCGGTCTGCAGTTGTTCGATCGCGTGGGCGGTCCAGCCGGCGCTTCGGGCCGTCGCGAACAGGATGAACGGCGCGTCGGCCGGCAGCTTCAGGGTCTGGGCCAGGGCGACCAGCGCGAAGTCGATATTGGGCCGCAGGCCCGTGGCCGTCTCGGTGACGGCCCTGAGCTCGCAAAGCAGCGGCGAGGGCGCGAAGGCCGCCAGCAGCGCCGCGGCGCGCGGATCCCCGTCCGGATAGAGCGGATGGCCGAAGCCCGGCATGGTCGCGCCCCGCGCCAGCCGCGCCGTGACCGCCGCCCCGGGGTCGCGGCGCTCGGCCTCCTCGACGAAGGCCTCGACGCGCGCGGCCATGCCGCCGTGCAACGGTCCCGACAGGGCCGAGAGTCCGGCCAGGCAGGCCGCCGACAGCGAGGCGCCGGTCGAGGCCGCCACCCGCGCGGCGAAGGTCGAGGCGTTCAGCTCGTGATCGGCCAGCAGCACCAGGGTTCGCCGGACGAGCTCGGCGCCGTCCTTGTCCAGAGCCCAGGCGGCGGCGAAGCGGCCGTGGGCGGGACCGGCGCCGGCAAGGCCCGTCGCGGCGTCGACGATCGCGTCCAGCAGGTCCGCGGCCTCCATGGCGAGAGCCAGGGGCGCGCGCCCGCGGGCGGGGGGCTCGCGCCCGGCCCGGGCGGCCAGGGTCATGAACAGGCGGGCTCGAGCGCTGTCGCCGCCGGGCGGCTCGGCGCGCCGAGAGGCCTTCAGCGCCGCGCCATGGCCGCCGCGCAGCAGGCGCGCGACGTTTTCCAGCGACAGGCCCTGGTCCGCCAGCAGGGCGGCGTCCTGGCCGCGATACCAGAGCCGCCCGCCCGCGACCGTGGTGATCGCCGAGGGCAAGACGGGTTCGCCCCAGGCGATGGCCTCGGCCGCGACATCGGCGGCGCGCCGACCGCGCGCCTTCTTCTGGGCCAGGGCCGCGACGTCCGAGGCGCGATAGAGGCTGCGGCGCGGATCGCTGGGATGAGCGGCGGCCTCGATGCGCCCCCGGCTGACATAGGCATAGAGCGTCTGCGGCCGGATCCCCAACCGCTCCAACACCTGATCGGCTTCCATCCAATCGCCCATATAGATTGATTATATTGATCAAGATTGACGGTCAAGGTCGCGCGGCGCTTTCTGCGCCGCGAAAGGAGACCGCTCATTTCCGATGGTCTTGAGGGCGTCATCGCCGCCCGCACCGTTCTGTCCGATGTCGATGGCGCGAAAGGGCGCCTGGTGATCCGGGGCTACGCCGTCGAGGATCTCGCCGGCCGCGCGCGCTACGAGGACGCCGCCCACCTGCTTTTCGACGGCTTCTTCGAGGACGCGCCGTCCGATCTGGCTCCGGCCTTGGGCGCGGCGCGCGTCCGGGCGTTCGGCGAGGTCGCGGCCCTGGACGAGGGTCTCGCACGCCGCGATGCGGTGGAGGCGATGCGCGCCCTGCTGGCCCGCCTGCCGGACGGCGACGATCTGCCGACCGCTCTGTTGCTGGTCGCCGCCCCGGCCGTGTTCACGCCGGCGGTGCTTCGGGTCGCGAAAGGCGAAAGCCCGGTCGCGCCGGACCCGGCGTTGTCGCACGCCGCCGACGTCCTGCGGATGACGCGCGGAACGCCGGCCACCGACGCCGAGGCGGCCGCGCTCGACGCCTATCTGGTGACCGTCTGCGATCACGGCCTCAACGCCTCGACCTTCGCGGCGCGGGTGGTGGCCTCGACCCGCGCGGGCCTGACCTCGGCGGTGCTGGCCGGACTGTCGGCGCTGAAGGGGCCGCTGCACGGCGGCGCGCCGGGACCGGTGATCGAGATGCTCGACGCCATCGGAACGCCGGCCAACGCGCGGCCCTGGCTGGAACGCGCCCTGGCGCGCGGCGATCGGCTGATGGGCTTTGGCCACCGCATCTATCGCGTCCGCGATCCGCGCGCCGACGCCCTGAAGACGGCCGTGCGCAAGCTGGCCTCGGCGTCCAGCGCCCTGCCTGGACGCCTCGCCTTCGCCGAGGCGGTCGAGACCGCCGCGCTGCAAATCCTGCGCGAGCACAAGCCCGACCGGCCGCTGGACACCAATGTCGAGTTCTACACCGCCCTGTTGCTGGAGGCCCTGGGCCTGCCGCCGTCCAGCTTCACCTGCGTCTTCGCCATGGGCCGCGTCGCCGGCTGGCTGGCCCATGCCCGCGAGCAACTGGCCGGCGGGCGGCTGATCCGGCCGCAATCGGTCTATGTGGGGCCGGAGGCGCGGGCGGCGGCATAGGGACGAGCCGCGAGTCGTTCGCGCTGGGGTCGGGCGGGTCGCCTTGCTACAAGGCGGCCATGTCCAGCGCCGCTTCCGCTTCGCCTCAAGTCCGCGCCGCCACCCAACGGGTGGCCATGCTGTCCGTGGCCACCGCGACGATCCTGATCGTCGTCAAGGCGATCGCCTGGCGCGCCAGCGACAGCATCGCGATCCTGGCCTCGTTGTCTGACTCGGCGCTGGACCTGGTGGCGTCGCTGATCACGCTGTTCGCGGTGCGCTACGCCGCCTCGCCGCCCGACGCCGAGCACCGCTTCGGCCACGGCAAGGCGGAAGCCTTTTCGAGCCTGATGCAGGGCGGTCTGGTCTTCGCCTCGGGGGCGCTGATCGGGCGGGAGGCGATCGTCGCGCTGCTGAATCCGCATCCGATCGAGCACGGCCTGGCCGGGGTGGTGGTGATGATCATCTCGATCGTCCTGACGCTCTTTCTGATCACGGCCCAGAGCCGCGTGCTGAAGGCCAGCGGTTCGATCGCCATCGCCAGCGACCGCGCCCACTACGCCGCCGACCTCGCCTCCAACATCGTGGCCCTGGCCGGGGTCGCGGCGGCGACGTGGCTGGGCTGGTCCTTCGTGGACGCGGCGGCGGGCCTGGTGGTGGCGCTGTGGCTGATCTGGGGAGCCATCAGCGTGTTCAGCGACGCCGCCAACCAGCTGCTGGACCGCGAACTGCCCGAGGCCGACCGCACCCGGATCGTCGAACTGGCCACCGCCGATCCCCGCGTTCTCGGCGTTCACCAGCTGCGGACCCGCGCCTCGGGCCCTTACGTCCACATGCAGATGCACGCGGACCTGGCCGCCGACATCTCGCTGGCCGAGGCGCACACGATCATGGTGCAAGCCGAGAACCGGCTGCTGGAGGCGTTTCCGGCCGCCGACATCCTGATCCATCCCGACCCGCGCGGCCTGGCTGAAAAGCACGGCGGCCTGTTCGCCGAGAGCGCCGAGGCTTGAGTTTTCGCCGCGTCCGGGGTCAAAGACCGCCCATGGACGACGCCCTCGCACACCTGCCTCGCGCCTTCGCCGGCAAGACCGTTCTGGTGCTGGGCGACGTGATGCTGGACCGCTTCATCTATGGCGCGGTCGATCGGATCTCGCCCGAGGCGCCGGTGCCGGTGATCGCGGTCGAGAAGGAGACGGCGATGCTGGGCGGGGCCGGCAATGTCGCCCGCAACGTGGCCGCCCTCGGCGCGCGCGCCGTGCTGATCGGTCTCGTCGGCCAGGACGACGCCGCCGCCGTGCTGCGTGGCCTGATCGAGGCCGAGCCCGACCTTCAGGCCGACCTCGTGGTCGACGCCGCGCGCCGCACCACCGAGAAGGTCCGCTACATCTCCGGCGCCCACCAGATGCTGCGCGTCGATCGCGAGGATCGCCGCCCCGGCGACGCCGACGCCCTGCTGGCCGCCTTCGCGGCGCGCCTGCCCGCCGCCGACGTCGTGGTGCTGTCCGACTACGCCAAGGGCGTGCTGACGGTCGAGGTCACGCGCGGCGCCATCGCGGCCGCCCGCGCCGCCGGCAAGCCGGTGATCGTCGACCCCAAGAGCCGCGACCTCGCCCGCTACGACGGCGCCACCCTGATCAAGCCCAACCGCAAGGAAGCGGCCGAGGCCACGGGGGTCGTCGACCATTCCGACGAGGCCTCGGAAGCCGCGGCGGCGGCGATCCTCGACCAGGCCCCTCGGCTCGAAGCCGCCCTGATCACCCGTGGCGGGGCGGGCATGACCCTGGCCGTGCGCGGCGCGGCGCCGGTCCACCTGCCCGCGACGGCGGTCGAGGTGTTCGACGTCTCCGGCGCGGGCGACACGGTGGCCGCGACCCTGGCCTTGTCGGTGGCGGCCGGCGCCGGCCTCGCCGACGCCGCGCGTCTGGCCAACCTGGCCGGCGGCCTGGTGGTCGCCAAGCTGGGCACCGACGTGGTCACCGCCGCCGAACTAACCGCCCGCGCGGAGTCGGCCCAGGGCGAGCCCGGCGAGATCAAGATCGCCGACCGCGATCAGGCGGCGGGGATCGTCGCGGGCTGGCGCGCGCGGGGGCTGAAGGTCGGCTTCACCAACGGCTGCTTCGATCTGCTGCACCCCGGCCACGTCTCGCTGCTCAGCCAGGCCAAGGCCGCCTGCGACCGGCTGATCGTCGGCCTCAACACCGACGCCTCGGTCTCGCGCTTGAAGGGCCCAAGCCGGCCCGTCCAGAAGGAGCAGGGCCGCGCCACGGTGCTGGCCTCGCTGTCGTCGGTGGATCTGGTGGTGCTGTTCGACGAGGAGACGCCGCTCGACCTGATCAAGGCCTTCCGCCCCGACGTGCTGGTCAAGGGCGCCGACTACACGATCGAGACCGTGGTCGGCTCCGACGTGGTGCTGGGCTATGGCGGCCGGGTGCTCCTGGCGGAGCTGAAGCCAGGGCAGAGCACCACCAACCTGATCGCGCGGATGAACGGCTGAGCCGCGCGTCCGCCGCGCAAAAGCCTGGATTCGAAGGCTAAACGCGCTTCGGCAATGTGTTGTTAAGCAAAACGGCGCATCGCTCCTATGATGCAGCCTGAGCGCAACTGGGCATGAGCGTCGAACGCACCCTTCACCATTTTCCCCTGGATCCCGCCTCGCGGCAGGTGCGTCTGGCCCTGGGCGAGAAGCGGCTGCCGTTCCTCGAGATCCAGGTGCGCTATTGGGAGACCCCGGCCGAGTTCACCTCGCTGAACCCGTCGGGCCTGCCGCCCGTGCTGGTCGAGACCCGCAACCAGCGCAATCTCGTCGTCTGCGAGGCCCGCGCGATCCTGGAACATATCGAGGAGACCGAACCAGAGCCGCCGCTTCTGGGCCGCGATCCCAGCGAGCGGGCCGAGGCGCGCCGCCTGCTGCAGTGGTTCGACCGCAAGTTCGACAACGAGGTCAACGGCTTCCTGCTGCACGAGAAGATGGAAAAGCGGCTGCTGCGCATGGGCGCGCCGGATCTGGCCGCCCTGCGTCACGGCCGCGAGGCGCTGCGCATGCATCTGGGCTATGTCGAGAGCCTGCTGCAGACCCGCGACTGGCTGGCCGGCCGGCGCATGAGCCTGGCCGACTTCGCCGCCGCCGCCCACCTGTCGGTCATCGACTATTTCGGCGACGTGCCGTGGAAGGACTTCTCCGCGGCCAAGACCTGGTACATGAAGCTGAAGTCGAGGCCGTGCTTCCGGCCGATCCTGGCCGACCGCTGGCCCGGCCTCGCGCCGGCGGCGCATTATGACGATCTCGACTTCTGAGCTGACTCCCGAAGCGATCAAGGCCGAGATCCGCGCCGAGGCCCTGGCGCTCGGCTTCTCGGCCTGCGGCTTCGCCGACGCCTCGGCCGCCTGGCCCAACGGCGAATGGCTGCGCGACTTCGTGGCCGCCGAGCGGCACGGCGCCATGGGCTGGATGGAAGAGACGCTGGATCGGCGCGCGCACCCGACCGCCATGTGGACCGAGGCGAGGTCGGCGGTGGTGCTGGGCGTCAATTACGGCCCCGACATCGACCCGCTGGAGCAGTTGGCGCGCCCCGATCGCGCGGCGATCTCGGTCTACGCCCAGGGCGATGACTATCACGACGTGATCAAGAAGCGCCTGAAGGTGCTGGCCGGCTGGATGCATCGGCGGTTCGGCCAGGACGTGAAGGTCTTCGTCGACACCGCGCCGCTGATGGAAAAGCCGCTGGCGCAGCGGGCGGGCCTGGGCTGGCAGGGCAAGCACACCAACCTGGTCTCACGGGACTTCGGCTCGTGGCTGTTCCTGGGCAGCGTGCTGACGACGCTGGACCTGCCGCCGGACGCGGCGGAGGTCGATCGTTGCGGCTCGTGTCGCGCCTGCCTCGACGTCTGCCCGACCAACGCCTTCCCGGCCCCGCGCCAGTTGGATGCGCGGCGCTGCATCTCGTACCTGACCATCGAGCTGACCGGCCCGATCCCGGCCGAGTTTCGCCCGGCGCTGGGCAACCGCATCTACGGATGCGACGACTGCCTGGCGGTGTGTCCCTGGAACAAGTTCGCGTCGCTCTCCAGCGAGGCCAAGCTGCGGGCGCGGGCGGAACTGAGGCAGCCGACCCTGGCGGAGCTGGCGGCGCTCGACGACGCGGCGTTCCGGGCGCTGTTCTCCAAGAACCCGATCAAGCGGATCGGCCGCGACCGCTTCGTGCGCAACGTGCTCTACGCGATCGGCAACAGCGGCGAGGCGAGCCTGATGGCGGCGGTCGAGCCGCTGCTGAGCGATCCCGCGCCGGTCGTGCGCGGCGCGGCGGTCTGGGCGGCGCGACGGCTGCTGGGCGACGCGGCGATGGCGCTGAAGGGGCCGGAGGACGATCCCGAGGTGATGGCCGAATGGCAATTCCTCCTCCCAGCGGGGGAGGTATCGCCGTAGGCGACGGAGGGGGAAGGACCGGATAGCCCGAACTTCCCCCTCCGGTCTTCGGCCGCCTCCCCCTCGGGGGGAGGATCTATTCCTAAAGCTTCAGCGCCGCTTCCACCGCCGCGCGGGCCGCCACGCCGAGGTCCGGACGCTTCAGGGCCAGGGCGACATTGGCGCGCAGCAGGCCGATCTTGTCGCCGCAGTCGTGGGTGACGCCTTCATAGACGTAGGCGTGGAACGGCTGCTGGCTCATCAGCTTGGCCATCGAGTCGGTCAGCTGGATCTCGTTGCCGGCGCCCTTCTCCTGGCTGGCCAGCAGGGCGAAGATCTCGGGCTGCAGGATGTAGCGTCCGGCGATCGCCCAGTTGGACGGGGCCGTGCCTTGCGGCGGCTTCTCGACCATGCCGGTCATGGTGGCCAGACGCCCGTCGACCTGGCCCGGAGCGACGACGCCGTACTTGTGGGTCTCGCTCTCGGGCACTTCCTCGACGCCGATCACATTGCCGCCGCCGACCTGGTTGTAGACGTCGACCAACTGGCCGAGGCACGCGCGCTCCGCGTCGACGATGACGTCCGGCAGCATCACCGCGAACGGCTCGTCGCCGATGATGTCGCGGGCGCACCAGACGGCGTGGCCAAGGCCCAGCGGGGCCATCTGGCGCACGAAGCTCATCTCGCCGGGCTTGGGCAGTTCGGCGCGCAGCTGGGCCAAGATGTCGGTCTTGCCCTTGGCCTCCAGCTGGGCCTCCAGCTCGATCTGATGATCGAAATAGTCCTCGATCGCGCCCTTCGAGCGGCCCGTCACGAAGACGAAGTGCTCGATGCCGGCCTTGCGGCCTTCCTCGACGATGTAGGACAGGATCGGCCGGTCGACGACGTTCAGCAGCTCCTTCGGCGTCGTCTTGGTGCCGGGCAGCACGCGGGTGCCCAGGCCGGCGACGGGAAGGACGGCTTTGCGAACGGGTTTCATGAGCGGCTCGTCTGCTGTTGCGGGGCTTTTCTAGGGGGCGTCGACCGCAAAGACCATCGCCGTTCCGCGAAAAATCGTTGGCGGTCCCGGCGAGGCGGTCGGGAGATGAACTCCCGCGCGCGCCGTGCTAGCTGGACGGCCAACGCTCTTTAAGGTTCCCGCATGCACCGCCGCGCCCTGATCGCCCTTTCCCTGTCGGCCCTGACCCTCGCCGCCTGTGGGCCCAGCCAGAAGGCCAAGGAGAACCTGTCGATCGCCGACGCCTTCATGGCCAAGAACGCCAAGGAACCGGGCGTGATCACCCTGCCGCAGGGCCTGCAGTACAAGGTCGTCCGCGAAGGTCCGCCCGGCGGGATCCACCCGACCCAGGCCGACGAGGTCAAGGTCCATTACGAGGGCAAGCTGCTGGACGGCACGGTGTTCGATTCCAGCTACGAGCGCGGCGTGCCGGCGGTGTTTCCGCTGGACGGCCTGGTGCCGGCCTGGATCATCGCCCTGCAGCGGATGAAGGCCGGCGACGAGTGGATCCTCTATGTCCCGCCGGCCCTGGGCTATGGCGACCAGGACAAGGGCCCGATCCCGCCCAACAGCGTGATGATCTTCCGGATCGAGTTGCTGGACGTGAACCGCCTCGGGCCGGGCAAGCCGAAGGAATAGCTAGACGACGCGCGGCGGGTAACCGCTCTCGCGCAGGGCGTCCATGACCTCCTGGGTGTGCTGGGCGTCGCGGGTCTCGATGGTGATGTCGAACTCCGCGCCCTTGGCCGGCACGTCCAGCGCCAGGCGGTTGTGGTTGACCTCGATGATGTTGGCGCCCATCGCGCCGATGACGTGGGCCACCGTCGACAGCAGGCCCGGACGGTCGTCGCCGATGATCCGCAGGGACGCCAGCCGCTGGGCGCGGACCAGCTCGCGCGTCAGGACCGAGGCCAGCAGGCGGGTGTCGATATTGCCGCCGCACAGGATCAGGCCGCACTTCTTGCCCCGGAACCGCTCCGGATAGGCCAGCAAGGCGGCCAGCGACGCGGCGCCCGCGCCCTCGGCGATGGTCTTCTCGACATTGCAGTACAGCGAGACGGCCTGTTCCAGGTGCGGCTCTTCCAGCAGCAGCACGTCGTCGATCAGCGGGCGCACGACGCCGTAGGTCAGGTCGCCGACCTGCTTGACCGCCACGCCCTCGGCGATGGTCTGGCCGCCGCAATGGGCGGCGACGCCGCGCATGCGGGCGGTGAACGAGGGATACATGGCCGGCTCGCAACCGACCACGCGGATGTCGGGCTTCAGGGCCTTGGCCGCCGTGGCCACGCCGCTGATCAGGCCGCCGCCGCCGATCGGCACCGGCAGAACCTCCAGATCGGGCGCGTCCTCCAGCATCTCGAGCGCGATGGTGCCCTGGCCGGCCATGATGTCGTAGTCGTCGAACGGGTGGACGAAGGTCAGGCCCTGCTCGTCGCGCAGCTTGCGCGCGTGGGCGTTGGCGTCGTCATAGGTCTCGCCCTCGATGATGACCGTCGCGCCGAAGTCGCGGGTGTGCTGCACCTTCACGAACGGCGTGGTCTTGGGCATGACGATGGTGACCGGCACGCCCAGGCGCGCGCCGTGATAGGCCAGGCCTTGGGCGTGGTTGCCGGCGCTGGCGGCGATGACGCCGCGCGCTTTTTCCACCTCCGACAGCAGCATCAGCTTGTTCAGCGCGCCGCGCTCTTTGTAGGCGGCGGTGAACTGCAGGTTCTCGAACTTCACCCACACCTCGGCGCCGGTGATCTTCGACAGGGTCTTGGAGTGGCGGCACGGCGTGCGCTCGATCTGACCCTGGAGACGGCCGGCGGCGGCCTGGATGGCGGCGAGATCGAGGGACATGAGGGCTTCGCACTCCGGGGGACGGAACTCGACCGGGCCTCTAGCACGCCGTGACCGTCCGGGCACACCCTTTACGGCGCGGCTTCCAGCAGCTTTTCGATCGCGCCCCAGGCCTCGGGCTCGGTCAGCATGGGGGCATGGCCGACGCCGGGGACCTCGACATAGGCCATGGCGGGGGCGGCGGCGCGCATGCGGTCGGCGATCGCGGGGTCGATCAGGTCCGAGATCCCGCCGCGCACCAGCAGCAGCGGGCGGTCCTTGGCCAGGGCCCGGAACAGCGGATACATGTCCGGCGGCGCCAGGGCCTGACCGCCCTCGGCCTGGGTCTTGGCCGCCGCCTCGGCCGCGGCCTTGATCGGGGCGGCGATGTCGGGGTCGTAGGCGAGGATGAAGGCGCCGTCCCGCTGGTCGAACAGGCGGCGGGCGAAGACGTCCCAGTCCGCCGGGCCGTAACCGGGAAAGGCCGCTTCGTTGATCGCGCGGGCATAGGCGACGGCCGCGTCCCAGGTGTCGAAGCGGCTGGCGAGGCCGGTATAGCCGGCGATGCGCGCCAGGCCGACGGGCGAGAGCTCGGGCCCCACGTCGTTGAGCACGGCGGCGGCGATCGCCTCGGGCTTCAGCGAGGTCATCACCATGGTGATCAGCCCGCCCATGCTGGTCCCGACGAAGACCGCTCGCTCGACGCCGGCCGCCGCCAGCAGCGAGACCATGTCGGCGGCATAGGTCCCCGGATGGTAGTTCATCGGGTTCGGGTCGCGCGCCGACAGGCCCCGGCCGCGCACGTCGACCGCCAGCACCCGCCGGCCCGTGGCGGCGATCCTCGGCGCCAGGTCCTCGAAGTCGCGGGCGTTGCGGGTCAGGCCGTGGATGCAGATCACCGGCGACTTCCCGTTCCCCACGGCGGGGGCGTAGTCCCGCGCGTGCAGCGGCAGGCCGTCGCGCGCGGTCCAGAAGAAGTCGGTGAAGCTCATTGCGGTGCTCCGATTTCCCCGGCGAACGGTCGCGGGTTCAGTACGTGAACGGCGACTCGATCTCCGCCAGCAGCGGGGCCGTGTTGTCGCGGGCGTTGGCGGTGATCTCGGAGGCTGGGATCGGCCAGTCGATGCCGATCGCCGGATCGCTCCAGCGCAGGCCGCCCTCGGCCTCGGGCGCATAGTAGTCGGTGACCTTGTAGAGCACCTCGCAGGCGTCGGTCAGGGTGAGATAGCCGTGCGCGAACCCCTTGGGCACGAGAAGCTGCTGGCGATTTTCGGCTGAAAGCTCCGCGCCGACCCATTGGCCAAAGGTCGGCGAACCCGCGCGAATATCGACCGCCACGTCGAAGATCGCGCCCACGACGCAGCGCAGCAGCTTGTCCTGCGCGTGCGGCGGCTTCTGATAGTGCAGGCCGCGCTGGATGCCCCGGGCCGTCGAGCGGACATGATTGTCCTGCACGAAGGCCGCGCTGAAACCCGCGTCTTCCAGCGCCGATCGCCGGAAGGTCTCGGAAAACCACCCGCGCTCATCGCCATGGCGCGCCGGCGTGATAAGCAGCACTTCGGGGATCGCCAGAGGGGTGATCTTCATGACGCGCGACCTGCCTTGAGAAACGAACCGGCCACCGATGCCGCCTGAAGCGATCGAAAACAAGCCCCCGGCGGTCACCGTGGTCATCGTCTCCTACCAGAGCGGTCCGACCTTGCGTTCATGCCTGGATCGGCTGGGGGAGCAGACCTTCCGCGACTTCGAAACGCTCCTGATCGACAACGCCTCGACCGACGGCGCGCCGCGCGCCGTGGCGGAGGCTCACCCTTGGGTCACGCTGGTCGAGGCCGGGGCGAACCTGGGCTTCGCGGCGGGCAACAACCTGGCGGCTCGGCGGGCCAGGGGCCGCTGGCTGGTCCTGCTCAATCCCGACGCCTATCCCGAGCCCGACTGGCTGGCCGAGCTGATGGCCGGCGTCGCGCGCCACCCCGAGGTCAAGAGCTTCGCCTCGCTGCAGCGGTCGGCCGACCGGCCCGGCCTGCTGGACGGCGCGGGCGACAACGTCACCAGCGCGGGCATACCGTTCCGAGGCGGTTATGGCCGGCGCGCGCCGGCGGCCCTCCCCGAGGGCGAGGTGTTTTCGGCCTGCGGCGCGGCCCTGTTGATCGACCGCGCGCTCTTCTTGGAGGTCGGCGGCTTCGACGAGCGCTTCTTCTGCTACTGCGAGGACGTCGATCTCGGCTACCGCCTGCGCCTGCGGGGGGAGCCGACCTTGTTGCTGCCCAAGGCGGTGGTGGCGCATGTCGGCTCGGCCAGCACCGGCGTGCGGTCGGACTTCGCGATCTTCCACGGCTCGCGCAACCGGATCTGGACCTTCGTCAAGAACACGCCGGGCTGGCTGTTTCCCGTCACCCTGCCGCTGCACGTGGCCGTGACGGCCGGGCTGCTGCTGCTGCACTGGCGGCGCGGCGACGTCGCGCCGGCGATCCGAGGGATCAAGGCGGCTCTCAAACGCGAGGACCTCGCCCAGGTGCTCGCCGATCGCCGCGCGATCCAGGCGCGCCGCGAGGCTTCGCCAGGCGCGATCCTGCGCGTGATGGCGCTCGACCCGATCGCCTTCCTGGGCCGCCGCCTCGTGATCAGGCGATGGAAAGGTCCTCGATCAGCCGCCGCATGAACGCCGCCCCGCGCTGCATCTGGCTGATCTCGACATATTCGTCCGGCTGGTGCGCCTGGTCGATCGAGCCGGGGCCGCAGATCACGGTCGAGAAGCCCGCGCCCTGGAACTGGCCCGCCTCGGCGGCGTAGGGCACGACGCGGGGCGGGCCGTTGTCGCCGGCCAGCCGGCGCGCGAAGGCCTCGGCCGCGCCGTTCTCCTCGGGCGCGAAGGCGGGGGTCAGCGAGCGGCGCTCGACCCGCACCCCGCCCTCGGGCGCCTTGGCCTTGATCTCGGCGTCCATCGCCTCGGCGGCCGCGAAGAACTCGGCCAGCAAGGCCATGGGGTCCAGACCCGCCGGGGTGCGCAGGTCGAAGACGAACACGCACTCGCGGGCCAGGATATTGACCGCCGTGCCGCCATTGACCTGGCCGATGGTCAGGCTCGCGCCCTTCGGGGTGAACGGCGAGGCCGGATCGGCTTCCCGCTCCAGGCGCTCGGACAGGTCGACCAGCATGGCCATAAGCCTGATGGCGGCCATATTGGCCGAGACGCCCAGATGGGTCAGGCTGGAATGGGCCTCGCGCCCGGTCACGGTCACGACGAAGCTGGCGATGCCCTTGTGGCCGCGCACGGCGACCATGTCGGTGGGTTCGCCGACCACCACCAGGGCCGGTCGCGGCAGATCGCGCGCGATGACCTCGATCATGTCCGGCGCGCCCAGGCAGCCGACCTCCTCGTCATAGGAGAAGGCCAGATGCACCGGCCGCGACAGGGTCGCCTCGGCCAGATCCGGCGCGGCGGCCAGGGCCAGGGCCAGAAAGCCCTTCATGTCGCAAGTCCCCCGGCCGTAAAGCCGACCGTCTCGTTCAGTCAGGATCCAGGGATCGCTGGACCACGGCTGGCCGTCCACGGGCACGACGTCGGTATGGCCCGACAGCACGACGCCGCCCTCGACCGTTGGCCCGATCGTGGCCAGCAGGTTCGACTTGGTCCCATCCGCGTTCGGCACGCGGCGCGAGGGCACGCCCAGATCGGAAAGATAGGCCTCGACCCACTGGATCAGCGCCAGGTTCGAGCGGCGCGACGTGGTGTCGAACGCCACCAGCTTGGCCAGGAGGTCGATCGCGCGATCGGAAAGGACTTCGGAGGAAACCATTCGCCGAGCCTAGACCCTTTCGGCGCGACCCGGCCACCCCCGGACGGGCGACGCGGGAGGCGGGGCATGAATGTGCCGGCGTTTGCCGCTTTTCGCCGCGCGACGAGCGATTTCGTGCGCGCCGCGCCCGACGAGACGCTTTTCTTCGGCGGCGGGGTTCTCTAGAGGGGGCGCACCATGATCCTGACCCTCTCCTGCCCCGACCAGCGCGGCATCGTCGCCAAGGTGTCCGCCTTCCTGTTCGAGCGCGGCTGCAACATCCTCGACGCCCAGCAGTTCGACGACCAGGAGACCGGCCAATTCTTCATGCGCGTGGTGTTCGACGCCGACGGCGCGGCCAAAAATACCGAGCGCCGCGTCGCTCTGCGGGGTGAGTTCGGCGCCCTGGCCGACAGTCTCGCGATGAAATGGACGCTGCGCGATCGCGCCGAGCGCTACCGCGTGCTGCTGCTGGCCAGCAAGTTCGACCACTGCCTGGCCGACCTCGTCTATCGCTGGCGGATCGGCGAGCTGCCGATGGACATCGTCGGCGTCGTCTCCAACCATCCGGCCGAGACCTATGCCCACATCGACCTGACCGATCTGGCCTTCCACCATCTGCCGGTGACCAAGGAGACCAAGTTCGAGCAGGAGGCCGAGCTCTGGAAGCTGATCCAGGAGACGCGGACCGACATCGTGGTGCTGGCGCGCTACATGCAGGTGCTGTCGGACGGGCTGGCGGCCAAGCTGCAAGGGCGCTGCATCAACATCCACCACTCGTTCCTGCCGGGTTTCAAGGGCGCCAAGCCCTACCACCAGGCCCACGCGCGCGGCGTGAAGCTGATCGGGGCCTCGGCCCACTACGTCACCGGCGATCTCGACGAGGGGCCGATCATCGAGCAGGACGTCGAGCGGATTAGCCACCGCGACACGCCAGACGACCTGATCCGCAAGGGCCGCGACATCGAACGCCGCGTCCTCGCCCGCGCCCTGCGCTATCGTTTGGAAGATCGCGTGCTGCTGAATGGCCGCAAGACGGTGGTGTTCACCGACTGAGGACGGGGTGTTGCGTCCACGCTAGAGACTGGAGTACGGGGGCGTACCTCTCCATCACTTGAGCGTTTCACGACATGTCGCAGCAAACTCTTCGCGTGATGGTGACCGGCGGGTCCGGTTTCATCGGCTCGGCCGTCTGCCGTCATCTGGCGAGCCAGAACGCCGTGGCGATCCTCAACTACGACAAGCTGACCTACGCGGCGTCGCCGGCGAGCCTCGCCATGCTGGAAGGCCGGGCCGACTACAGGTTCGTGCGGGGCGACGTGGCCGACGCGGCGCTGGTCGGCGAGACGATCAAGGCCTTCCAGCCCGACGTGATCATGCATCTGGCGGCCGAGAGCCACGTCGATCGCTCGATCACCGGCCCGGGCGAGTTCATCCAGACCAATATCGTCGGCACGTACGTCATGCTGCAGGCGGCGCTGGAGCACTGGCGCGGCCTGGCGGGCGAGGCGAAGGATCGCTTCCGCTTCCACCACATCTCGACCGACGAGGTGTTCGGCAGCCTCGGCGCCGAGGGCCTGTTCTCCGAGACGACGCCCTACGATCCGCGCTCGCCCTATTCGGCGTCGAAGGCGTCGTCCGACCATCTGGCGCGGGCCTGGCATCACACCTACGGCCTGCCGGTGGTGGTCTCGAACTGCTCGAACAATTACGGCCCCTATCACTTCCCCGAAAAGCTGATCCCGCTGGTCACGCTGAACGCCCTGGAGGGCAAGCCGCTGCCGGTCTACGGCAAGGGCGACAATGTCCGCGACTGGCTGCACGTCGAGGACCACGCCCGCGCCCTGCACCTGATCGCCACCCAGGGCGTCCCCGGCGAGAGCTACAATGTCGGGGGGCGCAACGAGCGCACGAATCTCCAGGTCGTCGAGGCGATCTGCGACATCCTCGACGCGCTTCGCCCGGTCGAGGGCCTGAGGCGGCGGGACCTGATCACCTTCGTGACGGACCGGCCGGGCCACGACGCCCGCTACGCCATCGACGCCACCAAGCTTGAGACGGAACTGGGTTGGAAGGCCCAGGAGACCTTCGACACGGGCCTGCGCAAGACCATTCAGTGGTATCTCGACAACGAAGCCTGGTGGGCGCCGTTGCGCCAGCGCTACGCCGGCCAACGCCTGGGCCTGAAGAGCGCCTGAGGCCAACCTCGGCGCCGCGGCGGCGGCCCGAAAAGGCCGGCCTCGGCTCCGAACCCCTGGAAAAGGCGCGCGGCGTCGGCGACAGTCCCTGGCGATGACCAACGCTGTCATAAGAAAGCTGGGGAGGATTCCGGTGTCCAAGACGATCATGCTCGCCGTCATGGCGGCGGCGCTGGCGGCCGCGCCCGCGGCGCCGGCCCTGGCCCGCCCCGTCGCCGCGGCCGACACGCCCTCGCCCGTCAGGATCGACAAGACCCGGATCGACGCCGCCCTGAAGGCCATGGTCGACAGCGGTCGCGCCGTCGGCGTCTCGGCCCTCGTCTGGCAGGACGGCCAGGCGCGCTATTTCGGAGCCGCCGGCATGGCCGACCGCGAGGCGGGCAAGCCGATGCGCCGCGATACGCTGGTCCAGATCTACTCGATGACCAAGCCGGTCACCGGCGTGGCCTTGATGCAGCTTTGGGAACAAGGGCGGTTCGGCCTCGACGATCCGCTCTCGCTCTATCTGCCCGAGTTCGCCCAGATGAAAGTGATCGACGGCCAGGGCCGGACACGGCCGGCCAGCCGCCCGATCCTGATCCGCGACATCCTGCGCCACACGGCCGGCTTCTCCTACGGCGGCGGCGAGGGCCCGGCCGACGCGGCGTTCCGGGCGGCCGATCCGCTGAACCTGAAGAACGACCTCACCGAATTCGGCCATCGCCTGGCCGGCGCGCCCCTCGTCGATGATCCAGGCGCGCGCTGGAGCTATAGCGCCGCCGTCGACGTCCAGGCCCTGCTGGTCGAGAAACTCTCGGGCCAGCCGTTCGAGGCCTATGTCCGCGCCCACATCCTCGATCCGCTGGGCATGAAGGAGACCGGCTGGACCCAGCCCGAAGCCGCCTTCGCGCGGCTGGCGGCGACGTACAACAAGGGTCCCGACGGCAAGCTCGTCCGCCAGGACGACACCGAGACCCGCAAGCTGAACTTCGACCCGGCGCGGCGGCTGACCCAGGGCGGGGCCGGGCTCGTGGCCTCGATCGACGACTATGCCCGCTTCGCGCGGATGCTGCTGGGCGAAGGCGCGCTGGACGGCGTCCAGATCCTGAAGCCCTCGACGGTGAGGATGATGGCGACCAACAATCTCGACGCCCGCGTCACCGAGCGATCCTTCCTGCCGACCAAGGGCTCGGTCGGGTTCGGCCTGGATTTCGCCGTGCGCATGAAGCAGCCGCGGACGCCCGACGAGAACCGCGGCGCGGTGGGCGAATTCTTCTGGGACGGGCGCGAGACGACGCTGTTCTGGGTGGATCCGGCCAACCGGCTGACGGCGGTGTTCTTCGTCCAGACCTATCCGTTCGACGCCAGCCTGCATCGCGACTTCCGCGCGGCGGTGTACGGGCCGGACTATCTGGGGCCGAAGGGCGACTAGGGTCTGGCCGCCGGGGCGGCGGAGCGGTCGGCGCAGCCTTTCAGGGTTTCGCCGTCGACCCAGACCTCGGCCCGCCAGCCATGGCGGCGGTCGGACATGCCGTCCGAGCAGTCGCCGGGCGTCAGCCGCAGGACAAGACGCCGCTCGCCCGCCGAGGCGTCCCAGACGCCCTGGTCGCCATCGGCGCGCGGACCCGGATTGGCGGTGACGAGGTCTTGCTGGTCGGGACGCGTCAGCGTCATGCCGCCCGCCCGGACCTTCACGCTCCAGAACGGCTCGGTCCCACCTGCGTCGAAATCGCCTCCATAGTCCGGCCCGAGGATCACCGGCGCGTCGGCGGGCGGCGGCGCGGTCTCGCTCGCGCCCATCGGCGCGTCGCAGGCGGCGAGGGCGAGCAGCGCGGGGCCGATGGCGATGAGGATCCTGGCGCGCATGTCTCTGGCTATCCCGGCGAGGCCTAGTGACGCTAGACTCGACGGCGATGAATCGGAACGCCCGTCCCACCTTCCTGGAATTCTTCGCCGGCGGCGGCATGGCGCGCCTGGGCTTGGGCGAGGGCTGGACCTGCGCGTTCGCCAACGACTTCGATCCGGTCAAGGCGGCCACCTATCGCGCCAACTTCCCCGACGCGGCGGCGCATTTCCACGAAGGCGACGTCTTTGGCGTGTCCGCCGAGGCGCTGCCGACGGCGGAGCTGGCCTGGGCGTCCAGCCCCTGCCAGGATTTCAGCCTGGCCGGGACGCGGGCGGGCCTGGCGGGCGGAAAGTCGTCGGCCTTCTTCGGCTTCTGGACCCTGATGAAGGCGCTGTCGGCACAGGACCGCGCGCCGCCGGTGATCGTCATCGAGAACGTGGTCGGTCTCTTGACCTCGCACGGCGGGGCCGACTTCACCGCGCTCTGCCGGGCGCTCGCCGACGAGGGTTACCGTTTCGGCGCGCTGGAGATCGACGCCGGCGCCTTTCTCCCGCAGTCGCGGCCGCGCGTCTTCGTCATCGCCACCCGACTGCCGACCGACGCGCTTGAGGGACCCAGCGCCTTTCAGACCCGCGCGGTGCGCGAGGCGGCGGCGCGGCTGCCCGAGGATCTTCGGGCCGGCTGGATCTGGTGGGGCGCGCCGCCGCCGCCCCCGCGCAACACAGACCTGGCGTCGGTCCTCGAACCCGACGCGGAGGTCGCCTGGAGCCCGCCCGCGCGAACCCAGGCCCTGCTGGCCCTGATGGCTCCCGCGCATCGGCGGGCCGTCGAGGACCGGATCGAGGCCGGCGGCCGGTCGGTCGGCGCGGTCTTTCGGCGCATGCGCGACGGCGCGCAGCGGGCCGAGGCGCGGTTCGACGGCCTGGCGGGCTGCCTGCGCACCCCGCGCGGCGGCTCCTCGCGCCAGACCCTGCTCGTCATCGAGGACGGGGTCGTGCGGTCGCGCCTGCTGACGCCCCGCGAGGGGGCGCGCCTGATGGGCCTGCCCGACGACTATCGACTGCCGCGCGCCCAGACGGCCGGTCTCCAGGTCATCGGCGACGGGGTCGCCGCGCCGGTGGTGCGCTGGCTGGCCGAGACCCTGCTGGAACCCCTCCTCGATAGGAAAACTGCAAGCCTGGCCGCGGAATGACCCGCTGACAGTCCCCGCTTCGGGGTCTAGGGTGCGCCGCTTTCCGCACACCCAGGGCTTCCGAGGTTTCCGATGGACGACGCTTCCTCCCTCTACGACGCCGCGCGCTTCAAGCGGGCCGGTCGCGGCAAGATCTACGACTCGATCGTCGACACCATCGGCGACACCCCACTGGTGCGGCTGCCGCGCCTGTCGGCCGAGCTGAAGCCCAAGGGCGAGGTCGTCGCCAAGCTGGAGTTCTTCAACCCGATCGCCTCGGTCAAGGACCGCATCGGCGCCTCGATGATCGAGGCGCTGGAGGCGCAAGGAATCCTGAAGCCCGGCGCGACCATCATCGAGCCGACCTCGGGCAATACCGGCATCGCCCTGGCCTTCGTCGCGGCGGCCAAGGGCTACAAGCTGATCCTGGTCATGCCCGAGAGCATGTCGATCGAGCGCCGCAAGATGCTGCTGCTGCTGGGCGCCAAGCTGGAGCTGACGCCGGCCGAGAAGGGCATGCGCGGCGCCGTGGCGCGGGCTCAGGAGCTGATCGAGGCCACGCCCGGCTCGGTCATGCCCCAGCAGTTCGAGAACGGCGCCAACCCGCTGGTCCACCGCGTCTCGACCGCCGAGGAGATCTGGAACGACACCGCCGGCGCGGTGGACGCGATCGTCTCGGGCGTCGGCACCGGCGGCACGATCACCGGGGTCGGCCAGGTGCTCAAGGCGCGCAAGCCGTCGCTGAAGATGGTCGCGGTCGAGCCGGAGGCCTCGCCGGTGCTGTCGGGCGGCGCGCCGGGCCCGCACAAGATCCAGGGCATCGGCGCCGGCTTCGTGCCGGGCGTGCTGGATCGCGGCGTGATCGACGACATCGTCCAGGTCAGCAATGACGACGCCTTCGCCATGGCCCGCCGGGCCGCCGCCACCGAGGGGCTGCCGGTCGGCATCAGCTCGGGCGCGGCCCTGACCGCGGCCTTCGACCTCGCGCTGCGCGACGACTACGCCGGCAAGCTGATCGTGGCGATCATCCCCAGCTTCGCCGAGCGTTACCTGTCGACGGCCCTGTTCGAGGGGCTGTAGCCGGCGCGCCTTGACCGACGTCTATGACAAGGCCAAGCGCTCGGCCGTCATGGCGCGGGTCAAGAGTAAGGACACGGCGCCGGAAAGGGCCTTGCGGCGGATCCTGACCGGCCTGGGCGCGCGCTATCGCCTGCATCGCAAGGACTTGCCCGGAAACCCCGATCTCGTCTTGCCGGGGCGCAAGCTGGCGATCTTCGTCCACGGCTGTTTCTGGCACGGCCACGATTGCGCGCGCGGATCGCGCGTTCCACGGGCCAATCGCGACTACTGGCTGGCCAAGGTCGGTCGCAACGTCGCCCGGGACGCCCGGTCCATCGCGGCCTTGATCGCCGACGGATGGCGCGTCGAGGTGGTCTGGGAATGCGAGCTCAGGGACGAGGCGGCCCTCGTCGCGCGTCTTCAGACCCTGCTGGCGCGCGGCTCGACGGCGGCGGACACCCCGCCCGCCAGCACCTGAGCCAAGGCGCCGAACAGCTCGCCCGGATCGATCGGCTTGCTGACGTGGGCGTTCATGCCGGCCGCGACGCAGGTCTCCCAGTCCTTGGGCGAGGCCGAGGCGGTGACCGCGATCACCGGCGTCGCGCGGTTGGGACTCTTATCGGCGCGCAAGGCCCGCGTGGTCTCGCGACCGTCCATGCCGGGCATGTAGACGTCCATCAGCACCGCGTCGAAGACCTCGGCGTTCAGGCGTTCCAGGGCTTCCTGGCCGGACTCCGCCAGGGTGGCCTCGACGCCGAACGGCTGCAGCACCAGTTCGATGGCGCGCCGATTGACCACGTGATCGTCGACGACCAGCACGCGGAGACCCTGGATCGAGCGGCCGTCGACCTCGGCCTCCGGGGCCTCGGTCGGATCGAGGGCGAGCGTCAGGGTGAAGCAGGCCCCCTCGCCGGGCCGGCTGCTCGCGACGAGGTCGCCGCCCATCAGACGGGCCAGCTGCCGGCTGATGGTCAGGCCAAGGCCCGAGCCGCCGTGCTGGCGCGCGATCGAGGCGCTCAATTGATCGAAGGGCGTGAACAGGCGGGGCAGCGCGGCCTCGGGCAGGCCTGGTCCCGTGTCGCGCACGGCGATCGAGAGGCGCGGGGCTCCATCGACGGTCTCCGCGCTCAGGCTTACGGTGACCTCGCCCCGCTCGGTGAACTTGATGGCGTTGGACAGCAGGTTGTTCAGGATCTGCTTCAGGCGCACGACGTCGCCGCTGACCCAGCGGGGCAGGGTGGACGCGCCGAGCACGCGCAGCCGCAGGCCCTTGCGCGCCGCCTCGGCCCTCCACAGGCGCAGCGTGTCCGACAGCGCCTGGCGCAGGTTGAAGGTCGATTTCTCCACCGTCATGCGTCCGGCTTCCAGACGCGAGAAGTCCAGAAGGTCGTTCAGCAGCGTGCGCATCAGCCCGCCGGCGTCGGCGATCAGCTGAGCGTGGACCTTGGCGCTGGCCTCGGGAACCTCGCTGTGCAGGCGCGCGGCGCCGGCCAGGATGGCGCTGATCGGGGTGCGCAGTTCGTGGCTGATCATCGCCACGAAAGCGGACTTGGCGGCCACGGCCTCCTCGGCCTCGTGCCGGCGGCGTTCGGCCTCGGCCTTGGCGCGGGCTTCGGCCGTCAGGGCGGCGTCCAGGGTGCGCGCGGCCACCACCGCCGAGACGATCATCAGCAGCGCGCCGAACCACAGCAGATCGGCCAGGCCGGCGTGCGGATTCGCCGACCGCGCCACGAACGGCGCGACGAGCAGGTAAAGCGCGTGGGGCGTGGCCGCCATCAGCGTCGCCGAGCGACGGCCGGCGTTGGCGACCACGACGTGAAGCAGGGCCCCGGCCAGCAACATGCCGCCCAACGTCGGGGCGAAGCGGACGGGCGAGGCGAACAGCGGCATGGCCGCGGCGCCGAACGTCGTCGAGGTCACGAACGGGCCGACGAGGGCGCAGACGCGACGCCAGGGGGGAAGCGCCACGGCGGGCCGAACGACGAGCGGACGGCCGATCCAGGAGTCCAGGGCGAAGGTCGTCGTGTAGGCGATGGCCCAGAGCCAGCACCACCACGCCCGCAGATAGACGTGCAGCAGGATGGCGATGGCCGTCGTGGCGCCCAGGCGCACATAGACGTTCGCGCGCCGCAAAACCGCGTCGCGAGCCCCGCCCTCCTGCACGTCGGTCCACGTCATCAGCGCCCGCAACCCCTCCGGTCAGGCCTGCCTCGTCCATGCCCAGGCTAGGCGCGGAGGGTTAGAGGGAAATAAATTGGGGCGGCTCCGTCAATGACTCGCCAGGGCGGGTTTCAGCATCGCTTGGAAAGGAGAGTACGCATCGCCGTTCGGCGAAAGGCGGGTATTATTTACCCCAAGCGGCGCTTCAGGGCCGGGGCCCGAACACGCGGGTCAGGTCATCGCCGTCGACCCCATCGAGCTCCAGGCGCTTGAGCCGGGCGGTGTCCCCGGCGATCATCCGAATATCGGAGCGGGCGATTCCGAGGCGCTTGGCCAGGAAGGCGATCAGCGCGGCGTTGGCCGCGCCGTCCACGGGCGGGCTGGCGACTCGCACCTTCAGATAGGGCCGCCCGTCCACGTCCAGCGCCCAACCTTCGATCGCGTCCCGACCGCCGCGCGGCGTGAGGCGGACCGCCAGGATCTCGGCCAAGGCGGACCGCTAGCCCAGGGCGCCGATCAGCAGCCCGGCGATGTTGCGGTCGAAGATGATGCGGATCACGGTCAGCGCCAGCCAAGCGACGATGGGGCTGATGTCGATGCCGCCGAGGCTGGGAATCACCCGCGAAATCGGCCGCAGGATCGGATCGGTCAACCGCTCCAGCATGGTCAGGATCTGCCAGACGACGCGATTTCGCGTGTTGATGATGTCGAACTGAACCAGCCAGCTGACGATCGCGCGCACGAAGATCAGGAAAATCAGCAGCCCGATGACGGTGTCGACGAGCCAGACGATAGCCGAACCCATGCGTTCCTCGCGAAATGTTGTCGGACGGGATGTAGCGCGCCAGGGAAAGGAAGTCCAAGCCTTGCGCATACGGCGCTTGACGCGGGCGCTCCGGGGCCGTATCTCCGCCGCTCCTTGGGGCCGTAGCTCAGATGGTAGAGCGCCTCGTTCGCAATGAGGAGGTCAGGGGTTCGATTCCCCTCGGCTCCACCAAGGACCCTCCCTAGCCTGTTATCGAGAGCCGACGCGCCGACCGGACGCGAATCGCCGGAGCGGATTCGCGCACGATCATGCCCTTGGCCGACGCAGCGTTTTCCCCAGGCTGCGACGACGCGTCACAGCGTCGCCGCGCCCAATCTCGAGCCTAGCGCGCCGCCGCGGCGACGGCCTCGGGGGTGATGCCGAACTTCTGGTACAGCACTTCGAAGGGCGCCGAAGCCCCGAACCCGGTCATGCCGACGAACCGGCCGGTCTCGCCGATGAAGCGCTCCCAGCCCATCCGGACGCCGGCCTCGACGGCCACGCGCACCGGCGCCGTCCCGATGACGGAGGCCTGGTAGGCGGCGTCCTGCTTGGCGAAGAGCTCCCAGCACGGGGTGGAGACGACACGGGTCGGCTTGCCCTCGGCCTGCAGGATGGCGCGCGCGGCGACGGCGACGCCGACCTCGGTGCCCGAGGCGAAGATCGTCACCTGGGCCTCGCCGCCCTCGGCGGGGAGAAGCTCGTAGGCGCCCTTGGCCGACAGGTCGCCGCCCTGCTCGCGCACGTGCGGAGTCTTCTGGCGCGACAGGGTCATGACCGATGGCGTGCGGGCCTGTTGCAGGGCGACCTTCCAGCACTCGGCGGCTTCCACCGCGTCGGCCGGGCGGAAGACCAGCAGGTTCGGGATGGCGCGCAGGGACGCGACCTGCTCGACCGGCTGGTGGGTCGGGCCGTCCTCGCCCAGGCCGATGGAGTCGTGGGTCATCACGTGGATGACGCGAGCCTCCATCAGGGCGCCCAGGCGGATCGCCGCGCGGCTATAGTCGGCGAAGGCCAGGAAGGTGCCGGAATAGGGAATGACCCCGCCGTGCAGGGCCATGCCGTTCATCGCCGCGGCCATGCCGAACTCGCGTACGCCGTAGTGGACGTAGCGGCCCTCGTAGCCCGGGGCGTCGAACGCGCCCATGCCCTTGACCAGGGTGTTGTTGGAACCGGTCAGGTCGGCCGAGCCGCCGATCATCTCCGGGATCGCCGGGACCAGCTGGTCCAGGGCCGAGCCCGAATGGACCCGGGTGGCGTTGACCGGCTTGGTCTCCAGGGCCTTGGCGATGTGGGCGTCGAGGGCCTCGAAGGCGCCCGCCGGCAGCTCGCCGGCCATGGCGCGCTTGAACTCGCTGGCTTGGATCGAGGCGGCGAGCTTGCCCTCCCAGGCCTTGCGGACCTTGGCGCCGCGACGGCCGACGCTCTTCCAGGCCTTGGCGATGTCGTCCGGTACGGTGAACGGCGCGGCGTCCCAGCCCATCGCAAGCCGGGCTTCACGGATCTGGTCGTCGAACAGGGTGTAGCCGTGGCTGTGGGGGTCGCCTTCCTTGGGACCGGCGCCCTTCGAGATCAGCGTCTTGCACGCGATCATGGTCGGGCGGTCCTGCTTGGTGGCCCAGCGCAGGGCGGCGGCGATCTTGCCGTGGTCGTGGCCGTCGACGACCTTGACCGCCCAGCCGGCGGCCTTGAAGCGGGCGACCTGGTCGCCGGTCTCGGCGATCGTGGCCTCGCCGTCGATGGTGGTGTTGTTGTCGTCGAACAGCACCGTCAGCTTCCTCAGGCGCAGGCGTCCGGCGATGCTGATGGCCTCGTGGCTGACGCCCTCCATCAGGCAGCCGTCGCCGGCGATCACCCAGGTGCGGTGGTCGACCAGCTCATGGCCGAAGCGCGACGACAGATGGGCCTCGGCCATCGCCATGCCCACCGCGGTGGCCAAACCCTGGCCCAGCGGGCCGGTGGTGGTCTCAACGCCCGGCGTATGGTGGACCTCAGGGTGGCCCGGGGTCAGCGAGCCCCACTGCCGGAAGTTCTCGATCTCCTTCATCGTCACGGCCTTGAAGCCGGTCAGGTGAAGCAGCGAATAGAGCAGCATCGAGCCGTGGCCGGCCGACAGCACGAACCGGTCGCGGTCGTGCCAGTTAGGCTGCGACGCGTCGAACTTCAGGAACTTGCTCCACAGCACCGTCGCCACGTCGGCCATGCCCATCGGCATGCCCTGGTGACCGGACTTGGCCTTGTGGACCGCGTCCATCGAAAGGACGCGGATCGCGTCGGCCATCTTGATGGGCGAAACGGGCATGGAAGTTCCGTCTTGTCTTTGTTTTGCGGGGCTGCGCGACGGCGCAGGTGACATGGGAGCCCCCGAGGGTCAACCCGACAAGGGCTAAAGACGGGAGCCGAGCGGGCCTCGTGGGCGCTATGCAACATCGTCCGGAGGCGTTATAGCTGGGGCGATACTTATGCTCATTTTCAGCATAACCCTGAAAGGCCGATCGGTTGGCTAGCCCGTCCTTCTTCTCGCCCTATCGTCATGGCTTCGTCCGCGTGGCCACGGCCGTTCCGAAGGTGAAGCTGGCCGATCCGGCGACCAATGCGCGAAGCGTTCTGGCCCTGGCGCACGAGGCGCACGCGGCGGGCGTGGCCGTGATCGTGTTCCCGGAACTGGGCCTGACCGGCTATACGATCGACGACCTGCTGCAGCAGAACGCCCTGCTGGACGCCGTCGAGGCGGCGATCGCGACCTTGGCCGAGGAAAGCCGGGACCTGTCGCCGCTGATCGTGGTCGGCGCGCCATTGCGCGACGCCGGCCGGCTCTACAACACCGCCGTGGCCATCCACGGCGGCCGGGTCCTGGGCGTCGTCCCCAAGAGCTTCCTGCCCAACTATCGCGAATTCTACGAGCGGCGCTGGTTCACGCCCGGCGCCGGGGTGGCCGGCAAGACCCTGACCCTGGCCGCCCAGACCGTCCCGTTCGGAACCGACGTCCTGCTGCGCGGCGAGGGGCCGACGCCCTTCACCGTGGGCGTCGAGATCTGCGAGGACGTCTGGACGCCCAACCCGCCCAGCACCGCCCAGGCCCTGGCCGGGGCCGAGATCCTGCTGAACCTCTCGGCCAGCAACATCACCATCGGCAAGTCCGAGACCCGTCGCCTGCTGTGCGCCAGCCAGTCGGCGCGGATGATCGCCGCCTATGTCTATGCGGCGGCCGGCGCGGGCGAGAGCTCGACCGACCTGGCCTGGGACGGCCATGTCGACATCCACGAGATGGGCGCCCTGCTGGCCGAAAGCCCGCGCTTTTCGACGGGTCCGGCCTGGACCTTCGCCGACGTCGACGTCGACCGCCTGCGCCAGGAGCGGATGCGGGTCGGCAGCTTCGGCGATTCGATGGCCCTGGCCCCGCCCAAGGTTCCCTTCCGGATCGCGTCTTTCGCCTATGCCCCCCCCGCCGGCGACCTGGCCCTGGCGCGCGGCGTCGAGCGGTTCCCGTTCACGCCGTCGGATCCCGCCAAGCTGCGCGAGAACTGCTACGAGGCCTTCAACATCCAGGTCCAGGGCCTGGCCCGCCGCGTCGAGGCGACCGGCTCCAGGAGCCTGGTGATCGGCATCTCCGGCGGCCTGGACTCGACCCACGCCCTGATCGTGGCCGCCAAGGCCATGGACCAGCTGGGCCGGCCCCGCTCGGACATTCGCGGCTACACCCTGCCGGGCTTCGCGACCTCGGACCGCACCAAGTCCAACGCCTGGAAGCTGATGACCGCGATGGGCGTCACGGCCGAGGAGATCGACATTCGTCCCGCCGCCCAGCAGATGCTGGCGGGCCTGCGCCACCCGTTCGCCAACGGCGAGCCGGTCTATGACGTGACCTTCGAGAACGTCCAGGCCGGCCTGCGCACCGACTACCTGTTCCGCCTGGCCAACCACCACAAGGGCATGGTGGTGGGCACCGGCGACCTGTCGGAGCTGGCGCTGGGCTGGTGCACCTATGGCGTCGGCGACCAGATGAGCCACTACAATCCCAACAGCGGCGTGCCCAAGACCCTGATCCAGCACCTGATCCGCTTCGTGGCTCATTCGGGCGACGTCGACGCGAACACCACGGCGCTGCTGGAGGATATCCTGGCCACCGAAATCTCGCCGGAGCTCATTCCCGGCGAGGAGGTGCAGGCCACGGAAAGCTTCGTTGGGCCCTACGCCCTGCAGGACTTCAATCTCTTCTATCTGACCCGCTATGGCATGGCGCCGTCCAAGATCGCCTTCCTGGCCTGGAGCGCCTGGCATGACGCCGAGGCCGGGGCCTGGCCGGTCGGCCTGCCCGATGAGTCGCGCCGCGCCTATGACCTGCCGGAGATCAAGCGCTGGCTGGAGCTCTTCCTGAAGCGGTTCTTCGCCAACCAGTTCAAGCGCTCGGCCCTGCCGAACGGACCCAAGATTTCGTCGGGCGGCGCCCTGTCCCCACGCGGCGACTGGCGGATGCCGTCCGACGCGACGGCGGACGCCTGGTTGGCGGAACTGCGCGCCAACGTTCCGGACTGAGGAAAACTCTTCGTTCCTCGCCGCTTTGCCTTTAAGCAGCCTTCGCAATAAGGCCCTACGAGGGGCGAAGACTGAGCGTGTGGGGACAAGTCTTGGCTTCGATCTATCCGGTGATCCTGTGCGGCGGCTCGGGGACGCGGCTCTGGCCGGCCTCGCGCAGCGACCAGCCCAAGCAGTTCCTGAAACTGGTCGGCCATCGCTCGTCGTTTCAGGAAACCGTCCTGCGGGTGAAGGGCATCGCCGGCGTCGCCGAGATCGTCATCGTCACCGGCGAGGCCATGGTCGGCTTCGTCGTCGACCAGACGGCCGAGATCGATACGCCGGTCACGATCCTGGTCGAGCCCGAGGCCCGCGACTCCGCGCCCGCCGTCGCCGCCGCCGCCGCCTATGTCCAGCGCCATGACCCGGACGGCGTGGTGCTGATGCTGGCCGCCGACCACCACATCGCCCAGCCCGAGATCTTCCAGGACGCCGCCGTCACCGCCGCCGCCGCCGCCGAGGCGGGCTTGATCGTCACCTTCGGGGTGCAGCCAACCGTGCCGGCCACCGGCTTCGGCTATATCCGCCCGGGCGCGGCTTTGCTGGACGGCTCGGTGCGCGAGGTCGCCGCCTTCGTCGAAAAGCCCGACCAGGAGACGGCCGAGCGCTATCTGCTCGAGGGCTATCTCTGGAACAGCGGCAACTTCGCCTTCAAGGCCGCGACGCTGATCGGCGAGTTCGAGGCGTTCGAGCCGAGCGTCGCCGAGGCGGCCAAGGCCTGCGCCGCCGCCCTGACGCTGGACGGCGGAATCGGCCGTCTCGACGCGGACGCCTTCGCGGGGGCCAAGAAGATCTCGCTCGACTACGCGGTCATGGAGCGCACCACCAAGGCCGCCGTCGCGCCGGCCGCCTTCGCCTGGTCGGACCTGGGCGCCTGGGACGCGATCTGGGAGGCCTCGACCCGCGACGGCGAGGGCAACGCCTGGGCCGGCGACGTGGATCTGCACAAGACCTCGGGGGTCCTGGTCCGCTCGACCGGCCCCTATGTCGGGGTGATCGGCGTCAGCGACATCGTGGTGGTGGCCGAGCCGGACGCCGTGCTCGTTTGCCATCGCAAGGACAGCCAGGCCGTCAAGACCCTGGTCGACGGCCTGAAGGCCAAGGGCCGCTCGATCGCCTCGCGCAAGAGCCTCGCCGCCAACGCCACCGAAACCCTGGTGTCGACCGACGGCTTCGCCGTCGAGCTTCGCCGGGCGGCTCCCGGCGCGGCGCTCACCCTGCCCGCCGCCACGGTGCAGATCCTGGAGGGCGGGCTCGAGATGGACGGCGGCGTCCATGCCGCCGGCGCGGTCATTCCGCTCCCGGCCGAGACGCCCGCGCGCGCGATCGGCGCGGCGACGCTGCTGGTCACGAAGCCGCGCTGACCGCTCGGTCCAGTTCCTGGATGGCCAGGGCGATGTGGTAGAAGGAGCTGGCCGGCGCTGGCTCGTCCACGAAGGTCTCGTCCGGCTGATACTTGTCGCGCCACAGCCCGGACACGGGCGTCCGCAGATAGGCCAGCAGGCCTTCGGCGGCGGCGGCGGCCATGTCCCAGTATCGCGGATCGCCCGTCGCCTCGGCGGCCAGGACCGCGGCCTTGATCCGCTCGGTCTGCGGCCACAGGCGCGCGCCGGCGTCGTGCGTCGAGCAGTCGTCCAGCAAGGCGTTGATCGCCACGCCGCGCGACAGGTCGACGCCGTGGGTCTCGGCGGCATCGATCATGCGCAAGGCGGCGGCCGCGGCGTCCGGACGCGCGACCCGCTTGCCCCAGCGCAGCAGCAGCCAGCCCCACTCGAACTGGTGGCCCGGCTCGCAGATCCGGCCTTCGATCCCGGCCGCCGGCGTCCAATCGAGCTCGAAGAACTCGCGGATCTGGCCGCTGCCGGCGTGGATGAACTTAGACAGCGCCAGGGCCGCGATCTCGTCGGCCAGCATTCGCCAGAGAGGATGGTCGTCGACTTCGCCCCAGGCCAGCATGGCCTCGAAGAGATGCATGTGCGGGTTGGACTGCAGCGGCGCCGTGGGCGGATTGGAGAGGTGGAAGCCGGCGACCGGGTGCTTGCGTTCGGCGATCAGCTTTTCCAGCACCCCCAGGGCGATCCCGCGCGCCTCGGCCGCGCGATCGGGCAAAGCCTTGGCGACGGCCGCCAGGGCGAAGATCGCGAACGCCTGGTCATAGAGGTCGGCGGTCTCGTCCAGGCCCTCGCCGTTCGGGCCGACCAGGGTGCGGAACAGGCCGTCGGGGCGGCGGTATCGCGCGAGGAGAAACGCAAGCCCGTGCTCGACCGCCTCTCGCCAGGGTCCGGTCCAGCCGAGGTCGCCGGCGATCGCATAGGCGAAGATCTGCCGGGGCAGCACCCGCCCGCGCCGGGGGCCGTCGACCGCTTGGCCCTCCTGATCGATCTTCTCGAAGAAGCCGCCCTTGGCGCGATCGGCGCCGATCGTCCACCACAGCGGGTAGGCCGCGTCGGTCGCCCAGGTCTTCAGGCGGTCGCGCAGGCGAGCGGCGTCGGCGAAGGCGGTCATCGAGAGCTCCCGGAACTTCGCTCTTCTAGAGGAGCTTGCGTGACCAGGCCAAGACGGCGGCATGGCCTTTCGGCGCCGGTCGGGTTAGTGCTCGGGCCATGACCGCCCCCGCCGAGCTTCCGCCCCTGAAGGCCGTGTTCCTCGACCGGGACGGCGTGCTGAACATCGACCACGGCTATGTCCACGATCCGGCCAAGCTCGACTGGATCGACGGCGCCCGCGAGGCGGTGGCGGCGATGACCGCGGCCGGCCTGAGGGTGCTGGTCGTCACCAACCAGTCGGGCGTCGGGCGGGGCTATTTCGACGAGACGGCGCTGGCGCGGTTCCACGCCGCCATGCAGGACCAGCTGGCCGAACTGGGCGGGCGTATCGACGCCTTCTATCACTGCCCGTTCCACGAAGCCGCGACGGTGGAGGCCTATCGCGTCGCCGACCATCCCGATCGCAAGCCCAATCCCGGCATGGTGTTGCGCGGCCTGGCCGACTGGAATCTCCAGCCCGGGGAGGCGGTGATCATCGGCGACCGCGACATCGACGTCGAGGCCGGGGCCCGGGCGGGGGTGGCGGGCTATCTGTTCGAGGGCGGCGACTTGCGCGCCTTCGTGGCCCAGGTGCTGGGCGCGCGCGTGCCGGGGCTGGCCTAGGATCCGCGCGGCGGCCGGCTAAGCGCTGGCGCCGGGGGAGCGCTCGGGATAAACCGGGCCGCAACATTCCCATAAGACATCGCGCAAGAGTCCCATGCAGATCTTCCTCGACAGCACCGACACCAAGGTGATCGCCGACCTGGCCTCGACCGGCCTGATCGACGGCGTGACCACCAACCCGACCCTGATCGCCAAGGCGGGCCGGCCGATGCTGGAGGTGATCGCCGAGATCTGCGACCTCGTGCCGGGCCCGATCAGCGCCGAGGTGGCGGCCACCACCGCCGACGCGATGATCGCCGAGGGCAAGAAGCTGGCCGCCATCGCCCCGAACGTCGTGGTCAAGATTCCGCTGACCCGCGACGGCCTGATCGCCTGCGCCGCCTTCGCCGACGAGGAGATCAAGACCAACGTCACCCTGTGCTTCTCGCCGACCCAGGCCCTGCTGGCCGCCAAGGCCGGGGCGACCTTCGTCTCGCCGTTCATCGGCCGCCTGGACGACTACGGCTTCGACGGCATGGATCTGATCCGCGATATCCGGACGATCTACGACAACTACGGCTACGAGACCGAGATCCTGGCAGCCTCGGTGCGCAACGCCAGCCACGTCAAGGAGGCCGCGATCGTCGGCGCCGACGTGGTCACCATCCCGCCGGCGGTGTTCGTCGACCTGTACAAGCACCCGCTGACCGACAAGGGCCTCGAGCAGTTCCTGAAGGACTGGGCCTCGACGGGCCAGTCGATCCTGTAGGGCGCCAGGGGCGCGCGGGCCTTCGCATTCGCGCCCGCGCCCCCATCTAAGGGTGGTTCGCCCCCTTCCCTTCGTTCGCGAAACAGGCCTAGCTAGGGGAAATCGTTTCACCCGGCAGCGGAGCTGCGCCATGAACGACCCCAATTCCGCGTTTCCCGAAATCACTTTGCCGAGCGTGTCCGGGTCCGCCCTCGACCTGATCGGCCGCACGCCGATGGTCGAGGTCAAGCATCTCGACACCGGTCCTTGCCGCCTCTTCCTGAAGCTGGAGAACCAGAACCCCGGCGGGTCCATCAAGGACCGCGTCGCCCGCTCGATGATCGAGGCGGCCGAGGCCGACGGGCGGCTGAAGCCCGGCGGAACGATCATCGAGGCGACCGCCGGCAATACGGGCCTGGGCCTCGCCCAGGTCGCGACGCTGAAGGGCTACAAGCTGATCCTGATCGTCCCCGACAAGATGGCGCGGGAGAAGATCCTGCACCTGCGGGCGATGGGCGTTGATGTGCGGCTGACCCGCAGCGACGTCGGCAAGGGTCATCCGGAATACTACCAGGACATGGCCCAGACCCTGGCCCAGTCGATCCCGGGCGCGCTCTACGTCAATCAGTTCGAGAACCCGGCCAATCCGCTGGCCCACGAGACGACGACCGCTCCGGAGATCTTCGCCCAGATGGGCGGCGATATCGACGCCATCGTGGTCGGCGTCGGCTCCGGCGGCACCCTGACCGGCATCGGCCGGTACATGAAGGCGCGCTCGCCGAAGACGGAGATGGTGCTGGCCGATCCGGTCGGCTCGATCCTGCGCGACTATGTCGAGACCGGGACCTTCGGCGAGGCCGGCTCGTGGATCGTCGAGGGCATCGGCGAGGACTTCATCCCGGCCAACGCCCAGATGGATCTCGTCTCCAAGGCCTATTCGATCAGCGATCGCGAGAGCGTCGGGACCGCCCGCGAACTGCTGCGGACCGAAGGGATCCTGGCCGGCTCCTCGTCCGGCTGCCTGCTGGCGGCGGCCCTGAAATACTGCCGGGAGCAGACCGAGCCCAAACGGGTGGTCACCTTCGTCTGCGACACCGGCTCGAAGTACCTGACCAAGATGTTCAACGACCTGTGGCTGGCCGCCCACGGCTTCGACGGGCGCGAGATGCACGGCGACCTGCGCGACCTGATCGCCAAGCGCTACGCCGAGGGCGGGGTGATCGCCATCGGACCCGAGGACACGCTGCTGACCGCCTATAACCGCATGCGCTCGTCGGACATCAGCCAGCTGCCGGTGGTCGACCACGGCCGCCTGATCGGCATTCTCGACGAAAGCGACATCCTGGCCGCGGTCGAAGGCCAAGATGATCACCGCGCGGGGCGCTTCAAGACCCCCGTCGGCGAGGCCATGACCCGCGCGGTGAACACCTTGCAGGCCCACCAGTCGGTCGACGCCCTGCCCGAGGTCTTCGACCGGGACGAGGTGGCCCTGGTGGTCGACGGCGAGGAGTTCCTGGGCGTCATCACCCGGGTGGACCTGATCAACCACCTGCGCCTGAGCGCCTAGGACCCCCATGACCGACATCCCCGGCAAGAACCGCCTGGACTTCGCCACGCGGACCATCCACGGCGGCCAGTATCCCGATCCGACGACCGGGGCGGTGATGGTGCCGATCTACGCCACCTCGACCTACGCCCAGGAAAGTCCGGGCGAGCACAAGGGCTTCGAGTACAGCCGTAGTCACAACCCGACGCGCTTCGCGTTCGAGCGCTGCGTCGCCGACCTGGAGAGCGGAACGGCGGGCTTCGCCTTCGCCTCCGGGCTGGCGGCGGCCTCGACGATCCTGGAGACCCTGGACAGCGGCGCGCACGTGATCGCCAGCGACGACCTCTATGGGGGCTCGTTCCGGCTGTTCGACAAGGTGCGCAAGCGCTCGGCGGGCCTGAGCTTCAGCTTTGTCGACATGGGCGATCTGGCGGCCGTCGCGGCGGCGATCACCCCGGCGACGCGGATGATCTGGGTGGAGACCCCGACCAACCCGATGCTGCGCCTGGCGGATCTGGCCGGCATCGCGGCGCTGGCCAAGGCGCGCGGCCTGGTCACCGTGGCCGACAACACCTTCGCCAGCCCCTACATCCAGCGCCCGCTGGAGCTGGGCTTCGACGTCGTCATGCACTCGGCGACCAAGTATCTGAACGGCCACTCCGACGTGGTGGCCGGGGTGGCGGTGGTCGGCGACAACGCCGGCCTCGTCGACCAGATGCGGTTCCTGCAGAACGCCGTTGGCGGCGTGCTGGGCCCGTTCGACAGCTTCCTGGCCCTGCGCGGGGTCAAGACCCTGGCCCTGCGCATGCAGCGGGCCTGCGACAGCGCCCTGGAGATCGCCCGCTGGCTGGAGGCGCATCCGGCCATCCAACGCGTGATCTATCCGGGTCTTCCCAGCCATCCGCAGCACGCGCTGGCCGCGCGGCAGATGACAGGCGGCTTCGGCGGGATCATTTCGGTCGAGGTGAAGGGCGGCCTGGCCCCCGCGCGCCGCATGCTGGAGCGCACGCGGTTGTTCACGCTGGCCGAAAGCCTCGGCGGGGTCGAGAGCCTGATCGAGCATCCGGCGATCATGACCCACGCCTCGATCCCCGCCGATCAGCGCGCCGCGCTCGGCATTTCCGATGGCCTGGTCAGGCTTTCGGTGGGGATCGAGTCGACGCGGGACCTGATTTCCGACCTCGACGCGGCTTTATCAGACTGAGCAGGTGATGATGCTCGCCCTCGCCCGGCATGGTCGGCGAGGGATCGGGCGCGTTCGACGCGCGAGGCGGCGGCAGGTCCGTCCGCGCGGGGTCCTCGGCCAGCAGGTGCGCCGACAGCATCAGGTCGGTCTTCACCGGACCGAAGTCGGGGGCGGCCGTCCAGACGCGGATGGCGGCCTGGGCGAACACCTCCGACAGATCGGTGACCTCGATCATCGGCGCCGGCTCCTGGCGGATGCGGGGGTCGTTCTCGGCCCGCTCGCGCAGGCGCTTGAGCACCGCGACCAGGTCGGTCTTCAGCGGGACCTTGAACAGCACGTCGACCCGCCGGTTGCGGTGGGCCGAATAGTTCAGGATCACGTCGCCGAACACCTTGCTGTTGGGGATCATCACCTTGACGTTGTCGAAGGTGGCGATCTCGGTGAACAGCAGGTCCAGCGACTTCACCGTGCCCTGGCGGGTCGAGGTCTCGATCACGTCGCCGACGCGATAGGGCCGGAACAGCAGGATCATCACGCCGGCCGCCACGTTCGACAGGGCGCCTTGCAGGGCCAGGCCGATGGCCAGCGACGCGGCGCCCAGCACCGCGATGATCGAGGTCGCCTGCACGCCCAGCTGCTGCAGCACGGCGACGAGACCGACGGCGATGACGGCGTAGCGCGCCAGGGAGGCGCTGAAGCTCTCCAGCGTCGCGTCGGGATTGTTCCGGTGCACCCGGCTGAGCGTTCGCCGCATGAACCGCGCGGCCAGGCCCGCGGCCCAGAAGGTCACCAGCAGGATGAGGGTGGCGACCACCAGATTCACCGCCAGCCGCCCCAGCCAATCGAGGAAGTGGCCGAACATGCTCTCGTCGGCCCGGACATTGGCCAGGGACGGGAGCGAGGCGTTGTTCGGAATGACGCTGGGCTTGGTCTGCATGGCGTTCTCGATAGGCGCCCCCGCGCCGGTCGGTCAACGATGCGAGTCGGCCGGGGTTCCGCTTTGTCGCGCGCGGCGGGAAACAGTCGGTTACATCAATTGGCTCGAAATGGTCGTGATCGGCCTCTAAGAGCCGCCGCCATGAGCATGCCCTTCATCGACCTCGCCGCGCAGCAGCGCCGAATCCGCGACAAGATCGACGCGGCGATCGCCAAGGTGCTGGACAGCGGCGCCTATGTGATGGGGCCGCAGGTCCGCGAGTTCGAGGCGAGACTGGCGGACTTCGGCCAGGCCAAGCTGGCGCTGTCCTGCGCCAACGGCACCGACGCCATCGCCCTGCCGCTGATGGCCTGGGGCGTCGGGCCAGGCGACGCGGTGTTCTGTCCCTCGTTCACCTTCGCCGCGACGCCGGAGGTCGTGCCGTGGGTAGAGGCCACGCCGGTGTTCGTCGACGTGCTGCCCGACACCTACAATCTCGACCCGGCCAAGCTGGAAGCCGCCATCGCCGCCGTGAAGGCCGAGGGCAAGCTGACGCCCAAGGTCGTCATCGCCGTCGACCTGTTCGGCCAGCCCGCCGACTATCCGGCCATCCGCGCCATCTGCGACCGCGAGGGCCTGAAGCTGATCGCCGACAGCGCCCAGGGCTTCGGCTGCACCCTGAACGGCCGCCATCCTCTGCATTGGGCCGACGTGGCCACCACCAGCTTCTTCCCGGCCAAGCCGCTGGGGGCCTATGGCGACGGCGGGGCGGTGCTGACCAATGACCAGACCCTCTGGGACCTGATGGACAGCTACCGCGTGCACGGCAAGGCGGTCGGGCCGGACCTCGACGGCAAGACCTTCGACCACGATCCCAAATACCTGAACACCCGCATCGGCATGAACTCGCGCCTCGACACGATCCAGGCGGCGATCCTGCTGGAGAAGCTGGCGATCTTCGCCGAGGAGATCGACCTGCGTCAGGTCGTGGCCAATCGCTACGCCGAGGGTCTTAAGGGCGCGGTGATCTCGACCCCGACCGTGATCGCCGGCGGCGTCTCGGTCTGGGCCCAGTACGTGATCGAGCACCAGAACCGCGACGGCCTGGCCGCCCATCTGAAGACGCTGGGGATCCCGACCGCGGTCTATTATCCGGTCCCGATGCACGTTCAGGCCCCCTACGCCCATTTCCCGCGCGGGCCGGAGGGCCTGCCCGTCACCGAGGCCAAGGCCAGGACCGTGCTGGCCCTGCCGATGCACCCCTATCTGTCCGAAACGGACCAGGCGACGATCATCGACGCCATCCGCGGCTTCAACGGCTGATCAGGCCTCGGCGGCGCGAGTTTGGGCCCGGTCCAGGGCGGCGTAGAGGGCGCGGATGTCCAGGGGCTTGGCGATCCAGTCGGTCATGCCCGCCGCGTGACAGGCCTCGACCTCATGGTCCGCCACGCCGGCGCTGAAGCCGATCACGGGGGTGTCGTGGTTGAGACCCTGGCCGGCGCGCAGACGCCGGGTCGCCTCGCGCCCGTCTAGGCCCGGCATGTTGACGTCCATCAAGACGACGTCGAACGGATCGCGGGCCAGGGCCTTCAGCGCTTCCAGACCGTCGGGAGCCGTGGTCAAGGACACGCCCAGCGGCTCCAGGGCCAAGGCCAGGGTCCGCCGATTCACCTCGTGATCGTCCACGGCCAGAACCTTGAGCGCTTTCAGGTTCGGGGCGGCGCTGGCCTGCGCCGGCGGCGCGCGGACGATGTCCTGCTCGCGACCCAGCGGCAGATCGAGCGTCAGCTGGAAGATCGCGCCGCGTTCGGGCGCGGCCCGCGCGTCCAGCTCTCCGTTCATCAGACGCGCCAACTGACGGCTGACCGCCAGGCCGAGGCCGGTGCCGCCATAGGTCCGCGCCGTCTCCTGGGACGCCTGGGCATAGGGCGTGAACAGGCGCTGCATCGCGTCTGCGGCGATGCCGGGACCGTTGTCCTGGACCTCGATGATCGCGCGGGCGCGGTCGTCTCCCGTCGGTTCGACGGCCACGCGAAGCGCGATCGCGCCCGCCTCGGTGAACTTCACCGCGTTGGAGAGCAGGTTGTTGAGGATCTGCCGCAGCCGGAAGGGATCGCCCCGCACCCAGACGGACGCCTGGTCCTGCGGCGGCGCGATCAGGGTCAGGCCCTTGGCGCGCGCGTGGGCGCTCCAGAAGCGGGCGGCGTCGCGGACCGCGCCCAGCAGGTCGAAATCGCGCTCCTCCAGGCCCATGGCGCGCGCCTCGATCTTGGCCTGGTCCAGCATGTCCGTCAGGAGGCCGGTCATCAGCTGGCCGGCGTCGACGATCAGGTCGGCGGTGGCGCGGGTCTGGTCCGGCGCGGTCCCGCCGCGGATCAGGTGCGCGCCCGCCAGGATCGCCGACAGCGGCGTTCGCAGTTCGTGGCTGACGATCGCGGCCATGGCCGTCCGCTCGGACAGCGCTTCCTCGGTCTCCACGCGCCGGCGATCGGCCTCTTCCCGCGCGTGGACCAGCGCTCGGCGGTTACGGTACATCCGCGACCAGATCGTATGGAGGGCCAGCAGGAAGAACACGACGGCCACCGTCAGCAAGGCCACCTGCTGGTGCGGCGCGCGCCAGATCAGGAACGGCGTCGCCGCCATGCTCAACGCATAGGGCGTGACCCCGAGATAGAACAGCGGACGGCTGTCCACCCCGGAGGCGACATTGTTCAGGGCCCCGCCCACCAGAACCATCAGGCTCAAGGCCATCAGCGTCGGCTGACCGCTCGCCCACAGGATCAGCACCCCGCCCGCGTGGACCACCGCCATGGCGATCATCGCCGCCAGCATCAGGATGACGCGCGCCTGAGGATGGCGTTGCGGTACGCGGTCCTGGGCGAACGGGCGGACGGCGAGAAATTCGAACACCTGGACCGACAGGCTGGCCGCGAGCCAGTAGGGGATCAGATCGATGCGCCCGATCTGGGCCAGCGCCCAGCTGAGCAACGCCGTCAGGCCGACGCGCGAATAGATCTGGCGATGGCGCTCATGGGCGTTGCGGCGCAGATGCGGCAGCAAGGACGCAAGGAAGGGAGACATGGGAATACTCCTCGCGACCGTGCCTAGGCCGGTATGGAAAACGCGAGGTAAACGCCGGCCCTAGTCCAGCATGGCTTCCAGCGTTTTGAGTTCGTCGGCCTCGCGCGCCGGCTTGTCCCAGCGGATTCGATTGATGCGCGGGAAGCGCATGGCCACCCCCGACTTGTGCCGGGTCGAGCGCTGCAGCCCCTCGAACGCGACCTCGAACACCAGGCCGAACTCCAGATCGGCGCGCACCGAGCGCACCGGGCCGAACCGCTCGATCGTGTGGTCGCGCACGAACTTGTCGATCTGTTTCAACTCCTCGTCGGTGAAGCCGAAATAGGCCTTGCCGACCGGGGTCAGGGCGCGGCGGCCCTCCTCGTCCTCGCGCCAGACGCCGAAGGTGTAGTCGGAATAGAAGCTCGAGCGCTTGCCGTGGCCGCGCTGGGCGTACATCAGCACCGCGTCGATCAGGTGCGGATCGCGCTTCCACTTGAACCAGGGCCCCTTGGGGCGGCCCGGCTCGTACACGCTGTCGCGGCGCTTGAGCATCAGGCCCTCGGAAAGCCGCGCGTCGCCCTCGGGCGGATCGAGGCGCAGCGCCGCCAGCTCGGCCCAGGTCCCGAAGGGTTGCAGGGGCGACAGGTCGATCCGCCGGGTCTTCAGGCGGCCGACAAAGGCTTCCAGCCGCGCGCGGCGCTCGACGAACGGCAGGCCGCGCAGGTCGGTCTCGCCGTCGAGCAGCAGGTCATAGGCGCGGATCCCGGCGGGGAAATTGGCCAGCTGCTTGCCATCGACGGTCTTGCGGTTCAGGCGCTGCTGCAGGTCGCCGAACGGGGCCAGCGCCCCGTCGCGCAGCACCAGCAGCTCGCCGTCGATCGCGCCCTCGAAGTCCAGCGCCTCGACCACGTCGGGGAAGCTCGCCGAGATGTCGTCGCCGGTGCGGGTATAGAGCCGGCGCTCGCCGCGCTCGCTGACCGCCTGGACGCGGATGCCGTCCCACTTCCATTCGGCCAGATAGTCGGACGGGTCCAGCTTGGCGAAGTCGACCGCCTCGTCGATCGGCTGGGCCAGCATCACCGGCCGGAAGCGCCCCGGCGCGTCGGGCGATGGGCGCTCCGAACGCCCCTCCAGCCAGGCGAAGAGGTCGCCATAGGGCGGCGCCATGGCGTGCCAGACCTCCTCGATCTCGCCGATCTCGACCTGGCCGAAGTTGGCGCAGGCCTGCTTGGCCAGCCGCGAGGAGACGCCGACCCGCAGGCCGCCCGTCATCAGCTTCAACAGCGCCCAGCGGCCGTCGGGATCGAGGGCGTCCAGCCAGCCTTCGATCAATCGCTGCACCTCGGCCCGCGAGGCCGAGTGCAGGGCCTCGATCACCTCGGAGAGCTCCGGCGGTCTATTGGCGCCGGGCTGGGCCGGCCAGACCAGGGCGACCGTCTCGGCCAGGTCCCCGACATAGTCGTAGGACCAGGCGAACAGCTGGGCGTCCATGCGCGCCTCGACCGCCTTGCGGATGAAGGCCGGCTTGGCGGCGTTGAACGACAGCGCGCCGGTCAGGGCCGCCAGGGCGTAGCCGCGATCGGGATCGGGCGTCTGCCGCAGATGGTCCTCGATCAGGGTCAGCTTGGCGTTGCGCGAGCTGGTCAGGGACAGCCGGTCGAGCAGGTGAGCGAAGGCGCGCATGGACATGGAACGCGGCTAGCTGGCCCGAGCTTCGTCCAGCTGGCCCAGGATCATGATCTTCTGCCAGATCTTGCGGCCCAGGTCCGAGGCCAGGGTCTCGATGTCGTTGACCGCCGAGATGATGACGGGATCGTCGCTCTCGCCGGCGTAGAGGGCGGCCAGCTTGGCGGTCAGGGCCAGCATCTCGGCGCAGTAGTCGAGATAGCGGGAGAGCTGAAAGGTGGTCATCTCGCGCTTGGGCGACGCCGCCGTCGCGGGACCCAGCAGCACCGTCGGATCCTTGGTCAGCTGGTGCATGTCGATGACATGGCAGAACGAGCGCAGTTCATGCAGCGCCTTCTGGACTCGCTGCTGCTTCCAGCGCCGCTCCAGGGACGCCAGGAACCAGGCGGCCGCGCCCGACAGCAAGGCAAGGTTCGCCGCCGACTCCAGGCCCTGGGCCAGGCCGAACCCTTCCCGGGCGCGCAGCACCGCGCTCCAGTCCAGCCGCCAGGCCAGCATCGCCTCCAGCCCGACGCCGACGAGGACGATCACGCCGACCAGCAACCGAAGAAAGAGATAGGGCCGGGCGAGCCGCCGGGCCCGGGCCGCGGTCCGGCGCGCCGTGTCGGCCAGGCGCGCGCACACCATCGCCAGGCCCGAGGCGGGAAAGCGCGCGGCCACGCGGGCATAGAGGCCGTCGAGCGTCTCGACCACCTTGTCCGCGTCCAGCTTCTGACGATCGCCGCGCTTGGCCATGGCGCCATAGCGCAGGTTCGCCGCCCCTCGCGCAAGGGGGCGGACGGTGCTAGATTAAAACAGTTGTTTGAATCGAGATCGAAGGCGCGCCGATGGACCACATCCCCGAGGGCTTCGCCCCGCATCTTCGCAAGAGCCCGGTCACCGAACCCTGGGAGCCGCTCTATGCCCGTCAGACCGCCGATAGGCTGGTGCTGGGGGTGCGGGTGCGCGAGGCGCACTGCAATTCGCGCGGCATGCCGCACGGCGGATTCCTCGCCGCCCTGGCCGACAACGCCATGGGCCTGTCCCTGGGCGTCCGGCTCGCGGCCGCGCGGCAGCCGGCCGGCGGGCTCGTCACCGTCTCGCTGACCCTCGACTATCTGGGCAGCGCCAAGCTGGGACAATGGCTGGAGTTCGACACCGACTTCGCCAAGCTGGGCCGGTCGATCTGCTTCACCGAGGCCACCGTGCGCGCCGACGGGGAGCCGGTGGCGCGGGCGCGCGCCACCTTCAAGCTCTTGGAGGCGAAGGCGGCGGCTTAAGGGGGCGGGAAACCTCGCCCTCTGACAGGCTCGGGGTGAGGTTTCCCATTAAGCCGCCCGAATATTCGCGCGGATCAAGCCCGCGCGCCGACCGCCGCCTCCGCCGCCAGGGGCTGGGGCAGACGACTGATCATCTCCTTGGGGCAGACCTGCCAGAACTGATCGCGGAAGCGATCCCAATCCCGCAGCAGGGATTCGGCGAAGGCCGAGTCCGTCTCGCGGGCGTGCTCGGCGATCAGCGCGCGCAGAACCCCTTCCCAGTAGGGCGAGGCCAGGCGCTGGACCACGATGCTGTCGGGGTTGATGTTGTCCAGGAACCGGTCGTGCTGGTCGAGCACGAAGGCCATGCCGCCGGTCATGCCGGCCCCGAAGTTGCCGCCCGTCGGGCCCAGGATCACCACCTGGCCGCCGGTCATGTACTCGCAGCCATTGGCCCCGCAGCCCTCGACCACCGTCGTGGCGCCCGAGTTGCGGACCGCGAAGCGCTCGCCCGCCTGGCCCGCCGCGAACAGCCGGCCCGAGGTGGCCCCGAACAGCACCGTGTTGCCGATCAGGGTGTTGGTCTCCGGGGCGGCGAGGCCGCGCGCGGGCTTGATCACGATCGTCGCGCCCGACAGGCCCTTGCCGACATAGTCGTTGGCCTCGCCGGTCAGCTCGATGCGCAGGCCCTGGACCGCGAAGGCGCCCAGGCTCTGGCCGGCCGAGCCCTTCAGCTGGACCGTCAGGTGGCCCGAGGGCAGGCCCTTCATGCCGAACTTGCGGACGATGTGGCTGGAAGTGCGCGTGCCGATGGTGCGGGCGGTGCTGCGGACCGTATAGGTCAGCTGCATCTTCTCGCCGCGCTCCAGCAGCGGGGCGGCGTCGCGGACGATCTGGGCGTCCAGCGTGTCCGGCACCGCGTTGCGGCCCTCCACCGTGCAATAGGGCTTGTTCGCGCCCGGGTCGGCGCGGACCAGCAGCGGGTTCAAATCAAGGTCGTCGAGGTGCTCGCCGCCGCGGCTGACCTGGGCCAGGAGGTCGGTGCGGCCGACGATTTCCTGAAGGCTCTTGAAGCCCAGGCCCGCCAGGATCTCGCGCACCTCTTCGGCGATGAAGGTGAAGAGGTTGATGACCTTGTCGGGCGTGCCGGTGAACTTGGCGCGCAGGGCTTCGTCCTGGGTGCAGACGCCGACGGGGCAGGTATTGGAGTGGCACTGGCGGACCATGATGCAGCCCATCGCCACCAGAGAGGCGGTGCCGATGCCGAACTCCTCGGCGCCCATCATGGCGGCGATGACGATGTCGCGGCCCGTGCGCATGCCGCCGTCGGCCCGCAGCACCACCGAGTGGCGCAGGTTGTTCAGGGTCAGCACCTGGTTGGCTTCCGACAGGCCCATCTCCCACGGACCGCCGGCGTACTTCACCGAGGTCTGGGGCGAGGCGCCGGTGCCGCCGACGCCGCCGGCGACCAGGATGACGTCGGCCTTGGCCTTGGCGACGCCCGCCGCGATCGCGCCGATGCCGGTGGCGGCCACCAGCTTCACCGTGACGCGGGCGATCGGGTTGATCTGCTTCAGGTCATAGATGAGCTGGGCCAGGTCCTCGATCGAATAGATGTCGTGGTGCGGCGGCGGGCTGATCAGCATCACGCCAGGGGTGGAGTGACGCAGGCGGGCGATCATCTCGGTGACCTTGAAGCCGGGCAGTTGGCCGCCCTCGCCGGGCTTGGCGCCCTGAGCGACCTTGATCTCCAGCTCGACGCACTGGTTCAGATATTCGGCGGTGACGCCGAAGCGGCCCGAGGCCACCTGCTTGATGGCGCTGTTGGGATTGTCGCCGTTCGGCAGCGGCTTGTAGCGCGCGCTGTCCTCGCCGCCCTCGCCGGAGACCGAGCGGGCGCCGATGCGGTTCATGGCGATGTTCAGGGCGCCGTGGGCCTCGGGGCTGAGCGCCCCCAGACTCATGCCGGGCGTGACGAAGCGCTTGCGGATCTCGTTGACGCTCTCGACGTCGTCGGTCGAGATCGGGTTGCGGTCCGAGCGCCAGTCCAGAAGGTCGCGCAGCTGGATCGGCTTCTGCGTGCGCAGGCCGTTGGACCAGCGGCGATAGAGCTCGTAGTCGCCGGTGTCGCAGGCCGTCTGCAGGGTGTGCATCAGCCGCGCCTCGAAGGCGTGGGCCTCGCCCGAGCGGCGAGCCTTGTAGAGGCCGCCGACCGGCAGGGTGACGGCGGGCGTTCCCCAGGCCTTGCGGTGCAGCTCGACCGTCTTGCTCTCGATGCCGGCCAGGCCGATGCCCGAGATGCGCGACGGCATGCCGGGGAAGAACTCGGCGGCCAGCGCCCGCGACAGGCCGACGGCCTCGAAATTGTAGCCGCCGCGGTACGAGCTGATGACGCTGATCCCCATCTTCGAGATGATCTTCAGCAGCCCGCCCTCGATGGCCGTCTTGAAGTTGATGCAGACGTCGCGCAGCGTCTTGTCGCCGGCGAGGCCGCGCTCAAGGCGGTCCTGGAAGCTCTCCTGGGCCAGATAGGCGTTGACCGCCGTGGCCCCGACCCCGACCAGCACCGCGAAGTAATGGGTGTCCAGGCACTCGGCCGAGCGGACGATGATCGAGACGTAGCTGCGCAGGCCCTTGGCGACCAGGTGGGCGTGGACGCCGCCGGTGGCCAGGATCATCGGCAGGGCGACGCGGCTCTCGTCGCTGGCCTCGTCGGTCAGCACGATCGCGCCGCAGCCGCGCAGCACCGCGTCCTCGGCCTCGGCGCGGATGCGGTCGAGATTGGCGCGCAGAGCGTCGCCGGCGCGGGCCTCCTCGGCCGGCAGCGGCATGGTGCAGTCGATGACCGCGACGTTCTTCTCGCCCAAGAGGCCGTGGATGCGCTCGTACATGCCGGTGGTCAGCACCGGGCTTTCCAGCACGTACACATCCGCTTGCGCGGCGTCCTGGGCCAGGATGTTGCCGAGGTTCTTGAACCGGGTCTTCAGGCTCATGACGCCGGTCTCCCGCAGCGGGTCGATCGGCGGGTTGGTCACCTGGCTGAAGTTCTGGCGGAAGTAGTGGCTGAGCGGACGGTACTTCTCCGACAGCACCGCCAGCGGGGTGTCGTCGCCCATCGAGCCGACGGCTTCCTTGCCCTCCTCGACCATGGGGGCGAGGATCATCTCCAGGTCTTCCAGGCTGTAGCCGGCGGCGGCCTGGCGGCGGGTCAGTTCCTCGCGGCCGTACTTGCGCGGCTCGGGACCGGGCCCGATCTCCTTTTCGAGATCGACCATGTTGCCCAGCCACTCGGTATAGGGGTGGCGGGTGGCCAGCTCGTCGATGATCTCCTCTTCGCCATAGAGGCGGCCCTCGGCCAGGTCGATGGCGATCATCCGGCCCGGCGAGATGGCCAGCTTGCGGGTGATGCGCGCCTCCTCGACGCCGCACATGCCGGCTTCCGAGCCCATGATGACGAGGCCGTCGTCGGTATAGGCCACGCGCAGCGGCCTCAGGCCCGAGCGGTCCTTGCCGGCCACGACCCAGCGGCCGTCGGTGGCGCACAGGGCGGCCGGACCGTCCCACGGCTCCATCACCGCGTTGCAGTAGGAATAGAGCGCCTTGTGGGCGTCCTTCATCTTCGGATTGGCGGCTTCCGGGACCAGCAGGGCCTTGGCCATCGGCGCGTCGCGGCCGGCGCGGACCAGAACCTCGAAGGTGTTGTCGAGATTGGCGCTGTCCGAGCCGCCGGGCTGGATCACCGGCTTCACGTCGTCCCCGAACTCGCCGAAGGCCTGGGCGGCCATCTTGATCTCGTGGGACTTCATCCAGTTGATGTTGCCCTTGATCGTGTTGATCTCGCCGTTGTGGGCCAGCATCCGGAACGGCTGGGCCAGGCGCCACTGCGGGAAGGTGTTGGTCGAATAGCGCTGGTGGAAGATCGCCACGGCCGCGGCGAAGCGCTCGTCCTTCAGGTCGGGATAGAACTCGTCGATATGCTCGGCCAGGAACATACCCTTGTAGATCAAGGACTTGGCTGAGAACGAGCAGATGTAGAAGTCGCTGATGTTCTGGCCATGCACGCGCTTTTCGATGCGCTTGCGGCACAGGAACAGCGCCCGCTCCAGAGCCTCGCCCTCCAGGCCGGCCGGCGGGGCCAGCATGATCTGCTCGATCTCGGGCCGGGTGGCGTTGGCCTTCTCGCCGATCACCGAGGTGTCGACCGGCACCTGGCGCCAGCCATAGATATAGAAGCCGAACCGCAGGGCCTCGGCCTCGACGATCGTGCGGCAGGCCTCCTGGGCGCCGAGGTCCGTGCGCGGCAGGAAGACCTGGCCGACCGCGATCGGGCCGGCGCGCAGGGCGTGGCCGGTGCGCCGCACCTGGTCGACGAAGAAGTCCTGCGGGACCGAGACGAGCACCCCGGCCCCGTCGCCGGTCTTGCCGTCGGCGTCGACCGCGCCCCGGTGCCAAAGCGCCTTCAGGGCCTTGATCGCCAGTTCCACCACCTCGCGACGCGGCTGGCCGTCGATGGCGCAGACCAGGCCGACGCCGCAAGCGTCGCGCTCGGTCGACGGGTCGTAGGCATGGCCGTCGATCAGGGCCTGGCGGTTCTTCAGATAAAGGTCGAGGTCTTGGGCCATGGTGGCCTCCGAGAAGGGTCTTGGTCCGTCCTCGTGCTTCGACAAGCTCAGCATGAGGACTACTTAAGCGTCAGTCCGATTTCCTCATCCTGAGCCTGTCGAAGGACGAGGAAATCGGTCGCCGTGACTATTCCGCCGCGATCAGCGCGGGCGCGCCGGCCTTGGCCCGAAGGTAACGATCAATGGCGTCGGCGGCGTCGCGGCCGTCCTTGATCGCCCAGACCACCAGCGAGGCGCCGCGGACGATGTCGCCGGCGGCGAACACGCCGTCGAGATTGGTCATCTGGTCGCGGACGTCGGCCTTGACCGTGCCCCAGCGCGTGACCTTCAGGTCGGGCGCCGACCAGGCCTCCGGCAGGTTCTCCGGCTCGAAGCCCAGCGCCTTGACCACCAATTGCGCCGGACGATCGAAATCGCCGCCGGGGATTTCCTCGGGGCTCTGGCGGCCCGAGGCGTCGGGGGCGCCCAGGCGCATGCGGATGGCCCGGACTCCCTTGACGGCGTCGGCCTCGCCGGAGAGCGCGCGCGGGGCGGCCAGCCATTCGAAGGTCACGCCTTCCTCCTCGGCGTTGGCGACCTCGCGCATCGAGCCCGGCATGTTGGCCTTGTCGCGGCGATAGAGGCAGGTGACCGACCGCGCGCCCTGGCGCACGGCCGTGCGCACGCAGTCCATGGCGGTGTCGCCGCCGCCGACCACCACCACGTCCTTGCCCTCGGCGTTCAGCTCGCCGGACTCGAAGGCCGGAACGCTGTCGCCCAGCGACAGGCGGTTCGAGGCGATCAGATAGTCGAGGGCCGGAACCACGCCCTTGCTGCCCGCGCCCGGGGCGGTCAGGTCGCGCGCGGCGTAGACGCCGACCGCGATCAGCACCGCGTCGTGCTTTTGGCGCAGGTCCTCCAGCGTGGCGTCCTTGCCGACCTCGAAGCCCAGCTTGAAGACGACGCCGCCCTCGGCCAGGCGCGTCGTGCGGCGCTCGACGACGTCCTTTTCCAGCTTGAAGCCGGGGATGCCGTAGATCAGCAGGCCGCCGGCCCGGTCGTGTCGGTCATAGACCGTGACGTCGTAGCCGGCCTCACGCAGCCGCTCGGCGGCGGCCAGGCCGGCGGGGCCAGCGCCGATCACGCCGACCGACTGGCCGCGCGCCGGACCCGCGACCAGCGGCTTCACCCAGCCCATCTCCCAGGCCTTGTCGGTCAGGTAGCGCTCGACCGAGCCGATCGTCACGGTGCCGTGACCCGACTGCTCTATGACGCAATTGCCTTCGCACAGCCGGTCCTGAGGGCAGATCCTGCCGCAGACCTCCGGCATCGTATTGGTCGCCTGCGACAGGGCGTAGGCTTCCTCCAGCCGGCCCTCGGCCGTCATCCGCAGCCAGTCGGGGATGTTGTTATGCAGCGGACAGTGGGTCTGGCAGAACGGCACGCCGCACTGCGAGCAGCGCGAGGCCTGTTCGCTGGCCTTGGCGTCGATGAAGTCGGCGTAGATCTCGTGGAAATCGCCGGACCGCTCGGCGGCCGCGCGCTTCTCGGGCGTCTTGCGGCTCACCGTCGTGAATTTCAGCATGCGCTCGGCCATGCGACGTCCCTTTGTCTCCAGAGGGAGAAAATTGCTTTCGACGGCGTCTTAGGGACTCTTTTGGGCAAGAAGAATGTGTTCGTCTACTTTAGGGACAATATTCGCCGAGATTGCGCGCGGCCATGGCCCTGCTCGCCGAAAGAAGCGGCATAAATAGTCTATTTTGTGGATTTACGACCTGTTTACCGTCGTGGGCGCACGCCAGGGCGGGGTTTGGGAGCCGAACGATGCCTGATTGGTTGAGCGCTATCCTTCTGGGTCTGGTCGAGGGCCTGACCGAGTTCATTCCGGTCTCGTCGACCGGGCACCTGCTGCTGACCAAGGGCTTGATGGGCCTGAAGGACGCCTCGTGGGACACCTTCATCGTCCTGATCCAGCTGGGGGCGATCCTGGCGGTGGTGGCGCTGTATTTCCAACGGCTCTGGGGGGTTCTGATCGGCCTGCCGACCCGGCCGGAGGCGCGGCGCTTCGCGCTCAGCGTAATCATCGCGGTGATCCCCGCCTTCGCGGCCGGGCTGCTTCTGCACGACGTGATCAAGAAATTCCTGTTCGAGAGCCCGCTGATCATCTGCTGGTCGCTGCTGATCGGCGGGGTGATCCTGCTGGCCATCGACCGCAAGGCGCCGCCCGCCGTCGATCACGACGCCATGGCCCTGCCGCTGCACAAGGTGCTGATCGTCGGCCTGTTCCAGTGCCTGTCGCTGATCCCCGGCGTCTCGCGCTCGGGCTCGACCATCGTCGGCTCCATGCTGCTGGGCATCGAGCGACGCGCGGCGGCCGAGTTCAGCTTCTTCATGGCCATTCCGATCATGGTCGGGGCCTTCGCCCTGGACGTCTACAAGAACCGCGACGCCCTCGACACCGCCCACGTCGGCATCGTGGCGATCGGCTTCGTCGTGTCGTTCCTGTCGGGCCTGGTGGTCGTCAAGTACATGCTGGATTTCGTCAGCAAGCGCGGCTTCGCCCCGTTCGCCTGGTGGCGGATCGCGGTCGGCGTCGCCGGGCTGGCGGTGCTGTACCTGCGCCACTGACCGAGAGGTCAGCGCGGCGCCGGCGGGATGGGCGCCTCTTCGAACGAGCGGGCCAGGTGGTCGACCAGGGCCCGGACCTTGGCTGACGGTCTCGGCCCGCCCGGGAACACCGCGTGGGCCGTCACGGTCGGCAGATCGTAGTCGGCCAGCAGCCGCACCAGGGTCCCGGCCGCGATCTCGTCGCCGCACATGACGGTGGAGGTCATGCCCACGCCCATGCCGGCGCGGACGCAGGCCATCATGCCCTCGCCGGTGGAGACCCGCACGCGCTCGTCGGGCTGGACGGACACCGTCTTGCCGTCCCGCGTGAAGGCCCAGCGGGAGCGCGCCATCAGATGGGGACCCATCACGCAGGCGTGGCCGGCCAGCTCCGCCGGCGTCCGCGGCGCGCCATGGCGGTCGACATAGGTCCGAGCCGCCACGACGATCCGGTCGAAGGTCGCCAGCCTGCGCGCGCCAAAGCTGGAGTCGGGCAGGTCGCCCAGGCGCAGGGCGACGTCGGCGCCCTCCGCGACCAGGTCCTGGCGCGTATCGGCCATGTTGATGTCCAGCCGCAAGCCAGGATGCGCCTCCAGGAACGGCGCCAGGCGGGGGATCGCCTCGCGCAGGCCGAAGGTCACCGGCATGACGATGCGGATCAGGCCCCGCAGACTGTCGACCCCGCGCGCCAGATGCTCGGCCTCGTCCAGGTCGGCCAGCAATTGCTTGGCCCGCTCCAGGAAGGCGAGGCCGGCGTCGGTGGGCGTCACCCGGCGCGTGGTGCGCAGCAGCAGCTTGACGCCGAGCCGCGCCTCCAGCTCGCCGACGATGCGCGAGGTCGAGGGCTGCGACAGGCCCAGCTCGCGCGCGGCGCGCGAGAAGCTGCCGCTGTCGGCGACGCGGGCGAAGACGGCCAGTTCCTGCAGGCGATCACTCATTCGCCGAATGTATAAATGATCTGCGAAATCATGGAATACCGTCACGAACGCGCATGACTGATCTTGTCTCCATCGAAACGGCGCTTCCCGCCGAACCCTCGAAAGGAGACCTCCGATGTCGCTGCAAGACCGCCTCGACGCCTTCCGCGCCCAGTTCGAGTCCGGCGCCCCGCCCTACAACGCGCCCCGTGACGCGATCGACCTGATGCACAAGGCCACCGCCGAGCTCGTGGCCACGGGCCAGGCCGAGCGCGCCCTGAAGGCCGGCGATCGCGCGCCGGAATTCGCCCTCGAGGATCCGGACGGCGCCGTCGTCTCGTCGCGCGAGCTGCTGGCCCGGGGGCCGTTGGTGATCAGCTTCTATCGCGGCGTCTGGTGCCCCTACTGCAATCTGGAGCTCCAGGCGCTTCAGGCGGCGCTGCCCTCGATCCAGGCGCAAGGCGCGAGCCTGGTGGCGATCTCGCCCCAGACCCCGGCCAACAGTCGCAAGTCGCAGCGCCAGAACAGCCTCGCCTTCCCGATCCTCAGCGACGCGGGCGGCGAGACCGGCGCGGCCTTCGGCCTGCGCTTCACCCTGCCGGACGACTTGATCGCCCTCTACAAGGCGTTCGGCAACGACCTGCCGCTGATCAACAAGGACCCGTCCTGGACCCTGCCGATGCCGGCGCGGTTCGTGATCGGGACCGACGGGATCATCGCCTATGCCGAGGTCAACGCCGACTACACCCAGCGGCCGGATCCCTCGGAGCTGCTGCCGACCCTGGAGCGGCTGGCCAACCGCGTCGCCTGACGCGCGCCGCCGACAAGGAAAAGGCTGCTTTAGCCCTGAGTGTTGATGGCCTCCTCAGCGCCGTCCTCGCCCTTCGACAGGCTCGGGGTGAGGAAGACCACAGGCGCCGTGGGCACGAAATCCTCATCCCGAGCCTGTCGAAGCATGTCCTCGGGCCGGCGCCGCCGGACCCGGGGGGACGAGGATTTCCATCCGGACCAGCCACCACACTCAACGTGAACACAGCCAAAGAAAAAGCGCCGGACGATCGGTCGTCCGGCGCTTTCGTTCTTGATCGAACCCGTTGGCCTAGAACGCGCCGGCCGGCGTCTCGGCGTACTGGCCGCCCTTGCGGTAGCGGTAGAGATAGGTCGGGACCACGGCCTCGACGGCGGTGGCGCCGACGCCCGCCTCGGCCAGGCCGGGCAGGCCGTGCTCGGCGACATTGTCGCTCTTCAGCATTTCGACCTGGTCGCTGGTCAGCGGCGGCGGCAGGAAGACGGCCACGACGTCGCCGACCTGGCCGATCAGGGCCGCGACCGGGAACGGCAGCGGCAGCAGCGGCCGGGCGCGGCCGGTCTCGACCAGGATCAGCTCGAGGATCTCGCGCATGGTGTAGACGCTGGGGCCGCCCAGCTCGTAGGTCACGCCGACGGCGGCCGGCGAGGCCACGGCCTTGGCGATCACCGCGGCGACGTCGCCGACGAACACCGGCTGGAAGCGCGTCGCGCCGCCGACCAGCGGCAGGACCGGGGCCAGCGCGGCCATCTGGGCGAAGCGGTTGAAGAAGTCGTCCTCGGGACCGAAGACGATCGACGGGCGCACGATCGTCGCGCCGGGGAACGCCGCGCGCACGGCCGCCTCGCCCTCGCCCTTGGTGCGGGCGTATTTGGCGCTGGCGTTGGCGTCCGCGCCGATGGCGCTGACGTGGACCAGATGCTTGAGGCCGGCCTTGGCCGCCGCCTCGGCCACGTGGCGCGCGCCCATCACATGCACCGACTGGAACTTCTGGCGGCCGCTCTCGTAGAGCACGCCCACCAGGTTGACACAGGCCTCGGCGCCGTCGAGGGCGCGCGCGACCGACGCGGGATGACGGACATTGGCCTGGACGACCTCGATCTGGCCGACGTCGCCGAGCATGCGCATCTTGTAGGCGAGGTTGGGCTGACGCACGGCCACCCGCACCCGATGGCCCGCCTTGGCGAGCGCCCGCACGACCTGGCCGCCCACGAAGCCGGAGCCGCCGAACACCGTGACAAGACCCTGCATCTTCATCCCTCGTCGCCCGCGATGACTCCATCGCTATAATCGGGGGGATTAGACGACCGCGCCCCGCTTCGCAACGAAATCACGATTTGTCGTTTTTTCGCTGTTGACGGGGCCGGACGCTTTCCCTAAACGTCCCGGCCTCGCGGCGGCCCCAGTGGTCGCGATCGCGGGCCCAGGTGGCGGAATTGGTAGACGCGCTGGTTTCAGGTACCAGTGGCTTAACGGCCGTGGAGGTTCGAGTCCTCTCCTGGGCACCACCCCTTTACCAAGCCTCGAAAGAGGTCGGGGTGGCGCCGGAAAATCCTCCGGATAGCTAATCCGTTCATCGTGAGTATAAGTGTCGCGCGCTCCTATTCAGGGCGTGGTTCGGCGCGCGCGCCTCCCCTTCACCGGAGATTTCCGAGACTTGGCCAATTTCGTTCACGAGGGCGACCTGCCCGATGGCGTGTTCGCCGGCGCCGGCGTCATCGCGATCGATTCGGAGACCATGGGCCTGCGCCTGGGCCGCGACCCGCTTTGCGTGGTCCAGCTATCCAGCGGCGACGGCGACGCCCACGTGGTGCGGCTGAATCGTCCGTCCTATGACTGTCCGAACCTGAAGGCCCTGCTGACCGATCCGGGCGTCCTGAAGCTTTTTCACTTCGGACGCTTTGATATCGCCATGTTCGAACTCCATCTGGGGGTGGTGACCGCCCCCGTCTACTGCACCAAGATCGCCTCGAAGCTGGCGCGGACCTATACCGACCGTCACGGCCTGAAGGACGTGACGCGCGAACTGCTGGGCGTGGAGCTTTCCAAGGCGCAGCAGTCGTCCGACTGGGGCGCGCCCAGCCTGAGCGCCGACCAGGTCGCCTACGCCGCCTCCGACGTGCTTTATCTGCACGCCCTGCGCGACAAGCTGAACGCCATGCTCGAGCGCGAGGGCCGCATGGCCCACGCCCAGGCCGCCTTCGACTATCTCCCCCACCGCGCCTCGCTGGACCTGGCCGGCTGGGAGGAGATGGACATCTTCGCCCACAGCTGACGGACGCCCATGCACCAGGCCGCGGCCATGACCGGACGAGCGATGAGCGCCGACCTCGCGCGCTGGCGCCGCCGCTCGCGCCGCGTTCTGGCCGCCCGCATCGTGCTGCCGGCCGCCATCGCCGGGCTGCTGGTGGTGATGGTCTCGCAGATTGGCTGGCGCACCTACATGGCCGCGACCCATCCGCCGGCCGAGGCCAGGACCGAGATCCGGCTGATCACCCCGCGCTTCTACGGCCAGTCGACCGAGGGGCGCAGCTTCATGATCACCGCGCGCTCGGCCATCCGCGACGACGCCGATCCGCGCCGCATCATCCTGGACGAACCCGCCCTGACCCTGGACCTGGGCTCGCCGACGCCCACGCGGATGACCGCCAAGCACGGCGTCTATCGCCAGGACACCTTCGGCCTGAACCTGAAGGACGATGTGCGGCTGGATGACGGCGCCGGCTATCGCTTCGCGTCCGAGGAGTCGTTCGTCGACACACGGACCGGAAATGTCACCGGCGAGACAACAATGAACGGCGAAGGTCCCAGCGGACAGGTGCAATCTCGCGCCTACTCCGTATATGACAAGGGCGACCGCATCGTCTTTCGCGGCGGGGTTCGCGCCCGGTTCGAACGGCAGTAAAGAAGATCAATGGCGCGGGCCCGTCTCCAAGACGGGCGGCGACGGATGAGGACATGGTTCTGATGAAGCGATGGATGGCCGCGGCGGCGACCGCGTTGATCCTGTCTGGTTTCGCGGCTGGCGGCGTCGCCCATGCCAGGCAAAGCGACTCCAGCGCGCCGGTCGACGTGTCCGCCGACAGCCAGGAGACGATCAACAGCAAGTGCATCATCATCTTCACGGGCAACGTGGAGATCCTGCAGGATCGCTCCCGCCTGCGGGCCCAGAAGGTGACGATCTACAACGCGCGCAAGGCGACCGCGGACAACGCCAACGCCTGCGGTAACGCCCAAAGGATGGAGGCCGACGGCCGGGTCTACGTGGTCAGCGATCAGCAGATCGCGACGGGCGACCACGCGGTCTACACCTATGCCGACACCACCGCCGTGCTGACCGGCGACGTGGTGCTGGTCAAGGGCAAGGACGTCGCCCGGGGCGATCGCCTGGTCGTCAACACCAAGACCAACGACGCCCGACTGGAGTCCAACGCGCCCGGGCGCGCGGCCAAGCGCCGCGTGCGCGCGGTGTTCTACCAGGAAGACGAGAAGAAGACCGACGCGCCGGCGGCCGCCGCCCAGCCCGCCCAGCGCTAGGACCCGTCCATGACCCTGACCTCCAACGACATGGACGGCCTGTTCGTCGATTCCGTGGGCAAGTCGTTCGGCGACCGTCCGGTCGTCAAGAACGTGTCGCTGCGCCTCAAGCGCGGCGAGGTCGCCGGCCTCCTGGGCCCGAACGGCGCCGGCAAGACGACCTGCTTCTACATGGTCACCGGCCTGATCGCCGCCGACTATGGCGCGATCTATCTGGACGGCGAGAACATCACCGCCCAGCCGATGTTCCAGCGCGCCCGCCTGGGCGTCGGCTATCTGCCGCAGGAAGCCTCGATCTTCCGGGGCATGACGGTCGAGCAGAACGTCATGGCCGTGGTCGAGATGCGCCAGAAGGACCCGCGCAAGGCGCGCGAGCAGGTCACCTCGATCCTGGAAGAACTGCGCATCACCCACATCCGCAAGTCGCCGGCCGTGGCGCTGTCGGGCGGCGAGCGTCGCCGTGTCGAAATCGCCCGCGCTCTGGCCAGCGAGCCGTCGTTCATGCTGCTGGACGAGCCGTTCGCCGGCATCGACCCGCTGGCGATCGCCGACATCCGCGAGGTGGTGGGCTATCTGAAGGGTCGGGGCATCGGCATTCTGATCACCGACCACAATGTCCGCGAGACGCTGGACATCATCGACCGCGCCTCGATCATCCACGCCGGCGAGGTCTTGTTCGAGGGCTCGCCGCGCGAGATCGTCGACAACCCGGAAGTTAAGCGCGTCTATCTCGGCGACAGCTTTTCCGAACCCCGTCTCGGGGACTAGGCCAAGGTCGGCGCGTGGCGAGACGCGCCGAGCCTCTATTTCAAATACTTGATTTAAAAGCATTATTGAGTCCGTACGGACGTCGACGGGACGGAAGGTCGCACCGGCCCGATAATTGCAGGCGTTGGCGTCCCGTTAACCAGAAGCACCCTTCAATGGCGCTCGAAGTTTTTCGTTCGTCAGGAGGGCGCATTGGCGCTCAGCCACCGACTGGAGCTCCGGCAAGGCCAGGGCCTCGTCATCACCCCGCAACTGCAGCAGGCCATCAAGCTGCTGCAGCTGTCGAACATCGAGCTCGACGCCTTCGTCGAAGCCGAGCTGGAGCGCAACCCGCTCCTGCAGCGGGACGAGGGCGACCACGAGCCGGCGGGCGAGGTCGAGGCGGTCCGTGATGCGAGCCTGACCCAGGTCGACGCCGTGGCCGACACGACGGCCGGGCGGGAAATGGACGCTCCCACCGACGACGTCTCGCCCGGCGAGCGGGCCACCGGCGACGGCGCCGATCCCGCCGCCGAACACGCCGGCGGCCAGATCGACTGGTCGCGCGCGGGCGGCGGCGGCGCGTTCGACGGCGACGACGGCTATGAGCGCGCCCTGACCGACACGCCGACCCTGGCCGCGCATCTGCGCGCGCAGCTGGTCCAGGCGGCGCTGTCGCCGGCGCGCCACGCCATCGCCGAGATCCTGATCGACGCGGTCGACGAGGGCGGCTACCTGCGGCTGGACATCGGCGAGCTGGCCGAACGCCTGGGCTGCCCGCTGGCGACGGTCGAGGCGACCCTGGCGACCCTGCAGGGCTTCGAGCCGGTCGGCGTCTTCGCCCGCGACGTCCGCGAATGCCTGGCCCTGCAGTTGAAGGACCTCAACCGCTACGACCCGGCCATGGCCGCGCTGCTCGACCATCTGGAGCTGCTGGCCAAGCGCGACCTGACGTCCCTGCGCCGGATCTGCGGCGTCGACGACGAGGACCTGCGCGACATGATCGCCGAGGTTCGCGCGCTGAACCCGCGTCCCGGCGCGGCCTATCACAGCGAGCCGGCCGAGACCCTGGTCCCCGACGTGATGGTCCGCGAGGGCCTGGGCGGCATGTGGCACGTCGAACTCAACACCGACACCCTGCCCCGCGTGCTGGTCGACCAGCGCTATCACGCCCGCGTCGCCAAGGGCGCGCGCAGCGACCAGGAAAAGACCTTCGTCGCCGACTGCATGGCCTCGGCCAACTGGCTGGTCAAAAGCCTCGACCAGCGGGCCAAGACCATCCTGAAGGTCGCCAGCGAGATCGTGCGCCAGCAGGACGGCTTTCTGGCCTTCGGCGTCGAGCACCTGCGGCCGCTGAACCTGAAGACGGTCGCCGACGCCATCGGCATGCACGAGAGCACGGTCAGCCGCGTCACCTCCAACAAGTACATCGCCACCCCGCGCGGCGTGTTCGAGCTGAAGTTCTTCTTCACCTCGGCCATTCAGTCCTCGGAAGGCGGCGAGGCCCATTCGGCCGCCAGCGTCCGCCACAAGATCAAGGGCCTGGTCGACGCCGAGAAGTGCGAGGCCGACGTCCACTCCGACGACCGCATCGTCGAGATCCTGAAGGCCGCCGGAGTCGACATCGCGCGGCGCACCGTGGCCAAGTATCGCGAGGCGATGCGCATTCCCTCCTCCGTGGAGCGCCGTCGCCTGATGAAGGAAGCGGTCTGAGATCGTAACGCGTCCCCGCGCGTTCCGCTGACCGGGTAGGTTCGATGACCGAGAGATCGCTCGCCGACATCATCGAGGGGTTCGGCGAGGACAGCCGGCCCATCCTCACCGTGGGCGAAATGCTCGAGGCGTTCGAAAGCCGCGCCTTCGGGGCGATGCTGCTGGTCTTCGGCCTGCTCAACACCCTGCCGCTGCCGCCGGGCTCGTCGACCATTCTGTCGCTGCCGATCCTGTTCCTGGCGCCGCAGATCGCGCTCGGGGCCGAGACGCCGTGGCTGCCGCGTCGCCTGATCGAGAAGCCGCTGAAACGGGACGACCTGCGCGGGCTCTTCCGGCGGCTGGCGCCGATCGTGCGGGGCATGCAGCTGGTGACGCGTCCGCGCCTGCGGCTATTGTTCGCACCGCTGGGAGAGCGGGCCATCGGCGTGATCTGCACCTTGCTGGCCCTGGTGCTCGTCTTGCCCATTCCGCTGGGCAATCTGGCCCCCGGCGCGACCGTCGCCGTCCTGGCCCTGGCGCTGCTGCAACGCGACGGCGTCCTGGCCCTGCTGGGCTATCTGATGACCCTGGCCAGCGGCGCGCTTCTGCTGGTCGGCGCCCAGGTGGTGATCGTCGCCGCGCGCAAACTTCTGAGCGTCTTTTCCGGCCTGTTGTGAGCGCCTTTCCGCCGTCGCCTTAAGGGGTATGGCGCCGCTTGACACCCGACCGCGACAGGCGCGTTGTATCGGTATGCAAGTCCAAGTCTCCGGCAAGCATGTCGACGTTGGAGAGGCTCTGCGAACGCGAGTCTCCGACGAAATCGCCCTGAGCATTGGCAAGTACTTCGATCGCGGCGGCGACGCCGAGGTCGTGGTCAGTAAGGAGGGCTACGCCTTCCGTGTCGATTGCTCGGTCAAATTGGCCTCGGGTCAGCAACTCATCAGCCATGGCTCCGGCGGCGACGCCCACGCGGCGTTCGACTCGGCCCTGGCCAAGATCGAGACCCGCGTTCGACGATACAAGCGACGGCTGAAGAGCCACTCGCCGGCGGCCACCGCCAAGCAGGTGGAGAACGCCGCCATGTTCGTCCTCCGGGCTCCGGAAGGCGACGATATCGACGAAGATTGGGATGTCGAAACCGACCACCCGACGGGCGCGCCCGCGGCGATGGTCATCGCGGAAACCCAGGCCGCGTTGAAGACCATGACCGTTTCGATGGCTGTCATGGAACTGGACTTGACCGGATACCCGGCAATCGTGTTTAGGAACGCCGCCCACGGCGGCTTGTCCGTGGTCTATCGACGTCCAGACGGAAATATCGGCTGGATCGACCCCGAACGCACGAAGTCGCTGAACGGGCACGGGTCAACCGCGAGCTAACCAGACCCTGTCATGGTCTGGCGCCGTCGCGGCGGATCCGCGGCGACGGCGCCAAGGCGGTCGACAATGAGCGAGCGTTGGAGTCCATGACCATCGGCGATCTTCTCGACCCGGGAGCGGTGGCGCTGCGCGCCGGCGCGCCGGGCAAGCGTCAGGCGCTGTCGCTGGTCGCCGATGTGGCCGCGCGGGTGCTGGGCGTCGACGCCGAAGCGGCGCTCGAAGGCCTGCTGGAGCGCGAGGCGGCGGCCTCCACCGGCGTCGGCAACGGGGTGGCGATCCCGCACGCCCGCCTCGATGGCCTGGATCGGGTTCGCGCCATCGTGGTCAGGCTGGATACGCCGGTGGCGTTCGACGCCCTCGACGACAAGCCCGTCGATCTCCTGATCGCCCTGTTCGCGCCGCGCGACGCCAGCGCTCAGCATCTGCGGGCCCTGGCGCGGGTGGCGCGGATCATGCGTCAGCCGGAAACGCGCCAGGCCGTGCGGCAAGCGCGCTCAAGCGACGCCATCCACGTGCTGCTGACGCAAGAGGCGACCAGCACGGCGGCCTAGCCGCCGAAACCGCTCACACTCTCGCCCTAGTGAACCGAGACGGGCGCCAGTTCGTGCGCCAGCGCCGCGGCGATGGCCGTATCGCGGTCGATCATCACCGCCAGCCGCGCGCCGTCGGCGCGGCACACCGCGTACAGCGTCTGGTCGGGCGAGAGATTGAAATCCTCCACGCCCTCGGGCGCGTCGGCGAGGATCTCGGCGGCCTTGATAGGCCGGACATAGACGAGGTCGGGCGCGCCAAGGGTCGCGAACGCTTCGCTCGTGAAGAGCGGGCTACGATGGGTGTTGGGCGTCATGGTGACCACCTCCTTGATGAGGGAACGCGCCTTGCCACGGCCGGTTCAGCGCCGCGCCGCCAGGGACGGGTTCCGCGCGGCCTTCCGGCCCGCGCTGATATTGGAATGACGCGGCCGACTAGCCGGCCGATCGGATTGGGATCTTCCGGACCAGTCGCTCGGGTTCTGGGCGAGCCAGGTCGATATGCAGCAGGCCGTGCTCGAGCGTGGCGGCCGTGACCTCCATGCCCTCCGCCAGGACGAAGGTGCGCAAGAAGCCGCGCGCGGCGATGCCGCGATGCAGGAAGGCCCGCTCGGCCTCGCCGCGCCCGCCCTCGCTCTCGCGCTTGCCGGCCACCACCAACTGGGCGCCTTCGACGGTCACGTGCAGCTGGTCGGGCGAGAAGCCCGCCACGGCCAGGGTGATACGCACGCCGCCGTGGTCGGCCTGCTCGATATTGTAGGGCGGATAGCTTTCCGAGGCGGCCTTGGCGGCGCGCTCGATCAGGTCTCGGGTGTGCTCGAAGCCCAGCAGGAAGGGGCTGTCGAACAGAAGGGCGCGGGTCATCGCGAAGTCCTCGCTGAAGCGACTTCGTTCGCGGCGACAAACCCGAGGTTCGGCGTCGATCCCCGCGACACGGCTCCAGATGTGGAGGCCGTGGACGGAGGGTTCAAGAGGCGGGAGGTCAGACCGAAAGGAAGGTCCGGAAATGGACAAGGCCCGGACGTTTCCGTCCGGGCCTTGATGGTGGAGCTAAGCGGAGTCGAACCGCTGACCTCTTGAATGCCATTCAAGCACTCTCCCAGCTGAGCTATAGCCCCGAGGTTTTCGAAAGAAACCTTGCGGTAACTCTCGGAAATCCTTGGTCTCTTCGGCGTTTCGACTGGCGCCGCTCCCCGAAGAGGCGCGGAACCTAGTCCGGGATTTTTCCAGGATCAACCCTCTTCTCGATCTTTTTTCGAGAAAATTGTCGCGCCCCTGGAAAGGCCTGTGGATAGCGGGTTTCGCTGGTTCGAAACCCGCTATCGCCGGGATCAGTCGTCGTCGCCCTCGCCCGGGAGGCCTTCGATCTCGTCGTCGAGGATGTCGTCGTCGTCCTCGTCCTCCAGGAACGGAACGTCGTCGGCCTCGTCCTCGGCGAGATCCTCGTCCTCGGCGAAGTCGACGCCCAGGTCGTCGCCGCCCGCCGGCGTCGGCGCGCCCGGATCGGCGTCCTCGTCGTCGGTCTCGACGACATCGGCCTCGGCGGCTTCGTCGATCTCGGGGGTTTCGTCGACCTCGTCCTCGAAGCCGTCCACCTCCTTCGGCGCGACGGCTTCCTTCTCGTCGTCGGCGTCGTAGTCCGGCGTGATCGCGCGGGCGCGGACGCGGCGGGACTTCAGGGCCTCTTCCGGGTCGAACTGCTCGCCGCACTTGGGGCAGACGGCGGGACGACGGTTGAGGTCGTAGAACTTCGATTGGCAGTTGGGGCAGATTTGTTTTGCGCCCAAGTCGGGATTGGCCAAGTGGCGACCCTTTGATCCGGATGGGAAAAGCGGCGGGTCACTTGCCATGGCGAGAGCCCGCTGTCAAAAGCAAACCCCTTCGCGAAAACCACCAAGGTCCAAGGAGCCGGTTTCGGCATGTCGTCGGCTGGATTGAAGAGCGCGCCCGGAGGCGCTCTGCGAGGGATCGTGCGCGCGCCGGGGGACAAGTCCATGTCCCATCGATCGATGATCCTGGGCGCCCTGGCGACCGGAACGACAACCGTCGAGGGCCTGCTTGAAGGCGATGACGTGCTGGCCACCGCCCGGGCGATGGCGGCGTTTGGCGCGCGGGTCGAGCGCGAGGGCGTCGGCCGCTGGCGGATCGAGGGCCAAGGCGGCTTTTCCGAGCCCGCGGACGTCATCGACTGCGGCAACGCCGGCACCGGCGTGCGCCTGATCATGGGCGCGGCGGCCGGCTTTGCGATCTGCTCGACCTTCACCGGCGACCAGTCGCTGCGCGGCCGCCCGATGGGCCGGGTGCTGGAGCCGCTGGCCCGGATGGGCGCGACCTGGATGGGGCGCGACAAGGGGCGTCTGCCGCTGACCCTGAAAGGCGGCGCCCTGCGCGGCCTGACCTATACCCTGCCGATGGCCTCGGCCCAGGTGAAGTCGGCCGTGCTGCTGGCGGGCCTGCACGCCGAGGGCGGCGTCGAGGTGATCGAACCGGAAGCCACCCGCGACCACACCGAGCGCATGCTGCGGGCCTTCGGGGCCGAGGTGCTGGTCGAGGACCGCGTGGCCGGCGGCAAGACCTTCCGCCACATTCGCCTGCCCGAGGGCCAGAAGCTGACCGGAACCCATGTGGCGGTGCCGGGCGACCCGTCCTCGGCGGCCTTCCCGCTGGTAGCGGGCCTGATCGTGCCGGGATCCGAGGTGACGGTCGAGGGCGTGATGCTCAACGAACTCCGCACCGGTCTTTTCACCACCCTGCTCGAGATGGGCGCGGACCTCGTGATCTCGAACCGCCGGATGGCCAGCGGCGAGGAGGTCGGCGACATCACCGCCCGCTATTCCAGGCTCAAGGGCGTGGTCGTGCCGCCCGAGCGCGCGCCGGCGATGATCGACGAATATCCGATCCTGGCCGTGGCGGCCGCCTTCGCCGACGGCCCGACCGTCATGCGCGGCATCGGCGAAATGCGGGTCAAGGAAAGCGATCGCATCGCCCTGACCGCGGCCGGTCTGCAAGCCTGCGGCGTCACGGTCGAGGAAGAGCCCGAGGGCATGACGGTCGTCGGGACCCAGGGCGGCAATCATCCCGTGCGCGGCGGCGGCCTCGTCCACACCCACGGCGACCACCGCATCGCCATGAGCCACCTGGTCCTCGGCCTCGCCGCCGAGCAGGCGGTGGCCGTCGACGAGCCGGGCATGATCGCCACCAGCTTCCCGGGCTTCGTCGACCTGATGCGTGGCCTTGGGGGCGGCCTGACGGAGGCCTGAGGAGCCGGAACCTCGCCCTTCGACAGGCTCAGGGTGAGGTTTCCACGGAACGTTTTTACCGAACAGCCTGTCCCATCGTCCTCACCCTCAGCCTGTCGAAGGGCGAGGACGACGCAAGGAGCCGACCATGGGCTTTGTCATCGCCGTCGACGGCCCCGCCGCCTCGGGCAAGGGCACGATCGCCGGGCGTCTCGCGGCGCTCTACGACTACCCGTTGCTGGACACCGGCCTGCTCTATCGCGCGGTGGGCGTCGCGGTGCTCGACGGGCTCGGCGACCTGGATGATCCGATCGCCGCCGAGGCCGTGGCGCGCGCGCTCGATCTGACGGCCCTCGACCGCGCCGAGGTCCGCACCCGCGCGGCGGGCGAGGCGGCCAGCCGCGTCGCCGTTCACCCGGGCGTCCGCGCGGCCCTGTTCGATCTGCAACGTGATTTCGCCCGGCGCGAGCCGGGGTCGGTGATCGACGGCCGTGACATCGGCACCGTGATCGCGCCAGAGGCGCCGGCCAAGCTCTATGTCACCGCCCGCCCGGAAATCCGCGCCGAGCGCCGCTGGAAGCAGCTGGTCGGCCAGGGCGAGGATGTCGGCTTCCAGGAGATCCTGGCCGATATCCGCAAGCGCGACGAACGCGACGGCGGCCGCAAGGACGCGCCGATGACCCAGGCCGTCGACGCCGTCTTGCTCGACACGTCGGAAATGACTATAGAGCAGGCCTTCGATGCGGCCCGCCGTATCGTCGAGGACGCGCGCGCCCATCACCGGCTCTAGCCGGAGGGTAAATCCACCGCCGGCCTCGCCGCGATCGAGAACATCGCGGGCCCGCTTTCAGAACTCACTTCAATCGGAATCCCGAGAACCGTCTTTCGACGGCGCTCGTTTCAGGGCTTCCCCAAACCTAGAGACCAAAGATCAGCATGGCTGACGATATGAGCTTCAATCCGACGCGCGACGACTTCGAAGCGCTCCTCAACGACTCGATGGGCGGCCGCGACTTCGCGGAAGGCAGCGTCGTCAAAGGCAAGGTCGTCGGGGTCGAAAAGGACTTCGCCATCATCGACGTCGGTCTGAAGACCGAAGGCCGCGTCCAGCTGAAGGAATTCGGCGTCGACGAGAACGGCAAGCCGACCGTCAAGGCGGGCGACACCGTCGAAGTGTTCCTGGAACGCCTCGAAAACGCGATGGGCGAAGCGGTCATTAGCCGCGAGAAGGCCAAGCGCGAAGAAGCCTGGACCCGTCTGGAAGGCGTCTACGCCCGCAACGAACCCGTCATGGGCGCGATCGTCGGCCGCGTGAAGGGCGGCTTCACGGTCGACCTGGGCGGCGCCTCGGCCTTCCTGCCGGGCTCGCAAGTCGACATCCGTCCGGTCCGCGACGTCGGCCCGCTGATGGGCAAGGAACAGCCCTTCGCCATCCTGAAGATGGACCGTCCGCGCGGCAACATCGTCGTCTCGCGCCGCGCCATCCTGGAAGAAGCCCGCGCCGAGCAGCGCACCGAACTGGTGTCGCAGCTGCAAGAGGGTGAAATCCGCGAAGGCGTCGTCAAGAACATCACCGACTACGGCGCGTTCGTCGACCTGGGCGGCATCGACGGCCTGCTGCACGTCACCGACATGAGCTGGAAGCGCGTCAACCACCCGAGCCAGGTGCTCGCCGTGGGCGACACCGTGAAGGTCCAGATCGTCAAGATCAACCCGGACACCCAGCGCATCTCGCTCGGCATGAAGCAGCTGCAGAGCGATCCGTGGGACGGCGTGGAAGCCAAGTACCCGGTCGGCGCCAAGTTCACGGGCCGCATCACCAACATCACCGACTACGGCGCCTTCGTGGAGCTGGAAGCCGGCGTCGAAGGCCTGGTGCACGTCTCGGAAATGTCCTGGACCAAGAAGAACGTCCACCCCGGCAAGATCGTTTCGACCTCGCAGGAAGTCGACGTGGTCGTGCTGGACGTCGATCCCTCCAAGCGCCGCGTTTCGCTGGGCCTGAAGCAAGCCCTGGCCAACCCGTGGGAGGCCTTCCTGGAAGCCCACCCGGTCGGCTCGTCGGTCGAAGGCGAAGTCAAGAACGCGACCGAATTCGGTCTGTTCATCGGCCTCGACAACGACATCGACGGCATGGTGCACCTGTCGGACATCGACTGGAGCGTGCCGGGCGAGGAAGCCATGGCCCGCTACAAGAAGGGCGACATGGTCAAGGCGAAGGTTCTCGACGTCGACGTCGAGAAGGAACGCATCTCGCTGGGCATCAAGCAACTGGCCGGCGACCCGATGTCGGGCGACACCTATCGCAAGAACCAGACCGTGACCGTCACCGTCACGGAAGTCACCTCGGGCGGCATCGAAGTCCGCTTCGGCGAGGACGACGCCCCGATGACCGCCTTCATCCGCAAGTCGGACCTGTCGCGCGATCGTCAGGAGCAGCGTCCGGAACGCTTCGCCGTGGGTGACCGCGTCGACGCCCAGATCACCAACGTGGACAAGGCCGCGCGCCGCGTCTCGCTGTCGATCAAGTCGCTGGAAATGGCCGAGGAAAAGGAAGCCATCGAGCAGTTCGGCTCGTCGGACTCCGGCGCCTCGCTGGGCGACATCCTGGGCGCGGCTCTGCGCGAGCGCGCTCAGAAGGACTAAGCTTCGTCTCCCTCGGAGTCGAAACGACGGCGGCTGGAGCGATCCAGCCGCCGTTTTCTTTTGCGCGAAAGCCTGTCAGAAGGTTCCCCAGGTTGAGTCTGGGGAGAGCGGTTCGTGTCCATGCGTCTGGCGGCGGTCGCCGCGATCTCGGCCCTGGTCCTGGCGGGCGCCGCCCGCGCCGACGACAAGCCGAGCTACGGGCCGCCGCCGAAATGGGTCGAGGTCGCCGACATCCCCGCGCCCCCGACCGATGATCAGGCCCCCTCGACCCAGGTTCTGCTGGACGACAACCAGTCCCTCCACGACGCCACGGGCTCGACCTTCTACAATCGCCGGATCGTCAAGGTCCTGAAGTCCGAGGGCTTGCAAGGCGGCTCTCGCACGGTCACCTGGGATCCGATCCGCGACAAGGTCACGCTGCACACCCTGACCATCGTTCGCGACGGCCAGCGCATCGATCTCCTGAAGCACGGCGAGGACGTGCTGGTCCTGCGTCGCGAGACGAACCTCGAGCGCGCCGCCCTGGACGGACGCATGACGGCCTCGATCCAGATCAAGGACCTGCGGGTCGGCGACGTGATCGACTGGGCCTACACCTACGAGCATCGCGAGGCGCTGCTGGGCGGTCGCACCAGCGACTTCGAACGCATGGGCTGGAGCGGCGTGGCGGGCCGCTACCGCGCGCGGCTGCTGTGGCCCGAGGGCACGCCGCTGACCTGGCGGATGACGACCGCCTTTCCGCAGCCGAAGATCGGCAAGGCCGGCAAGCTCAACGAGCTGGTGGTCGACGTGACCAACGTCCGCACGCCCAAGCCGCCGGTCGGGGCCCCGCTGCGCTACCAGCGGGTGGGCATGCTGGAGGCGACCACCTATTCCGGCTGGGACGACGTTTCGCGCCGCATGGCGCCGCTCTACGCCAAGGCGTCCGAGCTCTCGGCCGACTCGCCGTTGCGGGCCGAGATCGCGGCGATCGCCGCCGCCAGCGCGGATCCCAAGGTCCGGGCCTTCAAGGCTCTGCAGCTGGTCGAGGACAAGACGCGCTACCTGTTCCTGGGCATGGGCGAGGGCGGCTACAAGCCGGCGTCGGTCGACGAGACCTGGGCGCGCCGTTTCGGCGATTGCAAGGGCAAGACGGTCTTGCTGCTGACCCTGCTGCGCGAGCTAGGCGTCGAGGCCGAGCCGGTGCTGGTGTCCACGACGGGCGGCGACGGCCTCGACGAGCGAGTCCCGTCGGCGGCCGTGTTCAACCATGTCATCGTCCGCGCCCGCGTGGGCGGCAAGAGCTATTGGCTCGACGGCACCCGGTCGGGCGATCTCGGCGACCTCGACAGCTTGCGGCCGCCGCCGTTCCGCTGGGCCCTGCCGCTGCGCGCGGCGGGCGCGTCCCTGGAGGAAATCGTCCAGACGCCGCTCTCGCGGCCCGACAACGAGGCGCTGATCCGGCTCGATGCCTCGGCGGGTCTCGACAAGCCGGCGGTCCTGACGATGACCATGACGCTCCGAGGCGATGCCGGCCTGGCCCTGAACCGGGCGATCCGCACCACGCCGCGCGCCGACATGGAGCGCGGGCTCAAGCAGCAGTTCTCGGCGAGCAACAGCTGGATGACCATCGACAAGGTCGACTTCGAGGTCACGCCGGAAGGCGTCAGCAAGCTGATCCTGACCGGCTCGGCCGACCTGGACTGGCGCATGAACGACGATGTCGGCGCACGGGAATTCCGCTTCCCCGGCTCCGGGTCGGGCAAGGCCTCGACGTTCCCCCGCCGCGAGCCGGGTCCGAACGCCGACGCCCCCTACGCCACGGCCTTCCCGGCCTACTCCGTGGCGACGGCCGAGGTGGTGCTTCCGAACAAGGGTCAGGGCTATTCGGTGAAGGGCTCGACCTTCTCGGGCCGCGTCGGCAATCGCGAGGTCGTCGAGACGGCGGAACTGAAGGATGGCGTGGCCCGGTTCGTCGATTCGGCGCGCAGCGTCGGGCGCGAATTGCCGGTCGATCAGGCCGAGGAGGCCAACAAGCTTCTCCGTCGCCTGTCGGGGGAAGCCCAGATCATCCGCGCGCCGAAGGGTTCGTGAACCCTCGCGTTAACCGAACCCCGTTCGAGAATCGCATGCAACCCCTTGAAGACTCAGCCATCGTTGGGCAATGGTCCGCTCGCGCCCTTCTCCTCCCACGGGCGTTCCGGGGATACCGATGATCAAGTCCGAACTCATCGCCAGGCTCGCGAATGAAAATCCGCACCTGACCCAGAAGGATGTCGAGCGCGTCGTCGGCGTGATCCTGGAACGCATGATCGGCGCGCTGGAGGACGGCGGTCGCGTCGAGCTGCGCGGCTTTGGCGCCCTGTCGGTCCGCTCGCGCCCCGCCCGGACCGGCCGCAACCCGCGCACCGGCGAGGCCGTCGACGTCCGCGCCAAGCACGTGCCGTTCTTCAAGAGCGGCAAGGAACTGCGCGCCCGCCTCAACGCCGACGGCGACGAATAAGAACAATTATTTCCAGGGCTTGACCCTGGACGGCGAACACCTTCAGCTTTCTGGCCTGGTTCAGGGAGGGGGTCGCCATGAGCGTCGTCAAGGAATTTCGCGAGTTCATCGCGCGCGGCAATGTCATCGATCTCGCCGTCGGCGTGATCATCGGCGCGGCGTTCAACAGCATCGTCAAGAGCCTGGTCGACCAGGTGATCATGCCGCCGATCGGGCTTCTGACCGGCGGGCTCGACTTCTCCAAGCTGGAATGGGTTCTGCGCCCCGAGAACCCGGCCACCGAGAAGGTCGAGAAGGTGGCGATCCAGTACGGCGCCTTCATCAACACCGTGATCCAGTTCTTCATCGTCGCCGTGGTCGTGTTCCTGCTGGTCAAGCTGGTCAACGAGATCCGGCGCAAGGACGCCGAGGCCCCCGCGCCCGAAGCGCCGCCGGCCCCGACGCCGGAAGAGAAGCTGCTGACCGAGATCCGCGACCTGCTGGCTCGCCCTAAATAAGGCTGGCCACCGCCGCCGCGCCCGCCGCCTGGCCCGTCATCCAGGCGCCGTGGGCCGTGGAGAAGAAATTCGGGCTGCAGGCCTCCCCGGCGAAGAACAGGCGTTGATCGACGGGGGCGGCCAGCACGGCCCGCGCGCCCGCGTGGCCGGGCAGGGCGTGGGAATAGGAGCCGCCGGCGAACGGGTCGCCGGCCCAGGCGGTCTGGGCTATGACGTGAACCTTGCCGCGCACCGCCTCGCCGAAGACGCGGGCCAGGCCATCCACCGCGAAGGCGGCCGCCGCGCCGGAGCCCTCGCCTTCCAGCGACCGCGCGTGGGCGCCGCCCAGGAACACCTCGATCATCGGCCGGCCCAGCGGCCGCAGGTGATAGGCGCCGGTCGCGGTGCTGAGCGGGTCGCTATAGACCTGGGTCTCCGGCGGGAACATGTCCGGCGTGTCGAGGCGCAGGAACACCTTGTCGGCCAGGCCCAGCGGCAAGCCGGCGGCGGCGTCGAGCTTGTCGGGCAGGGCCGGCAGGAACCGCAGCGCCCCGGTGGCCAGGACCGTCGTCGGCACGCAGATGACGGCGGCGCGCGCGGCCACGACGCCGTGGCTCGTCTCCAGCGTCAGGCGCGGACCGTCGTGCCGGACCAGGCTGACCGGGCAGTCGAGCCGGGTCGGCAGTCCGCGCGGCGCCAGGCGCGCGATCGCCGTTCCGTAGCCTTCGGCCACCCGCCAGTTGACCTCGGTGTCCTCGTAGGCGGCGTAGTCGCGCAGCGAGACCTGGTCGAACTCCGCGCCATTATAGAAGGCGCTGAAGGCGTTCAGCAGCGGGGTCCAGCGGCTGCCGGCGTCCATGAGATCGGATACGGGCCGGTCAGGTCCCTCTTCGGCCGCGACCGACTCGATACGGGCGTCCAGAGCCTGGAAGGCGGCCCCGAATTCAGCCCGCCGCGCCGGCGAGAAGACCGGCGTGTCGGCGATATTGGCCCAGGGCGGCGGGGTCTTGTCGATCGTCAGGCCCAGGGCCTCGACGCGGGCGACCAGCGGGTTCTTGTCCGCCGAATGCAGCCACGCGCAGCCCAGATCCATCGGGCCGAGCGCGCTGTGGATCGTATGGGCGCGGCCGCCAAGGCGGTCGCGGGCCTCCAGCAGCAGGCCGGAGAGGCCGCTGGCCTCGACCACCTCGGCGGCGGCCAAGCCCGCGGCGCCGGCGCCCACGATCGCGATGTCGACCTCGTCCATGAGAGCTCAATCGGATCGTGGGGCCTTTTCGTTCCCTACTTGGTCAAGCCCGGAGCATCGAGGTCGAGCTTGGCCGCCGGGATCACCGTGGCGTTGGGCGCGGCCTTGGCGAGATCCTCGCCCATCGCCTTGGCGTCGCCGGCGACGATGACGCTCATCTGGTTCGGATCGAGCTTGGCCTTGGCGAAGGCTTGAACCTCTTCGGGGCTCACGGCCTCGACCTTGGCGGCGTAGCTTTGGATCTCGGTCAGCGGCACGCCATAGACGGCGAGATTGCCCAGGATGCTCGCCAGTCCTTCCGAGGCGCCGAGCTCGCGGCCGAACTCGCCGACCAGCACCGACTTGCGGGCGTTCAGCTCGCCGACGGGCGTCGGCTCGGCGGCCAGGCGGCCGATCTCGGCCCGGGTCAGGGTGATGACCTCGGCCGCGGACGGGTTCTTGGTCTGCACGCGGGCCGAGAAGCCGCCGAACCGTCCCTGAGGCGTCAGGCTGGAGCCCGCGCCATAGGACAGGCCGCGCTTGATGCGGATCTCCTGGTTAAGCCGCGACGAGAAGCCCACGCCCAGGACGGTGTTGGCGACCACGCCCTGATAGTAGTTGGGGTCGGCGCGGGTGATGGCCGGCTTGGCCAGCACGACGGCGGCCTGGCCGGTGCCGGGCAGGTCGATCACCAGGTTGCGCGGCGTGTAGCCGGTCGGGGCGGCCGGCGGGGCGGGCGGCGCGCCGGCGGGCTTCTTCCAGGATCCGAACGCCTTCTCGGCGAGGGCGAAGCCCGCCTCTGGCGTCAGGTTGCCGGTCAGCACCAGCACGGCGTTGTCGGGACGCCAGTAGGCCGCGTGGGTCCGGGCCAGATCGTCGCGCTTGATCTTGGGCAACGAGCCCGGCGTGCCGCCGGCGACGTGACCATAGGCCGAGCCGGCATAGAGGACGGGCGCGGTCGCGAAGCCGGCCAGGCTGCCGGGGCGCTGGAACGACACCGACAGACTGTCGAGCGTCTCGGCGCGCACGCGGTCCAGCTCGGCCGCCGAGAAGGCCGGGTGCTGGGCGACGTCGGCCATGATGGCCATGGCCGGGGCGGCGTTGTTGGCCGTGACGCTGAGGGTCAGCGACGCGGCCTCCCAGCCGGAGCCGGCCTGGAGGTTGGCGCCGAGCGCCTCGGTCTCGCGGGCGACCTGCGTGGCCGAACGGCTGGTCGTGCCCTCGGTCAGCAGTTCGGCGGTCAGGCTGGAAGCGCCCGCCAGGCCGGACGGGTCCGAACTGGCGCCGCCCTTGACGGTCAGATCGGCGGTGATCAGCGGCAGGTCGCTGGACTTGGCGACGATGACCCGCAAACCGTTGGCCAGGGTCTTCTCGGCCGGTGTCGGCAGCGCGGCGGCGACCGGCGCGGCGATGGCGGGCGGCTTTTCACGCTCGGCTTCCGGGGCCAGGGTCGTGACCGGACCGTTGTACTGCACCGAGGCGACTTTCGGGATCGGCGGCGTCGGGTCCTTTTCACCGGCTGGACGGTCCTTTTCCGAAAGATAGGTGATCACGGTGCGGCGGTCGTCGGCCAGGTACTTGCGCGCCACCCGCTGGACGTCGGCGGCGGTCACCGCCTGCAGCTTGGCCAGGCTGGCGTTGGCGGCGGCGGCGTCGCCCTGCGTCTCCAGGGCGAAACCGATCGCGAAGCCGCGGCCATCGATCTGCTCGCGGCGACGCACGGCGTCGGCCAGCAGCCCGGCCTTGGCCTCGGCCAGCTCGGCGGGGGTGACGAGGCCATCGCGCAGGCGGGCGACCTGGGCGCGCAGGGCCGCCTCGCCCTGCGCCACGGTCTTGCCGCCGGCCATGATGGCGCCGACATAGAACAGACCCGGCTGGGCGTTGTCGGGCGCGGTCGAGAACACCGACTGGGCGATCTTCTGGTCATAGACGAGGCTGTCATACAGACGCGAGGACTTGCCGGCCGACAGGATCGCGTCGAGCACGGTCAGGGCCGGGGCGTCCTTGTCCGAGGCGGACGGCGCCAGCCAGGTGACGGCGACCGCCGGCAGCGGCACGTTCGGGCCATAGGTTGCGACGGTCCTCGGGCCCGTGCGCGCCGGCTCGACCACGGTGACCTTGGGGATGTCGCCAGCCGGCTTGGCGATCGGCGCGAAGTAGCGGTCGATCATCGCGTCCAGCTTGGCCTGATCGAAGTTGCCGACCACGATCAGGGCGGCGTTGTCCGGCCGGTAATAGGTCTGGTGGAAAGCCCGCACGTCGTCGACCGTGGCCGCGTCCAGCTCCTCGATCGAGCCGATGCCCGGGCGCTTGTACGGGTGGGTCGTGAACGACTGCTGCGGGATCGACAGGCGGAAGAAGCGGCCATAGGGGTCGGCCAGCACCCGCTGGCGCAGCTCTTCCTTCACGACGTCGCGCTCGGAGGCGAAGACCGGCTGGTCGATGACCAGGCCCTTCAGGCGGTCGCTCTCGGCCCAGAGCAGGCGTTCCAGGTGATTGGCCGGGGCGACCTCGTAATAGTTGGTGAAGTCGTCCCAGGTGGAGGCGTTGTTGAAGCCGCCCACGTCCTCGGTCAGCCGGTCCAGCGTCTCGCTGGGCATGTTGCGGGTGGCCTTGAACATCAGGTGTTCGAACAGGTGCGCGAAGCCCGAGCGGCCGTTGGGGTCGTCCTTGGAGCCGACGCCGTACCAGACTTGCACGGAGACGTTCGGGGTCGTCGTGTCGCGCGAGGTGAAGACCTTCAGGCCGTTGGGCAGCACGCGCTGCTGATAGACGATGGGCGGAACCTTGATCGCCGAGACCGCCGGCGCGGCGGCGGCCGCCTTGGGCTTGGCCTTCGGGGCCGCCGTGGCCATGGGCGACAGGGCGGTGCTGGCGAGAGCTGCCGCCATGAAGGCGAGCTTGGCGGTGCGGTTCATGCGCGAGGATCTCCTGAAACAGTCCGCGGCGACCCTAGCACCGGTGTTCGGCGAGGAAACCTTACCGAGCTGTCATCTGTGGCGGGAACCAAACGGCGAGGGCCTCGTTAGGACGGATCGTCTCGCCCCCGTGCTCGTATCGGGCCGATACGCCGGGGGAAAGCTTGTCCGACATCTCGCTTCGCGACCGCTTGCGCGGGGCCACCGCCGAGCGCCACGCCGCGCTCGACGACCTCATCGCGGCCCGCGGCGTCGCCACGCCCGATCGCTATGGCGCGTTCCTGGCCGCCTCCGCCGCCGCCCTGACGCCGCTGGAAATCGCCTTGGAACGCGCGGGCGTCCAGAACTGGCTGCCGGACTGGCCTGAGCGCACGAGGCGCGCGGCGCTCGCGCGGGATCTCATCGCGTTAGGGCTGGAGGCGCCATCCTCCCCGGGCGCCTTCGTTCCCTCGCGAAGCTTTGGCGTCGGCCTGCTCTACACCCTGGAGGGCTCTCGTCTGGGCGGTCGCGTGCTGGCGCGTCGGGTTCGCGACGCCGGTCCCGACCTGCCGGTCGCCTATCTGACCCACGGCCAGGCTGGCGAGGCATGGCGCGTGTTTCTGGCCTGGCTTGAGGCGCAAAGTGTCGGGATCAGGACAGACGCGGCTGAGGCTGGTGCGCGATATGGGTTTCGATACTTCTCGGACGCGTTCGAGAGCCGCGCCCCCGTGGGCGCCCGGTCAGGAGCCCTGAATGTCCGAGGCGGCGCCCGTGGCCGGGTTTGACGTCGATCTCAGCAATTGCGACCGCGAGCCGATCCACATCCTCGGCTCGGTGCAGCCGTTCGGCGTGTTGCTGGCCGTCAATTCCGACTGGGTCGTGGTCCACGCCTCGACGACCAGCCTGCGCTATCTCGGCCTGCGGCCGGACGAGCTGATCGGCAAGCCGCTGGCCCTCGTCATGAACGGCCACGCCCTGCATACGATCCGGGGGCGTCTGCAGGTGATGCGCGGCGCCGACGCGGTGGAGCGGATCTTCGGCCTGCCGCTGCTGGACGGCGGCGAGGATTTCGACCTCGCCCTGCATTATTCGGGGCGCCTGCTGATCATCGAGGGCGAGCCCAGCCAGGCCGAGACCCTGATCGAGGCCGCCTCGGCCGTGCGCTCGATGACGGCCCGCATCAGCGCCCGTCCGACCTTCGAGGAGTTCTGCCACGAGGCCGCTCGGCAGGTGCGGGCGCGGACCGAGTTCGACCGGGTCATGGTCTACCGCTTCGCCCACGACGGGGCCGGCGAGGTGATCGCCGAGTCGGTGCGGCCGGGGGTCGGCTCGTTCCTGGGCCAACGCTATCCGGCTTCCGACATCCCCGCCCAGGCCCGCGCCCTCTACGAGCGCAACTGGCTGCGGATCATCGCCGACGTCGACGCCGAGGTCTCGCCGATCATTCCGCAGACCAGTCCGGCCGGCGAGCCCGTCGACCTGTCGATGAGCATGTTGCGCGCCGTCTCGCCCATCCATCTGGAGTATCTGCGCAATATGGGCGTGTCGGCCTCGCTGTCGATCTCGATCCTGCGCGACGGCAAGCTGTGGGGTCTGTTCGCCTGTCACCACTACGCGCCCAAGCACATCAGCTATGAGCGCCGAACGGCCGCCGAGCTGTTCGGCCAGCTGTTCTCCCTGACCCTGGAGAGCCGCGAGCGCGAGATCGAGACCCGCCGCATGGCCGAAGCGCGCAGTCTGCACGACCGCATGATGGCCGCCGTCGTCGCCTCGCCCCAGGGCGCCGACAGCCTGAGCCCCTTTCTCGACGACCTGTGCCGTCTGGTGCCGTGCGACGGCCTGGCCCTGTGGCTGGAGGGGCGGCTGACGCTGCGCGACTCCACGCCCGACGCCAGCGACGTCCACGCCCTGCTGCGCCTGCTGCGGGAAAAGGACACCCACGCGGTGTTCGCCACCAACGAGATCAGCGCCCTGATACCGTCCGCCACCGCCTGGACCGACAAGGCCGCCGGCCTGATGGCCGTGCCGCTGTCGCGGGCGCCGCGCGACTATCTGATCTTTTTCCGCAAGGAGGAGGCCAAGACGGTGGTCTGGGCCGGTCAGCCGGCCAAGCTGGTTCAAGTCGGGCCGCTGGGCGACCGGTTGACGCCGCGCAAGAGCTTCGAGGCCTGGGAAGAGACCGTGCGTGGCCAGAGCCGCCCCTGGACCCTGGTCGAGCGCTCCCTGGCCGAGAGCCTGCGGGTCAGCCTGCTGGAGATCGTCTTCCGACTGACCGATCTCGCCGACGAGGAGCGTCAGCGCGCCAATCAGCGCCAGGAACTGCTGATCGCCGAGCTGAACCACCGGGTGCGCAACATCCTGGGCCTGATCCGGGGCCTGATCAGCCAGAGCAAGGTCGGCGCGCCCAGCGTCGAGGCCTTCGCCGAGGTGGTCGGCGGCCGCGTCCAGGCCCTGGCGCGCGCCCACGACCAGATCACCCGGCAGCAGTGGGGTCCGGGCGCGCTCAGCGACCTGATCGTCGCCGAGGCCGAGGCCTATCTGTCTGGCCAGACCCCGCGCGTACGCCTGTCCGGCGAGCCCATCGCCCTCGCGCCCGAGGCGTTCTCGATCCTGTCCCTGGTCATCCATGAGCTGATGACCAACTCGGCCAAGTACGGCGCGCTCAGCGACGCGCGCGGCCATGTCGCCGTCGGCTGGGCGCGCGACGCGCGCGGCGACCTGATCCTGGATTGGCGAGAGCATGATGGCCCGCCGGTGAAGCCGCCAACCCGACGGGGCTTCGGCTCGACGATCATCGAACACTCGATCCCGCATGATCTGGATGGCGCCGTCGAGCTCGATTACCGGCCCGAGGGCTTCCAGGCTAGAATCCGCATCCCCGGACGCTATGTCAGCACCGACGGCGTCGCCGCCGCGCTGACCCAGGTCCGACGCTCGGACGCGCCCGTCCGCGCCCCTGAGCGGATGCTGGTGCTCGAGGACAACATGATCATCGCCCTCGACCTGGAGGACATGCTGACCCGTCTGGGCGTCAAGGAGGTCCTCGTGGCCTCCGCCGTGGCCCAGGCGCTCGACGCCCTGGCCGAGGCGCTGCCGCCGTTCGCGATCCTGGACGTCAATCTGGGCGCCGAGACCAGTTTCCCCGTGGCCGAGGCGCTGCAAGACGCCGGCGTTCCGTTCGCCTTCGGCACGGGGTTCGGCGATAGCGCGGCGTTCCCCGATCGCTTCCGTGATGTTCCCGTCCTGCAGAAGCCCTACAGCGCCGAAAGCGTGGCGGCGCTGTTCTGACGGTCGGGCGAGGAGCGCCGGGCGCGCCTACTGCGCCGCGCCTCGGCGGGCGCGCTCCGCGACGATCAGAAAGGCCAGCGCGATCCTCCCCGACGGATTGCGCAGACTGTTGGCGATCGCCGCCAGACGCGTCTCGCCGTCGGGACGGCCAAACTCCACCCGCGCCTGATAGAGAATCTGACGACGGGCGTCGGGGCTCAGCTCCGGCCAGTGTTCGTAGGCAAGCCGCGTCCGGCTGGCGAACAGGCTGGTCTGCAGAGGCGCGACGGCGAGCGAGTGCTCGAGCGCCAGATTGGCCGCCCTGACGTCGCCCTGCCGGTAGTCGACCGCGGCCTGACGCAGCCAAGCCGAGCCGGAGCCGGGGCGCAGCGCGAGCTCGCGTCGACTGAGGGCCTGCGCGGCGGCCAGCGTTTTGGGATCGGAATCGTCGCGGGCGAGGCGAGCCTCGATCGCGGAAGCCAGCACATCGGCCGACGCCGTGGGCATGGCCGAGAGATCGCCGCCGAACCGGGCGGCGGCCAAGGGCAGGGCCGTCGAGGCGGCGATCACCAGCACGACCCCCGCGAAGGCCGGCGTTCCCCAGCCCAGGACGTCCTTGCGCGCGCGGCGCGGCGGCGCGGTCGAGGTCACCGCCCCCAGGCCGACGGCGAACAGCGCCTGCATGGCCGGCGCCTGGACCGCGAAGTCGGAGAGGCCGTGCACCAGCACCAGGACGCCGGCGGCGATCACCGCGCGCGCCAGGGCCCCTGACTGACCCGGCTTGATCGCGTCCGCGCCCGCGCGCCACGCCGCCGCCAGCAGCCAGGCCAGCATCGCCAGACTTCCGACGACGCCCGCCTCCTCCAGCCATTGGAGGTACAGGTTGTGGGTGGCGCGGATGTTGAACAGCACCGGAAGGGTTTCGGTGGTCGTGATCAGCTGATTGACGATGGGGAACGATCCCAAGCCGAAGCCGAACCAGGGCGAGGCCTTGAAGGCCAGCCAGTGCGCGTCGAAGATCACCTTGCGGATCGCCGCGTCGCCGCCGAGGTTCGCCAGGCGCGCGGCGGTCAGATCGGCGCTGCGCATGGCGATGCCGACCGCGACCAGCAGTATGGCCGCGCCGCCGAGAATGGCGACGGCTCGAACTTTCCGGCCCTGCGCCAGGACCTGCCAGGTCAGCAGGATCGCCAGGCCGATCACCGTGGCGAAAATCCCCGCGCGCGAGGCCGTCATGGCCAGGGTCACGGCGAACACCGCGGCGAGGCCCACGCTCAGGCTGGCGTCGAGGCCCAGCTTGTCCAGCGTCAGCGCGCCGCCGGCGCGCTGAAGGCCCTGGGAGAAGAACATCACCGCGAAGACCAGGCAGACGCCCATCAGGGTCGCCGCGGTGTTCGGGCTCAGCAGGGTCGCGGTCAGGCGTCCGTCCGCGCGCAGGCTGACATAGTCGATGATCGCCAGGGCGGCATAGGCGCCGAGCGCGAGCAGCAGCCACCAGAACAGCGCGCGACGCCGCGTCTCCGAGGCGCCGATGATCTGTCCGGCCAGCACCAGGCAACCCAAGCCGGCCAGGCGGATGATGTTGAGCGCCACCGACGAGCGATCCACCGTCAGGGCCCCGCCGTGGTCGCCGAGATAGCGCCAGACCGGGTGGGCTCCGCCGGGGCCGAACGGCGTCAGCGCCCACGCCGTCGCGATGAGCAAGGCGACCGACAAGAGGCCTGGCCAGAGCGCGCCGAGTGCGCTCGGCGACCTTCGGGCCCAGGCGCAGGTCGTCACCAGGACGAGCAGGAAGGCGGCGTGAAGCGCGTTGAAGACCGCCGCCGTGGCGACGTCGCTGGCGCCGAACGCGACCACCTCGGCGAGCAACAAAGCAATGAGGGCGCCGATCGCGACGCCCTCGGAGGTTTGCAGCTTTCGGGCCTTGGCCGCCGAGGACGACGCCGCGCCCGCCCGGCCCCTAGTCCGCATAGTACTTTCGGTAGTTGGCGTAGTAATAATAGGAGTCGCCGTAGCCGTAGCGGGACTGGGCCTTGAGGTCCATTTGCGTGAGGGCCACGCCGGCGATGAACGCGCGCGTGCCTTGCAACAGGGCCAGAGCCGACTGCACGGCCTTCACCGGCGTCTTCTTCCAGCGCACCAGCATCACCACGGCGTCGGCGTGCGGCGCTAGGATGCGGGTGTCGGCGATGGCCAGCAGCGGCGCGGTGTCCAGCAGCACGATCTCGTAGCGGTTCCGCAGATCCTGCAACAGACGGTGCATCGCCGCCGAGCCCAGGACGTCGCGAGGCGTATAGGCGGACTTGGCGAGCGGCAGGATCTGCGCGCCGCTTTCGTCGTCGATCAGCGCCTGGTCCAGCGTGGCGACGCCGTTCAGCACTTCCAGCAGACCCACGGGCGGCGTGTCCTTCAGGAACTGGCTGATGGCGCTCTGGCGCAGGTCGCAGTCGACGACCACCACCTTGGCGCCCGAGGTCGCCAGCGTGCGGGCCAGGGAGAAGGTGGTCGTGGTCTTGCCTTCGCCCGGCAGGGACGAGGTCACCGCGATGACCTTGACCGTCTCGCCGACCTTGGAGAACAGGATCGAGGCGCGCAGCTTGCGCAGGCTTTCGGCGAAGCTGGAGAGCGGCTTGGCCAGCAGGTAGTCCGGCGGCGTCATGCCCTTCAGAGTCTTGGCGTCGTCCACCGTGGTGCCCAGCGTGGGCACCGCGCCCAGATAGGGCAGGCCCAGGCGACGCTCGACCTCTTCCTCGGTGAACAGGCCGGCCATCAGGATTTCGGCCAGCACCACCGCCGCCGCGCCGGCGCCCAGCGCCAGCACCAGGCCAAGGGCCAGGTTCAACGACGGCTTGGGATAGCTCGGGCCGGTCGGGATCTTGGCCGGCGACACCACGCGGGCGTCGGCCTGCTCGATGCCTTCCGAGGTCGTGGTCTGCTTGAAGCGAGACAGGAGGCTTTCGTACAGCGTCTTGACCGACTGGGACTTCCGCTCCAGCTCGGCCAGGCCGATGCTGGCGCGGTTATTGCCGGCCAGGGTTCCCTTGGAACGCGACACGCTCGAGGCCACCGAACCGGTGCGCTGACGCGCGACCTGGGCCTGGGCTTCCAGATTGGAGATGATGCGGCGGATTTCGGCCTGGATCTGCGTATCGATGTCGGCCAGCTCGCGCTTGGCCTTCAGAAGATCCGGGTGACGTTCGCCGTAGCGACCGCTGAGATCGGCGACCTGGGCGCTCTTCTCGGCGCGCTGCTTGCGCAGCTGCTGCACCACCGGCGAATTCAGCGACTCGCCGACGTCCTCGCCGGTGCTGCCCTTGGCCAGTTGCTGACGCGCGATGTTCAGGCGCGCCTCGGTCTCGGCCTGCGAGGCCTGGCTCAGGGCCAGCTGCTGGTTCAGGCCCGAGATCTCTTGCTCGGTCAGGGTCGCGCCCTCGGCGCTGAGCAGGTTGTGCTCGATCTTGTACTGCTGGACCGCGGCGTCGGCCTGCTGGACCTGCTCGCGCAGTTCGGCGACCCGGGTGTCCAGCCATTCATTGGCCTTCTGGGTCGCGTCGAACTTCGCCTCCAGCTGTTCGGTCAGGTAGAGATTGGCGAAGGCGTTGGCCAGTTCGGCCGCGCGCTTCGGATTGACGTGGGTGTACTCGATCGAGATCAGATAGGTCAGGCCGGCGCGACGCACCTTCAGGCCGCCCAGCAGATTGTCGACGATGCGCTCACGTCGACGCTGCAGTTCGGCGGGGTCCTGGGTCGCGGTGGGCGAAGCGGCTTTCTTCAGCGTGAACAGCCACGCCGTCGGTCCCTTCCCGCCCGCGAGATAGGGGTTGAAATACGGATCCTGTTCGAGCTTCAGCTCCTTGACCACGCGGCCGGCGAGCGAGCGCGACTTGAGCACCTCGACCTCGGTGTCGACGACGGACGAGTCCGCCGGCAGACCCGAGAGCACCGCGCTCATGTCGGTGACCTGTTCCTTCCGCACGTCGAGCATCACCTGCGCGACCGCGGTGTAACGCGGCGTCTGCTGCAGGGTGAACAACACCACCGCCGCGAACACCACGACCGCCACCGCCGCGAACAGGCGGAAGCGTCGCCTGAAGGTCGCGATCGCGACGTTCAGATCAAAAGACAACGCTCCGGTGTCATTCACCGGAGCGTTCGAAGTTTCAAAACCGGAGCCGTCCATAACCACTCTCAGTAATCGGCAAACCTTGCCGTTTCGTGGACGTTCTTAGAACTGCAGCGCCACGGAGGCGATCAGCTTGTTGTCCTTGAACGACGCGCCGCGATCGACGGGCGCGCCCGACGAGGCCTGCTTCAGATAGTTGTAGGTCAGGAACAGACCCACGCGGCGGTTCAGCAGGTAGCTGGCGGTCGCCGAGAAATTGTCGCGCTTGTCGGTGCGATCAATGCCCTTGTAGGCGTCGTTGCCGTGGCTGTAGGCGGCCGAGAGCAGAACGTTCCGCAGCAGCTCGTGGTCGATCGAGGCCCCGATGTTGGTCGAGATGAAGCCTTGCGAACGCGGCGCCGTCGATTCCTCGATGGTCCGCGAGCCGTTGATGCCCACCGTCGTAAGCTGGGTCGGGAACCACTCCACCCGGCCGGACGCGTTGAAGCCGCTGATGCTCTTGAACTGAGCGTAATCGTACGACTGCTTCATGTAGCCGACCTGGATGTCGCCGCGCACCAGTTCGGACACGTCGAAATCGGCGCCCGCGCCCACGACATAGCCGTCGGAGCTCCGGTCCTGACCCACGACCTTGGTGTCGTAGCTCTTCTTGTTGCCCGTGGCCGCGACATAGATCGCGGTGTCGGGGCTCACGGCGTATTCGGCGCGACCGCCATAGACGAACTCGTTGCGGTCCCGGAAGTCCTGGTCGATGACGCCGCCGCTCTTATTGCGGACGTCCTTGTAATTGTAGTCGCGATCTTCCAGGCGCCCCAAGACACGAAGGCGATTGAACTCCTTCGTCAGGACGATCGACCCGGAGTTCAGATTGTATTTCACCGGCGTCGTGGCGGACTGGGGAGCGCTCGGGTTCGTGCGCGGTTCGACCAGCGACTGGGTTTGGACCTGGCCGGTGATGTTGGAGCCGCGCTCGATATCGATGCGGCCGTTCGCCGAAGCGGTGAATTCCTCGGCGTTTTCGGTGCTGTTGTCGCCGTAGCGGATGATGTTGCCGCCCGCGAAGAAGCCGAGCGCGTTGCGCGACCAGTCCGAACGCACGGCCAGCTCCGGCTTCACGCGCCAGATCTCATCGCTGACCTTCACGGCCGAGGCGTAGATGTTGTCGTTATGCTCAAGATCGACCGTCACGCGCGGATACAGCGTGAAGCCGCCGGCCTTTTGGCCCGCCGCTTCGTAATCCGGGCGGGGACGCTGGCGAACGGAAACGTTCTTGTCGCGCTTGAAATTGGAACCAAGGTCCTGCGCCTGCGCGAATTGCGGCGCGGACAACGCGATACAGGCCGCTATGGCCGAGCACGTCAGAAGTCGCATGTTATAATCCCCACCAGTAGGCGACAGCCGGCGCATGTCGTGACGCGCTGGTCCGCCGCGAGAAGTCCTTTAGCCTAGCCGCCGCAATAGGCGGCGGTCACGCCCGCGCACGGATCGTACGGAGCCGGCGTGGTCGTCGTGGTCGAGCTGGAAGAGCTCGTGGTCGTCGTCGTGTTGGTGCTGGTGTTCGCCGCCGAATAGAGGCTGACCAGAACGCTCGGCGCGCCGCCGTCGCTCGTGACCGAAGAGGTCGTGACGTTGGTCGTGATGCCCTGCGCCTGCAGTTGGGCGGAGACCGCCGAGGACTGAGCCACGCTCTGAGCGAGCGAGCCCGAAACGCCCTGCGCCACCGAGACGGCCATCACGGCGCTGAGTTGGCCGTTGCTGACGGCGCTCACCAGAGCGCTCTGGATTTCCGCGGTCGTGTAGGAGCCGCTCGCCAGCACGGCGGCGACGGCGGCCTTGATGGCGGCCGTCTTTTGAGCCGGGGTCTTGCTCGCGAAGCTCGGATCGGCCTGGGCGGCCGCGGCGGCCGACGCGATCTGGTCCGCGAGCGAGACGGTGGGTTGGGCTTGATTAGAACCCTGAGCCGGCGACGTTTGCGCCCAGGCGGCGCTTTCGGCCACCGAAAGGCCGGCGACGACCATCGACGCGATCGCCACCGCGATCACCTGACGCTTAGAAGCCATGACTGCTCCCTCCAATTGAACGACGTCCCTTTAGGACAACGTAAACGAATGCTCTAGCCCAGATTACGACTTTTCGCCGATTTCTCGGCGACACCGTTTCCCGAAGATCACACCGGGGCGCGATTTTCCCGAGAAAGAGTACGCCAACGCCCACATAGACTAGGATTGTGACGCGTTTGCCCCGCCAAGGCAGTTACACAGAGATTTAATTGGCGTTTTGGTTGAGGCTAAAAAACCATGTACGACGCCGTCTGGCAATGTTGCGACACGAGATTCCGTGGTTAATGCTGAGAATCTGGTCGTTTTCGCCTCGGGCGCGAACAAATAGTTCGATCCTGTGGCGTGATGTTTTTCCAATAAGGCTAGGCCGCGACTCCGGTTTCGGTCGAGGTGTGTCGCCTTTGCACCAGACACCCGTACCAGCCCAGTCCGGCATAGGTCTCGTAGCCGGGGGTGAGAGCATAGCCCACGGTCTTGTCGCCGTCGGCGTAACTGCCCATCGGTCCAGCGGAAATATCGAGCGGGAAAATTTCGCTCAGGACGCCCTTGCCGTCCGAAGCCGCCAATACTCGGCCCTTTTGATCAAGTAACAGGACGCGTGAGCGCTCTCGCTCCTCGGCGGTCAGCCGCACGCCCTCGACCACGGCCTGAGCCTGCGGGCGCCAGTCGAAATGCACGCCCAGGACGCCCAGGACCTTGCCCTGGGCCTGGCCGCCCTCGCGGATGGCGGTGGCGTAGGTGGCGACGGGCGCATCGCCCAAGGCGCGGCTCAGTTCGATGTCGCAGGCCACGAAATCATCGCCGCTGGCGGTGCACAGGCCTTCCTGAAACCAGCGCGCCTCGGCGACCGACCGGCCGGCGACGCCGGGATAGCGGCCGGGTCGACCGTTGGCGACCACCCGGCCGGCGGTGTCGCAGATCCAGAGGTCCAGATAGACCGTGTAGGCGTCGAGGATCACCCCGAGCCGCTCGCTGGCATGACGGACCGCCCCGGGATCGCCGTCGGCCAGGCACGCCACGACCGCCGAGTCCGTGGCCCACCACCGGACGTCGCAGGTTCGTTCATAGAGATTTCGGTCGACGATCTCGATGGCGTTCAGGGCCAGGTCCGCCAGCCGCTGACCGCGCATATGCCCCAGGATGGCCCCGCCGATCGCCGACAGCTCATCGAGATCGGCCCGCACCTGGCTCTCCAACGCCGCGGCGACGGCGTCGATCTCGGTGGAGATCTTCTTGAACTCCTCGGCCACGATGGCGAAGCCCTTGCCCGCCTCCCCGGCGCGAGCGGCCACGATCAAGGCGTTGATGGCGAGCATCTTGGCCGCGCGGTTGACCCTGGCGATCTCGCCGATCTTGGCGCCCGCCACGGCGGACAGCCGCTCCGAGAGGTCCAGGATCCGTTCCGGACGAAGACTGACGTCCTGTTCCATGCCTTACGCGCCCCACAGCGAACTCTCGGGCGAATCGGCCCGACCTTGGCACGATGACGCTCCCGTCATCTTCGGGCGACGCGCATGGACGCGCCCACCAAGCCGGAATGGACGTTTCAGAAAAAGAAAACGCCGGGTCGCCCCTCGTTTGGGCGCCCGGCGCTTACCGAACAAACAGGTCTGGCTATGCTAAGCTGTAAGGCTCAGCGTTAGACGTCGACCTCGGCGTCCAACGCGTTCTCCTGGATGAACTCGCGGCGCGGCTCCACCAGATCGCCCATCAGGCGGCTGAACATGTCGTCGGCGTCGTCGGCGTGATTCACCCGCACCTGCAGCAGGGTGCGGGCCTCGGCGTCCAGCGTGGTCTCCCAGAGTTGGTCGGGGTTCATCTCGCCCAGCCCCTTGTAGCGCTGGATGGTCAGGCCCTTGCGGCCGGCGTCCAGCACCGCGTTGACCAGGTCGAGCGGTCCGCGGACCGTCGTCGACTTGTCCTTGCGGCGGAACACCGCGCGGCCGGCGAAGATCTCCGCCAGCTTGACCGCCCGTTCGGCCAGGCGGCGGGCGTCGGCCGCGTGCAGCAGGATGTCGTCCAGCACCACGCGCTCGGAAACGCCCCGGCGCACGCGACTGAAGACGAAGCCGGTCTCGCCGCGCTCGCCGCTCCAGGGCCCGTCGCCCTCCTCGGCGTAGAGATCCAGACGCGTGGCAGCCGCGGCGGCGTCCGGCGTCTCGCCCAGCAGGCCCGCGAGCGCCGCCTGTTCGATGGCCGAGGCCGGGGCCCGCGCGGCCAGACGGTCGATATTGGCCTTGGCCGAACGGCACATCTGCACCAGGGCCAACAGGTCCTGGCCGGTCATGCGCTCGCCCGACGACAGGTCCAGCTCCGCCCCGTCGACGCCTTCGTCGACCAGGAAGGCGTCCATCTCGGCGTCGTCCTTCAGATAGCGCGAGGACTTGCCCTTGCTGGCTTTATAAAGAGGCGGCTGGGCGATGTAGATGTAGCCGCGCTCGATCAGTTCCGGCATCTGCCGGTAGAAGAAGGTCAGCAGCAGCGTGCGGATGTGGGCGCCGTCGACGTCGGCGTCGGTCATCAGCACGATCTTGTGGTAGCGCACCTTGTCCGGGTTGAAGTCGTCGCGCCCGATGCCGGCCCCCAGGGCGGTGATCAAGGTGCCGATCTGGTCCGACGACAGCATCTTGTCGAAGCGGGCGCGCTCGACGTTCAGGATCTTGCCGCGCAGGGGCAGGACGGCCTGGTTGTCGCGATTACGCGCCTGCTTGGCCGAACCGCCGGCCGAGTCGCCCTCGACGATGAAGATCTCGGACTTGGCCGGGTCGCGCTCGGAACAGTCGGCCAGCTTGCCGGGCAGCGAGGTGATGTCGAGGGCGCTCTTGCGACGAGTCAGCTCCCGCGCCTTGCGGGCGGCTTCCCGGGCCGCGGCTGCCTCGGCGATCTTGCTGACGATGGCCTTGGCCTCGTTGGGATGCTCCTCGAACCAGGTCGACAGGCCTTCCGACACCAGATTCTCGACCGCCGGCCGCACTTCCGACGAGACCAGCTTGTCCTTGGTCTGCGAGCTGAACTTCGGATCGGGCACCTTGACCGACAGCACGCAGGTCAGGCCTTCGCGGGCATCCTCACCCCCAAGGCTAACCTTTTCCTTCTTCAGAATGCCGGAGCTTTCCGCGTAGTTGGTGATGATCCGGGTCAGGGCCGCGCGGAAGGCCGACAGGTGCGTGCCGCCATCCCGCTGCGGGATGTTGTTGGTGAAGCACAGCATCTGCTCGTGGTAGCTGTCGTTCCACCACATGGCGAGGTCGACCTCGACCTTGTCCTTGACGCCCTTGACCGCGATCGGCGCCTTCAGAAGCGGCGTCTTGACCTTGTCGAGGTGACGGACGAACGCCTCGATGCCGCCCTCGAAGAACAGCTTCTCTTCCCAGGGCTCGGCGCCGCGATGGTCCTTGAACCAGATTGTCACGCCCGAGTTCAGGAACGCCAGCTCCCGCAGCCGGTGCTCCAGCGTCTTCCGATCGAACTCGATGAACGCGAAGGTGTCCTTCGACGGGAAGAACGTCACTTCCGTGCCGGTCAGCACCTCGCCGGCCTTGGGCCCGTCCTCGCGGATCGGCGAGTCGCCGGTCACCGCCAGCGAGGTCACCGCGTCGCCGCGCTCGAAGCGCATCTGGTGGACCTTGCCATTGCGGTGGATCAGCAGCTCCAGCCAGTCCGACAGCGCGTTGACCACCGAGACGCCGACCCCGTGCAGGCCGCCCGAGACCTTGTAGCTGTTCTGGTCGAACTTACCGCCCGCGTGCAGCTGGGTCATGATGACCTCGGCCGCCGAGACGCCCTCGCCTTCGTGGATGTCGGTCGGGATGCCGCGCCCGTCGTCGGTGACCGTCACCGAGCCGTCGGCGTTGAGGATCACCTGCACCTTGGTGGCGTGGCCGGCCAGGGCCTCGTCGATGGCGTTGTCGACCACCTCGTAGACCATGTGGTGCAGGCCCGAACCGTCGTCGGTGTCGCCGATATACATGCCCGGGCGCTTGCGGACCGCGTCGAGCCCCTTCAGCACCTTGATCGAGTCGGCCCCGTACTGAGCGGCGGCTTCCTCGGTCGTCATCTCCGGGGTCGGCGGTTCGGAACCTTGGTCTTCGGTGTTCTCGGTCATTCGTCTTCCAGAGCTAGGCGCTCACTGGAGTCAGGCCGGCGTCGCTGACGCGAACGCCCAAAGCCCGACCCTTGAGATGGTCGAACAGCGACTCGTCCGTGCCGGTGAGGAAGGCCTGGAGCTTGAGCGCCGTGAGTTCGTCGGCCAGCGCCGCTCGCCTGGTCAGGTCGAGATGCGCGGCGACTTCGTCGAGCAATATTACAGGATTCGGCGCGGCTTCCGCACGCGAAAGTCGCGCGGCCTGGGCCAGAACGAGGTTCAAAATCAGGGCTTTCTGCTCTCCGGTCGAGCACTCCGCCGCCGGACGGTCCTTCTCGACATGAAAGATGGCCAGATCGCCCCGGTGAGGACCCGTCAGGGCCCGGCCGGCGGCGCCGTCCCGGGGCCGCGCGGCGGCGAGGGCGGCGGCCAGCCTGGCCTCGATCTCGGCGAACGCGACGCCCTCGAGGGCCATCTTCTCCCAATCGCCGGTCAGCGTCAGCCTGGCCTGCGGGAAGGGCCGGTCGCCGCGCCCGTCGATCTCGGCCTGAAGCGCCCGCAGCGTCCGCGCGCGGGCCTCGGCCAGCAGGGCGCCGGCCTCGGCGAGACGCGCCTCCAGCGCGTTCAGCCAGGTCGCGTCGGGCGACGCGCCGCGCTCGAAGGCCTCGGTCAGCAGCTTCATCCGCTCGCGCTGGGCCTTGTCATAGGCGTTGGCGTTGGCGGCGTGGGCGGGCTCGCCCGCGAAGACCAGGCGATCGAAGAAGCGGCGACGCTCGGAGGCGGCCTCCAGGAACAGGCGGTCCTGGGCGGGGGTCAGCCAGATCGGCCGGACATGATCGGCCAGGCGGCCGGGCGGGACGGTCTCGCCCTCGATGCGCACGATCCGCCGAGCCGCGCCGCCCTGCTCGACGCCCGTGCCGATCCGGATCGGCGCCTCGTCGTCCGCCTCCGCCTCGGCCGCCACCGCCCACGGGCGGCCCACGGCTTCGCCCGGCAGGCGGCGTCCCACCTCGGTCAGGCTGGCGCCGCGCAGGCCCTTGCCGGGCGTCAGCAGGCTGATGGCCTCGAGAAGATTGGTCTTCCCCGCCCCGTTGGCCCCGAACAGATAGACGCTGCGCCCGCCGGTCTCCAGGCGCGCGCGCTCGTACGAGCGGAAGTCCGTCAGGGTCAGGGAAAGCAGTGCGGCCGACGCCATCCGGCGTTCTTAAGCGGTGTCGTCGGCCGACGCCACACGCGGCTTCAGCCCAGCTTGTAGCCGCAGAGCTTGTTGCCATCCAGGTCGCGGAAATAGGCGAAATAGGCGCGCGGCATCCGCTCGCCCGGCGGGCCCTCGCATTGAGCGCCCAGTTCCAGGGCCTTGGCGTGGAAGGCGTCGACCGCCTCGACCGTGTCGAAGGCGAAGCCGCCCATCATCCCGTTGCCGATACAGGCCGGGTTGCCGTCGTGCGGCCCCAGCACCCCGAACATGCAGCCATCGCCGCGATAGAGCCGTCCGCCCGACGGATGCTCGAACAGCGGCCTAAAGCCGATCGAGCCCAGCAGGGCGTCATAGAACCCCTTGGCCTTCTCCAGATCGTTCGAGCCCACCGTCAGATAGTTCAGCTTGGCCACGAGTCGCCTCCCGTTTTGATAGGAAACGGACCCTGGCACGGCCTCGCCGCCGCGGCAACGTCACCCTGACGTCAGGCCTCCCAGAGCGCCCGGTGGGCGTAAACCCAAGCGCCCACGTCGGCGAAGCGCTCGGTGACGATGGCGCAGGTGCGCACGCGCCCCGCCTTGGCCGTGGTGATCCAGCCGGCGCGCTCCAGAATCTTCAGGTGTTTCATGAACGAGGTCAGAGCCATGTCGAACGGCGCGGCCAACTCGCCCACGCTCGCCGGACCCTGGCCCAGGCGGCTAAGGATCGCGCGCCGGGTCGGGTCGGTCAGCGCCAGGAAGACGTCGTCGAGCGATGTGGAAAGCTTAGCCATCAGGCTCAGTGCATGACCGAGGTCGGCGCCGAGCGCAATGGCCAAGCTTCGGAAGCCCTATTTGGATGGGGAAATTCCCATCACCTTTTGCAGGAACTGCACCTCGACCTCGCGGCGACGGTCGACATTGATCTTCTTGCGGAAGCCGTGCCCCTCGTCCTTGAACTGCACGTACCAGGTCTCGACGCCCTGACCGCGCAGCTTGGCGACCACCTGGTCGGACTCGGACTTCGGCACGCGCGGATCGTTCCAGCCCTGCATGACCAGCATCGGCTTGGTGATCTTGTTGACGCTGTTCATCGGCGAGATCGTCTCGAAGGCCTTCAGCATCTTCGGGTCGCGCTCGTCGCCGTATTCGGCCCGGCGCAGGTCGCGGCGATAGGCTTCGGTGTTCTGGAGGAACGACACGAAGTTCGAGATGCCGAACATCTCGATGCCGCCGGCCATGCGGTCCGAATAGTGGGTCATCACGGCCAGCGACATGTAGCCGCCGTACGAGCCGCCATAGACCACCACCCGGCTGGGATCCAGGTCGGGCTGGGTCTTGATCCAGTCCAGCAGGGCGCCGATGTCCTTGACCGAGTCCTCGCGCTTTTCGGCGTTGTCGAGATTGAGATAGGTCTTGCCGTAGCCGGTCGACCCGCGGACGTTGGTCAGGATCACCGCGGCGCCGAGCTCGGCCACCGCGTGCTGGCTGAAGGTGTCGAAGGTCGGCCGCGACTGGCCCTCGGGACCGCCGTGGATATTGATGATCACCGGCGCCTTTTGGCCGGCGGCCAGTTTCGGCTTGTAGATGAAGGCCGGGATCGAACGCTTGTCGAAGGACGGGAACCGCACGAGCGTCGGCGTCGCCAGCGCCGTGGGGTCGAGGCCGCCCAGCTCCGAGGTGGTCCACCGCTCCAGCTTGCCGTCGTTGACGCCCCAGCTCCAGGCGTCGCTGGCCGCCGTCGGCGAGGCCAGGCTGAAGCCGAGCTTGCTCCCGTCCGGCGAGAAGGCCAGGCCCGAGACGACGCCGGCCGGCAGGGCCGGCTGGGGCAAGGCGCGGCGGGCGCGGACGTCCTGCACGACGACCTTGGAGTAGCCGTCCTCGTTGACGACATAGGCCAAGGTCCCGCCATCGTCCGACAGCGCGAAGTCCTCGACGTCCCACGGACGCTCGCCCGACAGGACGGTCTTGGCGCCCGTGGCGAGATCGAACTGGACCAGGCGGACGAAATCCGAGCCCTCGTCCGACAGCATCAGAACGCTCTTGCCGTCGGGCGTGAAGGTCCCGCCGCTGTAGGCGATCTTGGTCGTCTTGCCCTTGGCCGGGGGATTGAGCTCGGTCAGCTTGCCGCTGGCCACGTCCAGCAGCCAGACCTTGCTCTCGTTGACCGAGAAGTAGCGGGCGAGAAGGACCGTCTTGCCGTCCGGAGACACCGCCACCGGCGAGACCTGACCCTGACCCTTGTGGATCACCTTCGTCGCGCCGGAGGGATCGCGCATCAGCACGTCGTAGTCGGCAGAACCCTTGACCGCGCGCGCCCAGACCAGGACCGACCCGTCCCGCGACCAGGCCGGCGACTGATTGCGCGTGCCGGTCTCGGTCAGCTGAGCGGTCTTGCCGTCGGCGTCGCGCAGGAAGAGCTGGAACCACTCGTCGCCGCCGGTGTCCTTGGAGAACAGGATGCGGCCGCCCGGCAGCGCGCGGGCGCTGGCGACGGGCTCGTCATAGAAGGTGATCTGGCTGCGATCGGCGCCCGGCGCGGCCACGACGTGCAGCTGGTTGGTGTTGCCAAAGCGCGTCGTGATGATCATGCCGCCGGGGGCCCAGTCGTCGAAGCTCGCCGAGCGGGCGTTCTGATAGCGGGCCAGACCCTCGCGGATCGCCGGTGACGCGACCGGCACGTTCTCCAGGATCTGATTGCCGATCTCGCGGCGCTCGACCGTTTGGGCGGACGCGGGCGCGGCGACGGCGCCGAGGACCAGAATGGCGGCCGAGGCGGCCAGCAGCGTCTTCATGACGAACCCCCGAAAGCAAAACGGGCGCCCTCAAGCGCCCGTCTGTCGACAAAGAAATCGCGGATCAGACCCGCAGCGGCATCAGCACGTACTTGACGCCCGGGTCGACGGGATCGACCACCAGGGTCGGGCTGGCCGGATCGGCGAAGCGGAACTCGGCCTGCGGGCCGGCGATCTGGCCGCAGACGTCGAGCAGATAGCGGGCGTTGAAGCCGATCTCGAAGGGCTCGCCGTCGTAATCGACCTCGACCTCTTCCACGGCCTGGCCGGCTTCCATGTTGCGCACGGTCAGGGTGATGCGGCCCGGCTCGACGGCCAGCTTCACCGAGCGGCTCTTCTCGGCCGAGATGGTCGCCACCCGGTCGACGGCCTTGGCGAAGAGGTCGTTGTCGAGCGTCAGGATCTTGGCGTTGTCGCGCGGGATGACCCGCATGTAGTCGGGGAAGGCGCCGTCGATGACCTTGGAGGTCAAGGCCGCCTGGCCGAACTCGAAGCGGACCTTCTGGGCCGAGACCTGCAGGTCGACCGTCTCGCCGGCCGACTCCATCAGACGGCGGGCCTCGGCGATGGTCTTGCGCGGCACGATCACGCCCGGCAGGCCGACCGCGCCCTCGGGCGCCGGCATCTCGGCCAGGGCCAGGCGGTGACCGTCGGTGGCCACAGCGCGCAGCTTGGTCTCGCCGCCCTCGTTGACCGTGTGGACGTAGAGGCCGTTCAGATAATAACGGGTCTCTTCGGTCGAGATGGCGAAGCGAGTCTTGTCGATCAGCCGGATCAGCTCGTTGGTGTCGACGGCGATGCGGCCCGACAGGCCGTCGCTGCTCATCACCGGGAAATCGCCCGCCGGCAGCACCGGCAGGTTGAAGCGCGAACGGCCAGCCTGGATGACGAGGCGCGGATCGTCGCCGCTGAAGCTCAGCGACACGTCGGCGCCGTCGGGCAGCTTGCGGACGATCTCGTAGAGGGTGTGGGCCGGGGCGGTGATCTGGCCGGGCACGTCGATCTGGGCCAGGCCCTCGTCGATGATCTCCATGTCCAGGTCGGTGGCCGAGAACGACAGCTGGTCGCGGTCGGCCGACAGCAGGATGTTCGACAGGATCGGGATGGTGTTGCGCCGCTCGACGACGCTCTGCACGTGCCCCAGCGCCTTCAGGAGCGCCGCCCGTTCGATGGTAAGCTTCATAGTCCGGTCCAGGTGTCGGGACCGCCGCCCCAGGAGAATCGCCCCGCGCGGCCCCGTAGAGAATGGACCGCCGACATTAGCGAAAACGCGCGCGTGGGGAAGAGGGGCCGGGCCTCTTGCTTGCGTGATCCTCGCCCTTCGACGGGCTCAGGGTGAGGATCATGGCGAAGGGCGCCCGATCCGAACCTCACCCCGAGCTTGTTCCACGGGTCCGACAGGGTCGGCCGGCGGATAAACGCCGAGCGAGGTTCGGATCGCGGGGCGCGTCACGCCTTGGTGTCGAACGCGCCGCCCGAATTGGCGCCGTCCGCGCCGGCCCCGGCATAGGGATTGGTCGACGCCGAGGGTTCGGCCGCGCCGGGCGCCGTCGAGCCCTTGGCCGCGACGGCCACCATGGCCGGTCGCACCAGTCGGCCCATCAGCTCATAGCCGGCCTGCAGCACGGCGATCACGCCGCCCGCCGCCACCTCGGTCGAGGGCTGCTCGGTCACGGCCTGGTGCAGGTGCGGATCGAACTTTTCGCCCTGGGCCGGATCGATCTTCTTCAGGCCGTTGCGCTCGAAGGCGCCCTGCAGCTCCTTCTCGGTCATCTCGACGCCGATGATGAAGTTCTTCACCGCCGCGTCGCCCGAGTCCTTGGGGCTGTGGGCGGTGGCGCGCGACAGGTTGTCGGCGACGCCCAGCAGGTCGCGGGCGAACTTTTGGATCGCGTAGGCGCGCGCGTCGTTCATCTCGCGCTCGGCGCGGCGCTTGGTGTTCTCGGCCTCGGCGGCGTAGCGGAGCGCCTGCTCCTTCAGTTGCGCCACCTCGAGCTTCAGGGCCTCGATCTCCTGAGCGGAGTCGTCGGCCTCGAAGGCGACGTCTTCAGCCGGCGTTTGCTCGTCGGTCATCTGGTAAAGTCCTTATCCATCCATCATCCGACCGAGCACCCGGGCGGTGTAGTCCACCAACGGAATGACTCGGGCGTAGTTCAATCGCGCCGGACCGATCACGCCGATCGCGCCCAGCACCTTCTGACGGCCCGTCATATAGGGCGCCGCGATCACCGAGGAACCCGAAAGCGAAAAGAGCCGCGTTTCGGCGCCGATATAGATACGAACGCCTTGCGCGTCGCGGACGTCGTCGAGCAGGCCGATCAGCTGGCCTTTCTGCTCCAGGTCGTCGAACAGCTGGCGCACGCGGTCGAGATCCTCGCGGGCCCGGGCGTCGGCCAGCAGGTTGGCCTGGCCTCGGACGATCAGCGAGCGGGCGTCGCCCTCGCCGCCCCAGGCCGCAAGGCCCTCCTCGACCAGGCGCGCGGCGGTCTCGTCCAGTTGCCGGCGCGCGGTCTCCAGCTCGACGCCCATCTCGGCGCGCGCCTCGCTGAGCGTGCGGCCCCGGAGGCGGGCGTTGAGGAAATTGCTGGCCTCCTGCAAGGCCGAGGGCGTCACGCCGGGCGGCTGGCGCATCAGACGGTTCTCGACCTGGCCGTCCTCGAACACCATGACCGCCAAGGCCTGGCCGCCGCCCAGCGGCACGAATTCCACGTGCTTGACCCCGCCCTCGCGCACGGGCGTCACGACGATCCCCGCCCCGCCCGCCAGGCCCGACAGCACCGACGAGGCCTCGGCCAGGGCCTCCTCGAACGAGCGGCCGCGCACGGCCAGGCGCGCCTCGATCGCCCGCTTTTCCTCCTCGGCGATGTCGCCGATCTCCAGGAAGCCGTCGACGAACATCCGCAGGCCCGCGTGGGTCGGCATCCGCCCGGCGCTGGTGTGCGGGGCGTCCAGCAGGCCCAGATGCGCCAGATCCTGCATCGTGTTGCGGATCGAGGCCGGCGACAGCGCCACGCCGCCGCGCGAGATGGTGCGCGAGCCGACGGGCTCGCCGGTCTCGAGATACGACTCCACGACCCGCCGGAAGATGTCGCGGGCCCGCGCGTCCAGGTCCGCGAGGCCCGGCGTCGGGACGATGGGCCCCGGAAACAGCTGCGTCATGCCGGAATAGCCATGGAGATCGTGTCGTTTGGGACCCGGTCGGCGGACAAAAGCGGTCGGCCTCTTTCAAGTTTGGCGGACCGATAGGATAAGCGGCCCTCTTCCACCTTTCAAATGCCGGAGTCATCCATGCGTCCGTCCGAACGCGCCCCCGATCAGCTGCGCGCCGTCACGCTGGAGACCGGCGTCAATCGCTACGCCGAGGGCTCGTGCCTCGTCTCGTTCGGCCACACCAAGGTGCTGGTCACCGCCACGGTCGAGGAGAGCCTGCCGGGCTGGCTGCGCGGCAAGGGTCAGGGGTGGGTCACGGCCGAGTACGGCATGCTGCCGCGCGCCACCCACAGCCGGGGCCGCCGCGAGGCCGCCGCCGGCAAGCAGAGCGGCCGCACCCAGGAGATCCAGCGCCTGATCGGCCGGTCCCTGCGCGCGGTCGTCGACCTGAAGGCGCTGGGCGAGCGCCAGATCACCCTCGACTGCGACGTCGTCCAGGCCGACGGCGGCACCCGCACCGCGGCGATCACCGGCGCCTGGGTGGCCCTGCGGCTGGCGACGAAATATCTGCTCGACGAGAGCGTGCTGAAGACCGACCCGATCCTCGGCCAGGTGGCCGCCGTCTCGTGCGGCGTGTTCAACGGAACGCCCGTGCTCGATCTCGACTACGAGGAAGACTCCAGCGCCGAGGCCGACAGCAACTTCGTGCTGACCGGAGCCGGCGACATCGTCGAGATCCAGGCCACCGGCGAAAAGCGCGGCTTCACCCGGGGCGAGTTCGAGGCGCTGTACGCCCTGGCCGAGAAGGGCATCGGGGAGTTGTTCGGCCTCCAGCGCGCGGCGATCGGCGGTTAACCTTCGACACTTGCCGGACGGCGTCGCAGGTCCCAGATTCCTGACCTGAGGATCAGGAGTTTTTCGTGCCCACCCCGTTCGAAGGCTATGAAGTCGAAGCCCGCCTGCGCCCGTCGGCCGAGGCCTATCGCTTCGATCTCGACCAGGCGCTGTCGTCGATGGTGGCCCTGGAGGCGAAGGTTCCGACCGACGCCTATACGGCCGCCATCCTCGGGACCGAGCGCGTCGGCAACGGCGTGGTCATCGGCCCCGGGGGCCTCGTCCTGACCATGGCCTATCTGATCACCGAGGCCGAGGACGTCGTGCTGACCCGCAACGACGGGCGTCGCGTCCACGCCCATGTCCTGGGTCTCGACGCCCGCTCGGGCCTTGGCCTCGTTCAGGCGCTGGAGCCGCTGGACCTGCCGGTGATGACCATCGGCTCGTCGAAGGACTTGGACGCGGGCGCGTCGGTGATCGCCGCCGGCGCCGGCGGCCGCGCCCACGCCGTGGCCGGCAAGGTCCTGGCCCGCATCCCCTTCGCCGGCTACTGGGAATATTTCCTCGACGACGCCATCATCACCGCGCCCGCCCATCCGCACTGGAGCGGCGCGGCCCTGATCGGCCCCAAGGGCGACCTCGTCGGCCTCGGTTCGCTGACCCTGGAAGGCCGCGACCAGAGCGGCGAGGCCCGGCCGCTGAACATGTTCGTGCCGGCCGAGCTCCTGCCGCCGATCCTCGACGATCTCGCTCGCGGTCGTGCGCCCCATCCGCCGCGCCCGTGGCTGGGCGTCTTCGCCCAGGAGGTCGAGGATCACGTCGTGGTGGTCGGCATCTCGCCCAAGGGCCCGGCCGACCGCGCCGAACTGCGCGCCGGCGATCTGATCCTGGCGGTCGACGGCATGCCCGTCTCGGATTTGGCGGAGTTCTACGAGAAGCTCTGGAGCCTGGGACCCGCCGGCGTCAGCGTGCCGCTGAAGATCCTGCGCGAAGGCGACGCCTTCGAGGTCGAGATTCGCTCGATGGACCGGGCCAATCTGCTGAAGAAGCGGCGGCTGAACTAGCGGCTTGGCCCTAGCCGGCTAGTCCTCTTGCGCCTGGGCCGGGCCGTACTCGAACGTCAGCAAGTCTCCCGGCTGACACTGCAGCTCGCGGCAAAGGGCGTCGAGCGTCGAAAATCGCACCGCCCGGGCCTTGCCGGTCTTCAGGATCGACAGGTTGGCGATCGTCACGCCCACGCGGTCGGAAAGCTCCGTCAGCGACATGCGGCGGTCGAGCAGCACGCGGTCGAGGTTCACGCGGACGGGCATGCGGGGGTCGCTCCGGTTCAGATCGTCAGTTCGGCTTCGCGGCGCAGGCGGGCGCCTTCGCGGAAGACCTCGGCCAGGACGAAGACGACCAGCACCGAGAACCACGCGGTCAGGGTGAAGCTGTCGTCGATGACCTTGGCCTTCGGGGCCAGCCAGCGGGCCATGCCCGAAAAGACGTAGCGCCCGACCTCCAGGCCGGCCAAGACGAGGCCGATCAGGCGCAGCCGCACCACATTGTCGGGATGGAAGGGGTCGCCGGCGGTCAGGGTGGCGAAGATCTTGCGCAGCCGCTCGACAATGACCATCCAGCCGCCCAGCAGCAGAGCCCACGCGGCCAGGGCGCCGGCGAACAGCGGGCCGTCCTTGGCGATCGCCTCGACGGCGTCGCTGATCGGCAACACCGAGGCCAGAAGTTCGGGATTGAAGCTGAACAGCAGCGCGACCAGCGTGAACAGCGACAGCAAGCTGACGAAGATCCACAGCCCGACATAGATCACGTCGAGGATGATCTTCAGGAAACTCGATACGGAGCCGGGCCCCAAGGCGCGCATGGCTGCTTCCCCACAGCGACGCTCTGCAATCTGCCCCGCGTCGCGGGAGGCGTCAAAGACCGGGCCGTCCCCGCGATAACCTCAGGCGCGCCTTAGAGCGTTTGCACCACGAACGCGACGGCCGACACCGGCACGGCCACGATCAGCGCGGCGGTGATGGCGGTCATGACGACCTTGTCGGCGATGCGGAACAGGCGGGCGGCGGACATCGGGGCTTTCCGTTGAAGTGGGCTCGGGGTCGAAACGCTCGACCCTCCGCCACGCTCAACAAATAGAAGCCGATTTGGGTTCCGCCAATCACGTTTATCGAGAAACGATATTAAACTCTGGTAATGATGCACATGCGCCAAGGCGAGTGGTAATTAGGCCACGCCCGCGTGCGTCGCCACCATCGAGGTCCGTTTCGAGACCCGTTCATACCAGTCCGCGAGGGTCGGGCGGCCGGCGCGCCAGTCGCTGACCCGGCGGACGTCCTGATAGGCCAGCTGCACCGCCACGGCGATCTCGGCGATCTCGAAGCGGTCGGGCGACAGGCGGCCGTCGGCCAGGGCGGCGACGAACAGGTCGAGGGCGGCGTTCACGGCCCGCATCTGCCGGTCGAACAGGTCCTGGCGGTGCTCGCCTTGCGGCCGCATCCGCTCGCGGACGATCAGGATCGAGGCGTCGCCCATGCCGTCGGCGGCGGCCTCGATCGTCAGGGCGCGCCGCCGCGCCGGCTGAGACGCCGGGACGAGACGCGGCTCGGACAGACCGTCGATGCAGTCGACGATGACGGCGGAGTCGAATACCGCCTCGCCGTCCTCCAGGATCAGGGTCGGCACCTTGCACAGCGGATTCTGGGCGCGAAGGCTCTCGTCCTGGAACGGGGCGACAACCTCGAGGGTCAAGCGGTCCGAAAGGCCTTTTTCGATCGCCAGCACGCGAACCTTGCGCGCGAACGGCGAGATATCGGAGTAGAGAAGCCGCATCGGATTGTTTCCCTTCGTTGGGTCGGCCAGGAGTTCTTACGGATGGCGCTTAAGCTTGAATTGGGATCGAAGCTCGTGGCCGCCACCCATAATCCGGGCAAGGTCCCCGAGATCGCCGCCCTGCTGGACGGCCGCTTCGAGATCGTCACCGCCGGCCAGCTGGGCTTGCCCGAACCCGATGAAACCGAAAGCACGTTCGTGGGCAACGCCCTTTTGAAAGCGCGTCACGCCGCCGACCGTTCGGGCCTGCCGGCCCTGGCCGACGATTCGGGCCTTTCCGTACGCGCCCTGGACGGCGCGCCGGGGATCTTCTCGGCTCGGTGGGCGGGTCCCGGCAAGGACTTCGCCATCGCCATGAAGAAGGTCGAGGAACGCCTGGAGGAGACCGGCTCCGACGACCGCGCGGCCTGGTTCACCTCGGCCCTGGCGGTGGCCTGGCCGCACGGCCCGGCCGTGGTCGTCGAGGGCCGCGTGGACGGAAGCCTGGTCTTTCCCGGGCGGGGGACGCGCGGCTTCGGCTACGACCCGATCTTCGCGCCCGAGGGTCACGACACGACCTTCGGCGAGATGGAGCCGGCCGCCAAGGACGCCATGAGCCACCGGGCCCGCGCCTTCGCCAAGCTCAAGGCGGCGCTGTTTGACTGACGCCGCCCCGCGGCCGCTGGGCGTCTACGTCCACTGGCCCTACTGCGGGCGCATCTGCCCGTATTGCGACTTCAACGTGGTGCGCGACCGAGGCCGGGCCGAGGAGCGGCGCGCCCTGGCCGACGCCATCATCGCCGACCTGGAGGCGCAGCGGCGCCTGACCGGCGAGCGCGCCCTGCTGTCGATCTTCTTCGGCGGCGGGACGCCGTCCTTGATGGACCCCGCCGAGGTCGCGCGCGTCATCGAGACCGCCAAGCGTCTGTGGTCGCCCGTCGAGGATCTGGAGATCAGCCTGGAGGCCAATCCCACCGACGCCGAGGCCGACCGTTTCGCGGCCCTGGCCGAGGCGGGCGTCGAGCGTCTGTCGCTGGGCGTCCAGGCGCTGGACGACGACGCCCTGCGAGCGCTGGGCCGCAACCACGACGCCGGCGCGGCGCGGCGGGCGATGAACGTGGCGGCCAGAACCTTTCAGCGCCTGTCGATCGACCTGATCTACGCCCGGCCGGGCCAGACCGACGCGGCCTGGCGCGCCGAACTGGCCGAGGCCATCGCGTTCGGCCCCGAGCACGTCTCGCCCTATCAGCTGACCATCGAACCGGGCACCGCCTTCGATCGTGCGGTCGGGCGCGGGACGTTGGTCGTCCCGGACGAGGACCTCGCCGCCACGCTCTTCGAGACGACCCAGACCGTCCTGGAGGCGGCGGGCTACGACGCCTACGAGGTTTCCAACCACGCGCGGGGCGAGGGCGCTCGCTCGCGGCACAATCTCGTCTATTGGCGGGGCGTCGACTATGTCGGCGTCGGCCCCGGCGCGCATGGCCGCCTGGCTCTGCCCGAGGGGCGCGCGGCGACCCTCGCCCATCGGGCGATCGCCGACTACGTCGCCGCCGTTCGTGGCCAGGGCGTCGGCTTCACGCGCGAGATCCTGAGCCCGGTCGAAGCGGCCGAGGAGCGGCTGGTGCTTGGTCTCCGAATCGACGACGGCGTCGCGTTCGCCGAAGTGGCGGCGCTGAACCTGACGCCCGATGCCGCCAAGGTGCGTGATCTGGCGGACGCGGGCCTCCTGGTCGCCGATCAAAATCGTTTGCGCGCCACGCGACGGGGCCGACTGGTTCTCGACCGGCTGACAGGCGCGCTCGCGACCTGATATGCGTTGAACGAACCCCGATCCGGGTTCCGCGAAGGACCACCCCTTGAGCCGACAGCCTCCCCCGCCAGCCTTGTCCGACGCGCCCCTAGCGCCGGGCCTCTATCTGGTGGCGACGCCGATCGGCAATCTGCGCGACATCACCCTGCGCGCCCTGGACGTGCTGGCCGGCTGCGACCTGCTGCTGGCCGAGGACACCCGGGTGACCGGCAAGCTTCTCTCCGCCTATGGCATTCGCACCAAGCTGGAGCGCCACGACGAGCACGTGGCCGAGCGCGCCATCCCGGGCGTGCTCGAACGGCTGGAGGCCGGCGCGCGCGTCGCGCTGGTCTCGGACGCGGGCACGCCGATGGTCTCGGACCCTGGCGCGCGCCTGGCGCGCGAGGCGATCGCCGCCGGCCATCCGGTGATCCCGATCCCGGGCGCCTCGGCCGCGCTGGCCGCCCTGACCCTGGCGGGCCTGCCGACCGAGCGCTTCCTGTTCGCCGGATTCCCGCCGCCCAAGAGCGCCGCGCGGCGGACCTTTCTGGAAGAATTCGCCAGCGTCCGCGCCACCCTCATCGTCTATGAAGGCGCCTCGCGCGTCGCCGACTGCCTGGCCGACATGGCCGCGGTCTTCGGGCCCACGCGCCAGGCCGCCGTCTGCCGCGAACTGACCAAGCTCTACGAGACTTGCGTGCGGGGAACGCTGGCGGACCTCGCCGCCGACCCGCGGTTCGAGGCCCCCAAGGGCGAGATCGTCATCCTGGTGGGTCCCGGCGCGGAAAAGGCCGCCACCGCCGACGACGCCGAGGCCGCCCTGCGCGAGGCCATGACCCGCCTGCCTCTGGGCGAGGCCGCCTCGGAGGTCGCCAAGGCGCTGGGCCTGTCGCGCAAGGATCTCTACCGCCAGGCGTTGGCCCTGAAGGAGCAGGCTTGATGGCGCCGAGCATCCGCCACGCCGAGATCCGTAGGCTTCGCGGCGCCGCCGCGCGCCGGCTTGGCCGACGCGCCGAGGTGTGGGCGGCGCTGTGGCTGATGGTGAAGGGCTATCGCGTCCTGGGCTTTCGCCTCGCTACGCCGCTTGGGGAGATCGATCTCCTGGCGCAACGCGGACGCGTCCTGGCCGTTGTCGAGGTCAAGCAACGCGCGACGATCGAGGATGCTCTGGACGCCGTGACGCCCACCCAGCGCGACCGCCTGCGCCGCGCCGCCGCCCATGTCGTCGCGCATCGCCCCGCCTTGCGCGCGCTGTCCGTGCGCCTCGACCTGATCGCCCTGGCGCCGGGCCGGGTCCCGCGGCATCTGCCGAACGCCTGGGAGGGCGCATGACACGGGAGGAGGCCGAGGCCATTCTGGTTCGGGCGGGCGAAGGACCCGACGACGGTTTCCCGCTGTTCGAGGCGGCCCTGGCCTGCGCCGTGCACGACGATCCGAGCCGCGACATCCAACCGGCCGTCGATCTGGCGCGCGAGGCGGTCGAGCGCCTCCGTCGGCGCGCCGAAAGCGAGTCTCCCGAGGAGGCCGTGGCCGAGGCCCTGGCCGGCGACCTGCGCCTGACCGGCGACGTCCTGACCTACGATCATCCCGACAACGCGGACGTGATCGCCATCGCCCATCGCCGCAAGGGCCTGCCGGTCGCGCTGGGCGTGTTCTATCTGCACGCGGCCCGCGCCGTGGGCCTGGAGGTTCACGGTGTCGACTTTCCGGGCCATTTCCTGCTGCGCATCGAGACCGACGAGGGTCCGCTGGCCCTGGACCCGTTCAGCGAGGGTCGGGTCGTGCTGCCGTCGGAGCTGTCGCGCCGCGCGCTGCGCACCGGCCTGATGCCGGACGTCGCCGCGCGTCTGGAACTCCTGATGGCCCCGATCCCGGACCGCGCGGTCCTGATCCGGCTCCAGAACAACATCTTCGCCCGCGCCCAGCAGGCCAAGGACTGGGTCCGCGCGGAACGCTCGGCGCTTCGCCGCGCGCTGCTCAATCCCAAGGACCACCGCCCCTGGCTGGACGTCGCCGCCGCGCGCGAGGGCCAGGGAGCGCTGGCCGGCGCGCTGCAGGCTCTGTCCCGCGCCCAGATCCTGGACGGCGGCGCGGCGATCGCCGCTCGGGCCGCGCGGGAGCGGATGCGCCTGCGGCTGAACTAGGAAAAACCGAGCCTTCGCGCGGGTGCGTCAAACCGCCGCTCGTCCAAACCTTCCCAAACAAGATTTCATTAATCCCCCGCCTGCAAACGTTATCATATAAGAAGGTGCGTTCAGTTCTGCCTTTCCACACTCCAACTTCGAGTAATGGCGGACGAGATGCTGAAGAAACTCGCGGGTAGCGGCAATAAGAATCAGGACAACGGGAAAATACTCGAAGTCTTACGGGCCAACATCATGGTGGCCGACTCCAATCTAAATATCACCTACATGAATCCGGCGGTTCACGACTTGCTTCGCGAGAACGAGGCGGAGTTGCGCAAGGAGCTGCCGAACTTCAGCGTCGCCAAGCTGATCGGCAGCAATATCGACGTCTTTCACAAGAATCCGGCCCACCAGCGCGCCATGCTGGCGCGCCTGACCGACCGTCACGCCGCCACGATCCGGATCGGCGAGTTGGCGTTCGACCTGCTGGTGACGCCGCGGCGGCACGGCGACAAGGTCGTCGGCTTCGTCGTCGAATGGGCCGACGCCCGGGCGCGGCTGCAGAACGTGGACTACGCGGCCCAGATCGCCGCCATCGGCCGCTCCCAGGCGGTGATCGAGTTCACGACCGACGGCACGATCCTCACCGCCAACGACAACTTCCTGACCACGATGGGCTATCGTCTGGACGAGGTGGTCGGGCGCAAGCACGCGATGTTCACCGAGCCGGCCTATCGCGACAGCCAGGCCTATGTCGACTTCTGGGCCAAGCTGGTCCGAGGCGAGTACCAAGCCGCCGAGTTCACGCGCCTGGGCAAGGGTGGTCGCGTGGTCACGATCCAGGGCTCGTACAACCCGATCCTGGACGGGTCGGGCAAGGTCGTGAAGATCGTCAAGTTCGCGACGGACGTGACGAAAAGGGTCGAGGCGGTGCGGGACATCGGCGCGGCCTTGACGGCCTTGGCCGCCGGCGACCTTGAACAGCGAATCGAAAACCCGTTCATCCCCGAGCTCGACAATCTGCGGCTGGATTTCAACAGCGCCTTGGAAACGCTGCAGGCGGCCATGAAGCTGGTCGGCGCCACGACCTCGACGATTCGGTCGGGCACGGATGAAATCGGGGCCTCCTCGGACGACCTGTCCAAGCGCACCGAGCAGCAGGCCGCCAGCCTGGAAGAGACCGCCGCGGCCCTCGACGAGATCACCGCCACGGTCAAGCGCGCCGCCCAGAACGCCCGCCAGGCCTCGTCCGCCGCCTCCACGACCCGCGCCGAGGTCGAGCGGTCCGGGACGGTCATGAGCGAGGCCGTCGCCGCCATGGGCGAGATCGAGCACAGCTCCAGCCAGATCACGCAGATCATCGGCGTGATCGACGAGATCGCCTTCCAGACCAACCTTCTGGCGCTGAACGCCGGGGTCGAGGCGGCCCGAGCCGGCGAGGCGGGACGCGGCTTCGCCGTCGTGGCGCAAGAGGTGCGCGCCCTGGCCCAGCGGAGCGCCGACGCCGCCAAGGAGATCAAGGCGCTCATCGCCAGCAGCACGGCGCAGGTCGGCCGCGGCGTCAAGCTGGTGGGCGACACCGGTCAGGCCCTGATCTCGATCGTTGAGCGGGTCGCGGAGATCGACAGCCTGATCTCGGATATCGCCACGTCGTCGCAGGAGCAGGCCACGGGGCTGAACGAGGTCAACGCCGCCGTCAACCAGATGGACCAGGTCACCCAGCAGAACGCCGCCATGGTCGAGGAAGCGACCGCGGCCGCGCACACCCTGCGCCAGGAGGCCCAGAATCTCGCCGAGCTGGTCGGCAAGTTCCAGTTCGGCGACATGGGTCGCGCCGCGCCGTCGCGGCGCGCCGCCACCCCGCCGCCCCCGGCCGCCTCGCATCGCCCCAAGGCGTTCGCGAGCGACAGGCCCGCCACGCTCGGCGCCACGGCGCTGAAGGTCGAGAGCTGGGAGGAATTCTGATGGCCGAGGCGTTGGACAACGGCCAGATCGAAATGATCTCGTTCGAGATCGGCGGTCAGGAATTCTGCATCGACATCAGCGTCGTGCGGGAGATCCGCGGCTGGACCCCGGCGACGGCCATGCCGCAGACGCCGGGCTATATCCGAGGCGTGATCAATCTGCGCGGCGCGGTGATGCCGGTTCTCGACCTCCGCAACCGCCTGGGTCTTGGCCGGACGGAGCCTTCCTCGCGGCACGTCATCGTCGTCGTCCAGCTGGATAGCCGGATGGTGGGGCTGCTGGTGGACGCGGTGCAGGAGACCTTCATGGTCGACGCGGCGCTTCTCCAGCCGCCGCCGCCGATGGACACCGCCGGAGAGCTGTTCGTCGACGCGATCATCCCCCTGGAAGGCCGGATGCTCAGCCGTCTGGTCGTCGGCGCCCTGATGCCGGGAGGAAGCGCTCTGGCCGCTTAAGGACGGGGCCCGACGCTCGCATTTTGGCCATTCGCGCTTAACTAGTCGAGCGCGGCGCCCTAGGTGTGAGCGCACGCCACGCCAGGAGCCGTCATGTCGCTGAGAGTCGCCGTTCAGATGGATCCCGTCCTGGGGATCAATATCGACACCGACACGACCTTCCTGATGATGCTGCGGGCCCAGGCGCGGGGCCACAGGCTGTGGGTCTACACGCCCGACAAGCTCTCGCTGGAGGACGGCCGCGTCTTCGCCCGCGCCCAGCCGCTGGAGGTCTTCGCCGAACAGGGCGCGCACGCCCGGCTGGGCGAGACGGTGATCCTGGACATGAAGGACGATGTCGACGTGGTGCTGATGCGCCAGGACCCGCCGTTCGACATGGCCTACATCACCGCCACCCACTTCCTGGAGAAGATCCACCCCCACACCCTGGTGGTGAACAACCCGGCCGAGGTGCGCAACGCGCCCGAGAAGCTGTTCGTCACCGACTTCCCCGGCGTGCAGCCGCCGACCCTGATCACCTCGGACCATGAGGCGATCTACGACTTCCGCGCCCGCCACGGCGACATCGTCTTGAAGCCCCTCTACGGAGGGGGCGGCTCGGGGGTGGCGCGGCTGCTGGCCGACGACCCCAATCTCGACGCCCTCCTGGAGCTCCACGCCATGATCGGGCGCGAGCAGGTCATCGCCCAGAAGTTCGTGCCCGCCGTCAGCAAGGGCGACAAGCGCGTTCTCCTCGTCGACGGCGAGCCGGTGGGAGCCATCAACCGGGTGCCGGCCGACGGTCAGGTCCGCTCGAATCTGCGGGTCGGCGGGCGCGCCGAGGCGGTCGAGCTGACCGCCCGCGACCTGGAGCTCTGCCGGACCATCGGACCCGAGCTAAAGCGCCGTGGACTGATCTTTGTAGGCATCGACGTGATCGGCGAATACCTGACCGAAATCAACGTCACCTCGCCCACGGGCGCGCAACAGCTGAAGCGATTTACCGGGATCGACGCGACTGAAGTACTTTGGACCCGCATCGAGGAAATACGCCAAGCCGGTGGGTAACTCTCGATAAAGATCAAAACTTCCTAAAACGTTCGTTTTTCGTTCTTGCTCCATTTCGCCAGCTATGCTGTGACTTGTGGATAGTTTTCACGGTCACGGGGGTTCGCGATGGCCGCCAAGGTGGTCACCGTCGCGTTCGAGGGCGTCGAGGCGCGCCGCGTCGATGTGGAGGTGCAGCTGACGACGGGGCAGCAGGTTTTCGTCATCGTCGGCCTGGCGGACAAGGCCGTGGCCGAGAGCCGCGAGCGGGTGCGCGGCGCCTTCGCCGGGTTGGGCCTAGCCCTCCCCGGCAAGCGAATCGTCGCCAACCTCGCCCCCGCCGACCTGCCCAAGGAGGGCGCCCACTTCGACCTGCCGATCGCGCTGGCGGTGATGTCCGCCATCGGCGTGATCCCGCTCGACGCCCTGGACGGCTGGGCGGCCATGGGCGAGCTGTCGCTGGACGGCCGCATCGTCCCCGCCGCCGGCGCCCTGCCCGCGGCGATGGCGGCCGGCGCCATGGGGCTTGGGCTGATCTGCCCCGAGGCCTCGGGTCCCGAGGCGGCCTGGGCCGGCGGAACCCGGATCCTGGCGCCCCGATCGCTGGTCTCGCTGATCAATCACTTCAGAGGCGCCCAGATCCTGTCGGCCCCGGCGCCCGGCCCGATCCTCGAGGGCGATCGGCCCAAGGACCTGCGCGACGTCAAGGGTCAGGAGCACGCCAAGCGCGCCCTGGAGATCGCCGCGGCCGGCGGTCACAACCTGCTGTTCGTCGGCCCGCCGGGCTCGGGCAAGTCGATGCTGGCCCAACGCCTGCCGGGCCTGCTGCCGCCGCTGACCTCGGCCGAGCTGCTGGAGACCTCGATGGTCCATTCCGTGGCCGGTCTGATCGCGCGCGGCGCCCTGAGCCGCGCCCGACCGTTCCGCAGTCCGCACCACAGCGCCAGCATGGCCGCCCTGACCGGCGGCGGTCATCGCGCCAAGCCGGGCGAGGTGTCGCTGGCGCACAACGGCGTGCTGTTCCTGGACGAGCTGCCCGAGTTCGGCGTGCAAGCCCTCGACAGCCTGCGCGCGCCGCTGGAGACCGGCGAGGTGATGGTGGCCCGGGCCAACGCCCACATCCGCTACCCGGCCAAGGTGCAGCTGGTGGCGGCGATGAATCCCTGCCGCTGCGGCCATGGCGGCGCGGGCCGAGGCGCCTGCGGCAAGGCCCCGCGCTGCCAACGGGATTATCAGGGCCGCGTCTCGGGTCCGTTAATGGACCGCATCGATCTGGCGGTCGAGATGCCGGCGGTCACCGCCGCCGACTTGGCCCTGCCGCCGCCCGCCGAGGGCTCGGCCGAGGCCGCCGCGCGAGTGGCCAAGGCTCGGGCGCGCCAGACCGACCGCGCGCTCGAGCTCGACGTCGCGGACGGTCTGAACGGTCGGGCGGAGGGGGCCTTGCTGGAGAAGATCACCGCCCTGGACGAGGCCGGCCGCGCCCTTCTGGCCCGCGCCGCCGAGGCCGGCCGGATCAGCGCCCGAGGCTGGACCCGGACCCTGCGTCTGGCCCGCACCATCGCCGACCTCGAGGGCGCGGCCAGCGTCAAGCGGGTGCACATCGCCGAGGCCCTGGCCTATCGCCGCGCCACGACGCCGGGCGAGGAAGTCACCTCGGCTTGACCGCCCGTTAAGCCGCGTCGGCTAGCCTCCCCGACCATGAGCGATCAAGGATCCGGCGTCACGCCCGAGCAGTTGGCTACTCTCAGCCATGAGTTCCGCACGCCCCTGAACGGCGTGCTGGGCATGGCGCGGCTGCTGGAGAAGACCCGCCTGACGGCCGAGCAACGGTCCTACGTGACCGCGCTCCGCGAGAGCGGCGACCACCTGCTGTCGCTGGTCAATCACGTGCTGCATTTCGCCCGGCTCGGCGCCGCCGCCATCGAGCTGTCGCTGGCGCCGGTCGACATCGAGGGCCTCCTGCGCCAGGTCGCCGAGCTGATGAGCCCGCGCGCCCACGAAAAGGGCATCGAGATCGCCTGGGCCGCGCCCGCGTCGCTCCCGACGATCCTGGCCGACGAGGGCCGGCTGCGGCAGATCCTGCTGAACTTCGCCGGCAACGCCGTGAAGTTCACCGATACCGGCGGCGTGCTGCTGACCGCCACGGTCGCCGACGACGGCCGCTTTCGCTTCTCGGTCGCCGACACGGGGCCCGGCGTCGCGCCGGAGGCCCGCCAGCGGATCTTCGAGGCCTTCGTCCAGACCGACGTCACGCACAACACCCAGCTGGGCGGCGCGGGCCTGGGCCTCGCGATCGTGGCGCGCCTGGCCGCCGCCATGGGCGGCGAGGTCGGCGTCGGCGGCGCCTTGGGCCAAGGCGCCGAGTTCTGGTTCGAGGCGCCGTTCGAGAGCGTCGAGCCCGCCGCCTTCGCCGCGCCGCTGGACGGCCGCGCCGTCGCGGTCGCCTCGCCCAACGCGATCGTCCGCGCCGCCACCGTTCGACAGATCGAAGCCGCCGGCGGTCGCGCCTTCGCCGCCGTCGACATCGCCTCGGCGCTGTCCGGCGCGCCGGCCGACGCCGTCTTGCTGATCGACGCGGCGCTCTCCGGTCCCCGCGCGCCCCTGAAGGCCCCCGCCGGCCGCCGGGCCGTGGTGCTGCTGACGCCCGAGCAGCGCGACCGCATCGCCGGGCTCAAGGCCGCCGGCTTCGCGGGCTATCTGATCAAGCCGCTGCGCGCCGCGTCTCTGGTCGCCCAGGCGCTGCGAGCGGGCGCCGCCGAAGCCGCCCTGGCCGAGGACCACGCGCCCGACGATCGTATCGCCGGCGCCGTGGCCAGCGGCGTCCGCGTTCTGCTCGCCGAGGACAATCCGATCAACGCGCTGCTGGCCCGCACCCTGCTGGAGCGCGAGGGCTGCAAGGTCGATCGCGTCGCGGACGGCGAGCAGGCGGTGGCCGCGGCCTCGAGCGGGACCTACGACCTCGTTCTGATGGACCTGCGCATGCCGGGCCTCTCCGGTGTCGAGGCCGCCAAGGCGCTGCGCGCCAAGGGCGTGGTCTCGCCGATCGCGGCCCTGACCGCCGACGCCTTCGACGAGGATCGCCGCGCCTGCCTCGCCGCCGGCATGGACGACTTCCTGGTCAAGCCGTTGACCCAGGAAGCCCTGCGCGCCGCCCTCCAGCGCTGGACGACGGGCGGCGGCTGGACGAAATCCCCGACGCGGGCCAAGGTCGCCTCCTGATTTCGGAGGGGGCCGCGCTCTGGCGCGGTGAGACGACAATGGCCGGAGCGCCGAAGACGGCCACGGGAGCGTCCAGGAAACGCGGCATGATGGACGTGCTGCGGGCCCTGAAACAGCCCAAGGTCGCCGCCATGCTGGCCCTGGGCTTCGCCTCGGGCCTGCCGTTCCTGCTGACCGCCAACACCTTCGGCTACTGGCTGCGCGAGGAGGGCACGTCGCTGAAGGCGATCGGCTTCCTGTCGTGGGTCAGCCTGGCCTACGGCATGAAGTTCCTGTGGGCCCCGCTGATCGACCGGCTGGACGCGCCGCTGCTGGGCAAGTGGCTGGGCCGTCGGCGCGGCTGGATGGTGCTGTCGCAGATCGTCGTGGCCGCCGGCCTGATCGGCATGGCCCTGACCGGCCCCCACGCGGGTCTCTCCACCGTCGCCGGCTTCGCGGTGCTGGTGGCCTTCGCCTCGGCCACTCAGGACATCGTGGTCGACGCCTGGCGCATCGAGATCGCCGACGACGGCGACGAGCTGGGCCTGCTGACCTCGGCGGTGCAGATCGGCTATCGCATCGCGCTGCTGGCCGCCGACGCCCTGATCCTGGTGCTGGCCGACAAGATCGGCTGGCCGGGCGCCTATCTGAGCTATGGCGTGCTGATGGCGGTCGGGGTCGCCGGCGCGATGATGGCCGGCGAGCCCAGCCGCGCGGACGCCGTGATGGCCGCCAACGCCGCCCAGAAGCCGCTGTGGAGCCCGCGCGGCCTGTGGGACGCCATCGCCGGTCCGTTCATCGAGTTCTTCACCGCGCACGGCGTCTTCGCCCTGCTGATCCTGGTGACGATCACGCTCTATCACCTGTCGGACTATGTGCGCGGGCCGATCTCGAACCCGTTCTACCACGACCTGGGCCTGACCAAGAGCACGGTCGGCTGGGTGCGCACGATCGCCCTGACCGGCACCTTCTCGGGGATCGCGGTCGGCGGCTTCTGCGCGCTGCGCTTCGGCTATTTCAAGACCCTGATCGCCGGGGCGGTGCTGCAGCCGATCGGCATCGCCCTGTTCGCGGGACTCGCCCTGTGGGGCGTCACGATCCCCGGCTTCATCACCGTGATGATCCTCGACAATTTCGCGATCGGCTTCTCGGGCGTGGCGCTGGTCACCTACATGTCCAGCCTGACGAGCCTGGGCTATACCGCGACCCAGTACGCGGTGATGACCTCGGCGCTGGCCTGGACCGGCAAGTTCCTGAAGGGCTTCTCGGGCGCGGCGGTCGAGGCGCTGCAGAGCGGCCGCGACCTGATGCACGCCTACGCCCTGTTCTATCTGGGCGCGGCGGCGATCGGCGTTCCGGCCGTGATCCTGTGCTTCTTCCTGGTCAAGCCGGCGCCGAAGCAAGCCGAGGCCGTTTAGCGCGGCGCGTGATCCTCGCCCTTCGACAGGCTCAGGGTGAGGATCAAGGCTGACGGCTTCGCATTCGAAACCCTCATCCCGAGCTTGTCGAGGCATGCCCTCGGGCCGGGGAAGCCGGTCCCGTGGGGACGAGATTTCGCGGCCCTCAGACCGCCAGGCAAACCACCTGCGCCACGCGAAGGTCGCGGCGCAGGCCGTCGGCGACGCGGCCGTAGTTCTCGGTGGTGATGGGCTCGCTGGGCGCGAACTCCGAAGCGCTGGGCCGGCGATGCGGTCCCAGCAGGGTCTTCAGCGTCTCGGGCGCGGTCGTGTAGATGCGGCCCCGGCGCGGGGCCTCGGCGACCGTGACCCCGATCACGCGGCCGGCGCTGTCGAGGGCCGGCGAGCCCGAGAGCCCGGCCAGGGTGCCCTTCAGCGTGTCGGTGCGGCCCACCTCGGCCCAGACCAGCACCGGCTCGGTGCGCGCGCCCCGGCCGTGAACGACCAGGTTCTCGCGGCCCAGCAGGCGCGAGGCGGCCTCGCCCGGATGGCCCTGCGGGAAGCCGGGATGATAGGCGCGCGCGCCCCGGCGCAGGGGCGCGTCCAGGCCCAGCGGCACGGCCGGAGCGCCGCCCTCGGTGGTCAGGATGGCGGCGTCGGCCTTGGGATCGACATGGATCCTGGCGGCGACGCCGCGCCCGTCGGCCACGACGATGGCCGCCTTCTTGCAGCCGTCGACGACGTGGCGGGCCGTCAGCCAGGTTCCGTCGTCGCCGACCGAGAAGGCCGTGCCCGAACCCGGCTCGGGCTTGTCGGGCACCTGCACCACGATCGCGGGATCGAACGGCGAGGACGGCCCGAGCGGCAAGCCCTCCTCGCCCGGCACCGGCGGCGGCGGCGGCGGCGCGTCCGAGCGCTCCTGCCGTCCGACCGCGACGATCAGCAGGGCGCTGACCGCCGCGGCGTAGACCAGCCAGTCGGGAAGCTTGGGGAAATGCACTGGGGAGCTCCCGACCCCTTCCCGTCAGCCGGCCACGGCGGCGGCGAGGATCAGGGCGGTGGCCAGCTTGGCGCCGACCAGCAGGGTGGCGGCCGAGATCTCGCCGTCCTGGATCCGCTCGGGCAGGCCGGTGAGGATCATGTCGGTGATCCGGAAGACCAGCAGCTGCACGGCGATCGTCGCCGCGCCCCAGATCATGATCTCGATCACCGAGGTCGAGGCCGTCAGGGAGATGGCCAGCGGAATGGCCAGGCCCACCATCACCCCGCCCAGCGACAGGGCGGCCGCCGAATTGCCCTCGCGGATCAGGGCGATCTCCTTGTGCGGCGTCAGCAGCGCGTACAGCGTCGTGCCCAGGATCAGCATGACCAGGGTCACGCCCGCGTGCAGCAGGGTGACCGGGAAGCCGGTGGCGAAGGCCTGGACCTCGGGCGACTGGAGCTGAGACGGCATGGACGCGGACGACCCCGAGCAAGTTCTGCGGAGTCCTGACTAGCACGGCTGGGCGAGCCTTGCGTAGGGGGCGCCCGTCTCCGGCGACTTTCGCCTATTTGTAGAAGCCCTCGCGCAGATTGAGGCCGTGCTCGACGAAGACCTTCAGGGCGCACAGCATGCCGGTCCAGCCCTCGCAATTGCCGAAGGCAGCCTTCTCGCCCGCGGGGGTGTCGCTCCAGCCGGCCTCATGGATCTTGACCAGGGTGCGGCCGTCGCCCGTGTCGGTGAAGGTCATGGTGACGGTGGTCTTGTAGGTCGCGCCCTTCTCTGACGCGCCCCAGCGCAGGACGATCTTCTCGTCCTTCACGACCTCGACCACCTCGACGGGGAAGGCGCCGGGGAAGTCATGGAAGTCCCAGGTGACGACAGCGCCGGTCTCCAGCCGCCCTTGCGCGCCGCCGGTGGTGAAGTAGCCGGACAGCTTCTTTGGGTCGGCGACGGCCTCGAAGACCTCGGCCACGGGCTTGGCGATGCGCCCGCTGACGGTGAATTCGTGCGACATGGATCACCTCCATCCTTGATCGGCGCGACCATGTGTTATAATCTTATAACATGTCAAGCGAAGACGAAGCCGACCTGATCTTCAAGGCGCTGGGACACCGGGTCCGCCGCCAAATTTTGGATCTGCTGAAGGCCGAGCCGCGCACGACGGGGATGCTGTGCGGCCTGATCCCGGCGCTCGATCGCTGCACGGTGATGCAGCACCTAGGCGTCCTGGAAGAGGCCGGCCTCGTGGTCGCCGAGCGACGCGGGCGCGAACGATGGAACCACCTCGACGCCCTGCCGGTGCACGCGATCCACGAACGCTGGATCGGGCCGTACGCGGCCTATGCGGCGGGAATGCTGAGCCGGTTGAAGAAGGCGGTGGAGACGCCCCAAACGCCACCCATCCCCGCGAAAGCGGGGACCCAAGCCGAGTCTGGAGATTGAACCCAGGCTTGGCCGCACCCGGAAACGCCGCTTGGGTCCCCGCTTTCGCGGGGAAAATCGGGAAAGGAGCGGACCCTAATCCGCCTCGTCCTCGTCATCCTCGGACAGCACGCCCGCCATCGCCGCCAGCGACAGCTTGCGCAGCGCCGAGGCGCGGACCTTCTCGCTCTCGCTCTTCAGCTGGCCGCAGGCGGCCAGGATGTCCCGCCCGCGCGGGGTGCGGATCGGCGAGGAGTAGCCGGCCTTGTTGAGGATCGCGGCGAAGGCCTCGATCGTCGCCCAGTCCGAGCACTGGTAGTCGCTGCCCGGCCAGGGGTTGAACGGGATCAGGTTGATCTTGGCGGGAATGCCCTTGATCAGCTTGACCAGCGCGCGGGCCTCGTCGGGGCTGTCGTTGACGCCCTTCAGCATCACGTATTCGAAGGTCACGCGGCGGGCGTTGGACAGGCCCGGATAGGCGCGGATGCCGGTCATCAGCTCGGCGATCGGGTATTTCTTGTTCAGCGGCACCAGGACGTCGCGCAGGGCGTCGTTGGTGGCGTGCAGGCTGATCGCCAGCATGGCCTGGGTGGTCGAGCCCAGCTTTTCCAGCATCGGCACGACGCCCGAGGTCGAGACCGTGATCCGCCGCCGCGAGATGCCGATGCCCTCGTTGTCGCTGATGATCTCGATGGCGTCGGCCACCTGGCCCAGATTGTAGAGCGGCTCGCCCATGCCCATGAACACGATGTTCGAGAGCTGGCGGTCCTCCTTGTCCGAGGGCCATTCGGCCAGATCGTCCTTGGCCACCTGCACCTGGGCGACGATCTCGGCCGTGGTCAGGTTGCGGACCAGCGGCTGGGTGCCGGTGTGGCAGAAGCTGCAGTTCAGGGTGCAGCCCACCTGACTGGAGACGCACAGCGCCCCGGCCCGGCCGACGCCGGGGATGAAGACGCTTTCGACCTCGATCCCCGGGGCCATGCGGATCAGCCACTTGCGGGTGCCGTCCTGGCTGACCTGGCGCTCGACGATCTCGGGGCGGGCGAGGGTGAAGGTCTCGGCCAGGCGCGCGCGGGTCTCCTTGGCCACGTCGCTCATCGCGGCGAAGTCCGTCACGCCGCGATGGTGCATCCAGCGGAAGATCTGGGTGGCGCGCATCTTGGCCTTGCCGTGCTCGACCACCCCGCTCTCGACCAGGGCCGCGACCAGCTGCGGGCGCGTCAGGCCCGACAGGTTGATCAGGGGCTTGGCGACGGGGGCGGAAGGCGCCGTCTCGGACGAGACGCGCGACAGGTCGAGGGTGACGCTCAAGGGGATGTCCGGATGTTCGGGGTCGAGGCGGACATATAGCAGGCCGGGGCCGGTTTTCCAAAGGGACGCCCGGTCGCGGGCCCAGCCCCTAGCCGTCGACCTGCAAAACCGGCGTCATCCCGGACGGCCGAAGGCCGATCCGGGATGACACGAGAAGAGGCTAAACCTTCCGGAACCGGCTCCCCTGGCTGGCCATCAGGGCCAGGGCCCAGTCGTCGGGCACGACCTTGGCGATCGCGGCTAGCGCCTTGTTCGGCGCGCCCGGCACGCAGATCGGGCGGTTGGCCTCGGCGGCCTCATAGCCGGCGGCCGCGACCTCGTCGGCGCCCAGCCACATCCACTCCGGCACGCCCTGGCTGACCTGGGCGCGGGTGCCGTTGACGTCGTGGAATTCCGAATAGGTGAAGCCGGGGCAGAGGGCGCTGACGTGGACGCCGGTCTGCAGGTTCTCCAGGTGCAGGCTCTGGGAGAACTTGACCAGGAAGCCCTTGGTGGCCGCGTAGAGCGTGTGGCCGGCCGCGCCCGGAACCAGTCCCGCCAGCGAAGCCACGTTGACGATCCGCCCGAACCGCCGCTCGACCATGCCCGGCAGCGCCTTGTGGGTCATCTCGCAGACGCTGGTCAGCATCACCTGCAGGAAGCTCGCCTGATCGGTCCAGCTGGTCGTCGCATAGGTCCCGGGCAGGCCATAGCCGGCGTTGTTGACCAGGGCGTCGACCACCCGCCCCTGCTCGGCGAGCGCGGATAGCACCGCGTCGACCCCGCCGGGCTCGGCGAGGTCGGCGGGGATGGCGTAGGCTTCGACGCCGGAGCGCAGGCGGATCTCGGCGGCCAGCCCCTCGAGCCGGTCGGCCCGACGCGCGGTCAAGGCCACGTCATAGCCGTGGCTGGCGTGAATGCGGGCGAAAGCGGCCCCGATGCCGGCGGAGGCGCCGGTGATGAGGGCGAGGCGGCGGGCCATGTCGAGGTGATCCAGTCGAAGACGAAACGTCCCCGAAGACCAGCACGGCCCGCGACCGGGTTCAAGCAGCCCTCCGGCGTCCTTGTCGGGAAAGGGCGGAAGGGGCGCGCCCGGAGCGTGGGAGCGCGCCCCTTCCGGGCCGCGGCGGGGAGGGAGACGGGCCGCGGCCTTGGGAAGGTCGTCAGGCCGCCTGGTCGAGCGCGGCGGCGCTGGCGCCGGCGGTCCAGCGGACGGCGGCCTTGGCCACGCGCTCGCCCAGCAGGCGGGCGGTCTCCCGGTCGCCGGCCGGCGGCGTGATCTCGGGCGAGGCGTTGTCGGACTGCGCGGCGAGGCCGACGAACGAGCCGACGCGGTTCAGCGTATCGGGGCCGCGCTCGGCCGCCGTCACGTGCGGCGGCGCGATGCCGAGATTGATCCAGTTCATGCCGTGCTGGGCGGCCAGGATGGTCAAGCTGGCCAGGGCATGGGCCTTGTCGCCGGCGAAGCTGTGCGAGTTGGTGAAGCCGGCGGCCAGCTTGTCCTTCCAGGCGCCGGTGAAGAACGCCGCCGAGGTGGCGTCCGCGAACACTTTGAACACGCCCGAGACGTCGCCCATATAGGTCGGCGCGCCGAAGATCACGGCGTCGGCCTTGGTGATTTCCTCGATGAACGGGCCGAAGTCCTGGGTCGCGTTCTCGATCTTCAGCAGGACCGGCGTCTGGCCGGCGTCCCGGACGCCCTCGGCGACCTTCTGGGCGAGAACCTCGGTGTGGCCGTAGCCCGAGTGATAGGCGATGGCGACGGTGGTCATGGTGATCCCTCGTTTTCGAAACTGAAACGGTAGCGATTACCTAATGACGCGACAGAGCTTCGCCAGGGGATCCGCAACAGATTTTGGTGCAATTTTTCTACGGGATGGCTTTAGCCGACCTTCAAGGCCTCAGGCGGCCGCCCCGTGGGCGCCGTTCAGCAGGTCGGCGACGGTGATCCGGGCCAGGCGCTCGTGGGCGGCGCGGTCGGCGGCGACGATGGCGGCGCTGACCGCCTCGGGGATCTTTTCGCCGACCGGGCAGCCCTTGACCCCCTTGGGCGCCACGCCGAGATGCGCGCAGCCATTGACGGCCTTGAGCACGACGTCGAGCGTGATGGTCTCGGGGGGCTTCAAAAGCCAGGCGCCGCCATTGGCGCCGGCGCGGGCGCCGATCAGCCCCGCCTTGCCGAGCATCGCCGTCACGCGACGCACCACCACCGGGTTGGTCGGCACGGACGCCGCCAGTTCCGCGCTGGCCACGGCGCGGTCGGCGGAAAACGCCGCCTTGTGCGCCAGATAGGCCAGGGCGTGGGCCGCGACGGGAAATTTCTGGCTGTCAGACATCTTATCCGGGAACGTAAGGTGGCCCGCCGCGCGTTCAACTGAAAATCGTTTCCCACCCGAAGCAAATATCGTCGTCATGCGACATCCAGGGCGCGTGGGGTGGTGTTGTCGGCGCGACGGTTTGGGTGTATCGCGCCCCGCCTGATCGCGATAAGGGTCGGCCGCCAGCGTTCATCGAGGCCTCCCGGAGGGATTGAATGGCTTCCGAAGCCCCGAGCGCTTCCAACCCCGCAGGCGCCGCCGACCGCGATCACGTCACGGGGGTCTCCGATATTCCCGCGCAGGACGGCGGCGCGCCGCACGGTCACCAGGGCCGTGACGAGGTCAAGGGCCATGGCTTCCTGGCCCTGGCGCTGGGCTCGATCGGCGTGGTGTTCGGCGACATCGGCACCAGCCCGCTCTACGCCCTGCGCGAGGCCCTGGCCCATTCGCGCAGCACGACGGCGACCGAGCACGCGGTGCTGGGCGTCGTGTCTCTGGTCCTGTGGACCATGACCCTGTTCGTGACGATCAAGTACGTCATCTTCTTCATGCGCGCCGACAACAAGGGCGAAGGCGGCACGTTGGCGCTGATGGCCCTGGCCCAGAAGGCGCTGGGCGGCGTCGGCCGCAAGCGCTCGGCGGTGGTGTTCTTCCTGGGCGTGGTCGGGGCGGCTCTCTTCTATGGCGACGGCATCATCACGCCGGCCATCTCGGTGCTGTCGGCGGTCGAGGGCCTGAAGGACGCGCCCGGCGTCGGCCACGCCCTCTCGCCCTATGTGCTGCCGATCTCGGCCGGCATCCTGATCGCCCTGTTCCTGGTCCAGGCCAAGGGCACCCACCGGATGGCCGCCTTCTTCGGGCCGATCACCGCGATCTGGTTCGTGATCCTGGGCGCGCTGGGGGCGTTCCACCTGGCCGACGACCCGTCGATCTTCCGAGCCATCAATCCCTGGTATGGCCTGCGCTTTCTGCTCGAGAACGGCTTCCTGGGCTTCGTGATCCTGGGCAGCGTCTTCCTCGTCGTCACCGGAGCCGAGGCGCTCTACGCCGACATGGGACACTTCGGAAAGCGGCCGATCCAGGTCTCTTGGCTGTGCCTGGTCTTCCCGTGCCTGGCCTTGAACTATCTGGGCCAGGGAGCCCTCGTGCTGCACCACCCGGCCGCGCGGCACAATCCGTTCTGGGAGATGGTGCCCGGCTTCGCCTATTGGCCCGTGCTGATCATGGCCACCATCGCCACCGTCATCGCCAGCCAGGCGGTGATCACCGGCGCCTTCTCGATGACCCAGCAGGCGGTTCAGCTGGGCCTGCTGCCGCGCATCGAGATCAAGCGCACCTCCGAGACCCAGGCCGGCCAGATCTTCGTGCCGGCCGTCAACCAGTTCCTGCTGATCGGCGTGCTGGTGCTGCTGTTCGCGTTCCGGAGCTCGCACAAGCTGGCCAGCGCCTACGGCATCGCCGTGACCGGCGCCATGTTCGTCGACACACTGCTGGCCTATGTCGTCCTTCGCCGCATCTGGAAGTGGCCGCTGTGGCAGACCGGCCTGCTGCTGATCCCGCTGGTGGCGTTGGATTCGGTGTTCATCGCCTCGAACATGCTGAAGATCCCGGACGGCGCCTGGCTGCCGCTGGTGTTCGGCGCGGTGCTGGTGCTGATCATGGCCACCTGGACGCGCGGGGCGGGCATCCTCACCGCCAAGACCCGCCGCGACAGCGTGCCCCTGGTCGACCTGATGGAGATCCTGCGCGCCCGCGCCCCGCACCGCGCGCCCGGCACGGCGATCTTCCTGACCTCCGATCCGGACATGACCCCGGTCGCGCTGATGCACAATCTCAAGCACAACAAGGTGCTGCACGAGCGCAACGTGATCCTGACCGTCCGCACCGCCGAGACGCCGCGCGTGGCCGAGGAGGACCGGGTCAAGATCGAGAAGGTCAACGACGACTTCAAGAAGGTCATCGTCAACTACGGCTTCATGGAAAGCCCCAACATCCCCAAGGCCCTGGCCGTGTGCCGCAAGCAGGGCCTGAAGTTCGACATCATGGCCACCAGCTTCTTCCTTGGAAGGCGGTCGATCGTGCCGTCGGCCAATAGCGGCATGCCGCTGTGGCAGGACCGGCTGTTCATCTATCTGATGAAGAACGCCGCCAATCCGACCGACTTCTTCAAGATCCCGCCCGGCCGCGTGGTGGAGCTCGGCGCTCAGGTGACGGTCTAGGCGATGGAAACCACCCTGCGCGTTCTGGGCGACGGCCTGTCGATCGCCGCCCTGGCCATCATCGCCGCCACCGCCCAGGGCGCGTGGAAGCGGATTCCCCGGGGCGTTTCGATCCCGATGCTCTGGGGCGCCGACGGCAAGCCCGCCTGGCGCGCGCCCAAGCCGCTGGGCCTGCTGGCCATTCCCCTGATCGCGATCGCGCTGCTGCTGTCCTTCACCCTGACCCAGGCGACCTTCACCGCCGACCCGACCCGGGCCCTGATCGTGTTCCTGGTCCGCACGACCCTCGCCGCCAGCCTTGGTCTCTCCCAGCTGTTCCACCTGCGTTTCGTCATCAAGACGCTGCAGGACGAGGGTCAACTCTAGAGCCTCGCGCGTCAAAACGGAATCGTTTTGAGGCGATAACGAGGCTCTAAATCAAATACTTAGAGCGTGACTCGCGCCGAAACCGGTTCCCACTTTCGGCGTCACGCTCTAGCCGGGCTCATTAGAGCTTGACCCGCGCGTCCTGATCCCGTTGAAGGCGCGCGACTTTGTGTTTCTCTCCGGAAGGGACCCGCTCATGGCCGACAAGCCCGTGAAGAAGGTCGTGCTCGCCTATTCGGGCGGCCTCGACACCTCGATCATCCTCAAGTGGCTGCAGACCGAGCACAACGCCGAGGTCGTGACCTTCACGGCGGACCTCGGCCAGGGCGAGGAGATCGAGCCGGCCCGCGCCAAGGCCCTGGCGGCCGGCGTGAAGCCCGAAAACATCTTCATCGAGGACGTCCGCGAGGAGTTCGTGCGCGACTACGTCTTCCCGATGTTCCGCGCCAACACGGTCTATGAGGGCCAGTACCTGCTGGGCACCTCGATCGCCCGGCCGCTGATCGCCAAGAAGCAGATCGAGATCGCCCGCAAGACCGGCGCCGACGCCGTCAGCCACGGCGCGACCGGCAAGGGCAACGACCAGGTCCGCTTCGAGCTCGGCTATTACGGCCTCGAGCCCGACATCACCGTGATCGCCCCCTGGCGCGAGTGGGACTTCAAGTCCCGCGAGGCCCTGCTGGACTTCGCCGAGAAGCACCAGATCCAGATCACCAAGGACAAGCGCGGCGAGGCGCCGTTCAGCGTCGACGCCAACCTGCTCCACAGCTCGTCGGAAGGTAAGGTCCTGGAGGACCCGGCGGTCGAGGCTCCCGAGTTCGTCCACATGCGCACGATCGCGCCGGAGGACGCGCCGGACAAGCCGACCATCATCACCATCGACTTCGAAAAGGGCGACCCGGTCGCCATCGACGGCGTGGCGATGAGCCCGGCGACCCTGCTGACCAAGCTGAACGAACTGGGCCGCGACAACGGCGTCGGCCGTCTGGACCTGGTCGAGAACCGCTTCGTCGGCATGAAGTCGCGCGGCGTCTACGAGACCCCCGGCGGCACGATCCTCTTGGCCGCCCACCGCGGTATCGAGAGCATCACGCTGGACCGCGGCGCCATGCACCTGAAGGACGAGCTGATGCCGAAGTACGCTTCGCTCGTCTATAACGGCTTCTGGTTCTCGCCCGAGCGCGAGATGCTGCAGGCCGCCATCGACTACAGCCAGCAGAAGGTCGCCGGCCGGGTGCGGGTCAAGCTCTACAAGGGCAATGTCACCGTCATCGGCCGAGAGAGCCCGAACTCGCTGTACGACCAGGACCTGGTCACCTTCGAGGAAGGCAAGGTCGCCTACGACCACCGCGACGCCGGCGGCTTCATCAAGCTGAACGCCCTGCGCCTGCGGGTTCTGGCCAAGCGCGACAAGCGCGGCTAGGCCGGGTTAGCTGCGCCGCCGGTTTTTCCGGCGGCGCACGCCACTAGGCAGCAAGCTTAGCTACGTTGTTTTGAAACGCATGGAATCGTCGCAAGTCCGCGAAGTGATTGGACTTCGAAGTGCGGTACGAGATGATCCAGTCCGGTATTGTCGCGTAGTCCAGCATTCCCAGCACGAACATCGGCCGCGCATCGTCGCCTAGCGGCTCGGTGCGTAACGTGTGAATCGCACCCCACAAATCTTTTGCGACCTGAGTCTCGGGGCTGAATAGGCTCACGATGAAGGGATCAACCTCCTGGGGCGTCGCACTGAACTCGTAAGCCTCGAAGAGCAGATCGTAGATCGCCTTCGGTCCAACGTTATCAACCCAGCTAGACACGATTAGAAGTTCCAACTGATGGTCGGGGTTAACAGGCTTTGCCTCACCGCCAGGACTGGCCCAGACGAGCGCATCTGGAACAAAGCCAAGCTTCTTCAAAGCGGCCGCGTATTCGCGGCCGGCCTTGAGCTTCCGCTCCATCTCGATCAAAGCGTGCCTAGCCAAGCCACCACTCCTTCTGGATCAAGGGCTGCAGCAACCATACTCCGCGCGTTCGCTCGGCTCATCCTGCCAGAACTATACTCGTGTGCTCGGTTCCAGTCCAAGACCGTACGAATGGCGCCCCTGAGCGACTTTGGCGCAGCATGCAAGTCGATCCCGGCGGCTTCAAACAGGCCCCGTAGGTTGTGGGTGTAGAGTTCCGGCCTACTCTCTTTCGAAGGCCAGGAGTTCAGGCGCTCCCGCCTGATGATAAGAGCCTTTAAAGCGAACTCGACAGCAAAACCGGCCGCCATCCACGCCTCGCGACAAGCCAGCCGATTGTCCACCATGGAGAGCGCAACAGCGCGCTTGCTCTCGACCATCCGGAGAAAGGCGTCAGCGGTGAGCGGTTGGTCGGCGTCCACCCTACCAGCTTAACACCAACCACAATGCGCGCAATGGTAGAGCTTACCCGTATTCACACCCGATTATACGGATACCGATCCCGGATCATCCGTTGGAAGAACCGCCCCTTCGACGGCGCGCGCAGGAAGGCCTGGCTCACCCGCTCGGGGACGCCGACATAGACGTACTCATCGCCGTCCTGGAACGTCACGAACAGCTTGCCGTGTTCGGGGGTGTAGTCGATTTCGGCGATCGCCGTGGAGTCCACACGCATGGCCTCAAGCCTCCGCGAATGAGGATCGTCGGCTAAGGGAGCGAACGAAGCGCCCGCCGGGTTCCCGCGCCTCTAGGTCTAGGCCGAACGCGCGCGCGTGCAAACTCCGGACGAATACGGCTAGGATCATCGCGGAGCGGCCCGAAAAGCCGCCGGGAGGAAAAGAACACCAATGCATCAGTCCCACGCCCTGGTGGCGATCGTCACCCTGCTGTCCCTGCTGGTCTATGTCTGGATGATCTTCCGCATCGGCGGGGCGCGCCGTCGGACCGGGATCGACGCGCCGGCGATGACGGGGCACCCGGAACTCGAGCGCCACCTGCGGATCCAGGCCAACACCGTCGAGTGGCTGGTGATCTATCTGCCGTCGCTGTGGCTGTTCGCCGTCTATTGGAACGACCTGGTGGCCGCCGGCCTCGGCGTCGTCTGGATGCTCGGCCGGATCGTCTACGCCCTGGGCTACGCCGCCGACCCGAAGAAGCGCGAGGTCGGCTTCATCATCCAGGCCCTGGCCACGGCGGTGCTGCTGTTCGGCGCGCTGGGTCGGGCGATCTGGGTGCTCGTGGTCATCGGCGCCTAGCTTGGACGCTCACGACGCGGGGCCTATACCCGCGTCATGGACCACCTGCCCGTCGATCCCGCCCGCTACGGCGCCTTCCTGGTCGCCATGTTCGTCATGGCCCTCACGCCGGGACCGGCCAACCTGTTCGCCATCGCCACCGGCATGGCGCGCGGGAAGGGCGCGGCGCTGCTGGGCGTTCTGGGCATGAACAGCGCCACGCTCGTCTGGTTCGCGTGCTCGGCCCTGGGCCTGGGCGCGCTGATCGTCGCCTTTCCCAAGGCCTTTCATGTCCTGGCCCTGGCCGGCGCCGCCTATCTCGTCTGGCTGGGCCTGAAGTCGCTGTGGAGCGCGATCCGAAACGCCGAAAGCCAAGCCTCGGCGGCGGTGCGGACGAGCCGGTCGGCGTTTCTGGACGGCTTCACGGTTCAGATCGCCAATCCGAAGATCCTACTGTTCTTCTCGGCCGTCCTGCCGCCGTTCCTGGACGTCGAGCGACCGCTGGCCCCACAGCTGGTCATGTTCGCCTGCGCCACCATCGGCATGGACCTGATCAGCATGTCCAGCTACGGCCTCAGCGGGGCGGCCCTCTCGGCCCGGATGAACGAGCCGGGCTTTCGCCGGGCGTTCGCGCTGCTGGTCGGCGTGCTGCTGATCGCCGCGGCCGGGCTGATCGTCTCGCGCGGCTAGGTTACGAGCCTGTATCAAACGGCGCCTTGGCGAAACCACAAAGCCCGGCCAGAGTTGTGGTCTAAACGCCAAGGACTCCGCTTGAGGGAGCACGTCATGTCCATGAAGAAGGCCGCCGTGGCCGCCGCCCTGGTGATCGCCGCCGGTCTTTCCGCCTGCGCCACCCCGACGCCTTACCAGCCGCGCGTCACGTCCGGCGGCGTCACCGGCGGCTTCTCCGAACAGAGGCTGGAAGAAAATCGTTTCCGCGTCAGCTTCGCGGGCAACACCCTGACCTCGCGCGAGACCGTCGAGCGCTACCTGCTCTATCGGTCGGCCGAGCTGACGACCCAGCAGGGCTATGACTGGTTCGAGACCGCGGACCACCGCACCGACAAGACCCAGCGCACCTATGTCGAACCCGATCCGTTCGCTCGCCCCGCCTTCGGCTGGGGCTATCCCTACGGTTACTGGCGTCCGTCGTGGCGCTACTACGGCGGCGGCTATGGCTGGCGCACCTGGGACCCGTTCTGGGGCGACCCCTTCTTCGCCGACCGCGCCCAGATCCGCACCGTCGAGAAGTTCGAGGCCGGCGCGGAAATCGTAATGCACAAGGGCCGCAAGCCCGAGGGCGATCCGCGCGCCTACGACGCCCGCGAGATCATGGCCAACCTCGCCAGCTCGATCGTGCGGCCGGAACAGAAGTAGGTCGTCGCCATGGCCCCCTTCCCCCTTGATGGGGGAAGGGTCGGGGATGGGGGTGTCGCGGCGGTTCCGTTTGCGAGGTCCTGCCACCCCCACCCAACCCTCCCCCATCAAGGGGGAGGGCTTTTTACTACCGCGGCGCCATGCGGATGCCGCCGTCCAGGCGCACGTCCTCGCCGTTGAAGTAGCCGCAGGTGATCATCGTCAGGGCCAGCTGGGCGTATTCCTCGGGGTTGCCCAGGCGCTTGGGGAACGGCACCGAGGCCGCCAGGCCCGCCTTCACCGCCTCGGGCGCGCCGTTCATCAGCGGGGTGTTGAAGATGCCCGGCAGAATGGTGTTGACGCGGATGCCCTCGCCCATCAGGTCGCGGGCGATCGGCAGGGTCATGCCGACCACGCCGCCCTTCGACGCCGAATAGGCCGCCTGGCCCATCTGACCATCCTCGGCCGCGACGCTGGCGGTGTTGACGATCGCGCCGCGCTCGCCGTCCTCCAGCGGCTCGAGGTCCAGCATGCCCTTGGCCGACTTGGCGATGCAGCGGAAGGTGCCGACCAGGTTGATCTGGATGATGCGGTCGAAGGCGTCGAGCGGGAAGTGCTTGGTCTCGCCGGTCTGCTTGTCGCGGCTGGCGGTCTTGGCGGCGTTGCCGGTGCCGGCGCAGTTGACCAGGATCCGCTCCTGGCCGTGGGCGGCGCGGGCCTTCTCGAAGCCGGCGTCGACGTCGGCGTCGCTGGTCACATTGACCTTGCAGAAGACGCCGCCGATCTCGGCCGCGACCTGTTCGCCGCGCGCTTCGTTCATGTCGAAGATGGCGACCTTGACGCCCTGGGCGGCCAGGGCGCGGGCGGTGGCCTCGCCGAGGCCCGAAGCGCCCCCGGTGACGACGGCGGCGACGGTATTGTCGAGTTTCATGAGCGTTTCCCCTGGGTTTCGCGTTAGATGGGTTCGCGTTTAGGATCGGTTGGAAGCGAGGTTTATCCCGATGAGCGCCGACGCCAAACCGTCCCCCGACGTAAACGTCAACGACGTGCTGGATCCCGCCAAGGCCCTGGTTCCGCGGACCGTGCGAGTCAACGAGGAGCGGGTGCGACGCGGCTTCCTGCCAAAGATCCGCCAGGTCGCCGCCAAGGTTCCGTTCGCCGCCGACGCCCTGTCGGTCTGGTGGGCGGCCCGCGATCCCGAAACCCCGACGGCGGCCAAGGGCATGATCCTGGCGGCGCTCGCCTATTTCGTGCTGCCCACCGACGCCATTCCCGACATCCTGCCGGTGATCGGCTTCACCGACGACGCGGCGGTGATCGCGGCGGTGGTCGCCATCCTGGGCAAGACGGTCAAGCCCCGCCACAGGGAGGCGGCCCAGGCCTTCCTGACCAGACTGTCCGATGACGCCTGAGACGGCGCTATGGGCGGTCGCGGCGGGAAGCGCGCTCGCCTATGGCCTGATCTTCGTCGCGCGGCCGGTCGGCTTCGCGCGGACCCTGGTCAAGACCGGGTCGGTCGCGGCGCTGTCGGCGCTGGCCTATCTGGATGGGGGGTCGGAGTTGCTGGCCGTGGCCCTGGCCTTCTGCGCCCTGGGCGACGCCTTTCTGGCCGGCGATCCCAAGCGCTGGCTGCCGTTTGGCCTGGGCGCCTTCCTGGTCGGCCATCTGGTCTACATCCCGCTGTTTCTGGAGCGGTCCGGCGCGCCGCCGACCTGGTTCTGGCCCGCCGCGGCCGGGGTCGGCGCGACCGCCGCCCTGATGCTGCGAGCGCTCTGGGGCGCGCTGGGCAAGCTGAAGATCCCGGTGGCCGTCTATGTCCTGGCCATCGTCGGCATGGTCCTCGCCAGCCTGCTGCTGCCGGCCCGCGCCTGGCCGACCACCGCCGGCGCCCTGGGCTTCATGGCCTCCGACGCCATCCTGTCCTTCGAGCTCTTCAAGGGCGCCAAGCTGCTAGGCTCGCCGCGCCTGACCTCCCTGGCCGTCTGGGGCCTCTATTGGGGCGGACAGGCGGGGATCTGCTGGGGCATGCTGGCGCTGTAAGCCCCGCCGGAGGAGCCGTTCATGCCGTTGTCACCGCTGTTGTTCGCCGCCGCCCTGGTCGCCGTCCAGGCTCCCGCCGATCCCGAGGAGAAAGCCGTCCTCGCCGCCGCCCAGGCCTTTTTCGACGGGCTGCAAGCCGCCGATCCGGCCGCCCTGCGCGCCGCCTCCCTGCCCAATATCGCGATGATGGCGCTGTCGCCCAAGCCTGACGGATCGGTCGAGGTCCGGCGCTTCGCCTTCGAGGACAGCTTCGGCAAGGGGATCAAGCCGGGTCTGCGGGAGTGGATGTGGTCGCCGACGGTCGTGCGTCGCGGCCCGCTGGCCACCGTGACGGCGCCGTACGAGATCACCCGCGACGGCAAGACGCTGCACTGCGGCGTCGACATCTTCACCCTGGCCAAGGCCGATGGCGCCTGGAAGGTGGCCGGTCTCAGCTGGACGGCCGAGCCCGACGCCTGTCCCGAGCTGCGCAAACGCTAGAACCTGCCTTTTTCGAATGGAATTATTCGAAACAGACAGGCGCGAATTCAAGCGTTTAGAGCGTGCTAGCCCAACCGAAACGTCAGCACCGGCCCGTCCCACAGCGCGTCGGCGTGGTCCGTCTCGACGATGTCGCGCACGCCCGGATAGCTCGCCGCCGCCGCGCGCCAGAAGGCCAGGGCGGCGGTGTTTCGGCGCACGACCGCCGCCTCCCACACGCCCCAGGCCGAGCCGAACAAGGCATGGGCCGCGGCCAGGCCCACGCCGCGCCGACGGTGCTTTCGCGCCACGAAGAACTCGGCCACCGCGCGGTCGACCGGCGTGCGCGAATGGGCGATGTCGTTGACCAGGGCGAAGCCGACGGGCCGGTCGCCGATCCGGAACAGCCAGGGCTCGCGGGTGGGATCGGTCCAGTACGTTTCAAGACCCGGATAGTCCGAAAAGCGCCCGTCCGCCCCCAGCTCGCCCTCGACGGCGCGATCGAACCAGAAGGCCGAGAAGTCGTGGAGATAGAACTGCATCAGATTGGCGATGATCGGCGCCTCGTCCGTCTTCGCGCGCGCGACCGTCAATTTCGAGATCATCGGCCGCTCCATATCCAGACGATCGGCATCCTTCTCCCCTCGGCCGGTTGTTCCCGGCGGCTTCGGCCTTAAGTTCCAGGCATGATCGAAGCCCTGCTGAGCAAAATGATCAAGACCGGCGATCTGACGGCGCATCTGCCCGGCGGTCGCGTGATCAAGGCGGGCGACGGCTCCGGGCCGCGGGTGGTGATCCGGATCAACGGCCGCGGCCTTCGTCGGCTGGCCAATCCCAGCCTTGGCCTCGGCGAAGGCTATATGGAGGGCGACATCGTCTTCGAACGCGGGACGGTCGCCGACCTCCTGAACATCGTCGGCGAGAGCGGCGGCCGCAAGCCCACGCGCGGTTCGGCCCTGTCCCGGTTCCGCAAGACGCTGAAGCGGCGCATCCAGCAGGTCAACGGCCGCGTCGCCGCGCGCCGCAACGTGGCCCACCACTACGACCTGTCGAACGACCTCTACCGGCGGTTCCTCGACGCCGACATGCAGTACAGCTGCGCCTATTTCGAGCGTCCGGACATGACGCTGGAGGAAGCCCAGGCCGCCAAGAAGGCGCTGATCGGCCGCAAGCTGCTGATCCGGCCCGGCATGAAGACCCTGGACATAGGCTCGGGCTGGGGCGGCCTCTCCATGACCCTGGCCAGGGACTTCGGGGCGCGGATGACCGGCGTGACCCTGTCGACCGAGCAGCTGAGCCTGGCCAAGGAACGGGCCGAGAGGGCCGGACTCGCCGACAAGATTGATTTTCGCCTGACCGACTATCGCGACCTGAACGAGCCCTTCGACCGCATCGTCTCGGTCGGCATGCTGGAGCATGTCGGCGCGCCGAACTTCCGGACCTATTTCGAGACCCTCAACCGCCTGCTGACCGACGACGGCGTCGCCCTTGTCCATGCGATCGGCAAGATGCACGGACCCGGCGCCACCAACGCCTTCACCCAGAAGTACATCTTCCCGGGCGGCTACATTCCCGGCCTCTCGGAGATCGTCGCGGCGATCGAGCAGGCGGGCCTGTGGATCACCGACATCGAGATCCTGCGTCTGCACTATGCCGAGACCTGCCGGATCTGGCGCGAGCGGTTTCTGGCCGACCCCGACATCCCGACCCTGTTCGACGCCAGGTTCCGGCGCATGTGGGAGTTCTATCTGGCGGGCGCGGAGCTGGGCTTCCGGCACGGCGGCCACATGGTCTTCCAGATTCAGCTGGCCAAGAAACGCGATGGGGTTCCGCTGACGCGCGACTATCTGCTGAAGTCGGCGGGCTGAACCAGACCGCGCCGGCGCTCCGCTTCGCCGCGGCCGGGATGACAAGCTCGAGCCGATGAGGCTATAGCGCCGCCTTGATCTGCAAGGAGCCGCCATGGCCCCGTTCCGCGCCGCCGACCTTCTGCGCCGCAAGCCCGTCGGGCAAGTCGAGGGCGAACACACGCCCGAAAGCCTGCCGCGCACCATCGGCCTGTTCCAGCTGACCATGCTGGGGGTGGGCGCGACGATCGGCACCGGCATCTTCGTGGCCCTGACCACGGCCGTACCCGCCGCCGGTCCGGCGGTCATCCTCGCGTTCGTGCTGGCCGGGATCACGGCCGCCCTGACCGCGCTGTGCTACGCCGAGCTGGCCTCGACCATCCCCGTCTCGGGCTCGTCCTATTCGTACGCCTACGCCACCCTGGGCGAGTTCGTCGCCTTCATCGTCGGAGCCTGCCTGCTCCTGGAATACGCCGTCTCGGCCTCGGCCATCGCCGTGGGCTGGGGCCAGTACCTGAACGAGATGCTGGTCGACCTGGTCGGCTGGAAGCTGCCGGACGCCATCGCCAAGCCGCCGGGCGCGGGCGGGGTGTTCAACCTGCCGGCCGTGGCGCTGGTCGGGGCCTGCATGGTGCTGCTGCTGCGGGGGGTGAAGGAATCGACCACGGTCAACGCCGTCCTGGTGGTGCTGAAGCTGCTGATCCTGGCCTTCTTCGTCGTCGTGGCGTTCAGCGGCTTCCATGCCGGCAACCTCACGCCGTTCATGCCCATGGGCTTGGCGGGCGTCGGTACGGCGGCCGGGTCGATCTTCTTCTCGTACATCGGCATCGACGCGGTCTCGACGGCCGGGGAAGAGGTGAAGGACCCGCGCAAGACCCTGCCGCTAGGCATCGTCCTGTCCCTGCTGATCGTCACCGCCGTCTATATCCTGGTGGCCCTGGCCGCCGTCGGGGCCCAGCCCTGGACCGCCTTCGCGGGCCAGGAGGCGGGGCTGGCGGTGATCCTCCGCAACCTGACCGGACAGGCCTGGACGTCGCTGGTGCTTTGCGTCGGGGCGATTGTCTCGATCTCCTCGATCACCCTGGTGGTCATGTACGGCCAGACGCGGATTCTCTACGCCATGAGCCGCGATGGGTTGCTGCCCAAGCTGTTCCAGCGCCTGCATCCGAAGACCCGGAGCCCGGACCTCAACACCTATATCGTCGCGGCCTTCATCGCCGCGTTGGCGGCTTTCGCGCCGCTGGATGTGCTTATGAACCTGACCAGCATGGGCACCCTGATCGCCTTCGCCATCGTCTCGTTGGGCGTGATCATCCTGCGGCGGACCCAGCCGGACCTGCCGCGCGGCTACAAGGTTCCGCTCTTTCCGGTGCTGCCGGCGTTGAGCGTGGCGTTCTGCGGCTATCTGATCTGGAAGCTTCCCGCCGACACCTGGGCCCTGTTCGCGATCTGGGTCGCGGGGGCTTGCGCGATCTATTTCGGGTATTCGGTGCGGAATTCGGCGCTGAACGCATAAAATCCTCCCCCTTCAGGGGGAGGATCTTCCGTCCCCTACTCCACGGTCACCGACTTGGCCAGGTTGCGCGGCTGGTCGACGTCGGCGCCCTTCACCACGGCCACGTGATAGGCCAGGAGCTGGATCGGAGCCGACATCACCAGGGTAGAGACCAGCGGGTCGCTGGCCGGCGCCGTGACCACCACCTTGGCCCCTTCCGGCGCGTGCTTCACGCCCTCGGTGTCGGTGACAAAGATCACCTGACCGCCGCGCGCCATCACCTCGCTCATATTCGAGGCCGACTTCTCGAACCAGGCGTCGTAGGGCGCCAGGATCACGATCGGCGTCTGGTCGTCCACCAGGGCGATCGGACCATGCTTCAGCTCGCCGGCGGCGTAGCCCTCGGCGTGGATGTAGCTGATCTCCTTCAGCTTCAGCGCGCCTTCCAGGGCCAGGGCCGACATCGGGCCGCGGCCCAGATAGAGCACGTCGCGGGCCTTGGCGACGTCGGCGGCGATGTCCTTGATGGCGTCTTCCAGACCGATCGCCTCGGCGATCAGGCGCGGCGCCTCCAAGAGCACCTTGACCAGGCGCTGCTCCTCGGCGTCGTCGATCCTGCCCCGCGCCTTGGCGGCGGCGATGGCCAGCGCGATCATCACGCTGACCTGGGCGGTGAAGGCCTTGGTCGAGGCCACGCCGATCTCGGCGCCGCAATGAATCGGCCAGACCACGTCGACCTCGCGGGCCATGGTCGATTCCTGGGCGTTGACCACCACCGCGCTCTTCATGCCCTTGGCCTTGCAGTAGCGCAGGGCGGCCAGGGTGTCGGCGGTCTCGCCCGACTGCGACATGGCGATCACCAGCGAACCGGGCCGCAGGGCCGGCGTGCGATAGCGGAACTCCGAGGCGATCTCGACATCGACCGGCAAGTCGGCCAGCTGCTCGATCAAGTACTTGCCGACGACGCCGGCGATGTACGAGGTGCCGCAGGCGACGATCTGAATCCGCTCCAGCGCCGCGAAATCGACGTCGCCCGGCACGGCCGCCGTGGCGTTCAGCGTATCGACATAGGCCGCGATCGTCCGCTGGCAGCCTTCCGGCTGATCATGGATCTCCTTTTCCATGAAGTGCCGGTAGTTGCCCTTCTCCAGCATCACCGACGAGGTCGGCACGACCCGCACGGCCCGCTCGACCCGCGCGCCCGAGGTGTCGAAAATCCGATAGCCGTCGTGACCGAGCGCCACGTAATCGCCCTCGTCCAGATAGACGACGCGATTGGTGAACGGACCGACGGCCAGGGCGTCCGAGCCCAGGAACATCTCGCCCTGGCCCTCGCCGACCACCAGCGGACTGCCGCGCCGGGCGCCGAGGATCAGGTCTTCCTCGCCCTCGATCAGCACCGCCAGGGCGTAGGCCCCGGTCAGGCGATCGAGCGTCGCCTTGAACGCGTCCAGCGGGGCCAGGCCCGTGGCCAGCTCGGCGTCGATCAGGTGCGCGATCACCTCGGTGTCCGTGTCGCTCTGGAAGACGCGGCCGGCGGCGATCAGCTCGGCCTTGAGCTCGGCGAAGTTCTCGATGATGCCGTTGTGCACCAGGGTGACGCGGCCGCCGGTGTGCGGGTGGGCGTTCTTGACGTTCGGCGCGCCGTGCGTGGCCCAGCGGGTGTGGCCGATGCCGGTGGTCGCCGCCAGGGGCTCCGCCTCCAGCACCGCCTCCAGCGCCTTGATCTTGCCCTGGGCCCGGCGTCGCTCGACCCGGCCGCCGACGAAGCCCGCGACGCCGGCGGAATCGTAGCCCCGGTACTCCAGGCGCTTGAGGCTCTCGATCAGACGCTCAGCGACGGGCTGGTTGCCGACGATGCCGATAATGCCGCACATGGGCCATGATCCCTTGTAGAACGCGGCGACGGGATTATGCCTATCGGCGCGCGACTTTGTGTGAGGCGCCTTTAGCACTGGCTAAAGTCCGCTTCGCATAAATCTGCATTTCGGATCGTTTCGCGGTCCCGCCAAGGCCTGAGCAAGACAAGAAGACGACCATGAGCAAGCGCGCCTATTTCGGCACCGACGGCATTCGCGGCCAGGCCAACAAGCATCCGATGACGGCCGAGGTGGCCCTGCGCGTCGGCCTGGCGGCCGGCAAGCTGTTCCGCTCGCAGGACGACCGCCGTCACCTGGTGGTGATCGGCAAGGACACGCGACTGTCGGGCTACATGATCGAGCCCGCCCTGGTGGCCGGCTTCACCAGCGTCGGCATGGACGTGCGCCTCTTTGGCCCCCTCCCGACGCCGGCGGTGGCGATGATGACCCGCTCGATGCGCGCCGATCTCGGGGTGATGATCTCGGCCTCGCACAACAGTTTCGCCGACAACGGCATCAAGCTGTTCGGTCCCGACGGCTACAAGCTGTCGGACGAGCAGGAGCTGAAGATCGAGGCCTTCATGGACGAGGGCCTGCAAGAAGGCCTCGCCGCGCCGCGCGACCTCGGCCGAGTCAAGCGGATCGACGACGCCCAGGCCCGCTATGTCGAGATCGTCAAGGCGACCTTCCCGCGTCACCTGAACCTGTCGGGCCTGCGCGTCGTCATCGATTGCGCCAATGGCGCCGCCTACAAGGTCGCGCCCACCGCCCTCTACGAACTGGGGGCCGAGGTGATCGCCCTGGGCGACAATCCCGACGGGACCAACATCAACGAGGAATGCGGCTCGACCCATCCCGAGGCCATGGCCAAGATGGTCCGCGAGTACCGGGCCGACATCGGCATCGCCCTGGACGGCGACGCCGACCGGCTGGTGATCTGCGACGAGAAGGGCGTGGTCGTCGACGGCGATCAGATCATGGCCATCATCGCCGGCGCGGCGCATCGGGCCGGGACCCTGAAGGGCGGCGGGGTCGTCGCCACCGTGATGTCGAACCTCGGCCTCGAGCGATATCTGAACGGCCTTGGCCTGAAGCTCGAACGCACCGCGGTGGGCGATCGCTATGTGATGCAGCGCATGCGCGAGGGCGGCTTCAATGTCGGCGGCGAGCAGTCGGGCCACCTGATCCTGTCGGACCTGTCGACCACGGGCGATGGCCTGATCGCCGCCTTGCAGGTGCTGGCCGTGCTGATCGAGACCGGCAAGCCGATGAGCGGGCTCGGCCGTCAGTTCGAGCCGGTGCCGCAGCTCTTGGAAAACGTCCGCTTCGCCGGGGGCAAGCCGCTGGAGGCCAAGAGCGTCAAGGACGCCATCGCCGACGGCGAGAAGTCGCTGAACGGCGCGGGCCGCATCGTCGTGCGCGCCTCGGGCACCGAACCGCTGATCCGCATCATGGCCGAGGGCGACGATCCGGCGCTGGTCAAGAAGGTCGTCAAGTCGATCGCCAGCGCCGTGAAGGCGGCGTAGGCGACTACTCCGCCTTGATCCGCACCCGGGCCTGCACGCGCCGGCCCTGGGCGTCGACCACGGCGAGCTTGTAGAAGCCCGGCGCGGCGGGCCTCCAGATCGCGCGGCCGCTGACCGGATCGGGGTCCAACGGCCTCCCCTCCACGTACCAGGTCAGGCCCTCGCCCTCGGCGGCCAAGACAAGGCCGCGCGCCTTGGGGCCGAGCCGATCGACCTGCACCGAGGCGCCGTCCGGCGGGAAGATCAGGCGCGGGCCGGCGTCGGCCGCTTGCAGCTTTTGCAGCGCCAGCGGCGCGGACTTGGGCGCGATCGGGCGCGGGGCCGAGGTCGGCGCGCCGATCGCGTCGGCGACGTCGAACAACAGCGGCAGCGCCGCGTCCCGCCCGGTCAGCCCGCCCCGCGCGCCGCCGTCGGCGCGGCCGGTCCAGACCAGGATCGCGTAACCACCGACCACGCCGGCCGCCACCGCGTCGCGAAAGCCGTAGGAAGTGCCGGTCTTGAAGGCCATCGACGGACCGCCCCGCGTCAGGGCCGACGGCGCGCGGCCGCGCGGGGCCGGGGCCTCGCGCAGGATGTCCAGCACCTGCCGCGCCGCCTCCGGCCGCACCAGGCGGGTCCCACCGGAATGCTCGCGCGTCCTTGCCTCGTCTTCGGTCCAGGCCAGCGGCTTGGCGATCCCGTCGTCGCCCAGCGCCGCGTACAGCATAACGAGATCGCGCCAGGTGATCCCCTCGCCGCCGAGGGCCAGGGCCAGGCCCGCTTGCTTCAGCTGCGCCTTGGGCCGGGCCAGATGCGCGCCGGCGGCCTCGATCCGGCCGGCGAAGGCCTCGGGGCCCAGCTTCTCGAGGGTGGCCACGGCGGGCACGTTCAGCGAATGGGCCAGGGCCTCCCGCACCGTGACCTTGTCGTGGAACACGCGGTCGAAGTTCTCGGGCTGGTAGTCGGCGAAGCGCGTGGCGTTGTCCTGCAGCTGGGTGTCCGGCGCGACCAGGCCGTCGTCCATGGCCATGGCGTAGATGAAGGGCTTCAGGGCCGAGCCGGGCGAGCGCAGGGCGCGGGTCATGTCGACCCAGCCGCCGGGCCGGTCGCGGCCCGCCGAGCCGACGGCGGCGCGGACGGCGCGGGTCTTGATCTCGACCACCAGGATGGCGGCGGTGGCGTCCGGTCCCTGGGCGGCCGCGACAGCGGCGGCCATTGGCTCCAGCCGCGCCTGCAGGTCGGCGTCGAGGGTCGAGACCACGCTGGCCTGGCCGGTCGGGGCGGCGCGGGCCAGTTCTCCCGCCACATGCCAAGCCAGGGTGGGAAATGGCGTCCGCCTGGGCAGGGGCTCGTTGCGCGCTTCGTAGGCCGCCGCCTGGGTGATCGTTCCGGCGCGGACCATCTTGCCCAGCACGACGCCCCGCGCGGCCTCGGCGGCCTGTGGATGGCGGTCGGGGCGGCGCGCCTCCGGCGCCTGGGGCAGGGCGATCAGCAGCGCCTGCTCGCCGTCGGTCAGGCTGGACGGCTCGTGGCCGAAATAGCCGAGACTGGCCGCCCGCGCCCCCTCCAGATTGCCGCCATAGGGCGCCAGGGTCAGGTAGAGCGCCAGGATCTCGCGCTTGGAGAGCCGCGATTCCAGCTGCGCGGCGCGGACCATCTCGATCAGCTTGGAACCCAGGGTGCGCGGGCGCGGCTCCAGCAGACGGGCGGTCTGCATCGTCAGGGTCGAGGCCCCGGACGTCGCCCGGCCGTGGACGACGGCCGAGCCGATGGCGCGGACCAGCGAGAGCGGATCGACGCCCAGGTGCCAGTAGAACCGGGCGTCCTCGGTGCGGATCAGGCGCTTTTGAAAGGTCGGGTCGGTGCGGTCCAGATCGGCGCGGATCCGCCACCGTCCGTCCTCGACCGGCAGGGCGCGCAGCCAGGCGCCGCGCCGATCCAGGGTGACGGGCGAGGAATGCTTGGCCCGGGTCATGTCCGGCGGAAAGGCCGCGTTCAGGGTCGCGAGGGCGAGCTCGACCGCGAGGGCGACCACCAACCCTTTCGTCACCCGTCGAGCACGCCTCCCCTCCTCTTTGGTGGGAGAGGGGCCGGGCTTTGGAGCGGCTTCCCAGCCGGCGGAAGGCGGGGCGTCGGACGGCATCAACGACGCGCCCTGGCCTGACGCGCCGCCACGCCCGCCCCCGCCCTTCCCCCATCGAGGGGGAAGGGAGCAACCCAGAGCCTCACGGTCCCGGCGCGATCGTCGCGCGGGACGCCGCCGAGCGCGCCACCACCGCCGGACGGTACATGTCCCTGGCCACCGCGCCGGGCAGGAAGAACCCGCCGGGGGTCACCGCCCGCGCCACATAGGCCAGCGCGAAGGGCTTGCCGCCTTCCAGGCTCATGGCGGCGATGAAGCGGTCGTCGCGGCTTTCCTGGATGCTGGCCGCGGTCAGCTGGCCCAGGAACTTGAACGGTCCGTTCTGGGCGTCGTCGGCGCTCAGCGTCGTCTCGATCTCGAAGCCGGCCGGCAGGGCGTCGTCGACCACCAGGGCGGTCGAGCGGGCCTGCAGCGAGCGCCCGGAGACCAGCACGATCACCCGGTCGCCCTGGCGGATGGCGGCCGGGTCGATCGCCGCGCCGCTCATCGAGAACAGACGCTTGCCGACGGTGAGACCGCTGGCGCTGGCCGGCGGGGCCGAGGTCGGCGTGCCGCGCACGCTGACCGTCCGCCAAATCGTTCCCTTGCCATTGTTCACGAAGCGGGCGTCGGCCAGCTTGCCCACCGCCCAGCGCGGCGCGCCGCCGGCCGGCGGCAGCGGGCTGGCGCCAACGGCGTTGATCGCGATCGGGCCAGAGGCCTGGATCAGGGCGTTGGCCGCGTGCAGCAGCGCCGCCTGCTCCTGGGTGTTCAGGGCGTCGGGGTCCTTGCTGACGTTCTCGAGCCGGCCTTGCAGCTGGCGGGCTACGTCCATCATGCCCGACTCGGCGGCCAGGGCGGTCAGGACGGCCGTGTCGCGCAGCGTCGACTGATACCAGTCCAGCTCGTCCTTGTAGCCGAGGCTGGCCACCGCCTGGCGCATGGCCGAGCGGGCGCGGGCGTTGTCGCCCATCCGGGCGAGACCGGCGGCGACATAGGCCTTGGCCACCGGCTGGGCCTCGTCCTTCATCTGCACGTCGTGCCACCAGCGCAGGCGGGCCAGGTCGCCCTTGCCCGCTTTGGCCATCACATAGAGGGCATAGGCGCTGGCCCGGCGGCGCATCCGCTCGGTGGCCTTCTTGGAGGCGTCCTCGTTGCTGGCCCACCAGCCCGGATATTCCATGCGGTAGGCGACCGAGGCGAAGCCCTCGGGTCGGCTGACCTGGCGCATGGCCGAGACCGCCTTGTCGATCGCGCTGTCGGGCACCGCCACCCCTTGGGCGCGGGCTTCCAGCAGGAAGTCGACGACATAGGCGCCGAGCCACGGATCGGCCTCGCCGTCGCCGACCCGCCAGAGGCCGAAGGCGCCGTCCAGCGTCTGGCGGTCCAGCAGCTTGCCGACGGCCCCGGCCAAGGCGGCCGGCGTCCGCTTCAGCTTTGGATCGGTCGAGAAGGTCTGGGCGTAGAGCAGCGGATAGGCCGTCGAGACCAGCTGCTCGGTGCAGCCATAGGGATAGCGCTGCAAGGCCACCGCGATCGCCGAGGGGTCGAAGCCCCGGATCGGCGAGTAACTGACCTGCAGGGTCACGTCGCCGGCCGCCAAGCCCGAAAGCAGGCTGTAAGGCGGGGTGTAGGTCTCGCCCGGCTTCTGGATCTCCGTGGTGGTCCGCACCACGTCGCCCCAGCCCAGCCGCGTCTGGATCGGATAGTCCTTGGCGGTCTGGAAGCCCGGCCCCGCGACCTTGAAGCCGATCTTGCCGATCCCGGTGACGTCCGGCGCCAGGAAGGGAATCTTCTCGGCGATGCGCTGGCCCAGGATCAGCTGGAACACCTTCTTGAACGCGACCTTCAGCCCATTCGTCGAGAAGGCCTCGGCCGTATAGGCGCCGGGCTTGCCCTCGACATTGTGCAGCTCCAGCGTGGCGTAGGCCTGGTCCCCCGGCGCCAGGAAGCGCGGCAGGTTGAGGTCGGCGACCACCGGCTGGCGCACGGTCAGCGGCTTGGAGGCCGAGCCCACGGCGTTGTCGGTCCAGGCCACGGCCTGGATGCGCAGCTCGCCGTTGAAGTCGGCGGCCGGCAGCTTGACCACCGCCTTGCCGTCGAGCCCGGTTTCGACCACGCCGGACCACAGGGCCACGGTCTTGATCGGCGTGACGGTCAGGCCTTCGCCGCCGACCTCGTCGCCGCCGAAATTGACGTTAGCGGGCGCGCCGAGGTTCGGGTCGAGCAGACGGCCGTAGTCGTCGCGATAGTTCAGGGTCAGGGCCCGCTTGCCGAAGTACCACTTCACCGGGTCGGGGCTCTCCTGGTGGGTCAGGCGCAGGATGCCCTCGTCGACCGCCGCGATGGTCACCTTGGCCTTCTGGCCAAAGCCGAGGCCCGAGACCTTCACGGGGATCTCGACCGGCGCCTTGCTGTCGATCTTGGCCGGGGTCCCGAGATCGACCGTCAGCTTGCGGCCTTTCGGGTCGAGGGGGACATAGACGAGGCCCAGCGCCCGCCGAGGTTTCGGCGAGGCGACCGGGTCGCGCGGCTGGATGACGCTGACCATCACATAGGCCCCGCCGCCCCAGGCGGCCGAGGTCTTCAGGCGGACCGTGGTCCCGTTCTCGCCGACGCTGACGGTCTTCAGGTCGATCAGGCGATCGGTGGCCACCGCCACCTGGGCCTCGCCGGCATAGGGCGGCTTCAAGGTGATCTCGACCGTGTCGCCCTGGGCGTAGCTCTTGGTCCCGGCGGTGACGCGCACCACGTCGGGCGCCTCGCCCTCGCGCGCCGGGGCGCCCCAGCCCGCCGAGAAGCGGGTCACGGTCCGCGCGCCGTCCGGACCCTCGACCTCGAGGCGATAGTCGCCCCAGCCGAGCCGGCGGGTGATCCGCGCCGGGTCGCCGGCGCCGATATTGACCTGCGCCTTGGCGACGATCGCGTCGCGGCTGCTGCGCCGCCACTGCCAGCGGCCGTTCTGCTGGAACCAGTCATAGTCCCACCGCTCGGCGACCAGGGTGTAGGTGGCGGTCGCGCCGACCCGCTTGCCGGCGGCGTTGACGGCGACGAGGTTGAGCGTGACGGGCGGATCGCCCTTGGCGGCCTCGCCCTGATCGACCTTGACGCCGAAATAGAGCGCCTTCGGACGCACCTTCAGCGACAGGCCCTCGCGGACCGGGCGGCCGCCCGGCTCGAACACCGAGGCGGTGACGGCCGCCACCAAGGGTTGGGCGGTGTCGCCCGCGTCGCCGGTCCCGACCGACAGGATCGCATGGCCCTCGCCGTCGGTGACGGTGGAGCCCAGATCCAGGAACTTCTCGTCGAAGGGCTTGGACTGGTCGCCCCATTCGTAGCCCTGATAGGCCGGGAACGGGTCGGTGTCGGCGCGCAGGCGCGCCTCGCCCTGGGTCTGCAGGCCCGCGCCCGGCGCGCCGTAGAGGAAGCGGGCCGAGACGTCGACCTTGCGGGTCTCGCCCGCGCCGACGGCGACCGTTTCCTGGCCCGTGGCGGTGACCGCCAGGCGCTGCGGCGCGAAGTCCTCGACCGAGAACGACAGTTCGCCGGTCGCGGCCTCGATGCCCTCGATATGCAGCTCGGCCGTCCAGCGGCCGCGCGGGGCCGACCGCGGCAAGGCGATGTCGGCCAGCACCGCGCCGGCATTGGCCTGGCCGAACGGGTATCGCTTGAACTCGACGCCCGACGGCCGCTTGACGATGATCTCGCCCTTGCGGTCGGACACGGCCTTGGCCATGCGGTCGCGGACCATGGCGGTCAGGTGGACGGTCTCGCCCGGCCGATAGATGCCGCGATCGGCGTAGAGATAGCCGTCGATGTCGGCCGACACCGTACGGCCGTCGACGCCGCCCTCGGTGCGGCCGCCGACGCCCTGCTTGGACAGGTCGACCGGCGAACGGTCCAGATCCAGCACCGCCAGGTCGCCCTGGGCGCCATAGGCCATCACCATCTTGGCGCGCGAGGCGCCCTCGCCCTTCAGCAGCGGGCGCAGGAACCGCACCCGGCCGTCGGCGTCGCTCTGGGCCTCGGCCAGGGACTCGCCGTCGGCGGCGACCAGGGCCACGCGCACGCCCGACATGGTCTTGGCGCTCTTCAGCGAGCGGACGACCACATCGAGGCTTTCGGAGCCGTCATAGGCCAGCATGGCCATGTCGGTGAACACGATCCAGCGGCGCGCCTGGGCCGGATTGTCGTCGCCGTTCTTGGGGTCGCGGCCGCCCGAGGCGTCGCGGGCCTTCAGCACATAGGCGCCGGGCTTCATCTCCTTCAGCACAGCGCCCAGGGGGAAGACGGTGGTCGCCTTCTGGCCCGTCGCCCCGCCGGCGACCTGGATCTGGCCCTTCCAGACCTGGCGGCCGTCGTCGCCGACCGCGTCGTCGCCATATTCGCCGGACCAGTCGCCTTCGCCCGTGGGTTCGGGGGCGCTGATCGACTTGCGGACAAGATTGCGATCCGGCACGCGCCAGACCTCGATCGCCAGGGTCTGGACGTTGATCGTCTCGATGCCGACCCCGTCGGACTCGTCGCGCGGCAGGATCACGCCGTCGCCGGCGAAGCCGACATAGGGCGGCTTCTCGCCGAAGGTGAAGTCGACATCGGCATTGGCCGACAGGGTCTCGCCGCCCTTGGCGGGAAGGCCCTTCAAAAGGGTGACGCGGTGGTCGGTGAAGCCGATTCCGCCGAGGCAAAGCTCGTCGCCCTTGACGCGGACCGAGGGCTGGCGGCCGAGATCGGGCGAGATCAGCACGAAATCGGCATAGGACTTGGATGGGTCGAGCTCGCGGCTCATGCGCACGCAGGCCAGCGGATCGGGACCGCTGGAGTCGACGCGGGTCTGCCAGACCGCGAAACCCTCGGGCTTGGGAATCCCGCGACGCGGGGCGTTGGCCGAGCGGGGCTTGCCGAACAGCGACCAGGCCTCGCCCTTGACGGACTCGACGCCGGCGGGCTTGGCCCCGCCCGAGAACAGGCCGCCCTTGCCCACCGCGAAGCCGCCGCCGAAGCCGACGACCAGAGCCGCGCCGAGCGCCACGGCCGCCGGACCCTTCAGGGCTTCGGGCCAACGCGCCGAGACCCAGGTCCGGGCCGTATCCCAGCGCGCCTTCAAGGCGGCCCGGAGATCGCGCCCGCCTTCCGGCGGCGTCTCGTCCGTCGACATCCGTTGCCTCTCCCCGATCTCGCGCCGTTCGATCGAACTTGAGCTCAACCCGAGGCAGGGGTCAACGACGGTGAGATGACAGCGTTACGGCCTTGATCCGGCGAACGAAGCCCGCCTCGCGGGACTAGGCTTCGAACGCCACCACCCCGGTCGTCAGGTCGTAATAGGCCGAGACGATCTTCAGCCGGCGTTGGCTCAGCTTCTCGGCCAGAACGCCGTCGGCGGTCTTCAGGCGTCGCGCCACGTCGCGCACGTTCTGACGAACGGCGGCGTCGAGCAGATCGGACGGATGCTGGTCCTCGGCCTCGATCACCGCCGGTAGGATCGGCAGGATCATCTCGTGCAGGGGGCCGTGCAGCTCGGCGTGCTTGGTGGCGACATCGACCGCCGCGCCGACCGCGCCGCACTGGGCGTGGCCCAGGACGACGATCAGCGGCGCGCCCAGATGTTCCACGGCGTAGACGATCGAGCCCAGGCCCTCGCGGCTGACGGTCGAGCCGGCCACCCGGACCACGAACAGTTCGCCCAGATTGCAGTCGAAGATCAGCTCGGGCCCCACCCGGCTGTCGCTGCAGCCGACGATCACGGCGAACGGCGCCTGTCCCTTCGACAGATCGGCGATCCGCGCGAGGCTTGGCAGGGCGATGCTGGCGCCGCCGCGCGCGAAGATGGCGTTGCCCTGCTTCAGCCGCCCCAGGGCCTCGTCCGGGGTGACCGCCTGCGGCGGGCCTTCGGGCGGCGGAGGCGGCGCCTCGGCCTCCATCGGCTTGACGCTGGCCAGGGCCTTGTCGAGCGCGGCCTTGTCGCCGGCCTGGTGCTTCAACGCCGCGCGCGTGCGGCGGCCCTTCTTGGTCAGGATGCTGGGCTTGGCCGGGCCCTCGCCCTCGGCGAACGCCAAGGCCGGCGCGGCCAGGCCCGCGAGCGCTCCCAGGAGCATCCGTCTCGAAACCATCTCGTCCCCCGACGCGATTGCGTGTCGGACAAAGCGGTAGCTGATTTGAGTTAACCGAGGTTAACGACGATCAGAGCGGCAGCTCCACCCGCTTGACCACGGTGCGCATGGCGATGCTGGAGCTGACCCGCACAACGCCGGGGATCCGCGTCAACTCCTGGGCGTGGACGCGCTCCAGATCGTCGACGTCGCGCACCACCAACCGCAGGAGATAGTCCGAGCCGCCGGTCATCAGGTAGCATTCGGCGACCTCGCGGACGTTGGCGATGGCCTTCTCGAAGGCGCTGAGCGCGCTCTCGGCCTGGGACGACAGGGTCACGGTGACGAAGACGCTGAGCGGCAGGCCCACGGCCCGTTCGTCGATCACGGCGGCGTAGCGGCCGATGACGCCCGCCTCCTCCAGCGCCCGCACGCGGCGCAGGCACGCGGACTCGGAAAGATTCACCGCCTCGCCCATTTCCACATAGCTGGCGCGGCCCCGCCGTTGCAGCAGGTGGAGAAGCTTCCGGTCGAAGCTGTCAAGGTTGACGGGAGGTTTCTTCACCAGATTGCCCCTATCACGCAGGATTCCTGCATATCACAGTTCGCGCCGCACGAAATGGCCAGGGAACCTGCGAGGTCGGAGGCGTAAACCGGTCTCAAAGCGCTTTGGAGGAAAGCATCATGCGCGTCGGCGTCCCTTCCGAGATCAAACCGGGCGAACACCGGGTCGGTCTAACCCCCACGGCCGTTCGGGAATATGTCGGCCACGGCCACACCGTCCTCGTCCAGTCGGGCGCGGGCCTCGGCGCCGGCTATGCCGACGAGGTCTATGTCAAGGCGGGCGCGACCATCGTTCCCGACGCCGAGGCGGTCTTCGCCGGCGCGGACATGATCGTGAAGGTCAAGGAGCCGCAGAAGGTCGAATGGGAGAAGCTCGAACCGCGCCACATCCTCTTCACCTATCTGCACCTGGCGCCTGACCCCGCCCAGACCGAGGGCCTGCTGAACAGCGGCTGCGCGGCCATCGCCTATGAGACCGTGACCGACGCGCGCGGCGGCCTGCCGCTGCTGGCCCCGATGTCGGAAGTGGCAGGCCGGATCGCCGTGTTCTCGGCCGCCGAGACCCTGCTCAAGCACAATGGCGGCATGGGCCTCCTGCTCTGCGGCGTGCCGGGCGTGCCGCCGGCGCGCGTGGCGGTGCTGGGCGGCGGCGTCGTGGGCAGCAACGCCGCCCGCATGGCCGCCGGCCTCGGCGCCGAGGTCGTGGTGCTGGAGCGTTCGATCCCGCGCATGCGCGAGCTCGACGATCTCTATCAGGGCCGCATCCTGACCCGCTACTCGACCTTCGCCGCCGTCGAGGAAGAGATCCTGAAGGCCGACGTGATCATCGGCGCGGTTCTGACCGCCGGCGCCGCCGCGCCGAAGCTGGTGCGCCGCGAGCACCTGAAGCAGATGAAGCCCGGCTCGGTGCTGGTCGACGTCTCGATCGACCAGGGCGGCTGCTTCGAAACGAGCCGGCCGACCACCCACGCCGAGCCGACCTATACGGTCGACGGCGTCGTCCACTACTGCGTCGCCAACATGCCCGGCGCGGCGCCGCGCACCTCGTCGGAAGCCCTCGGCAACGCCACCCTGCCGTTCGGCCTGGCCCTGGCCGACAAGGGTCTCGACGCCCTGAAGGACAATGTCCACCTGGCGCGCGGCCTCAATGTCCTGAAGGGCGAACTGACCCACCCGGCCGTGGCGCAGGCGCTGGGCAAGACGTCCGTCGACCCGTACGGGGCTTGGAAGTAGCTTAGACCAACCCCACACCCGATCCTCCCGGCGAATGCCGGGACCCGGATCGTAAGGCCTTGAGGTTTATGCAAAAGACGCCCGCGCTCCTCTCCGGAACGCGGGCGTTCTTGCATCCGGGCCCCGGCATTCGCCGGGGAGAACGGGTTATTTCCGGATCACGCCGCGAAGCGGGCGATGTCCACGCGGTTCTCGAGCATGTCGAGCACGTCGGTCATCCGGAAGTCCGGATCGACCGGGTGCAGGGCGTCGTAGACCGAGCGGGCGAAGGCCAGGTCGGCGGCGGTCTTGACCCGCCAGTCCAGCCGCGACCAGTCGCGCGGCGCGGTCAGGTGGGCCTGGCTCCAGCGCTCCGGCTGATCGCGGATGGCGGCGGTGGGCGAGACGCGGGCCAGCGGATCGCGCTCCTCGGCGGCGGCCTCGCGCAGCGCCGGGGCCTTGATCACCTCGACCTCGAGACCGGCCGGAAAGGTGCGCCGGACGCGGTTGGACGTGTAGTCGGCGCCGCTGGCCAGGGCCAGGCGGATCGCGTCGTCTATGACGCCGGCGTCGACGAACGGGGCGTCGCCCTTCAGCCGCACCACGTGGCTGACCGAGCTGATCGCCTCGGCGCAGCGGGCGATGCGGGCCAGGAGGTCCGCGCCCGCCCCGCGATGCACCGTATGGCCGCGCGAGACCAGAAAGCCGGCGAGGGCGTCGTCGACGGTCTCGTTGCTAGTCGCCACGATGATCTTCGACAGGCAGCGCGCGCCGCGCACGCGCTCCAGCTGGCGCACGATCATCGGCTCGCCGCGGAGCGTGGCCATCGACTTGCCCGGCAAGCGGGACGAGCCCATGCGGGCCTGCAGGACGGCGAGGATCATGACGCGCTCCCTTTTCGTTGGGACCAAGCTAGACCAAAGTCATAAAACCTCGGTGAATCAGAAGCTTACGAGGCCTTAACAGGCAGGCTTAAGACGCGGACGCGACGGGGCGCGGCGTCGGTCAACCGAGCCGTCCGCAACTTGCCAGTCGATTCTAAGCGTGGATCAGGCGACCCAACGTCGCGGGTCGAGGGCGACCGGATCGTCGATCGCCATCTCGTCCCAGTCGAGGTCCGGCGGCGGGCTGGACGCCGCGGCGACCACGGCCGACAGCTCGGCGGCCGAATTGACGCCGACCAACACGGCCGAGCCTTCCGGACGCGACAGGGCAAAGCCCAGGGCGGCCTGCAGCGGATCCGAGCGGCCCTCGGCGATCATCCGGCGCACGCGCGACAGGCGACCCGAGGCGCCCTTCAGCTGCGCCGGAACGCGGTCGGGCGGCAGGAACAGAAGACCGTTCAGGAAGATCGAGCGCAGATGCACCTCGACGCCCATGCCGGCGATGCGCTGCAGCGAGCCGTCGGCCAGCAGGCGCTGGTCGAGCAGGCTGGCGGGGGCCTGAAGGACGTCGGGCTTGAAGCGGCGAGCGACCCCGACCGGATCGTCGGTGGCGTGGGCGGCGACGCCGACCTTGCCGAACAGCCCCTGGTCCTTCAGCCGATGCAACCGGTCCCAGACGGCCGCGCCGTGCGGGCCGAACAGTTCCGAAGGCGAGTGGACGATGATCGAATCGGCGCGCTCGACGCCGATGCGGCGCAGGGCGGCGCGAGCCTCGGCCTCGACGAAATCGGGACCGCGATCGGCGCGGGCCGTCGACAGGCAGAGGCGGAACGGCACGGGGCGCGGGATGAGGTCGCCCAGCAGCGTCTCGGCGCGGCCGAACAGGCCCGAGGCGTCCAGCACCGACAGGCGGGCGCGCGCGGCGATATTGAGAATGTCGCGCGTCTCGGCCTCGGGCGTGCGACCGCGCGGCGCGGAAGAACTTCCGCCGTCCAGGCCGAACTGAGCGGCCGCCAGACCCAATTTCGAGACCGAAATGGACATCGCCATCCGTTGCGAAGACACCAACAGACCGCGACGGTACGCGCCAAGGTTTGAACATCCGGTTTCTGGAAACTTGCGGAGGCGTTAACGTCGTCGCGATGACGTTCGACCGCTTCGACGACGACACCGCCGCCGCCTGGCCGCTTTACGGCCTGGCCGACGACGCCCGCCCCGCCCTGGCCTTCGCGCTCGACCGAGGCCCGGCCGTCTTGGCGACGATCATCGGCCTGGGCGGCGGCGGCCCGCGCTCGGTCGGCGCGCAGATGGTGTTCGGCGAGGGACTGGTTTCGGGCTTTCTGTCCGGCGGCTGCATCGAGGGGGAGGTCGTGGCGCACGCTCGCGCTTGCAGGGCCGAGGGCGAGGCTCGTCGGCTGGTCTATGGCGAGGGCAGCCCCTGGCCGGACATTCGCCTGTTGTGCGGCGCGCGGATCGAGATCCTGGTCGAGCGGGTAACGCCGGACGATCCGGCCGTCCGGACCCTGCTGGACCTGACCGTCCGACGCGAGCCGGCCTTCTGGGTGACGGACGGCCTGCGCCGCCGCTGCGCCGAGACGCCGGAAGCCGTCTGGCCCGGCGCGTTCGAGCGCGCCTATGAGCCCCTGCCTCGGCTGATCGTGCTGGGCGGCGATCCGACGGCGCTGGCGATCGCCAGTCTGGGGGCGCAGGCGGGCTTCGAGGCGGTGCTGATCCGCGCCAAGGGCCCGGCGACGCCTCCGCCCCTGGCGGGCGTGGCCTATCGCCGTGACGACGCGCGGACCGCTCTGGCCGCGATCGGCCTCGACGCCTGGACCGCCGTAGCGGTCTGCGGTCACGATCTGGAGCTCGATCACCAGGCCCTGATGGCCGCCCTGCCGTCGCCCGCGCCCTATGTCGGCCTGCTCGGCGCGCGCCGCCGACTGCCGGAGCGTCTGGCGCGGCTGAAGGCGGCGGGGCTGTCCGACCGCGATCTGGCCAAGCTGCGCGCGCCGATCGGCCTCGATCTCGGCGGCAAGGCCCCGTTCGAGGTGGCCGTGGCGGTGATCGGCGAGATCATGGCCGCCCGGCACGGCCAACCGGTCATCGCGCGGACAGCGGTCTAGGCTTGAGGGACCGCCCTCGCCCTTCGACAGGCTCGGGGTGAGGGCTATTGCAACGGCCGGTCGGTGGAAACCTCATGCTGAGCTTGTCGAAGGACGAGGTTTCTGTCCGTCGGCTAGTCCGGCGCGCGCTCCGCCCCGAACGCCGCGATGTCTTCCAGCAGGGCGTTCGCCGCCAGGTCGACCAGCTCACCGCCCTTCTCGGGCGTGGCCTGGGCTGGGTCCGAGCCCATGCGGCCGTCAGCGTAGCGGGCGCGGAAGTCGAGCGCCTCGCGGATCGGGCCGGTGGGCGCGATCCGAGGCGAATAGGCCGCCGTCTTGATCGCGTCCGGATAGGCCCACTGGGTCACCGCGATCTCGGACGGGGTGGCGTGGCTGCCGTGGCCGGTCGGAAATTGCCGATTGGCCAGGGCGTTGACGCCGGCCAGGTCCCACCAGTTCTTCAGCTTCAGAGCGAACGGCGCCCGCTGCTGGCGGAAGCTGTAGTCGGCGTAGATCTCCGAGAACGCCGCCTCGATCGAGGCGACATTGCCGCCATGGCCGTTCAGGAAATAGATCCGCGTGAAGCCGTGCGCCGACAGCGAACGGACCCAGTCGCCGATCGCGGCGATGAAGGTCGAGGGCCGCAGGAAGATGGTGCCCGGAAAGGCCAGGTGATGCTGGGCCATGCCGATATTGAAGGTCGGCGCCACCAGGATCCTGTCGCCCGCCCGCTTGCTGGCCTCGTGGGCGATGATCTCGGGGCACAGCCAGTCGGTGCCCAGGAGGCCGGTGGGCCCATGCTGCTCGTTCGAGCCGATCGGCACGACCACGCTCGTGCTGGTCTCCAGACGGGTTTTGATTTCGGGCCAGGTGGACAGGGCCAGCAGCATGGAAGTCTCCTACGCAAGTCCCTTCATCTGGCCCGCGCGTGGGGCGGACGCAAGAAAGCGTAATGGTCCGCTTGCGCGGCTGTCGTCGGCGCGCGTAACTCCGGCCAAGCAACACAAAGGGAGCGGCGGCGTGAGCGAAGGACAGGTTTTCCCGGTTTCCGAGGATCTGGCGCGGGGCGCCCATATCGACGCCGCCGCCTATGACGCCGCCGTGGCGCGGGTCGAGGCCGATCCGGAAGGCTACTGGCGCGACGTCGCCGCCCGCCTCGACTGGATCAAGGCCCCGACCAGGATCAAGGACGTCTCCTACGCCAAGGACGACTTCCATATCCGCTGGTACGAGGATGGCGTCCTCAACGTCTCGGCCAACTGCCTCGATCGTCACCTGCCCGCCAAGCAGGACGACGTCGCCCTGATCTTCGAGGGCGACGAGCCGGGAACCTCCAGCAGCCTGACCTACGGCCAGCTGCATGAAGAAGTCTGCCGGATGGCCAATGTGCTCAAGGCGCAGGGCGTCCAGAAGGGCGATCGGGTCACGATCTATCTGCCGATGGTGCCGCTGGCGGCGGTGGCCATGCTGGCCTGCGCCCGCATCGGCGCGGTGCACTCGGTGGTGTTCGGCGGCTTTTCGCCCGAGAGCATCGCCGGCCGCATCCAGGACTGCGCCTCGCACTTCGTGATCACCGCCGACGAGGGCCGTCGCGGCGGTCGGCGCGTGCCGCTGAAGGCCAATATGGACGAGGCCCTGAGCCACTGCCCCTGGGTCGGCAAGGTGCTGATGATCCGCTGGACCGGCGCGGACGTGCCGCTGAAGTCCGGCCGCGACATCGTCTGGCAGGACGTGCGCGACACCGTTTCGGCAGACTGCCCGCCCGAGCCGATGAACGCCGAGGACCCGCTGTTCATCCTCTACACCTCCGGATCGACCGGGAAGCCCAAGGGCGTGCTGCACACCACCGGCGGCTATCTGGCCTGGGCGTCCTGGACGTTCTGGGCCGTGTTCGACTATCGGCCCGGCGAGGTCTTCTGGTGCACCGCCGACGTGGGCTGGGTCACCGGCCACTCCTATGTCGTCTACGGGCCGCTGGCCAATGGCGGGACCAGCCTGATCTTCGAGGGCGTGCCGAACTATCCGACCCCCAGCCGGTTCTGGGAGGTCATCGACAAGCACAAGGTCGAGATCTTCTACACCGCCCCGACCGCCCTGCGCGCCCTGATGCGGGAGGGCGACGACCACGTGACCAAGAACGACCTGTCGTCCCTGCGCATCCTCGGCAGCGTCGGCGAGCCGATCAATCCCGAGGCCTGGCTCTGGTACCACCGCGTGGTCGGCAAGGGCCGCCTGCCGATCGTCGACACCTGGTGGCAGACCGAGACCGGCGGCATGCTGATCACGCCGCTGCCGGGCGCCACCGCTCTCAAGCCGGGCTCGGCCAGCAAGCCGCTGCCGGGCGTCAAGCCGCAGCTGGTCGACGCCGAGGGCAAGGTCCTGGACGGCGCGACCGAGGGCAATCTCGTGCTGACCGACAGCTGGCCGGGCCAGATGCGCACGGTCTATGGCGACCACCAGCGCTTCTTCGACACCTATTTCTCGACCTATCCCGGCAAGTACTTCACCGGCGACGGCTGCCGCCGCGACGCGGATGGCTACTACTGGATCACCGGGCGGGTCGACGACGTGATCAACGTCTCGGGCCACCGTCTGGGCACGGCCGAGATCGAAAGCGCCCTCGTCGCCCACGAGGCCGTGGCCGAAGCGGCCGTCGTCGGCTATCCGCACGACATCAAGGGTCAGGGCGTCTATGCCTATGTCACGCTGAAGGCCGGGGTCGAGGCGACGGACCAACTGCGCAAGGACCTGATCCTGTGGGTCCGCCACGAGATCGGCCCGTTCGCGGCTCCGGACGTGCTGCAATGGGCGCCGGGCCTGCCCAAGACCCGCTCGGGCAAGATCATGCGCCGCATTCTGCGCAAGATCGCCGAGAACGAGCTGGGGGCCTTGGGGGACACCTCCACCCTGGCCGATCCGTCGGTGGTGGATGATCTCGTCAAAAATCGCGCGGGCGCCTGATCTAAGCCACAACAGCCGCGTTAGGGTCGGCGTCATGCGCCGGCTCACCGCCCTCTTCGCCGTTCTCGCCCTGTCCGGTCCCGCCCACGCGGCGTCGGAATGGGCGATGCGCGACGGCGATCTGGATGTCTCGGCGCACGCCGACGATCGCGGACGCGGCGTCGTGCGCGCCAGTATCGACATCGCCGCGCCGCCGGCCGTGGTCTTCCGCGTCATCCTGGACTGCGACCGCGCCGCGCGCATGAGCCCCGGGGTCAAGAGCTGCCGGGTGGTGTCGCGCGCCCCGGACGGAAGCGAGATCCGCGAGCACACCGTGCGGTGGGCCTTCTTCCTGCCGACCCTGCGCTCCACCTCCCGCGTCACCCTGACGCCCGACCGCGAGATTCATTTCACCTGCATCGGCGGCGACATCCGCGCCTGCGACGGCTCCTGGAAGCTGGAGCCCCTCGATGGCGGCCAGCGCACCCGGGTGACCTATGATCTCTGGGCCACGGCGCCGTTCGCGGTCCCGTCGCGGATGATCAGCGGCATGATGCGCCGCGACGTTCCCAGCGCGCTGAAGGCGCTGCGCCGCGAGTGCGAGGGCGGATGAGCGACGTGGACCGCCTGGCGCCGGACGGCCTGATGCTGTTCGACGGCGTCTGCCATCTCTGCGACGGAACGGTGCGGACGATCCTGGCCTGGGATCGGAAGGCGGCCATCCGTTTCACCCCGATCCAGTCGGCGTATGGGCGGGCGCTGGCGCGCGCGCATGGCCTCGATCCCGACGCGCCCGACAGCTTCCTGTTCTTCGACCGGGGCCGGCCTCTGGCGCGCGCGGCCGGCTTCGCGGCCCTGCTGCGTCGCCTGCCCGCGCCCTGGCGCTGGCTCGCCGTGATCGGCCGGCTGCCCCGCCCGCTGGCGGACGCGGCCTATGACGCGGTCGCCAGGAACCGCTACCGGCTGTTTGGCAAGCGCGACCAGTGCGTGGTCCCGACCCCGGCGCGGCGCGCGCGGTTCATTCTCGATTAGCGCCGCCCGTCGCCGCCCTCGCGGAGATTAACGCCCGTAGACTCTGTTGATTCATCGGACCTTCAGCCGCCGGCCGCTAGGGTGGTCCCATCAGGAGGGTGATCGATGTTCGACGCCGAAATCTCGTTCGCTCGTGTCGAAGCCCTCGACACCGCCCGCGCCCGGCGTCTGCCGCCGCTTCTGGGCTTGGGGCTGGGCGCGGTGATCTCCCTGGGCCTGTGGTGCGCCCTGGGCCTGACGATCTCCCACCTTCTCTAGCCTCTCTCCGGTTCGGATGGATCCATCCGGACCGCGTGGCGCTCCACGGCTTCAAAGACCTTTAGAGCCCTTTCGCCCTGGATGCGCGATCCACGGCTAAAGGGCTTTCGCGCGTTCGGACGCGACCCGCGCCGATGACGCGGAGGGGTCGCCCGCGGGCGTCTCCTGTCTTCGCCGAAAACGAAAAGGCCCCGAACCCAGGGGGCTCGGGGCCGAGGTCGTCGCGCGCCGCGAGACCTTAGGCGGTCGTCCACAGCGCCGTGCCGGGCACCTGGCGCTCCACCCAGTGATAGTTCAGGTCCTGCCAGGGCGTGGCCCAGGGCGTCAGGTTGTCCAACACCCAGTCGCCGCTTTTCAGCGAGATCATCAGAACGGCGTGGCTTTCGCCCCGGGCGGTGACCGCCACCGCCAACGACAGGGCGCTTTCGGGAACGCCCGCTTCGATCAGCTGGCGACGCTTCTCCAGCGCGTAGTCCTCGCAATCGCCGTACTTCTTGCCGTTGATGACGCGCGGCAGCGACCAGTATTCGTCCACGCCATAGAGCTCGAGGTCGGAGGCCTTCCGGACCTCGCGATTGACGGATTGATTGACCTGGTTGAGCAGCTTCAGCTGGTCGCGCTCGGCCCGGTTGGCCCAGGCGAACCGCGCGTCCGGCGTCGCCGCCCGCGGGGCCTCGGGGCGGGCTTGACCCGCCGGAACGAAGTCCTCGACCGGCGCCATCACGAAGGCTTCCACGGTTTCGACCGAGATCAGCTTGGCTTCCGCCTCGTCCTCGACCGAAGCCGACGGCGCCGCGCCGAGGAAGTGACGCTGCCCGGCGACGCCGCCCAGCGACGCCGTCGGCGCCAGGCCGGTCGGCGCTTCCACGCCCAGCAAGGCCAATTGGCTGGCGGGCACGCCGCAGGTGGCGAGGTCGCGCCGGCAAAGATCGACGAAACCGATCGGCGCGCCCACGCCCTCGCCTCGGGGCATGAACGGCGTCGCGCCCGCCTGGGCGCTCGCGGCCGTCATCAGCGCGCCGAGGCTGATCAATCCGACAACAATGTTACGTGCTTTGAACATGCCGACCCCGATCTGTTCTCGGGGCCAATATTCATGATGGCGGCAAATTTGAGCTGAATTTAGATGGTATAATCAAAGTGTTCGTCCATGGTAATTCATGGATTAACTACAACAGACCGCGAAAATACTTAGTAAATTGCGAGCGAAGAATTCTGCTAAATTGAAGGTTAACGCGCGCGACCGCCGTTGAACCGAGGCGCGCGCTGAGGCAAAATCCACAACCGTAGTCCCGGCGCCGCGAGCGCCGTTCAGGCGAGCGCGATGTTCAAGTCCCTTTTCCGTCCCAAGCCGAAGGCGCGTCGTCCGCTCTCCACGGACGGCCGCGTGGTCTACGCCGTGGGGGATGTTCATGGCAGGCTCGACCTGCTGGACGGTCTGATCGCGCGCATGACCGAAGACTTCCAGTCCCTGGGCCGGCAGGACCCTCCTGTCCTCGTCATGCTGGGCGACTATGTCGATCGCGGCGCGCAGTCGGCGGCGGTGATCGACCGGCTGATCGCCTTGAAAGGCCAGGCCGACGAGGGCCGGTTCGAGTTTCGCGCCCTGATGGGCAATCACGAGGAGACGCTGCTGCACTTCCTCGACGACCCGATGGCGGGTCCGTCCTGGGTGGAGTATGGGGGCGGCGAGACCTTGGCCTCCTATGGCGTGCAACGGCCCGTCGGGCGGGCCGAGCCCGAGGCCTGGGAAGAGGCGCGCCTGGCGTTCCGGGCGGCGTTTCCGCCGGCGCACGAAGCCTTTCTCCGCAAGCTCGAGCTGGCGGTCGCCTATGGCGATTATGTCTTTGTCCACGCCGGGGTCCGCCCCGGGCTGCCGCTCGAGCAGCAGACCGCCAAGGATCTCCTTTGGATCCGCAACGACTTTCTCGACAATCCGCACGGCCTTCAGGCCACGGTGGTGCATGGCCATACGCCGGTCGAGACCGTGTTCGTCGGTCGCCAACGGATTAATGTCGACACCGGAGCCTATGCGACCGGCGTCCTCACCGCCGTAAGACTTGATGGCGGCGAGCCGAAGATCATTCAGTTCAGTAAAGCGCGGGCGGCCTGAGAGTTCGCCTTGTTCATCTCGCGGTCACGTGCCATGTGGCATTGCAATCTCCAGCTCTGAAAAGTTCAAGGTGAGAAGCTCCGTCATGATCGGTGTCTCGAAACTCTCGCGCGCTCTGGCGATGCTGGCTCTCGTCGCCGGCGTCATGATCGGCGCCCTGGGCGGCGTGGCGCACGCGCGGCAAGCGGCCATCGGCGATACGCCGGTCTCCGCGGCCGCTCAGTCGATGGATTATCTGCTCGGACCGGGCGACAAGGTCCGGGTCACCGTCTTCGGCGAACAGTCGCTGTCGGGTGAGTTCTACGTCACCGGCAGCGGACTGATGTCGCTGCCGCTGATCGGCGAGATCAAGGCTGGCGGCATGACCGTCGGCCAGTTCCAGGTCGCGGTGCAGAAGGCCCTCAAGGACGGTTACCTGAAGGACCCGCGCGTCAGCGCCGAGGTCCTGACCTTCCGGCCCTTCTACATTCTGGGCGAGGTCGAGAAGCCGGGGACCTATCCCTACACCTCCGGCCTGACGGTGCTGAACGCGGTGGCCACCGCCGGCGGCTTCACCTATCGGGCCGACAAGAAGAACGTCTACATCAAGCACAACGGCGAGACGACCGAATCCAAGGGCGAGCTGACGCCGTCCACCGCCGTCGCCCCGGGCGATACGATCCGGATCGGCGAACGCTTCTTCTGATCCAACGGCTGAGGGGCGGCGCGCCAGCGCCTTGCGTCGCCCCTCGTCTTAATACGCGCGGATGGACGCCTCCGGCGATCCAGCGCGATAGCTAGGCGCCCGCCGCCGCGCTCCAGACACCCAGCTCATTGCCCGACGGGTCGGTGAAGTGAAACCGGCGGCCGCCGGGGAAGCCGAAGATCGGGGCGGTGATCGTCCCGCCCGCCGCGACGACCTTGTCCAGCATGGCCTCCAGGTCGTGGGCGTAGAGAATGACCAGCGGCCGGTCGCTCGAACCGTCCTGAGGCTTGGCGAAACCGCCGTCGGCGCCCTCGCCCTCGAACGCGACATAGTCGGGACCGTAGTCGGTGAAACGCCAGCCGAACGCGGCCGAGTAGAAGGCCTTGGTGGCCGGCAGGTCGCCGCCGGGCCATTCGATATAGTCGATCTTGCCGTCCTCGCGCATGGCGTCCTCCAAAACCAATGTTCTGTCTTTGTTCTAGTCCCGCGTCAGGGAAGAGTCCAGACGCAGGTGCGCTTGACCGCGAAGTCCTCGAGTTCGCGCGTCGTCGGCACTTGGTATTCCGCCAGCTTCTCGAGGCCGTCCTTGGGGAAGTAGGTGCGCCCCGGGTCGCCGATGAACACCGACGCGCCCGCCGCCCGGCCTTGGCCCAGCCACGCCATCACCGCCTCGGCCATGGGCCGCTCGTAGCAGATGTCGCCCGCCAGCAGCACGTCGGCGTCCGGCGGCGGCGCGTCCAGCAGGTTCCGGTCGGTGAAGCCGACCGACACCCCGTTGGCCTCGGCGTTCAGCCCGACGGCCGCCTCGCAGAAGACGTCGATGTCGGCGGCCAGCACCGACGCCGCGCCGGCCTTCAGCGCCGCGATGGCGACGATGCCCGAGCCGGTGGCGAAATCGATCACCCGCTTGCCGGCCACCGTCTCGGGATGATCGAGGATGTAGCGGGCCAGGGCCTGGCCGCCGGCCCAGGCGAAGGCCCAGAACGGCGGCGGCAGGCCGATCTCCTCCAGCGCCTCTTCGGTCAGCTTCCAGATCGGCGTGATCTCGTCGGCTAGATGCAGCGCCAGTTCCGGCGTGTGCGGCGGCGCCTGCAGGCGCGTGTTGTCGCGGATGAAGGCCCGGCGGCCTTCCAGGGTCTGGACGATCATGGACAGGTTTAGAGCACGCGCGCGCTCAGGCGGCGACCGGTTTGCTCGAAGCGGCCTTCAGCACGGCGAGATAGCCCGGCGCGGTCAGCATGCCGTCGGTCAGGCCCTTCTTCTCCAGCAGCTTGTGCGCCAGGGGCAGGTTCCAGCACGGGGTGTGCATGAACAGGTGATGCTCGGCGTGGAAGTTCACATAGTAGGGCGCGATCAGGGCGCGCTCGATCAGGTTGGCCCGGGTGGTGCGGGCGTGGCGGAACGGATCGGGCTCGTCCTTGGCGACCAAGGCGTGCTCGGCGATGTTGCGCAGGCGGGTGACCAGCGGGAACCAGGTGGCCATCGGCACGATCCATAGCGCGAGCCAAGCCCACCAGAGCCCCATCGCCGACAGGGCCACTAAAAGGCCGAGGTTCCACAGCAGGAACGGCCCCTGCCGCGCCACCTCGCCGGCGAAGATCGCGCCCTTCGGCTGATCTCCCGCGCCCCTCATCTTGCCGAGCAGCGGGCCGAACCGCTGCTTGAAGAAGGTCTGGCCCGTCAGGTCGCGGACCACCTTGCGCCACAGCGAAGCGCGGGTGGTCGGAAACGGGGCCGAGAGGATGAGATCGGGGTCCTCGGCCTGCTGGGCGTATTTGTGATGGGTCAGGTGATAGGGCCGATACTTGGCCAGGGACGCGCCCGTCGGCGCGGCGCACAGCCATTCGCCCAGCCAGTCGTTGATCTTCAGGTTCGGGTGCAGGCCCCCGTGCGCGGCCTCGTGCATCAGGATCGCCAGGCCCAGCTGCCGCGCGCCGATCAGCATCACGGCCAGCACATAGGTCAGCGGATTGGGGAAGACCACGAACAGCGCGCCGGCGGCGAGGATCACCGCCCAGGCGTGGGCGACCATCGCGATCCCGCGCCAAGACGAGCGCGCGGAAAGCCGCGTCCATTCCTCGGGCGTGAACAGGTCCTGGGGTTTGACGCGCGAGGCGACGGCCATGGAACGATCATCGCACATTCAGCTTAGGGCTGACAGCCTGACCCGACGTCACAACCCGGAGCCGCCCATGCGCCGCCTGATCCTCGCCGCCCTCCTCGCCGAAATGGTCTCGATGGGGGCCCTGCCGGCCGCCGCCGCCAGTTTCGACTGCGCCAAGGCCCGCAAGCCGGACGAGCGGGCGATCTGCGCCCATCGCGAGCTCAACGACCAGGACGTCCGCGTCGACCAGCTCTACGGCATCACCCGCCACCTCGTGCCGATGGGCGGCCGCGACGCGATCATGGACCAGCAGCGCGCGTGGCTGAAGGCGCGCCAGACCTGCGGCGCCAACCGGGCGTGCCTGGCGCGCAGCTACGACCAGCGGCTGGGCGAGCTGAACAGCGTGATGGACCGGGTGTACCGCCAGGGGCCGTTCTAGAACCGCACCCCGGGCTTCCAGAGCCCCGCCACGAGTCCCGCGAAGACGATCAGCCCCGCCACCGCGTTGGACTTGAACAGCTTCAGCGCTCCGGCGCCGTCGTCGACGCGGACGGCGGCGGCCTGGCGCGACAGGTGCAGGGCGAAAAGCGCCGCCAGCGGCAGGAACAGCGGCCCGATGTTCCCGACCCAGCCGGCGGCGACCACCAGGACGAAGCTGGTCAGATAGAACCCGGCCACGCCGAGCTGGACATGTTGGCCCAGCCGCCGGGTCGAGGACTTGATCCCGGCCAGGGCGTCGTCCTCGATGTCCTGGATGGCGTAGATCGTGTCATAGCCCAGGGTCCAGAAGATCCCGGAGGCGTAGAGCAGCGCGGCGGACCACGCCAGGTGATGGGTGGCCGCGGCGTAGCCGAGCAGGGCGCCCCAGTTGAAGGTCAGGCCCAGCCAAGCCTGCGGCCACCAGGTAATCCGCTTCATGAAGGGGTAGGCCGCGACCAGACCCAGCGACAGCACGCCCAGCAGGATCGCCACCCAGCCTAACGTCAACAGGATCAGCAGGCTCACCACGCTGCAGCCCACCAGGAACAGCCAGGCCTGTTTCACGCTGATCAGCCCCGCCGGGATCGGCCTCATGGCGGTGCGAGCCACCTGGGCGTCGAAGTCGCGGTCGACGATGTCGTTGAAGGCGCAGCCGGCCGCGCGCATCAGGGCCGCGCCGGCGAACACGGCCAGCAGCAGCAGCGGGTTCGGCCAGCGGCCCTTCTCGGCGGCGGCCAGGGCGATCCCCTGCCAGCCCGGCAGCATCAGGAGCCAGATCCCCGCCGGCCGATCGAAGCGGCCCAGCTTCAGCCACGGCCGCAGGCGTTCGGGCGCGTGGCGGTCGACCCAGTTGGTCGCGGCGGCGTCGGGCAGGATCGCGGTGGTCATGGCGCGAGGCTTACCGCGCGGGCCGCCGATCGGCCCATAGGGAAGATCGATGCCGTCCAGAAAAAACATCGATTGGCCTTTCTGGCCGCGATCGGCGAAGGTCTTCTTGCAAGTCATTCGCAGGACCGAAATCATGACCGCCACGCTCCGCCTGTCCGCCTGGGCTCTGCTGCTGATCGGCGCGCTCGCCGGAATCGCCCTGCCGCATCCGGCGACCACCGCGCTGTGGACGGCCGCCGCGCGCCTGTTCCGGCGGGCGGGCGACGAAGCCATGGTCGCCCGTCTGACCTCGGCGACCAAGTTCGGGCCGAGAATCCGGCGTGGCCTGGCGCCGCGACCCGCGCGCCTCGGCGGCCTCGCGCGGGCCTTCTAGCGTCGGGCCGCCGCTGGGCTTAGCCTCGCCCCATGACCGCCGAGCCCGTCCGCAAGCCGCGCCGTCGCCTGTCCCGCCTCGAACGCTGGGCGCTGGACGGCGTGGGCGGGGCCTTGCTGGCGACCGGGGCGGTGGGGATCGTCACGCCTGGCATGCCGACCACGGTGTTCTGGATCGGGGCGGTGCTGTGCTTCCTGAAGACGAGGCCCCACGCGGTGCGGCCGATGCTGCGGGTTCCGGTGGTCGGGCCGGCCATCGTCTGGTTCCTGCGCTGGCGGCCTTTCGGCGGCGGGCGAAGGCGTCGGCGCCGCTGACGGGTCGCAAGGCCGGACCAAAGCGCCTATCTAGCCGGCCATGAGCGACTTTTCCGACGACGACGAGGACGAAACCGGCCCGCGCAAGCGCGCGCTGTCGAACCGCCAGGTGCTGGCCTTCATCGCCCGCTTCTGGAAGCGGCGGCCGCTGCTGTTCGGGCTGGGCGTCGGCCTGACCCTGGTGGCGATCGGCTTCGACCTGGCCCTGCCCTGGGCGTCGGGGCGGCTGGTCGACACCGTCGCCAGCCAGGGCGCGGCCAGCGCCGCCTGGAGCGCCTGGACGGCCTTCGTCGGCGTCTATCTCGGCTTCTCGCTGGTGCGGAACATCGCCATGCGGTTCTGGATCCCGCTGGCCGCCCGCAACATGGAGGAGATGACCAACGAGGGCTTCGCCAAGGTGCAGGCCTTCTCGTCGGACTGGCACGCCGACAGCTTCGCCGGCGCGACGGTGCGCAAGCTGACCCGCGCCATGTGGGGCTATGACAGCGTCACCGACGCGGTGACCATCTGGCTGGGACCGGGGATCATCGTGCTGGTCGGCCTGTCGATCGCCATGCTGCTGCGCCAGCCCCTGGCGGGCGGGATCTCGCTGGTCGTGGTCGTGGCGTATCTCGCCGTGAACCTCGCGGTCACCGAGCGCTATGTCCGCCCTAGCAACCTGAAGTCCAACGCGCTCGACTCCAAGATCGGCGGCGCTTTGGCCGACGCCGTGACCTCGAACCCGACCGTCAAGAGCTTCGGCGCCGAGGCGCGCGAGGCCGAGCGGCTTGCCGAGGTCACCGCCGCCTGGCGCGCGGCGGTCATGGTCACCTGGAACCGCTTCACCGACGTGTGGTTGGGCCAGAACCTGTTGCTCGTCGCGCTGCAGGCGGGCCTGACCGGGGCCATGGTCTGGAGCTGGTCGCGCGGCCAGGCCACGCCCGGCGACGTCGCCTTCGCCATCACCGCCTTCATGCTGATGAGCGGCTACCTGCGCAATCTCGGCGAAAACATCCGCATGCTGCAGAAGGGCCTGGACGACGCCGAGGATGTCGCGGCCTGGGCGCGCCTGTCGCCGCAGATCGCCGACGCCCCCGGCGCGCCGGACTTCAAGCCCGGTCCCGGCGCGATCGAGTTCCGGGACGTGACCTTCCGCTACAAGGCGGCGGGCGCGCCGCTCTACGACCAGTTCTCGTTGAGGATCGCGCCCGGCGAGCGCGTGGCCCTGGTCGGACCGACCGGCTCGGGCAAGTCGACCTTCGTCAAGCTGATCCAGCGGCTACACGATCTGCAGGCCGGCGCGATCCTGATCGACGGCCAGGACGTCTCGGCCGTGACGCAAGGGTCCCTGCGCCGCGCCATCGCGGTGGTGCCGCAGGATCCGGCCCTGTTCCACCGCTCGCTGTTCGAGAACATCGCCTACGGCAAGCCCGACGCGACGCGCGAGGAGGTCGAGGCGGCGGCCAAGAAGGCGCGCGCCCACGACTTCATTCTGCGTCTACCCCAGGGTTACGACACCCTGGTCGGCGAGCGCGGCGTCAAGCTGTCGGGCGGCGAGCGCCAGCGGGTCGCCATCGCCCGCGCCTTCCTGGCCGACGCGCCGATCCTGGTGCTGGACGAGGCGACCTCGTCGCTGGATGTCGAGACGGAAGGCCAGGTCCAGGCCGCCGCCGAGGCCCTGATGGAAGGCCGCACCACGATCGTCATCGCCCACCGGCTGTCGACGGTGCGCGGCGCCGACCGCATCCTGGTGTTCCAGAAGGGCCAGGTCGTCGAGGAAGGCCGCCACGCCGAGCTGACGGCGGCCGGCGGGGTCTATGCCCGGCTGAACGCGATCAGCGCGGGGGTGGGTTAGCGGATGTCCTCTTGAATGACACCGGTCTTGTACCAAACGGGACCGATCGGAACGCCGTTGCGGCAACCGTCGCCCATAGGCACGATAGTCAGACGCTGATCGCCAATCTTCAAATCGCGGCGAGGCTCTGGCTCGGCCATCTGAGCCGCGCCGGACTTCAGCGCGCTCTCGATGTTCGCGTCAGCGCAAATCCCGGTCGCCATGGCGACGCGCCGCCAGACGCCGTTTGAGGACTTGAAGATGTCAAAGGTCGATCCGCTGGCCAGCAGTACTTCGTCCGCACCGTCTCCATCGACATCGATGATCAGAGCCGAGCAACGCATGCCAGTGATGGTACAAGCCGCGTCCGTCCCCGAGCTTGTCCAGTCCTGAGCCTTGAAGCTATCGGGCAGGGTCTTGCCGGCCGGATAGACGGCCATCTGAGCGAAGTCCGGACCGCGCTTGGCGGGGGTGATCAAGGGCTTTTCCTTGGTGATCGCCATCTTGCGGGCGCGGTCCGCGATATCGGCGTTGCGGCTGGTCTTCAGCCGCTCTAGCGCTTCGCGCCCGTACCGTCCGGCGTCGAACCACAAGAAGGTGAAGTCGAACTTCTCCGCCGACACCTTTCCAGTTTCCAGTCGCTTCACCTGGCTGGCCACCGACAGGCGCGCCGGGTCGGCGAGAGGCGTGAACAAAGCGATCAGCAGCAATACCGACACCGCCGCCATGACGAGGTTCGTGCGCTCCAGCGGCTTCATCCACGGGCCCGGCTTCACGGCCGCCAGTGCGTAGCCGACGGTGAAGCCGACCGCGACCACCCAGTAGGCCGTGGCGAATACGCGCTCTGGCGTTAGGCCATACTGGTCGATCCGCAGCCATAGGGCGTAGCCGGCCAGGATCACGATCGGGATCAACAGCAGGCCGGCGACCCGCGCGGCGGCGCGGGGCAGGGCGTGGGGCGGCTCCTCGCCGTCCTGATAGGCGGCGTTGATCAGGATGACCAGGGCCGCGGCCGCCGTCAGCAGGATGGCGGTGGCCGCCTTGGTCCCCCACAGGGGCGCGAGGCCCGTGAACGGCAAGGTCGCCAGGAAGCCGCCGCCGATCAGCACCATCAGCGGCGTCAGCCATCCCAGCAGGGTCAGGCCCACCGTCAGCGCGCCGCGCACCAGGCCCGCGCGGGCCTCGGTCAACTGTACGGCCATGTGCACGGCGGCGGCGAACATCAGGCCGGTAGCGGGGAAGGCGAAGGCCGTCTCGCCGATCAGCTTGCCGATGGCCGTGACGCCGATCAGCTTGAACAGCGCCGCCGCGAGCGCGAGCAGCAGCCAGAAGGCGCCGGTGAAGGCCAACGACAGCGCGAGTCGCACGCCGTTGGTCCAGGTGAGGTCGAAATAGTCCGCATAGGGCGCGATCGGCTTGCGGGCCGCGTCGGCGGGCTGAACGAGGTGGTGGGCGATGAACAGCATGGCGGCGGTCGCGACGAACAGCGGCGGCGTTAGCGGACCCGCCCCCAGACGGCCGGGCTCGGCCCCGGTCCAGGCGGCGTGGACGGCCAGGATCGCCGACAAGGCGGCCGCGACGGCGGTCCAGGCGATCAGGGCCGTTCTGCGCATCGCCGACAGCGCGGCCAGCGGCAACAGCGGAACCATCAGCGCGCAGACCAGCAGCGGCGCGTACAGCATCGGCGTCGTCGCCGGCCAGGCCTTGGCCTCGTCGGCCTTCTGCAGCAGGAAGAGGGCGATCCCCTGGGCCAGGCCGATGGCCAGACGGATCCCCGCCGCCTGGCGCGGGGTCATGGTGTTCGTCAGGGCCATCGCGCCGCCTCCCTTGCGTTGCGCGCACAGCATCACGTCGGCGCGCGGTTGTGAAGCCGGACGGCTTGGCCTAGCAATTTCTCCCTCATCGGAGGGGTGAACATGAAAGAGTCTTTCAGGGCCGGCGTGGCGGCCCTCCTGGCGGTCGCGGCGATCGGCGGCGCGCCGGCGTTCGCGCAGGACAAGGGCGGCGACAAGCCCGCCGCCGAGGCCAAGGGCGACCTGCCGCCGCTGCCGGCCGACAAGTCCGTGCAGCAGACCACCGTCATCGCCGGCAAGACCATCGCCTATACCGCGACCGTCGGCGTGCTGCCGGTGCGCGACGAAAAGGGCAAGAAGGTCGCCGAGGTGGTCTACACCTCCTACGTCCTGAACGGTCCGCGCGATCCGAGCCGGCCGATCACCGTGGCCTTCAACGGCGGGCCGGGCGCGGCCAGCGTCTATCTGAACTTCGCCCTGGGCCCCAAGCGCGTGCAGTTCGGCGCGGAGGGCGACAGCCCGTCGGCCTTCACCAAGCTGGAGGACAACCCCGCCAGCTGGCTCGACTTCACCGACCTCGTCTTCATCGATCCGGTCGGCACCGGCTTCTCGCGCTCGCTGGTTGGCGAGGACGAGACCAAGCGCCGCTTCTACGGCGTCAAGCAGGACATCGACTACCTGTCGCGGATCGTCTTCGACTATCTGGTCAAGACCGAGCGCCTGGCCTCGCCCAAATATCTCGTCGGCGAGAGCTATGGCGGCTTCCGGGGCCCGCGCCTGGCCTACGAGCTGCAGACGGATCTGGGCGTGGCCGTGAAGGGCGTGGTGCTGGTCTCGCCGCTGCTGACCAGCGCGGGCCGCATGGCGGGCGAGATCTCGCCGCTGCCGGCCATGTGGACCCTGCCCTCGATCGCCGCCGCCAAGCTGGAGCGCGACGGCAAGCTGACGCCTGAGAACATGAAGGCCGTCGAGGACTATACGCGCGGCGAATACATGGTCGACCTGATGAAGGGCTCCGACTCGGCCGCCCTCGAGCGCCTGACCACCAAGGTCTCGGCCATGACCGGCCTCTCGCCCGACTATGTCCGCCGCGCCGGCGGCCGGCTGGAGACCCAGTCGTTCCTGCGCGAGGTGTTCCGCGACAAGGGGCGCCTGGGCAGCCGCTACGACAGCAACGTCACCTCGCTGGATCCCTTCCCGTTCTCGCCCGAGCAGGAGGTCAACGACCCGATCCTCGACGCGATCATCGCCCCGACCACCAGCGGGATCGTCGACTTCACCACCCGCATCGTCGGCTGGAAGCCGGACGCCCGCTACGAGGCGCTGTCGAACACGGTCAACCGCCTGTGGGATCGCGGCCGCGGCGGCGACACCGAGTCGGTCACCGACCTGCGCAAGGCCGTGTCGGTCGACCCGAAGCTGAAGGTGCTGATCGTGCACGGCTACAACGACCTGTCGTGCCCGTTCTTCGCCTCGCGCCTGATCGTCGACGCCATGCCGGCCACGGCCAGCGGCCGCGTGAACCTGGCCCTCTATCCGGGCGGCCACATGTTCTACAGCCGCCCCGACAGCGGCGCGGCGTTCCGCAAGGACGTGATGGCGCTGTACGGCGCGAAATAGCCGAGGCGATGTCGGCGGGGGCCTTCGTCGGACGTCCTTGGGCCAAAGGCTTGAGGAGCGACGCATGAAAGCGCCCGCCGCGTCCGTCGACGACTATCTGGCCGCGCTGCCCGCCGACCAGCGGGCGGCGCTGCAAGCCCTGCGCGAACAGATCCGCGCCCTGGTCCCCGAGGCCGAGGAGGCGATCAGCTATGGCCTGCCGACCTTCAAGCTGCACGGCAATCTGGCGCACTTCGGCGGGGCCGCCGGGCACTGCGCCTTCTATCCCGGCGCCGTCGTGGACGCCTTCGCCGACCGCCTCACCGGCTTCGACACCGCCAAGGGCACGATCCGGTTTCAGCCGGACCATCCCCTGCCGCCGGACCTGATCCGCGACATCGTCGCCCTTCGGGTCGAGGGAAATCGCGAGCGCGCGGCCCGGAAGCGACGCCGCTAGAGTCTCTAGCCCTCCGCCCGTGTCAGCTTCCAGCGGATCTTCGCCCCGACCTCGGGACGCACCTGGCTCTTGAGCACGATCTGGCCGGCCTTGCGCGCCAGGCCGTGGTCGAAGTGAGCCGAGGGGGCGATCTCCACGTCGACCGCGTCGTTGCGCAGCCACCAGCCGATGGTGTTGGGACCCCGGATCAGCACGCTCTTGCCGTCGCGGGCGATCGAGGCGCGGGCGTCGGGATGCAGGTGGAAGCGCACGGCGAAGGGCAGGTAGCGCCTGGGCCCGTTCGGGTCGGCGGCGTCGCGCGGGGTCAGGCTGTCCTCGCCGCGCAGCTCGTCGTTGACGGCGTCGAGGAACAGTCGGCGGGCGTGGGTCAGGCCCAGGTGGCGCCAGCCGTCGTGGACGATGTCCAGCCAGACCCCGCCGACATCGTCGTGACGCTTGGCCTCGACCTCGGTCGCGCCGTCGACCAACCAGGGACCCAGGGTCCTGGCCTTGAAGCCCGACAGCGGCTGTCCGGCCGAGCCGTCGCCCACGGACACGGTCGAGGCCGCGTCCGAGAGGCGGAAGGCGTGGGCGCCGGCGGCCTCCGGGCTCCAGCCGCAGCTGGTGATCAGGCGGTCCTTGGCGCAGACGATCTCGATGGCCGCCGGCTGGGCGCACGCATGGACGCTGAGCGGGCCGACCGGCGGCGGGCCGGCGTCGGCGATGACCTCCAGGCTGCCGCCGATCATCTTGTGATAGCCGCTGTGCGGCGCGGCGTTCAGCGGGCGCGGGCCGCCATCGTCATGGGCGAGGGCGGCGGCGATGCGGGCCGGGCCGACGGTCTCCCCGCCATGGAAGGCCGCCAGATGTCCGTCGCCCAGGGTGAAGAAGCGGGTGGCCGTCGACAGGCGGTCGATGGCCCGCGACAGGGTCTCCGGCGAGGGCCGCCCGCGCTGGCCCAAGGCGTCGTCCAGGGTAAGCAGGTCGAACAGCAGCTCGACGCCCGCCTCGGGGCTGCGCGTGGCGTGGCCGCCATCGGGCAGGACCATCGCGTCGATATGTCGGGCGAAGGCGATCAGCGCCTTGTCGATCAGCGCCTCGCCTGGCTTGCCCGCCAGGACGCAGCCGGCGATGGCCGCCACCGCGGCGCGCTCCAGGGCCCGCTCCGGCGCGCTCCGGAGCTCGGCCAGGTGACGGCCCTGCCGGGCGATGTCGAGGGTCAGGTCGGCGATTTCGGCGTCGCTGCCCTCGGCCGCCAGGGTCTTGGCGGCGCAGGCCAGGTGAAAGACCCGGCGCTCGAGGCAGTCGGGTCCCCACGAGAAGGCGTTCCACTTGCCGAACACCCGCCGCCAGTCGTCGATCAGGCGCAGCGCCCGACGGGTCCCGTCCGAGCCGGCGGCCGCCAGGTCGGGCAGCCAGTCGAAGCGGTGCAGGGCGACGGCGAAGCGGCGCGACGGGCTGGCCGTATCGAAGGGGTCGCCGTCCGGACCCAGGCGCAACGAGCCGCCGTCCAGGGCCAGAAGGCCGGAGAGAATCTTGCGCCCGCGCTCCGGATCGGCCGGGCGCGGATCGTGGGGCCGGGCGGACAGGCCCTCGGGACGCGGGAAGGCCAGGGTCAGGCGGTGCGGGCCGCTGCCGTACCACTCGCGGGCCACATGACCGGAAAGCTCGGCGCCGATGGCGCGCCATAGGACGCCGCCGCGCTTGGACGCGGGAGAAGAGCGGGCCTGGACGGAACGCTTGCCGGCCATCGCGCGCGGTCAGCCGCCCTTCAGCGCGCGGATGTTGTCGGCGTAGGACGCCGGCCCGCCCTTGAACACCGCCGAGCCCGCGACGAGGGCGGTGGCGCCGGCGGCCACGCACTGGGGCGCGGTCACGGGCGTCACGCCGCCGTCGACCTCGATGATGATGTCAAGGCCGGCCTTGTCGACCAGCTTGCGCAGCGCCTCGACCTTGCGCAGCTGGCCGGGGATGAAGCTCTGGCCCCCGAAGCCCGGATTGACCGACATGACCAGCAGCAGGTCGACGTCCTCCAGGATCCACTCGACGTGGTCGATCCCCGTCGAGGGATTGAACACCACGCCCGCCTTGGCCCCCAGCTCGCGGATGCGCTTCAGCGAGCGGTGCAGGTGCGGGCCGGCCTCGGGGTGGATGCTGATCAGGTCGGCGCCGGCGGCGCGAAACGCCTCCAGATACGGATCGGCCGGGCTGATCATCAGGTGGACGTCGAAGGGGATGGTCGCGTGCGGCCGGATCGCCCGGACGATGTCCGGACCCAGGGTGATGTTGGGCACGAAGTGGCCGTCCATCACGTCGACATGCACCCAGTCGGCGCCAGCCGCCTGGATGGCGGCCACCTCTTCGCCCAGGCGGGCGAAGTCGGAGGCGAGGATCGACGGGGCGATAAGGGGCGCGGTCATGGTCCTGGGATAGCCGCCCCCGCTGAATCTGTCAGCTATTTCGCTTTGCGAAACCGCGCGGCGAAAAAGCCGTCCTGGCCGCCATCGCGATGATGCGGCAGCAGACGCAGGGTCCCTCGGGCGGTGAGGCTGGCCTGCGGCGCGCCGCCCTCGCCGGCCTGGATCGGATCGAGCGCCATGTCGGGCCGGCGGGCCAGGAAGGCCTCGACCTGGGCCTCGCCCTCCTCGGGCTCCAGGGAGCAGACGCAATAGACCAGCCGGCCGGCCGGCTTCAGGCGATCGGCGGCGCTGTCGAGAACGCGGGCCTGGACCGTCGCCAGCGACGCGATGTCGCCCGGCCGCGCGGCCCACAGGACGTCCGGATGGCGGCGGAAGGTGCCGGTGGCGCTGCACGGCGCGTCCAGCAGGATAGCGTCGAACGTCCGAGCGTCCTCCCAGGCCCCGGCGTCGGCGACCACGGTCTCGGCGGCGAGACGGCTGCGGGCGAGGTTTTCCTCAAGCCGCTTGAGGCGGGCGGCGGAGCGGTCCAGGGCCACCACCGTGGCGCCGGCGGCGGCCAATTGCAGGGTCTTGCCGCCGGGCGCGGCGCAGAGATCCAGCACCGCCTCGCCGGGATGGACATCCAGCAGGCGGGCCGGGACGGCCGCCGCGGCGTCCTGCACCCACCAGGTCCCGGCGTCGAAGCCCGGCCAGCCGGCGACGTCGCCCTTGCGGCGCACGCGCAGCGACCCGCCGGACAGGATCTCGCCCTCCAGAGCCTCGGCCAACGCGGCCGCGTCGAGGTCGGGCTTGAGGGACAGGTCCGTCGCCGGCTCCTCGGCGATCTGGGCCGCGATCTCCCGCGCGGTCGCCTCGCCGAACGCGGCGGTCCAGCGCGAGAGCAGCCAGGGCGGGGCGAGCAGGCTCGGGTCGTCGGCGGGCGGCTCGTCCCGCAGCAGCCCGCGCAGCACGGCGTTGACCAGGCCCTTGAACGGCCGGCTGGTCTTGTTCGCGCCCGCCAGCTCGACCGAGGTGGCGACGGCGGCGAAGGCGGGGACGTCCAGATAGAAGGCCTGGGCCGAGCCGAGGCGCAGCAGGTGCATGACCCGGTCCGGCGGCGCCTTCTGCAGGCGCGCGGCCAGGGCGCGGTCGATGGGTCCCAGATGGCGCAGCACGGCCATGGCCAGGGCGCGGGCGAAGGCGCGCTCGCGCGGCTCCAAGAAGCGGAAGCCGTTGGCGGAAGCGGCCTCGTCGAGACCGCCGCGCCGCGACAGGGCGGCGTCGATCAGGGTCAGGGCGGCCTCGCGCGCGGGCAGGCCGTCGTTCAATTCTTGAGTCACCGCCCCGCCGTGCCTCGGGATGCGGCGCGACGCAAGTCCCTTGTCGCTGGTCGCCCGCCCGCCCCCACCCGCCGCGACGATTGTCGGCGGGCCGGATCGTTCTATATCGACAGGTCAAGGAGCCGCCATGACCGACACCCCGACCCCCGAGACGGACGCCGCGCCAGAGGTCCCCGGCGCCGCCCCCGGCAAGACCCTCACCCCCGCCGCCCGTCGCGCCCTGGAGGAGGCCGCCGCCCGTCGCGCGGCCGAGGCGGCGCTGAGCTTGCCGCCCGAGGAGGGCGGCCGCGAGGGTCCCGAGCCGACCCGTTTCGGGGACTGGGAGAAGAAGGGCGTGGCGGTCGATTTCTGAAATTCGCGCCCGCGCGGCGCGCATTTCATCGCCCCTCGTCAGACCAGCTTGACAAGGCCGCGCGACAGGCGCATTCCGCCGCCGCGCTTCATGCGGCGATGCAACATGAACGCTTCAAACGGAAACCCAAACCCCATGCCCAGCGACAGTCGTAGTCGATCCATCAAGCCGCGAAAGGCGTCGCGCTAGGGGTTCCGAGGGCTCCTTGCTGACGGTCGATCGCGGCCACAGTCACAAGGTCAAGCCCCATGGTTTTCCTCTCCGGAGACCTTAAGGACGCGCGTCCGATCGCGCGCTTTCGAAGCACCGGGACCGTCCCCAGATGGGCGGACCTGGTCGCGTTCCTGCTGCTGGCCGCCTGCGCCGTCCTGGTGACGCGCGGGGCCGAGGACATGAGCCAGCCGCTCGCGGCCCTGCACGCCACGCCGGTGACGCTGGACCCCGCCCGGCTGCCGGAATACGCCCTGCGCACGACGCTGCGCATGTTCCTGGCCCTGGGCGCCTCGCTGATCTTCACCTTCACCGTGGCCACCCTGGCCGCCAAGAGCCGCAAGGCCGAGCTTCTGATCGTGCCGGCCCTGGACATCCTGCAGTCGGTGCCGGTGCTGGGCTTCCTGACCTTCACGGTCACCTTCTTCATGGGCCTGTTTCCCGGCCGGCAGCTGGGCGTCGAGTGCGCGGCGATCTTCGCCATCTTCACCAGCCAGGCCTGGAACATGGCGTTCAGCTTCTATCAGTCGCTGCGCACCCTGCCGGCCGACCTCGACGAGGTGAGCCGCCAGTTCGGCTTTTCGCCCTGGCGGCGGTTCACGCGGCTGGAGCTGCCCTTCGCCACGCCCAGCCTGGTGTGGAACGTGATGATGTCCATGTCGGGCGGCTGGTTCTTCGTCGTGGCCTCCGAGGCCATCACCGTCGGCGACACCACCGTCACCCTGCCCGGCATCGGCTCGTGGCTGTCGGTGGCGATCGCGCGTCAGGACATGAAGGCCGTGGCCATCGGCGTCGGCGCCATGGCCGTGGTCATCGTTCTGTACGACCAGCTGATCTTCCGGCCGATCGTGGCCTGGGCCGACAAGTTCCGCTTCGAGCAGACCGCCAGCCAGCAGCGTCCGGCTTCCTGGCTCTACGATCTGCTGCGTCGCGCCGTCTGGGTCCGATCGCTGAGCCGGCCCCTGATGGGCCTGAGCCGGATCGCCGCCCGCGTGCGCGCGCCCGCGCGCCTGCCCCTGCCTCGCCTGCCCGCGCCGCATCCCGCGCTCGTCAAGGCGTCCGACATCCTGTGGCTGGCCCTGGTGTTGGTCACGCTGGCCGGCGGCGTCTGGCTGCTGTGGTCGTTCCTGAGCGCCAAGCTGACCTTCGGCGACCTGGGCCAGGCTCTGCTGCTGGGCCTCGCCACCCTGGTTCGGGTCGTGGTGCTGATCGCGCTCGCCACGCTGATCTGGGTCCCGATCGGGGTCTGGATCGGCCTGCGCCCGGCCTGGGCCGAGCGCCTGCAGCCGATCGCCCAGTTCCTGGCGGCGTTTCCGGCCAATGTGATGTTCCCGTTCGCGGTGGCGGCGATCGTCGCCCTGCGCCTGAACCCGGACATCTGGCTGTCGCCCCTGATGGTGTTCGGGACCCAGTGGTACATCCTGTTCAACGTCATCGCCGGGGCCAGCGCCATTCCCAGCGACCTGAAGGAGGCCGCCGGCATGTTCGGCCTCAAGGGCTGGCAGTGGTGGCGTCAGGTCGCGATCCCGGGGATCTTCCCCTACTACGTGACCGGCGCCCTGACCGCCTCGGGCGGGTCGTGGAACGCCAGCATCGTGGCCGAGGCCGTCAGCTGGGGGCGCGAGCATCTCGAGGCCGCCGGCCTGGGCGCGTACATCGCCAAGGCCACGGCCGCCGGCGACAGCGCCCGCGTCGCCCTGGGCGTGGCGGTCATGTCCGTCTTCGTCATCGCCTTCAATCGCGTGCTGTGGCGGCCGATGTACCGCTACGCCGAACGCCGTCTTCGCCTGGCTTAAGGGAGAACCGTCCCATGACCTGCATGACCCCCGTCCAAGCCCCGCTCGTCGAAGCCAAGGCCGTCCGCCATCTCTACGGCAAGGCCGAGGGCGCCAACCTCCTGGTCCTCGACAACGTCGATCTGACCCTGAACGAGCACGAGATCGTCGGCCTGCTGGGCCGCTCGGGTTCGGGCAAGTCGACCCTGCTGCGCTCGATCGCCGGCCTGATCAAGCCCACGGCCGGCCAGATCATCTTCCCGCCCCGCCCCGAGGGCGCGACCACCGTCAGCATGGTGTTCCAGAGCTTCGCGCTGTTTCCGTGGCTGACCGTGCTGCAGAACGTCGAGGTCGGTCTGGAAGCCAAGGGCGTGCGGCCCGACGAGCGCCGCAAGCGGGCCCTGGCGGCCATCGACCTGATCGGCCTCGACGGCTTCGAGAACGCCTATCCCAAGGAGCTGTCCGGCGGCATGCGCCAGCGCGTCGGCCTGGCCCGCGCCCTGGTGGTCGATCCCTCGATCCTGCTGATGGACGAGCCGTTCTCGGCCCTGGACGTCCTGACGGCCGAGACCCTGCGCACCGACCTGCTCGACCTGTGGAGCGAGGGCCGGATGCCGATCAAGTCGATCCTGATGGTCACCCACAACATCGAGGAGGCCGTGCTGATGTGCGACCGCATCCTGGTGTTCTCGTCCAATCCGGGGCGGGTGGTGTCGACGATCAAGGTCGATCTGCCGCAGCCGCGCAACCGTCAGGACCCGGCCTTCCGGGCGCTGGTCGAGCGGATCTACGCCCAGATGACCCAGCCCGATCAGGCGCCGGCGGCGCGTGACGGGGTCTTCCCGGGCATGGGGCTCGGCATGGTGTTGCCGCGGGTCTCGACCAACGTCCTGGCCGGCCTGATCGAGACGGTGCACGCCGATCCGTTCGACGGTCGCGCGCCGATGTCCGACCTGGGTCAGGACCTGCAGTACGAAGCCGACGAGCTGTTCCCCATCGCCGAGACCCTGCAGCTGCTGCGGCTGGCCGAGCTGCGCGAGGGCGACCTGGTGCTGACCGCCGCCGCCCGCCGCTACGCCGAGGCCGATGTCGACGCGCGCAAGTCGATCTTCGCCCAGCAGCTGCTGGCCCACGTGCCGCTGGCCGCGCACGTGCGGCGCGTGCTGGACGATCGGCCCAGCCATCTGGCGCCGGCCAGCCGGTTCCGCGACGAGCTGGAGGACTTCATGTCCCCCGACTACGCCGACCAGACCCTGCGCGCGGTGACCAACTGGGCGCGCTACGCCGAAGCCTTCTCGTATGACGAGGGAGCGGACCGCTTTTCGCTGGAGGACGCGATCTGAAAAGCCGGCACGCCCGAGCGCCTATACCCCCGCCATCTCCTCGATGACCTTCAGCGCCGCCTCGCGCGGATCGTTGGCGGCGGTGATCGGGCGGCCGCAGACCAGGTGGCTGGCCCCGGCGCGGAGGGCGGCCTCGGGGGTGGCGGCGCGGGCCTGGTCGTTCTTGGCCGCCCAGAAGGGGCGCACGCCGGGGGTGACGATCAGGAATTCCGGCCTGCCGGCCGCCTTGGCGATCTCTCGGGCCAGGGCGGCTTCATGCGGCGAGGAGACGACGCCATCGACGCCGGCTTCAATGGCCTGGCGCACCCGGCGCTCGACGAGCTCGCGGGCCCCGAAGGCGTAGCCCATTTCGATCAGGTCGGCGTCGGTCAGGCTGGTCAGCACGGTCACCGCCAGGATCTTCAGCGACGAGGCGCCGCGCGCCCGCACCGCCGCCTTCATCACCTGGGGCTCGGCGTGGACGGTCAAGAGGTCGCAGCCGCTCTGGGCCAGTACGCGGGCCGAACGCTCCACCGTCGCGCCGATGTCGTGCAGCTTCCAGTCGAGGAAGATCGACTTGCCGCTGGCCTTCAGCGCCCGCGCCAGGCTCATGCCGTCGCTGGCCAGCAGCTCCAGGCCGATCTTGTAGAAGCCGACCGCGTCGCCCAGGCGCTCGACCATGTCGCGGGCCTCGTCGACGGTCGGCAGGTCGAGCGGCACGATCAGGCGCGGGTCGGCGGTCATGTCTGGTCCCCGGGGGTTGGCGCGCGACGCCGCCGGCCCTAGGAAGGGCCAAGCTCTGGACGCGAATTGAAAGGCGAGGACGTCGAATGGACGAGGCGAAGCTGGCCGTCAACTTCTTCGTCGCGCTGTTCGCGCTGATCGACCCGATCGGCAACGTGCCGCTGTTCGCCGCCGCCACCCTGGGCGCGGCCGCGGCCGGACGGCGGATGGTGGCCGTCTATATCGGCCTGTTCATGACCGCGTTCCTGATCTTCTTCTTCTTCACGGGCGTGGGCCTCCTGGCCTTCTTCGGCATCTCGATGCAGGCGTTCCGGATCGCCGGCGGCATCATCCTGTTCATGCTGGGCCTGGACATGGTGCGCGACGACTTCACCACCATGTTCGCCGACGCGGCCGAGGGGATCGAGGACCAGTCGCCGCGCGTCTACGCCAAGAAGCGGTTCGAGCGGCTGATCGTGCCGTTCGCCATGCCGCTGCTGATCGGACCCGGCGCGATCTCGACGGTGATCATCTACGCCGCCGAGGCCAAGCCCCTGGGCCTGACCGGCGCGGGCATCGGCGTGGCGGTGATCGCCGCCGTCTCGGTGGTGGTCGTCGCCGCCTTCTGGGCCGCGCCGCTGATCAGCCGGGCGCTGGGCCGGATCGGCATGAGCATCGTGGTCCGCGTGCTGGGCCTGATCCTGTGCGCGCTGGCCGTGCAGTTCGTGCTGGTGGGGGTGGGCGACGCGACGCGCGGCCTGATCAAGAGCGAGGCCCAGGCGCCCTATGCCGAGGGCCATAAGTAGGGGCCCTGCTCTGGACAGGCCTACGCGGCGAGGCCCATATCCGTCGCCATGCGCGCTCACGATGCCGATGTGATCATCGCCGGCGCCGGCATGGCCGGCGCGACCCTGGCCCTGGCCCTGGCCTCGGGCGGTCTCAGACCCCTGCTGGTCGACCCGCAGCCGTTCGAGGCTCAGCTGGCGCCGACCTTCGACGGGCGCAGCTCGGCCATCGCCTATTCCTCGTTCCGCCAGTGGCGGGCGATCGGGGCCGGCGAGGCGCTGGAGCCGCACGCCCAGCGGATCGAGCAGATCCTGGTCACCGACGGCCGGACGCCGGGCGCGGCCGCCCGCAAGCCGCTCCCGTCGTTCCTGCGCTTCGATTCCAGCGAGATCTCGGGCCGGATCGACGGCGAGCCGCTGGGCTATCTGATCGAGAACCGCCAGATCCGCGCGGCCCTGTCCCAGGCGGTGATCGACAAGGCCATTCCGGTCATCGCGCCGATGGCGGCCAAGGCCCTCGCGGTCGAGGCGGGCGGCGCGCGGCTGACGCTGTCGGACGGCCGCGTGCTGTCGGCGCCGCTGGCGGTCAGCGCCGAGGGGCGCGGCTCGGTGCTGCGCAAGGCGGCGGGCATCGGCGAGATCGGCTGGGGCTACGGCCAGAGCGGCGTGGTCTGCACCGTGCGCCTGGAACACCCGCACGGGGGCGTGGCCCACGAATACTTCCTGCCCAGCGGTCCGTTCGCGATCCTGCCGCTGACCGACAATCGCGCCAGCCTGGTCTGGACCGAGAGCACGGCGCGCGGCGAAGCGCTGCGAAACGCCGCGCCGGAGGCCTTCCACGCGCACCTGATGCGCCGGTTCGGCGACTTCCTGGGCGCCGTGAGCGTCGAAGGACCGATCTTCGTCTATCCGCTGTCGCTGCTGCTGGCCGAGCGCATGGTCGCCCCGCGCCTGGCGCTGATCGGCGACGCGGCGCACGGGGTGCACCCGATCGCGGGCCAGGGGCTGAATCTGGGCCTTAAGGACGCCGCGGCCCTGGCCGAGGTTCTGGTCGAGGCCGTGCGCAACGGCGAGGACATCGGCGCCGAGGCGGTGCTGGAGCGCTATGCGCGCTGGCGGCGGTTCGACACGGTGACCAACGCCCTGGCCTTCGACGCCTTCGTGCGGATCTTCTCGAATGACAACCCGCTGCTGCGGGCGGCGCGCGGCGCGGGGCTGGCGGTGGTTAACCGCATCGCCCCGGCCCGCCGGTTCTTCATGCACGAGGCCGGCGGCGGCGTGGGCGATCTGCCGAAACTGCTGCGGGGCCTGGCGCTTTAGGTCCTCGCCCCGTCGGAGAGGCGTCGGCGCGGGGGAGAATCTACCCCTCCAGTTCGCGCGCCTCTTCCGGCAGCATGATCGGCACGCCGTCGCGGATCGGATAGGCCAGCTTGGCCGAGCGGCTGATCAGCTCGCCCTTGGCGCGGTCGTATTCCAGGGGGCCGCGGGTGACGGGACAGACCAGCACCTCCAGCAGGCGCGGGTCGACATCGATGAGGGGCGTGGGGGCTGCTTCGGTCATGGACGCTGCTTACTGGATCGAGGTGGGTTCGTCATCGTCGCCGCCGGCCGCGTCGATCTCCAGCAAGGCCGTCAGGGTCGCCTTGCGCTCGAAGATCGTCTCGGCCTCCAGCAGGGCCTGCTTTTCCATCGGGTCGAACGGCAGGGCCATGGCCAGGCTGTTGATCAACGCGTCGGACGGCGCGCTCTGGGCGTCGCCCCAGTCGATGGCCAGGCCCCGCTGGTCGAGATAACGGCGCAGGGCCGCCAGCAGGCGATCGATGTCGGCCGCGGTGCGGGCTCCCGCCGGATCCTCGCGCAGGTCGGCCTCGTAAGGCGCGAAATCGGCGCGAACCTGGCGATAGGGCGTGCGGGTCGGCAGCTCGTCGCCCGCCCGGAAGCGGCAGAGGCCGGTCAGGGTGATCAGATAGCGGCCGTCGCTGGTCTCGGCGAAGCTGGTCACCCGGCCGGCGCATCCGACCGGGGCAAGAGGGGGCCGCTGCGGATCGGCGCCTTTTCCGCCCGGGGAGGGGCGAGTCTGGATCATGCCGATGATCCGCTCCCCCGACATGGCGTCGTCCAGCATGTTCAGATAGCGCGGCTCGAAGATGTTCAGCGGCAGCTGGCCGCCGGGCAGCAGCAGCGCCCCGTCCAGCGGGAACACCGGGATCACCAGCGGAAGGTCGCCGAGCTTTCGGTAGGCGGCCGGCATCCGGGTCTCCTCATCCTAAGCCGGGGCGAACGCATCAAGCGACATTCGCCGTCGGCTGCCAAGGCCTAGCTGAACAGGATCGTCGAAAGTCGCCGCCGGCCCTGCTTGGCCACCTCCGAGGTCGGCCCGGCCGCCTCGAACACGGTCAAGAGCTGCTTGCGGGCGGCCTCGTCGTTCCAGGTCCGGTCGCGGGCGATGATGGTCAGAAGGTGGTCGGCGGCGTCCTGCAGGCGTCCCAGACCGGCCAGCGCCTTGGCCAGCTCGAACCGGGCCTCGTGGTCGTCGGGGTCGGCGGCCAACCGCTGTTCGAAGGCGGCGGTCTCGGACGGGGCTTCCGCGGCCAGGGCGAGCGCCGCGCGCGCGGCGTCGAGGTCGGGATCCTTGGCGTCGGCCGGCGCCATGGCCACCACCTCGGCCGCGCCTTCGAGATCGCCGCCGCTCAGATAGGCGCGGGCCATGCCGCCCAGGGCCTTGAGGTTGGCGGGGTCGATCTGCAGGGCCTGGGCGAAGGCCTGGGCCGCGCCGCCGATGTCGCCGATCTCCAGCGACTCCTTGCCCATCGCGATCAGATCGTCGAGCGCGCCGCCGCCGCCCGCGCCGGCCAGCTTGTCCACGAAGGCCTTGACCTGGCTCTCGGGCAAGGCGCCCTGGAACGCGTCCACCGGCCGCCCATCCACGAAGGCGTAGACGGTCGGAATCGACTGCACGCGCAGTTGGCCGGCGAAGCCCGGATTCTTGTCGACGTCGATCTTGACCAGCTTGACCGCGCCCTTGGCCGCGCCGACGACCTTTTCCAGCGCGGGGGTCAGCTGTCGGCAGGGGCCGCACCAGGTGGCCCAGAAATCGACGATGACGGGCTGGGTCCTGGAAGCCTCGATCACGTCCGCCATGAAGCTGGCGTCCGTGCCGTCCTTGATGTGTTCGCTTTTCGCGGAGGGCGCGGGCTTTTCGCCGATCAGGGACATCGGGTCTCTCGTGTACTCAAGTCAGGGTAACGCTCGAGCGCCAAGATGGTCCTTCGAGCAGTCCGGCGCAATGATCGGTTCGCCCGTTGGGAGAGCCGGCCGATATCGGGCAAGGGACCGCGCCCGCGTGAAGGCGGCGAAATCGCGCCGGCCCGGCGCCGCTTCATTTGGGAATTTGAGAGGAAAGCCGATCGCGGGTCCTCGCCACCGCCGCGAGGAGGACCACGGAAGGGGCGGAGGAAAGGCGCCTCAGGCCGCCTTCTTGGCCGCCTTGTCCTTCTTCGGCTTCTTGTCCTTCTTGGCCTTGTCCGCCTTCTCGGCCTTCGGCGCCTTGACCTTCTTGGCCTTGGGCTCCGGCTCGGCCGGGTGCAGCTCGGCGCCGGCCATGTCGGCCAGCAGATCCAGGAAGCCTTCGCGCTTGCTGGGCTTCAGCAGCGCCAGGATGCGCGCGTCGGCCATGGTCACCATCGGGCGGATGGCCTCCAGCGCCTCGCGGCCGGCGTCGGTCAGGCGCACGCTGTTGGCGCGGGCGTCCTCGCTGGAGCGCTGGCGCTCCAGATGCCCCTTGGTGATCATCCGCGCGACCATGTCGGCCAGGGTGGAGCGGTCGATGCCGGTGGCGCGAACCAGGGCCGTCTGGGTGACGCCCTCGTTCTCGGCCACGGCGGCCAGGACGGCGAACTGGCGCTGGGTGACCCCGGCCTCGCCGCATTCCTCGGCATAGATGTCGAGCGCCAGCTGCAGGACGCGGTGAAGCAGGTGGCTGGGCGAGCGCTCCAGCAGACCCCCGACCGGCTTGTCGCCCTTGCTCTTGGCCATCCGTCGCGCCCCCTGTCCGCACGGCCGTGCTCGGCCGACGGACCAAGGCTAGCACCGATACGCGTCGATTTGACGACAGACGGTCCGTGGACGGTGGAAGGCCGGCCTCAGAAGCCGGCGTCGGGCGGCTCGGCGGCGGCCACGTCGTCGTCCTTGGCCATGTGCTTCATGATGAAGGGCGCCTGGCTGATAATGAACACCAGCGCCAAGGGCAGCAGGCCCAGGCGGAACTTCACCCAGGTGTCGGTGGGCTGAGTGTTGCGGACCACCTCGTTGGCCAAGGCGACAAGCGCGAAATAGGCGCCGTAGCGCAGGGTCAAGGTCCGCCAGGCCGGGTCGGGCATGTGCAGAGCCTCGCCCATCATCATCTTCAACGGCGCCCGGCCGGTCAGCACGCCGCCGAACAGAAAGACCGCCAGCGCCAGGTTGATCACCGTGACCTTGACCTTCACGAAGACGTCCGAGTGGAAGACGAGGCCCAGCACCCCGAACAGCAGGGCCATGGCCCCGTAGAACAGCGGCAGCAGGGCCAAGCGGCGCTCGACCGCGAAGCCGATCGCCAAGGCGGCGACCGAGGCGGCGACCAGAACCCAGGTCGCCTTCTGGAAATCACGGGTGATGAAATAGCCGATCCCGAAGGCGATCGTCGCGCCGTAGTCGACGACCGTCCGCACCCAGCCGTTGCTCTTTTGGCGGCCCTTTTCCGGCGCTTCGCTCACGGATCAGTCCTTCAGGCCGACGAGGGAGCGCGAGAAGGCGCGAGCGTCGAACGGTTGCAGGTCCTCGACGCCCTCGCCGACGCCGATCAGCTTGATCGGGCTGTCGGAGGCGCGGGCCACCGGCACCAGCACCCCGCCGCGCGCCGTGCCGTCCAGCTTGGTCATGACAATCCCGGACACGCCGACCTGGTTGCCGAAGATCTTCTCCTGGGCCAGGGCGTTGCGGCCCACGGTGGCGTCCAGAACGAGCAGGGTCTCGTGCGGATAGTCCGGGTCGACCTTCTTCACGACACGGATGACCTTCAGCAGCTCGTCCATCAGCCCCTGCTTGTTCTGCAGGCGGCCGGCGGTGTCGATCAAGACGACGTCGTAGTGCTCGGCCTTGGCGCGCTCGACGGCCTCGTAGGCCACGGCGGCGGCGTCGGAGCCGGTGGGCTTGGACATGAAGTCGGCGCCGGCCCGGTCGGCCCAGACCTTCAACTGCTCGACGGCGGCGGCGCGGAAGGTGTCGCCGGCGGCGATCAGCACCCGGGCACCCTTCTCGGTCAGGTCGGCGGCGATCTTGCCCAGCGTCGTGGTCTTGCCCGAGCCGTTGACCCCGATGAACAGCACCACATAGGGGCGTGGCCCGCTCAACGGATCGAAGTCGCCCTGGCGGTCGGCCAGCTCGGCGGCGATCAGCTCGGCCAGGGCCTCCTTGACCTCGTCGTCGGTCGACGACTTGCCAAACCGCGCCTTGCCGAAGGCCTCGGTGATGCGGGCGGCGATCTGCGGGCCAAGATCGGCCTCGATCAGCATCTCCTCCAGCGCGTCCAGCTGGTCCTGGTCCAGGGGCTTCTTGGTGAAGACCCCGGTGACCTGCTCGGTCATCGCCTGGGACGACCGGGTCAGGCCGGACGTCAGGCGCTGGAACCAGCCTTTTTTCTGCTCGGGCTTGTCGCTCATCCGCGCCCCTTTAGCCGACCGGGCGAAAGTGTAAATCGGGATTTAACCGGCCGTGGTTAGCGCCGGGCGCGGGCGCGTGGCATGAAGGGGCATGGACGTGCAGCTTGACCCGCTGGGGACCGCGCTTTTCTGGCTCGACTACGCTGCGGCGGCCGTTTTCGGGGCAACCGGCGCCCTCGCGGCCGCGCGTCGCAAGCACGACATCATCACCTTCGGATTCTTCGCGGCGATCACCGGGGTGGGCGGCGGCACGCTGCGCGACCTGCTGATCGGCGCGCCGGTGTTCTGGGTGCAACGGCCGGGCTACATCCTGGCCTGCCTCGTCGCCGCCACGGTGGTCTGGCTGCTGGGCAAGCGCGGCTGGCGGTTTCGCGCCCTGCTCTGGCTCGACGCCCTCGGCATGGCCGCCTACGCGGTGGTCGGCACGGCCAAGGCGCTGGGCCTGGGCGTCCATCCGTTCAGCGCCGTGGTCATGGGCGTCCTGACCACCGCCTTCGGCGGGGTGATCCGCGACGTGCTGGCCGAGGAGCCGAACCTGCTGCTGCGCCGGGAGATCTACATCACCGCCGCTCTCTTGGGGGCCAGCGTCTTCGCGGTGCTGAAGCTGCTGGGCGCGCCGTTCTGGCCGGCCGGCATCGCCGGCTTCGCCGCCGCGTTCACCTTGCGCGCCTGCGCGATCCTGTTCGGCTGGAGCCTGCCGGGCTTCGCCGAGGGCGAGGACAGGGTCAGGTATCGTGATCCGGATGCTGCCGACTGACCACCGGCCCACTCGGCCCAAGCGCCGGGCGGGCCGCCATGTCGGCCAAGTGCTCCATCCAGGCCGGACGGCTCTCCGTGGCCAGTTGCACCGCCGGCTCCACCGCCGAGGGATCGTCGAACGCGAAGACCGCCAGGTCGATGCGATCCTCGCTCCACTCATAGGTCAGCGGCGTGCCGCAGGCGGCGCAGAAGCCGCGCTGGATCTTGTCCGAGCTCTGGAAGATCGCGCGCTCGCCCCGCGTCCAGGTCAGCTGGCCGACCTCGACCGTGACCAGCGCCCCGAACGGACCCGCGAAGGCCTTCTGGCACATGCGGCACCAGCAGATCGACGCCCGCCCCACGCCAGATTTGGGGGGCTGGCCCTCGACTCGGAACCGCACCGCGCCGCACTGGCAGCCGCCGCTCAGATGCACCGTCTCAGCCTTTCGGGACCAGTTTGAACGTCACCTTGTAGCCATCGTGATCCGAAAGCACCGGCTCGGCGGCGCCGTCGAACGTGGCCTCCACCGCCGTCGGGGTGATTTCCACCGCGTCGCCGCCCAGGAAGCCGATCAGGTCCTGGGTGTTCAGCCAGGGCGCGTCGCCGTCATAGGAGATCTGGGTGTCGCAGGCGCCCGGACGCTCGTGGCACCAACGGCTGACCACCATGAACGGATACTCGCTCATCATGTAGTCGAAGCGGCCCGGCGAGCGCCGGACGTTGAAGTCGCCGCCGACGATCAGCGGCGCGCCCGGCGTCCGCGAGGCCTGCAGGAAGCGGCCCAGCTCCTCGGCCTGCAGGTGGTGGGCGGCGTTGAAGCGGCTGCTCGGCACCTTGGAGGCGCCGTGAGAATTGAGGTGGGTGTTGGCGATCTCGACGGGGGTCGACAGGCCGGCGACCTGCACTGCCACCAGCATCACGCTCTTGTTGGCCAGGCAGTCGAGGCCGGCGCAGTAGTGATAGGCGTGCGACTTGACCGACTCGATCGGGTGGTCGCTGAGCACCCAGAGGCCGCTGGAGCCCCACTTGCCCAGGCCCTCGCCGCGATCGCGGTATTTCACCCGCCGATAGTCGGTCTTCTCATCCCGCAGATAGTTCTCGTCGCGCTGACCCTTGCGCGGGCCGCGCGCGACATAGGGATAGCCGCTGGCGTCGATCAGCGCCCACATCTCGTCGCGGAAGCCTTCCTGCACCAGAACGACATCGGGCTGGACGCCCTTGGCGCGCATGGCCCCCAGCTCGTGGCCGATCTTCCTAAGCGCCGCGCCGCGCCCGTGGCGCACCGGCCAGGGCAGGCCCTCGACATTGTAGGTCATGACGCTGAACGTCACGGGTCCGGGCGCGTCGGCCCGGGCCGGAAGCGCCGTCGCCATCAAGGCCAGCGCCAGGAGAAGCCGCCGGATCAGGCCGCGCGCTCCTCTGTCCGGCGGGCGATCACCCGCGACCCGTCATGGCCGGTGACCGTGAAGCGGGCGATCTCGCCCAGCGGCGCCAGGCCCTCGAAGCGGATCTCGGTGAAGTCCTCGGCCCGCGCGACGCCGTTGCGTTCGACGAGGCCCAACAGCGTGCGGCCGATCTGGCGTTGCAGGTGGCGCTCGAGGCCCCTTTGCCCGGCCTCGCGCAGACGGCGGGCGCGGTCCTTGATCAGCGGCCCCTTGACCGGCGGCATCCGCGCGGCCGGCGTGCCGGGGCGGGCGCTGTAGGGGAAGACGTGCAGGAAGGCCAGGTCCGCCTCCTCCACGAGCTTCAAGGTGTTCTCGAACGCCTCGTCGGTCTCGGTGGGGAAGCCGGCGATCAGGTCGGCGCCGAAGGCGGTGTCGGGACGCACGCGGCGCACCTCGGACACCAGCCTCAGCGCGTCCTCGCGGCTGTGGCGGCGCTTCATGCGCTTGAGGATCAGGTTGTCGCCAGCCTGCAGGCTGAGATGCAGATAGGGCATCAGGCGCGGCTCGGTCTCGAGCAGGGCGAAGAGGTCGGGATCGATCTCGGCCGCGTCGATCGACGACAGCCGAAGGCGCGGCAGGTCCGGGACCATCCGCAGGATGCGGCCGACCAGCTGGCCCAGGGTCGGCTGTCCGGGCAGGTCCGCCCCCCAGGAGGTCACGTCCACCCCGGTCAGCACCACCTCGCGATAGCCCTCGGCCGCCAGCTTGCGGACCTGCTCGACCACCTCGCCGGCGGGGGCCGAGCGCGAGTTTCCGCGACCATAGGGGATGATGCAGAAGGTGCAGCGGTGGTCGCAGCCGTTCTGCACCTCGACATAGGCGCGGGCGCGGTCCTTCAGGCCGTCGATCAGGTGGCCGGCCGTCTCCTTGACCGACATGATGTCGTTGACGCGGACGCGGCCGGTTTCCAGCAGGGCGCCCGGCGCGGCCTTCTCGGCGTTGCCCAGCACCAGATCGACCTCGGGCATGGCGGCGAAGGCGGCGGGATCGATCTGGGCCGCGCAGCCGGTGACGATCAGACGCGCGTCGGGACGCTCGCGGCGCGCCTTGCGGATCGCCTGCCGGGCCTGGCGGACCGCCTCGCCGGTCACCGCGCAGGTGTTGAACACCACCGCGTCGGACAGGCCGTCGGCGGCGGCGCGGGCGCGAATGGCCTCGCTCTCATAGGCGTTCAGCCGGCAGCCGAAGGTGACGACGTCGACGCCGTCCGGCCCCGACAGGGTCGTCGCCGGCCCGCCCTCCTCGCCGGCGACCGGCGCGGGCTTGGGGCTCGCCTTGATGACGGTGTAGGTCGCCATGCCTCAGGCGGCCGCCCGGTCCGGCAGCGAACCGGTGAAGTCCAGGCTGATCGGCCCGGTCATGATGACGTGGCCGTCGGTTTCCCGCCATTCGATCTCCAGCGAACCGCTGTCGAACGCGACGCGCGCCTTGCGGTCGGTCAGGCCGCGGCGCACGGCGGCCACCTGGGCGGCGCAGGCCCCGGTGCCGCAGGCGGCGGTCAGGCCCGCGCCGCGCTCCCAGACCTTCAGACGGATGTGGTCGCGGCTCTCGACATGGGCGAAGCCGACATTGACCCCTTCCGGGAACAGCGGGTGATGCTCGACGAGGCTGCCGGTCTTGGTCGCGAAGTCGTCGGAGACGGGCGCGTCGACGAAGAACACCACGTGCGGATTGCCCATCGACACGCAGACGGGCGTGTGGACCAGCGGCGCGTCGATCGGGCCGACCTGCAGCTCGACGCGCTCGGTGTTCATCTCCTCGGCGAGCGGGATCTCTTTCCAGTCGAGGCCGGGCCGGCCCATGTCGACGGTCACCCGCTTCTCGCCGGCCGCGACGCCCGACAGACGGCCCGCGACGGTGTCGAAGGCCACCGCGCTCTTGCCGGCCGACTGCATCAAGAGCCAGGCCACGCAGCGCGTACCGTTGCCGCAGGCGCCGGTTTCCTCGCCGTCGGAATTCCAGAACCGCACATAGGCCGAAGCGCCCTCGGCGCGCGGCGGGTCGATGGCGATCACCTGGTCGCAGCCGATTCCGCCATCCCGTTTGGCGATCGCGCGGATCTCATCCGGGGTCGGCTCGAACGGCTGGGTCAGGGTCTCGATGACGACGAAGTCGTTGCCGAGCCCGTTCATCTTCACGAAGGTGCGGCTCATAGGCGGCTATATAGGGCAAACGGGCAGAAGAGTCAGGGGACGCGGCGACGCGGGTCTCGCGAGCATCCCGGTGGCGCCGGCGCGCGGCTTCGCTGGGGAAAATGGGCTGGCGTCCGGACGAATGTTGGCTACCGTCCGCCACCATGCTCACGCTCCGAAACGGCTCGGCCGCCGCCCTGGCCCTCGCCCTCCTGGCCTCCGGTTCCGCCCGCGCGCAGGCTCAGGATCCGCATCTCGACCTCGAAGGCGTCGAGACCCCCTCTTCCCTGGCCTGGGTCAAGGCTCAGAACGACAAGACCCTGCCGGTCCTGTCCGGCGATCCCCGGTTCGCGGGGCTTCAGGCCGACGCGCTGAAGATCCTGTCGAGCAAGGACCGGATCGCCATGCCGAGCTTCGTCGGCCAGACGGTGTTCAACTTCTGGCAGGACGCCAGCCACGTGCGTGGAATCTGGCGGCGAACGAGCCTGGGTTCCTACAAGTCGGCCGATCCTCAGTGGGAGACGGTGATCGATCTCGACGCCCTGGCCGCCGCCGAGGGCAAGAACTGGATCTGGAAGGGCGCCGACTGTCGGCCCAAGACCCACGACCGGTGCCTCGTGAACCTGTCCAACGGCGGCAAGGACGCCGTCACGGTCCGTGAATTCGACCTGACGACCAAGACCTTCGTCGATCCGGCCCAGGGCGGCTTCGTCCTGCCCGAGAGCAAGCAGACCATCGAGTGGCTCGACCGCGACACCCTGATCCTGACCCGCGACTGGGGCCCGGGCACGACCACCGACAGCGGCTACGGCTTCGTGATCAAGACGCTGAAGCGCGGCCAGACCATGGACCAGGCCGTCGAGATCAGTCGGGGACAGAAGAGCGACGTCTCGGTGCGGCCGACGGTGCTGCGCGACGCCAGGGGAACGCGGGTCGTGCTGCTGACGCGCGCCACCGACTTCTTCCACGACGAGATCTATCTGTGGGACGGCGACCAGGCCTATCGCCTGCCGATCCCGCAAAAGGCCCAGATCGCCGGTCTGCTGGACGGCCGTCTGATCCTCCGGGTTCTGGAGGACGGTCTGGGCGCTAAGGCCGGCGATGTCGTGGCCGTCGGCCCGACGGCCACGGCCGGCCAGGTGATCTTCTCGCCCGGGCCGCGCCAATCGGTCGACCAGATCGCGGTCACCGACCACGCGGTGGTGATGGCCATCTACGACAATGTCCGGGGCGAGGTGGCGGTCTTCAAGCCGACCGGCTCGAGCTGGACCCGCGCCGCCCTGCCGGGCCTGGCCAACGCCTCGGTGTCCCTGGGCTCGCACGCCGACGAGGGCGAACAGATGTTCTATTCGGTCGAGGGCTTCACCACCCCGACGACCCTGCGCCTGGCCAACGCGGCGACCGGGGCTTCCGAGGCGGTCAAGGCCCTACCCGCCCAGTTCGACGCCAAGGACCTGGTCGTCGAGCAGAAGTCGGCGACCTCGAAGGACGGGACCGCCATCCCCTATTTCGTGGTCCACAAGAAGGGCTGGACGCTGAACGGCAAGAACCCGACCCTGCTGCACGCCTATGGCGGCTTCAACCTCTCCAAGCTGCCGGTCTACGACCCGCTGATCGGCAAGCTGTGGCTGGAGCGCGGCGGCGCCTACGCCGTGGCCAATATCCGGGGCGGCGGCGAGTTCGGCCCGGCCTGGCACGAGGCGGCGCTGAAGGCCAATCGCCAGCGGGCCTATGACGACTATTTCGCCGTGGCCGAGACGCTGATCGCCGACAAGGCCACCTCGCCGCGTCACCTCGGCGCCTATGGCCGCTCTAACGGCGGGCTCCTGATGGGCGTCGCCCTGACCGAGCGTCCGGACCTGTGGAACGCGGTGGTGGTCGAAAGCCCGCTGCTGGACATGATCCGCTACACCCAGCTGCCGGCCGGCGCCTCGTGGATCGGCGAGTACGGCGACCCGGCCATCCCGGCCGAACGGGCCTGGATCGAGAAATACAGCCCCTATCAGAACCTCAAAGCCGGGGTGAAATACCCGCTGGCCTACATCACGACCTCGACCAAGGACGACCGCGTGCATCCCGGCCACGCCCGCAAGTTCGCGGCCAGGCTGGACGACCTGAAGGTCGATCATCTCTATTTCGAGAACACCGACGGCGGCCACGCCAACGGCGCGGACCCCAAGAACAACGCCCGCCGCTGGGCCCTGCACTACACGTACCTGTCGCGCCAGCTGATGGATCCCTAAATGCGCAAGCTGCTGACCCTTCTCCTCGCCACCACGAGCCTGATGACCATCACTCCCGCGATCGCCGCCGACGCGTCCAAGCCCGCCGAAGCCCGCACGCCCCTGTCCGAGCTCGGCAAGGACGATCCCTATCTGTGGATGGAGGAGATCGAAGGGACCCGCGCCCTCGACTGGGCCAAGGCGCAAAACGCCAAGAGCTTGCCGGTCCTGCAAGGCGACGCCCGCTACGCCGACCTGGAGGCCAAGGCCCTGGCCATCCTGAACGCCAAGGACCGGGTGCCCGGCGTGTCGTTCGCCGGCGACGGGTCGCTGCGCAACTTCTGGCAGGACAAGGACCACGTGCGCGGCGTCTGGCGCAAGACGACGCTCGACAGCTATCGGACCGAGACGCCGGCCTGGGAGACGATCCTCGACATCGACGCCCTGTCCAAGGCCGAGAACGCCAACTGGGTGTTCAAGGGCGCGGCCTGCCTGCCGCCGGACGAGACGCGCTGCCTGGTCTCGCTGTCGAACGGCGGCAAGGACGCCGTCACCGTCCGCGAGTTCGACACCACGACCAAGACCTTCGTCCCCGGCGGCTTTGCCCTGCCCGAGGGCAAGCAGAACTATACCTGGCTCGACAAGGACACGCTGCTGGTCGGGCGCGAGTGGAAGCCGGGCGAGCTGACCAAGTCCGGCTACGCCTATGTGCTGAAGACGCTGAAGCGCGGCCAGTCGCTGGACCAGGCGACCGAGGTGTTCCGGGGGACCGACACCGACGTCTCGGTGAGCCCCTTCGTGCTGCGCGACGCCGACGGCAAGGTGGTGGCGGTGATGGCCCACCGGGGCGTCACCTTCTTCGAGAGCGAGGTCTATCTGCTCGAGGGCGAGCGGCCCGTGAAGCTGGACATGCCGCTGAAGAGCTCGATCCAGGGCTATGTCGACGGCCAGATGGTCGTCCTGATGGAACAGGACTGGCCGGCGAAGGGCTTCAAGACCGGCGACCTGATCAGCTTCGATCTCGCCAAGCTGAAGGCCGCGCCGGACAAGGCCGTCGCGAGCCTGGTGCTGCGTCCGACCCCCCGTCAGTCCGTGGAGCAGGTCGCCTCGACCCGGACCAAGCTCGTCGTCGGCATGCTGGACAACGTCAAGGGCGCGGCCAAGGTCTTCACCCACGGCCCCAAGGGCTGGACCAGCCAGACCCTGGACCTACCGGCCAACAGCGCGATCGGCCTGGGCTCCAACGACGACAAGACCGACCGTCTGTTCGTCACCGTCACCGGCTATCTGACGCCGACGACCTACTGGCTGGCCGACGCCGGCTCGCTGAAGCTGGAGCAAGTCAAGGCCTCGCCGGCCCGTTTCGACGCCTCGACCCACGTCGTCGAGCAGTTCGAGGCGACCTCGTCCGACGGGGTGAAGATCCCCTACTTCGTCGTCCGCCCGAAGAACGTGAAGTATGACGGCCAGGCCCCGACCCTGCTCTACGCCTATGGCGGCTTCCAACAGCCCATGACCCCCGGCTATTCGGGCGTGATGGGCAAGCTGTGGCTGGAGCGCGGCGGGACCTATGTGGTCGCCAACATCCGCGGCGGCGGCGAGTTCGGCCCGGCCTGGCACGAGGCGGGCCTGAAGGCCAACCGGCAGAAGGTCTATGACGACTTCTTCGCCGTCTCCCAGGACCTGATCGCCCGCAAGATCACCTCGCCCCGCCGGCTCGGCATCATGGGCGGTTCGAACGGGGGCCTCCTGATGGGCGTGGCCCTGACCCAGCGTCCGGAACTCTACAACGCCATCGTCATCCAGGTGCCGCTGTTCGACATGATCCGCTACAGCCAGATCGGGGCCGGCGCCTCGTGGGTGGGCGAGTATGGCGACCCGGCCATACCGTCCGAACGGGCGGTGATCGCCAAGTACGACCCCTATTCCAACCTGAAGGCGGGCATGAAGTATCCCGAGGTCTTCATCGAGACCTCGACCAAGGATGATCGCGTCCACCCGGCGCACGCCCGCAAGGCCGCCGCCAAGCTGGAGGCGCTGGGCTATCCGGTGCTCTATTACGAGAACGTCGACGGCGGGCACGCCGCCTCGGCCAACCTGGCCGAGACCGCGCGGCGTCAGGCGCTGGAATACACCTATCTGACGCGCAAGCTGATGGATTGACGGATGGGGGCGAGCCCTGATGGCCAGGGCTCGCATAACGGCGTCTCGTCAACCCTAAGGAAAGTTATCGGCGTCAGGATGCGTCTCGACACATGGTCGGAACGCCGCCTTGCCTATCGAAGTCGTCAGAGCCCTGGACCTTTCACCCGCCGACCTCGCGCGGTGGGAAGCGCTGAGGCGCGGGCAGACCCGGCTGGACTCGCCGTTCCTGTCGCCGGAATGGACGCTGGCGGTGGCCAGGGCCCAGGGCGACAAGGGTCAAGAGGTCAAGGTCGCCATCCAGCGCGGCGCCGAAGGCGAGGCCATCGGCTTCCTGCCCGCGCGGGTGCGCCACGACGTGGCCATGCCGGTCGGCTCGCCGATGTGCGACTACCAGGCCCTGATCGCCGCGCCCGGCGTGACCATGAACCCGCGCGAACTGCTGTCGGCGCTGGGGGCCGGGCGGATCGACTTCTGCCACATGATGGCCGACGACGTGACCCTGGCCCGTCACGGACGCGGCCAGGCCGACAGCTGGGTCATCGAGACGCCCGACGGCTACGAAGCCTATGCCGCCGAGCGCAAGGCCGCCGGCGTCGGGGTGCTCAAGGACATCGACAAGAAGCGCCGGAAGGCCGAGCGCGAGGTGGGTCCTTGCCGGTTCACCGCCATGTCGGAAAGCCGCGCGGCCTTCGACCAGCTGGTGGCCTGGAAGCGGGTGCAGCTGTTGCTGACCCACCAGACCGACCTCTTCAAGACGCCCTGGGTGAACAAGCTGCTCGACCATCTGTTCGAGCGCCGCGACCCCGAGTTCGGCGGCGGGCTCTATACGCTGCACCTGGGCGAGCGCCTCGCGGCCGTGCACCTGCACCTGCGCGGGGCGCATACGATCCACGGCTGGCTGATCGCCCACAATCCCGACCTGGAGCGCTATTCGCCCGGCCTGATGCTGTTCCAGGACATCCTGAAGAGCATGGACGGCACCCCCTATACGCGCCTGGACCTGGGCACTGGCGACTATCGCTTCAAGCGAGAGCTGTCCAACGCCCAGCAGACGGTGGTGTTCGGGTTCCTCGGCTCGCCCTCGGTCCCGACCCTGGTCCGCCACGCCGTCTATGGCGTGCGACAGGTGGCCGAGGCCCTGCCGCTGGGACGGATTTCGGAGATCCCCGGCAAGGCCATGCGCCGGATGGACCTGCTGCGCGGCCTTCACTAGAGCCTGTCCGGCCTGGATGGGCCATCTCCGGCCGAAAGACCTGAAGCCCGGCGTCAGTGGACCGCGTTGATCCGCACCGCGCGCGGATCGACCATGCCGGCCGCCCAGGCTCGGGTCCAACCGTATTTCAGCTCGCCCTCGCGGAAGGCGAAGCGGTTCAGATGACTGGCCACGACGTCCTCCAGCCGCGCCAAGCTGTCGAGGTCGCCGGCCTCGACGGTGATGTCGAGGCTGTCCGGATAGGCGGTCATCCGGCAGGTCCCCGCCGGCAGCGGGAAAAAGGCCGAGGTCGCGTCGTAGGTGACCTCGAACTTGTGGGCCCAGTGCTTGGCCAGCTGGGTCATGTAGCGGGCCGCCCGCTCGGTGGCGACGCGCGCGTGGCTTTCCATTCCGTTGCCCTCCCGGATCAGACGGCCTCGATCGCCGCCGCGGCGTCGTCGAGGACCTTGGCGACCGCCGCGATCTGCTCGGCCGTCAGCTGACCGTGCAGCTTCAGACGCAGCGCGGTCTTGATGTTTTCGCGCGCCCGCAGGATCTGCGGCGAGAAGGCCGCGCTGGCGGACGCCGCCTCGGCCATGCGCTCGAAAAGCGACCGGACGGGCTGCTCGTTGCTGGCCAGGAAGGCCTCGCCCTCGGCGGTGATGGTGTAGAGCTTCTTGCCGCCGCCGGCCTCGCTGGCGGTGACGTAGCCCAGTTCCTCCAGCAGGGTCAGGGTCGGATAGACCACGCCGGGGCTCGGGGTATAGGCGCCGCCGGCCGCCGTCTCGATCGCCTTGATCAGCTCGTAGCCGTGGCTGGGCTTCTCGGCGATCAGCTTGAGAACCACGAAACGCAGGTCGCCGTGATCGAAGAAGCGGCCCATGCGACCGCCCCGGCCGCGTGGGCCGTGATGATGACCATGGAATCCGAAGGGGTGGCGGCCGTAGTGCTCGTCGCCCTGGCCCCAGCGGCCGTGGTGGTGGTGATGGTGTCGTCCAAACATGTCTTTAGATCCTATTTCGTTATATCGGATTTCTAGATATATCGAAACTGGCGACGGTCAAGACCTATTTCGATATATCGAGATGTTATGGACGCGAGACGGCCGCGCGAGCGCGCGCCGAGCAGGCCCGACAGGCAAGCCAAGCGCTATTTGGTCAAGACCAGACCAACGTGACCGAAATACCACGCAGGCAATCTTGATACCCGTGTCGTCATGAATACATGCCGCGTGAGATCAGCAGGAGCGCACGCTTGAACAGTCAGGACCAAAGCCCGGGCCACGGGGCCGCCGGGCGGCGAATCGCCGCTATCGGTCTGGTCGCCGCCGCGGGCCTGGCGGTCCTCGCGCCGGCCGCTCGCGCCCAGGACCCGCAGGTCGCGGCGCCGGCGGCGACCGCGGCGCACGATCCGCTGGAGGGTCTGAACCGCGCCTCGTTCAAGCTGGGCATGGGACTGGATCACGTGATCCTCGCCCCGATCGCCCATGGCTATATGGCGGTCGCCCCCCGCGTCGTGAGAAATCGGGTCAGCGCCGCGATCTACAATCTCGGCGAGCCCAGCACGGTCGTGAACCTGATGCTTCAGGGCAAGCCCACCCGCGCCATGCGCTCGACGGCGCGGTTCGTGGTCAATTCCACGGTCGGGGTGGCGGGCCTGTTCGACGTCGCGGCAAAGCTGAACCTGCCGCGGCGCGACGCCGATTTCGGCCAGACCTTCGGCAAGTGGGGGGTCAAGCCGGGCGCCTATGTCTATGTGCCGGTGATGGGCCCGCTGAATGTCCGCGACGGCGTCGGGCGCGTCCTGGACATCGTCACCGACCCGGTCTCGCTCTATGTCGGCGGCCTGAGCACCGACTTCGGCAAGGCCCGCACCGGTCTGACGATCGTCGACCTGCGCGCCGCGACGGATCCGGCGTTCCATGCCTTGAAGGACGCGTCCGACCCCTACGTCACCACCCGATCGGCCTACGCCCAATACCGCGAGGCCGTGGTCCGCCAGGCCACCGGCGAGGCCGAGGATCTTCCCGATTTCGACGCGCCGCCGGCGCCCAAACCATGACGGTCAAATCCATGCGCGAGACTTCCATCACCCGGCGCGGCGCCAACGCCGCGTTCATGGCCTTCTTCGGCGCCGCCGCCCTCGCCGCCGCGACGCCCGCCCTGGCGCAAGGCGGCGCCCGCGATCCCGGCGCCGAGGCCTTCGTCCAGACCAAGGCCCAACGCGTCATCTCCGTCCTGGCCAACAAGGGCATGAACGACGCCCAGAAGAAGCAGGTCTTCCACCAGGCGGTGGACGAGCTGGCCGATGTGCCGAAGATCACGAACTTCGTGCTGGGCAAGTACGCCCGCACCATCACGCCCGAGCAACGCGCCCGCTTCGCGCCCGTCTTCCGGACCTATGCCGAGAACGTCTATCAGAGCCGCATCGACGACTATCACGGCGAACAGCTGAAGGTGACCGGTTCGGTCGTCCGCAAGCCGGGCGACGTGATCGTCAACACCGTGGTCTCCGGCGGCCAACTCGACCAGCCGGTGCAGGTCTCCTGGCGGGTGCTGGGCGGCGGCCAGGCCTGGAAGGTCGTCGACGTCCAGTTCAAGGGCGTCTGGCTGGCGATCACCCAGCAACAGGACTTCGTCTCGACCATCGACAACGCCGGCGGCAATATCGATGTTCTGATCAATCAGCTTCAGAAGGGCGGGACGGGCTCCTCGCGCCGCTAGGGCGACGCCGGGACCTGGACCTCAAGGGGATATGGCTTTGCGCGAACACTGGGCCGAGACGGCCATGGGCGTCGTGGTGCTCGCCCTGGCGGCGGGTTTTCTGACCTATTCGCTGAGCGTGGGCGGCGTGCGCACTTCGCGCGGCGACTATGAGATCAGCGCCAAGTTCGGCGAGGCCGGTTCGCTGGCGCCCGGGGCGGCGGTCAGCGTCGCCGGCGTCAAGGTCGGCACGGTGTCGCGCATCACGCTGGAGCCGAAGACCTATCTGGCCGTCGCCAAGCTGAGCATCGATCCCAGCGTCAAGCTGCCGGCCGACTCCACGGCCAAGATCACCAGCGACGGCCTGCTGGGCGGCGCGCACGTCGCCATCGCGCCCGGCGCGGCGCTGGAGGACCTCAAGCCCGGCGGCGAGATCCAGAACACCCAAGGCGCGGTCGACATCTTCGGCCTGATCGGCTCGGTGATCCGGCCTCAGGGCGGCGGCGCCGCCGCGCCCTCGGCTCCGGCGCCGGCCAATCCCGCCACCCAGCCGGCCGAGAGCTACTAGGATGGCGCCGGCCGAGGCGACCCGGCGGGTCGCCGCCAACCCGATCCGCGCGCTGGGGCGCTCGACCCTGGCGGCGATCCGATCCGTCGGCGCGGTCGCCGTCTTCGCCGTGCGCGGCGTCGCCACGGCGCTGACCCCGCCGTGGTTTCCTGGCCAGATCTGGCGCCAGTTCGGGGCGATCGGCTTCTTCTCGCTGCCGGTCGTGGGCCTGACCGCCGTCTTCACCGGCGCGGCCCTGGCGCTGAACATCTTCACCGGCGGCGGACGCTTCAACGCCGAGCAGGTGATGCCGCAGATCGTCGCTCTGGGGATCACGCGCGAGCTTGGGCCGGTGCTGGCCGCCCTGATGCTGGCCGGGCGCGTCTCGGCCGCCATCGCCGCCGAGATCGGGGCCATGCGCGCCACCGAGCAGATCGACGCCATGCGGACCCTGTCGACCGATCCGTTCCGCTATCTGGTCGGCCCGCGCCTCTTGGCCGGGGTCCTGATGCTGCCTCTGCTGACGGCCGTCGCCGACACGATCGGCGTGGCGGGCGGCTGGCTGGTGGCCACGCGGGTCCTGGCGTTCAACCCGACGGTCTATATCCGCAACACGCTGGACTTCCTGCAGGCCTGGGACGTGGTGTCCGGTCTGATCAAGGCCTCGGTGTTCGGCTTCATCGTCGCCCTGATGGGCTGCTATCATGGCTACAACGCCTCGGGCGGCGCGCGGGGGGTCGGGCGCGCCACCACCCACGCCGTCGTGTCGTCGGCGATCCTGATCTTCGCCTCCGACTACCTCCTGACCACCGTCTTCACCCACGCGGCCCGATGACCGACGCGACCCCCAAGCTGGCCTGGAAGGGCGTGACCAAGAGCTTCGAGGGCCGCCGCGTGCTCGACGGCCTGGATCTGTCGGTGGCGCCGGGCAAGTCCCTGGTGATCATCGGCGGCTCCGGCCAGGGCAAGTCGGTGACCATCAAGACGGCCCTGGGCCTGATGCGGCCCGAGGCCGGCCAGATCGAACTGGACGGCAAGACCGTCGTCGGCCTGTCGGAGGGCGCGCGTCGCAAGCTCTTCTCCCGCATCGGCGTGCTGTTCCAGGGCGCGGCCCTGTTCGACAGCCTGACCATCTGGGAGAACGTCGCCTTCCGCCTGCTCAACGCCGATGGCGTCTCGCGCAAGGACGCGCGCGAGCGGGCGATCGAGGCGCTGGACCAGGTGCGTCTGGCGCCGGCCGTGGCCGATCGCTATCCCTCCGAGCTGTCGGGCGGCATGCAGAAGCGCGCGGGCCTGGCCCGCGCCGTCGTGGCGCGCCCCGAAATCCTGTTCTTCGACGAGCCGACCACGGGCCTTGATCCCATCACGGCGGCGGCGATCAATCAGCTGATCTCCGACCAGGTGCGGCGGCTGGGCTCGACGGCGGTGTCGATCACCCACGACCTGGCCTCGGCCCAGACGATCGGCGACGAGATCGCCATGCTCCACAACGGCAAGATCATCTGGCGCGGCCCGGCCGCCGAGCTGACGACGACCGACAATCCCTATGCCCGGCAGTTCGTCGACGGCCGCGCCGACGGCCCGATCGCCCACACGGTCTAGGCGGCCGTCCGAAGGGTCTCGGCCAGCAGCCGGCCCTCGACCCCTCGGCTGGAGCCGGCTCGCCAAGCCACCACGATCTCGCGGCTGGGGTGCTCGGTCGCCAAGGGGCGCACGGTGATCGCGGCCTTGTCGGCCAGGCCCGCCTCCACCGCCATGGCCGGCAGGAACGAGACGCCGAGACCCGAGCCGATCATCTGCACCAGGGTTGGCAGCGAGGTGGCCGCGAAGCTCTCGTCGTCCCCGCCGCCCTTGGGCGGCTCCAGGCCGCAGGCGGCCAGGGCGTGGTCGCGGAGGCAGTGACCGTCCTCCAGCAGGATCAGATCGTCGTCGCGCAGGCTGTCGGGATCGACCCGCGCGGAGGCCGTCATCGGATGGTTGGCCGGCGCGGCGGCCAGAAGCTCGTCGTCCTCGACATGGGCCCAGTCCAGACCGGTCATGTCGTAGGGCAAGGCGATCAGGGCCGCGTCCAGGGCCCCGGTCTTCAGCGCCGCGATCAGGCGCTGGGTCAGGTCCTCGCGCAGAAAGAGCTTCAGCTTGGGGAAGCGGTCGCGCAGCACCGGCAGGGCGCGCGGCAGCAGATAGGGCGCCACGGTCGGGATCACCCCGAGGCGGAAGCGGCCCGCCAGCGGTTGCCCGGCGCCGCGCGCGGCCTGCACCAGATCCTCGGTCCGGGCCAGAATGTCCTCGGCCCGACGCACCGCCTCCTGGCCGGCGGCGGTGAGGATCACCCCCGATCGGGCCCGGTCGACCACGGGCGCCCCCAGGATCTTCTCCAGCTCCTGGATGCCGGCCGACAGCGTGGGCTGGGTGACATAGGCGCTCTCCGCCGCGCGGCTGAACGAGCCGTGTTCGGAGAGCAGCTTCAGATATTGCAGCTGACGGAGCGTGGGCAGGAGCATGGCGGCAATATAGGCGCGCCCTATGGAAAATCCACGAACCATCGACGCGGCCGAGGGACGCGGCCCGCCCGCGATGTTAAGGCCTATTCCGTGTGACGGAGCGCGCCCATGCCGATCGAAGCCCTGAAGGCCCAGCTGCCCGCCTACGCCCGCGACATCGCCCTTAATCTCAAGGCATTGGCGGGCGAAAGCGTGCTGAGCGATCAGGCCAAATGGGGCTGCTTCCTGGCCAGCGCCTGCGCGGCGGGCGAACCGGAAACCCTCAAGGCGATCACGATCGCGGCGCGGGAGGCCGGCTTGTCCGAGCCCGCGATCGAGGCGGCCAAGACCGCCGCGGCGATCATGGCCATGAACAACGTCTATTTCCGCGCCCTGCACCAGATGGACGACCCGGAGTACCGCGCCCTGCCCTCGCGGCTGCGCATGAACCGGCTGACCCATCCCGGCGTCGAGCCGGTCGACTACGAGCTCTGGTGCGTGGCCGTTTCGGCGATCAACGGCTGCGCCGCCTGCCTCGACAGCCACCAAGCCGAGCTGCGGCGGCGTGGCGTCGCGGCGGTTCAAATCCAAGCGGCGCTGCGCATCGCCGCGGTCGTCCACGCCGTCGCGCGGGTGCTGGCGGTCGAGCTGGCGGATCGTCCCCAGTTTTCGGGCCTATAAACCTAAGCGCGACGCCGCGTCGCGGTGTCGCCCCCTCGACATTCATCTTGTCCGTAAACTAGGTTGTTAACCTCTGGGTAAGAGATTCGCGGCGTCCGGCCGAGCGTCCTGTCAGGTCGCCGCGGACACGCATGGGGCGAAGGTGGCGACATGAGACTGCTGTCGAAGAATTCTCGCGACAACAAGGGCGTCAAGCCAGCCGTTCTGGTCGGCGACGCCCCGGCCGAAAGCGTCCAGCACCGGATAGAGTCCACCCAGGCCATCGGCCAGCGCTACGAAACCATCCATGGCGGCCTCGACAGCATCGGCCGGGTCATGGAGCACCTGAAGGCCATCGAGCCGCTGATCGCCGAGATCCGCGGTCCGGTCAGCCAGGAGTTCGAGGCCCGTCGCGCCGAACACGCCGAACTGATCGCCCTCCGCGCCAACTACGAGCAGGCCCAGCGCCAGATCGCCCAGATCCAGGCCGAGGAGCGCGAGGTCAGCGCCCGCCTCGCCGCGACCGAAACCGCGCTCGGCGAGTCCGAAGCCCGTCGTCAGACCCAGGACACCGCGCTCGAGGACAACGCCCTGGAGATCGACCGCCTGCGCAACACCCTGCTGCAGTCGGACCTGAAGGTCTCCAGCCTCGACGCGTCCCTGCGCGACGCGACGGCGCGCATCGAGCACCTGGTGCAGGATCTCGAGGGCCTGCGGGTCCAGACCCAGGAGATCGACGCCCGCCGCGGCGACGCCGAGGCGGCGCTGGCCCGCGCCAACCAGGACAACGCCCTGCTGGGCGAGGAAGCCGCGACTCTGAAGAAGCGCGTCGACCAGGCCGGCCTCGACCTCGCGCGCCTGTCGCGCATCGAAACCGATCTGGAGGCCCAGCTCGCCGCCGAGCGGGCGCGGGTCCAGGCGATGGAGAACGCCCTGGCGGCCCATCAGACCGACAGCGGGCGCACGATCCGCGGCCTGGAAAGCCAGGTCGAGGCCAACCGCGCCGAGATCTCGGCCCTGCAGACCCGTCTGGAGACCGCGACCGGTCGCGCCGAGAAGCTCGAGGAGATGAACACCCAGCTGTCGGCTCGCCTGGCGGAATCCAGCGCGCACCAGAAGGCGGTCGAGCGCCGCGCCGGCGATCTCAATGTCGCGCTGGAGCGCGCGCTGGAGCGGATCCGCGCGCTGGAGGAGGAGGCCGAGGGCCTGCGTCAGCGCCACGCCGGCGTCGACACCGCCCGCGCCACCGCCATCGAGCGCGCCGACCAGATGGCCAAGAGCGCGCTCGCCCAGGAAAAGGCGCTCAAGCGCGCCGAGGAACGGGCCCAGCAGCTGCGCGCCCGCCTCGACGCCATGCAGGAAGCGCAGGACCAGATCCGTCGCGAGCACGAGGACAAGGTCGCCGAGCTGCAGGCCACGATCGAACGCCTCACCTCCGAGGCCGCCCTCGCCGAGGGCGCTCTGGAAGCGGCCCGCCGCGACCGCTCGCGCCTGCAGATGGCGTTGCTCGGCGCTGGCGAAGGCGACCTGGCCGAGAGCGCCTAAAGCTAGCGGGTTTCGGCGGCGCTCTTCAGGCCCGCCACCTGCTGGCCGAGCACCAGGTCGACGACCCCGGCGACCTTGTCGAGGCCGCCCCGGAAGTATCCGCCGACATCGTAGGTGGCGGTGACGATGGTGCGGCCGTTCTTTTCGCTGAGCAGGATGGTCAGGGCGCCGGTGGCGCCCGAGCTCTGCATCGGCCCCAGCGCGCCGGACAAGACGAGCTTCTGGCCGGGCGCGGCGTATAGCGTCGTCATGTGCAGCACCGAGCCGCCGTTCGGCAGCTTCTCGCAGAAGCAGCCGCCGGACGATGCGCCCAGCGAGAGATTCGCCGCCGAGCCCGACCAGGTGTGGGTCGACGACCACCACTTGGCCGGCTGGACCAGCGTGGCCCAGACGACGCTGGCCGGCGCGGCCACCACCACCTCGTGCTTGATCTCGAACCCGTTGGCCTGGGCGTCCACCACCTCGGCCCGGGCCGCGCCCGCGGCCAGCAGCGTCAAGGCCGTCGCGGCGATCGCGGTCTTCCTCATGGTCCCCTCCCCTCCGAACCTCATTCCACCGGCGACGACACCACCGCCCCGGATGCCTTCAGCCGGTCGAGCACGCCATTGGCCGGCAGCAGGAAACCGAGATCGACCACCGCCACCGTGACGCCGGGCCGCTTCAGCGCCTCGGTCATCGCGTCGGTCGTCTGAGCCAGACCCTTCTCCAGCAGCGCCTGGCCGCCCGGAACGTGGGTCAGGCAGCGCTGGGCGGCGCTGGCGCGGTAGCGCGCGCGCACCGAGGCCAGATCGCCCTCGGCCCAGTCCTGACCGATGGTCGTGGAGTGGGCCCCGTCATAGGCGATCTCGTCCAGCGCCACGCGCAGGCAATAGAGCTGGTCCTCCGGCGACAGCTTGCCGGCGATCGACGTCACCGCGCTCATCCGGTACTGGCCGACCGCCTTGACCTTCAGCTTGCGCGCCTTGGCCATCCGCTCGACGGTGCTGACGGGCTTGGCTTCGGACAGGCCGGCGGCCTGACGGAAATCCGACAGCAGCAGGAAACCCGCGACCGCCGGCTTCCAGTTCCTGTAGTCGCCCGGACCCTTGCGAGCCTGCTCGCGCGACTGGACGAACCGCGCCTTCAGATCCGGCGGCAGCTCGTTTTCGAGGGATTTGCCGAGCGGCTGGCGCAGGCCGCCGCCGAAGCGAAGAATAAAGCCCGCCACCTGGGTGACGCCGACCGCCGCCTCGGGCGGGACCAGAACGAGACTGGCCTTGGACAGCGCCTTGTCGAGACGCGGGCTCGACCAGTTCAGGCGGTGCGGCAAGGGCTGGGCCGCGCCGAGGATATAGAGCTTGGCGCCGTCCTTCTCGACCAGCCAGATCGCCGGGCCCGGCGGCTTGGCCACGACCGTCAGCTCGGCGACCACCGCGCTCTCGTCCTGGGCCGGCGCGGCGCCGAGCTCGACCGTGGGCGGGGGCGCGGCCTGGCCGGCCAGCAGCAGGGAAAAGGCGAGAGCGGTCGCAGCCATCGAAACTCCTTTAGCCCCGCCGCCGATTTAACCCGTCTCCCGCCGCGCGAGAAGGGCCCGCGCCATCGACCCGCTCTCGGCGCGAGCGGCAAGCCGCGCGTGACGCCGGCCGCCGGGGCCGCTAAAGCTCTCGCATGATCGGCGTCTTCGACTCCGGCGTGGGTGGTCTCACGGTCCACCGCGCCCTCGTGCAGCGTCTGCCCCAGGCGGACTTCACCTATCTGGCCGACCAGGCCCATGCCCCCTACGGCGTGCGGACCGGCGAGGAGATCGTCGAGCTGACCAAGGCCGGCTGCGTGCGCCTGTTCGACCGCGGCGCCAGCCTGATCGTCCTGGCCTGCAACACCGCCTCGGCCATCGCGCTGCGTCGCCTGCAGCAGACCTGGCTGCCGGGCTATCGGCGCGAGCTCGGCCGACCCGTCAATGTGCTGGGCATCATCGTACCAACCATCGAGAAGGCGACCGGCCTGCCGTGGGAGCACGAGGCCGAGCGGCGCGGCGACAAGGTCGAGGCCCTGGACATCCTCGGCGTCTTCGCCACCCCGGCCACGGTGCGCTCGCGCGTCTACGAGATCGAGATCGACAAGCGCAAGCAGGACCTGGCGGTGTTCTCCGAGCCTTGCCCCGAGCTCGTGCCGCTGATCGAGCAGGACGCATCCGTCGTCGAGCTGGCCAAGGCCGTCGAGGCGCACGTGCAGGCGCTGAAGACCCGCATCGGCCGCTTCCCGGACCGCGTGGTGCTGGGCTGCACCCATTACGAGATCATCGCCGACCTCTTCCGCGCGGCCCTCCCCGCCGGCACGCCGCTGATCCAGCAGCCGGAGGCCACGGCCGATGCGCTGGAGCTCTACCTGGCGCGGCATCCGGAGTACTCGACCGGATCGGGCGGCGGGCGGGTCTTCCTGACCACCGGAACGCCGGGGCCGCAGAACGGTCTGGTCCAGGGCTTCTGGGGCGGTCCGGTGACGTTCGAGGCGGCTTAGGCTCTTCCTCCCTTCCCCCTTGATGGGGGAAGGGCCGGGGATGGGGGTGGCCGCCGACTTGCCGCCAGCACCGCTTCAAACGCCGCGTCACCCCCACCCTACCCTCCCCCATCAAGGAGGAGGGAGATCGGCGTTGGGCTCGCCATCCTTAATCGCTCTTCCACCAACGCCGTAAACGCCCCTTAACCCTCTTCGGGCACAACATCGCGGTTCGACCCATTCTGGGGGTCGGAAGACGAGTTGAGTTCGGAGACTTTTGATGGCGCGAGCCGCGCGGCGATCCACGACGGAGCTCCTGTGGGAGGCCCTCCGTTACGGCTGGGCGCAGCCCTGGACGGCTCGGTTCCGGGGCGGGATCGTCACCGTCGTCGGCGGGGTCCTGCTGCTGGCCATCGCCACCTACAGCGCGACCGATCCCAGCTGGAACGCCGCGACCGGCGAGCCGGCCCGCAATGCGCTGGGCGGCCCGGGCGCGGCGGTGGCCGATCTCCTGATGCAGTCGCTGGGCCTGTCGGCCTGGGGCGTCGCCCTCTTGATGCTGGTGTTCGGCGTCACCCGCGTGGCCCAGGCCGATCCGGACGCCGAGCGCAAGGACCTGCGCCAGCGGGCGATCATCGGATCGCTGGGCCTCCTGGCCCTGTCGGCGGTGCTGGCCGCCCCGCCGCCGCCGGCGGTCTGGCAGCTGGAAAAGGGTCTCGGCGGGTTCTGGGGTGACGCGCTGCTGCACATGGTCGCCGGCACGTTGCACTACGCCCACATCCCCGGCGCGACGATTATCGCCGCCCTGCTGTTCGCCGTCGCCGCCCTGGCGGCGCTGGGCTTCGCGATCGGCGTGCGCGAGGTCGATCCGGACGCGATCCACGCCGCCGTCGCCACCGCCCTGCAACCCCGCGCCCGCCCCGAGCCGGAACCGCCGCCCGCGCCGGCGCCCAAGCCGGTTCGCGCCAGGAAGGAAAAGGCGCCGCCCGCCCCTCGGCGCGAACGCGGCCTGCCGCCGTTGGAGCCCGAGGACGCCGTCGACACGCCCGTCGCCCCGAGAACCGCCGCCGCGCCGGAGCGTCCCTACGCGCCGCCGCCCAAGACCGACGAGGACGATTTCGAGGACACCCTCGACGCTCGCCCGATGGCGATCGCCAAGCCCAAGACCACGCCCAAGGAGTCCGGCCGCGAACAGCGCGAGCAGCAGAAGGCCTTCGCCTTCGACGACGAGGACGGCTTCCAACTGCCCGAACTGGCCATGCTGGCCAAGGCCAAGCCGCGCTCGTCCGAGGTCGACGCCGCCGCCCTGCGCCAGAACGCCCGGCTGCTGGAAAGCGTCCTGGCCGAGTTCGGCGTAAAGGGTCAGATCGACCAGATCCGCCCCGGTCCCGTGGTCACCATGTACGAGCTGGCCCCCGCGCCCGGCGTCAAGACCGCCCGCGTCGTGGCCCTGGCCGACGACATCGCCCGCTCGATGAGCGTGATCTCGTGCCGCGTGGCCGTGGCCCAAGGCCGCAACGCCATCGGCATCGAGCTGCCGAACTCGCGCCGCGAGACCGTCTATCTGCGCGACCTCCTGTCCAGCGCCGACTACGAGAAGGCCAGCCAGATCCTGCCCATGGCGCTCGGCGAGACCATCGGCGGCGAGCCCTATGTGGCCGACCTCGCCAAGATGCCCCACCTGCTGATCGCCGGCACCACCGGCTCGGGCAAGTCGGTCGGCGTCAACGCCATGATCCTGTCGATCCTGTACAAGCTGCCGCCGGACAAGTGCCGCTTCATCATGGTCGATCCCAAGATGCTGGAGCTGAGCGTTTACGACGGCATCCCGCACCTCTTGGCCCCCGTCGTGACGGATCCGAAAAAGGCCGTCGTGGCCCTGAAGTGGACGGTCCGCGAGATGGAGGACCGCTATCGCCGCATGTCCAAGATCGGCGTGCGCAACATCGGCGGCTACAACGAGAAGGCCAACGAGGCCGCGGCCAAGGGCGAGCACTTCGAGCGGACCGTGCAGACCGGCTTCGACGACGCCGGCCGGCCGATCTACGAGACCGAGCAGATCCGGCCCGAGCCCATGCCCTATCTGGTCGTGGTCATCGACGAGGTCGCCGATCTGATGATGGTGGCCGGCAAGGACATCGAAGGCGCCGTGCAGCGCCTGGCCCAGATGGCCCGCGCCGCCGGCATCCACCTGATCATGGCCACCCAGCGCCCGTCGGTCGACGTGATCACCGGCACCATCAAGGCCAACTTCCCGACCCGGATCAGCTTCCAGGTCACCAGCAAGATCGACGCCCGCACCATCCTGGGCGAGCAGGGCGCCGAGCAGCTGCTGGGCCAGGGCGACATGCTCTACATGGCGGGCGGCGGCCGCATCACCCGTCTGCACGGCCCGTTCGTCAGCGACGGCGAGGTCGAGGCCGTGGCCCGCTTCCTCCGCGACCAGGGCACGCCGCAGTATCTGGAAGAGGTCACCGCCGGCGGCGACGAGGAGCAGGAAGAGGCCATCGAGGGCGCCTTCGCCGGCGAGGGCGGGTCCAACGACCTCTACGACCACGCGGTGGCCGTGGTCACCCGCGACCGCAAGGCCTCGACCAGCTATATCCAGCGCCGCCTGCAGATTGGCTACAACCGCGCCGCCTCGCTGATGGAGCGGATGGAGAAGGAAGGCGTCGTCGGCCCCGCCAACCACGCCGGCAAGCGCGAGATCCTGGCCCCGCCCCCGCCGCCGCTCTGATTCCTCCGACTTCCCCGGCGAATGCCGGGGCCCAGATGCCAAGGCGCCCGCGCACCCGGAAGGTCGCGGGCGTTCTTGCATGGACCTCAAAGCCACACGATCTGGGTCCCGGCGAACGCCGGGGAAGTCGGATGAGGGTGGCAACCTTGGCTTTGATGCAGCGTTCCTTGGCCTTCCAACCTGAACGGCGCTTCATCGGGGCGCCGGAAAATGGCCTCGCGGCGGCCTTCGCGCGGGCCAAGGTTGCGGCTAAGGAGTTCCCATGACCAATCGCCGTTTCCTTCTCGCGGCCGGCCTGGCCGCCGCTCTCGCCCAGACGTCCTTCGCGACCGTCGCCCTGGCCCAGGACGGCAGGCCCGTCCCCGCCGCCTTGACCGCCGACCAGAAGGCGCTGCTGGACAAGGCCACCGCCTATATCCAGGGCCTGTCGTCGGCCAAGGGCCGCTTCGTCCAGACCGACGCGCGCGGCACGGTGACGCAAGGGACCTTCTACCTGCAGCGTCCCGGCAAGGCGCGGTTCCAGTACGACCCGCCCGCCGGCCTGCTGGTCGTCAGCAACGGCCATAACGTCAACATCTTCGACAGCCGGCTGAAGACCTATGAGAGCTACCCGCTGGGCAGAACGCCGCTGAACCTTTTGCTGGCGCGCGAGGTTCGGCTAGATCGCGGCGTGGTCATCACCGACATCAGGCCGTTGGCGGACGGCTTCACGATCGTCGCCCAAGACGCCAAGCGCCAGGCGCTGGGCCGCATCTCGATCGACTTTTCGAACGCGCCGGTCGGCTTGATGGGCTGGACCGTCACCGACCTGAAGGGCGGCCAGATCCGCGTGCGGCTCAGCGATTTCGCCGAGACCGGCGATCTCGATCCCAAGCTCTTCGTGCTCACGGACCCCCGGCGCAAGGTGGGCAAGCCCTAGGTGTCGGTTTGTGACATTCTCACAACAGGCAAGAATCAACCTTCGATGCTCTTGACTAAAAATTAGGACGTGGCATATTTAACACGCATGGCGAAGAGCGACCGACCCGCTCCTCGCGAACCGTGCCGGATCCTATCCCCTCCCGGCGGCGGCATGAGAGACTAGACTTTCGCCCCGGCGCCGATGCGCCGGGGCGTTTTTCTTGGGCCGCCAGCCTCGCGTGTTGATGGCCTCTTCGGAGCCGTCCTCGCCTTTCGCCGGGCTCGGGGTGAGGACGGGTGTCGGTCTCGTTCGCTCAAAATCCTCATCCTGAGCTTGTCGAAGGACGAGGATTTCCATCCGGACCCGCGCCCACGCTCAGCCATTTCTTTTCCGCCACTGGAAACCGCGTTAGAGGCGGGCCATGCGCCTCCGTCTCGCCACCTGGAACGTCAATTCCGTCCGCCTGCGCGCCGAGCAGGTCGCCCGCTTCGTCGACGAGCAGGCGCCCGATGTCCTCTGCCTGCAGGAGATCAAGTGCCAGGAGGGTGAGTTCCCCCGCGAAGCCTTCGCGGCCATGGGCCTGCCGCACCTGAAGATCGCGGGCCAAAAGGGCTGGCACGGGGTGGCGATCGCCTCACGCCTGCCGTTCGAGGACGTCCCGACCCTGATGAACTGCCGCGAGGGCCACGCGCGCTGCGTCGCGGCCAAGGTCGCCGGGGTCGAGATCCAGAACTTCTACATCCCCGCCGGCGGCGACCTGCCGGACCGGGCGGCCAATCCGAAGTTCGACCATAAGCTCGATTTCTACGAGACCCTGACCGCCGCCCTGAAGCGGCGCGATCCCCGGGAGCCGCTGATCGTCACCGGCGACCTCAACATCGCGCCGGGCGAAAACGACGTCTGGAGCCACCGGCAGATGCTGAAGGTCGTCAGTCATACCCCGCCGGAGCTGGAAGCCTTCGAAGCGCTCGTGAAATCGATGGACCTTTTGGACCTGCCGCGCCTGGCCACGCCGGAGCCGGAAAAGCTGTTCAGCTGGTGGAGCTACCGCGCGGCCGATTTCCGCAAGTCCAACCGGGGCCTGCGCCTCGACCACATTCTCGCGAGCCCGGGCCTGCGCGACGCGGCGATCGTGGACGGCAAGGTTTCCTCGCGCGTTCACGACGACGTCCGCGAATGGGAGCGACCCAGCGACCACGCGCCCGTGACGGCGGACCTGAAGGTCTAGAAGTAGCCGGCGGTCTCCAGGTCCGCATCAGGCTGGGCCCGGTCGGCGTCCAGCCAAGCGTGTCACGGGTCCAGGCCGCCGAGGTGGCGGCGTCCATCCCGGCGAACATGGCGAACCAGCCGAAGTGCTCGGCCGGGCGGCTCTCGACCGGCAGGCCCAAACCCTTGCCTATCGCCGTGGCGATGGCCTTCATCGGCACGGCCTCCTCGGCGACGGCGTGATAGCGCTCGCCGACGGCGCCGCGCTCCAGCGCCAGTCGATAGAGGCGGGCGGCGTCGGAGCGATGCACGGCCGCCCAGCGGTTTTCCCCCTCGCCGATATAGGCCGCCACGCCGGTCTCGCGGGCGAGATTGATCAGCATGGGCACGAAGCCGTGGTCGCCGGCGTCGTGGGTGGTCGGCGCGAGGCGGACGACCGAGGCGCGCACCCCCTTGGCCGCCAGCGCGTCGGCCGAGGGTTCCGAAATCCGCGGCGAGACCCCCGAGGGGCGGTCGTCCTCGGTCGCCAGCCGCCCGGTCGCCAGCATCGCCGTGCCCGAGGTGACCAAAATCGGCTTGGTCGTGCCCTCGAGCGCCTCGCCGAGGACCCCGATGGCGCGGCCGTCCTGCCGGGCGTTCTCAGCGAACCGGGAAAAATCGTGGTTGAAGGCGGTGTGGATCACCCCGTCGCAGGCCGCCGCGCTCGCCGCCAGAATGTCGTGGTCGTCGAGGGTTCCCAGCACGGCCTCCGCGCCCCCGGCCTCGAGTTGGGTCGCGCCGGCCGAGGACCGTGACAGGCCCAGCACCTGGTGTCCGTGGCCGATAAGCTCCTGGACAACGGCCGAGCCGACGAAGCCGGTGGCGCCGGTGACGAAAACGCGCATGGAAATGACCTCGGGGATTTCACTTCGGCCAGACTGCGGATTAAGGTCATCCTGTTAAAGTCGAGACATTATACAGGTATAAGGCCTAACAGCATGAACGCGCCCGTCGTCTCGGAGAGCCGGCCGGAAAGTCGCCTCGGCGCCTATTTGCGGGATCGCCGGGCGCGGCTGGACGCCGCCGCCCTGGGGTTCTCCGGATCGCGCCGCCGCACGCCCGGCCTGCGCCGCGAGGAAGTGGCCCAGCGCGCGAACATCAGCGCCACCTGGTACACCTGGCTGGAGCAGGGGCGGGGCGGCGCGCCCTCGGCCGATGTGCTGAACCGCGTCGCGCGCGCCCTGATGCTGACCGAGGTCGAGCGCGAGCATCTGTTCCTGCTGGCCCTGGGCCGCCCGCCCGAGCTCCGTTACCGCGAGACCGAAGGCGTGTCGCCGCGACTGCAGCGGGTGCTGGACGCCTTCGAGGCCAGTCCGGCCATGATCAAGACCCTGACCTGGGATGTCATCGCCTGGAACCGGGCGGCGGCCGTGGTGCTGGCCGACTACGGTTCTCTGCCGATGGAAGAGCGCAACATTCTGCGCCGGATCTTCTGCGACCCTCGCGCGCGGGCGCTCAATACCGAATGGGAGCAGGTAGCCCGTTTCGTGGTCGCCGCCTTTCGCGCCGACGTCGCCCGCGCCGGGGCGGGCGCCGCCCCGTCGGTCAACGCCCTTGTCGAGGAGCTGTCCCACCGCAGCCCCGACTTCGTGAGCCTCTGGGCCGAGAACGACGTCCGCTACCACGGCGACGGCGTCAAGCACCTGCGGCATCCGGCTCTGGGGCCGATCGCGTTCGAGTATTCGGCCTTCGCAGTCGACGGCCGGCCGGACCTCGGGATGATCGTCTATAACCCGGCGACGCCGGAGGCGTGCGAGCGGGTGCGGGCGCTGGTCGCGGCGAGCTAACCCTCCGCCGCCACCACGCCCTGCTGGATCCACAAAGCCTGATCTTTCAAGTTCTTGCGGATCCAGGCCGCGTGGATCTCGCGCTCGGCCTCGGTGGAACGGGGGGCCAGGGGCCGGGGCCGCGCGCCATAGGCGCCCTGGACCGCCGCCGACACCGCCAGAGCCTCCACCGCGTGGGTCAGCTCCAGCGCGCGTTCCTTGCCGCCCTGCAGCTCAAGATAGACCTCCGCCAGCAGATGGGCGTCGATCAGGGCGCCATGCTTGTCACGGCTTTCCAGGCTGATCTTGAAGCGTTTGCACAGCGCGTCGAGCGAGTTGTACATGCCCGGAAAGCGCTTCTTGGCCATGGCCAGGGTGTCGATCCAGCGGTCCTCGTGGATCGGGGCGCGGCCGCATTTCTCCAGCTCGAAATTGACGAACTGGCGGTCGAAGGCGGCGTTGTGGGCGATCACCGGCGAGTCGCCGACGAAGTCGACGAAGCGGTCGGCGATCTCATGGAACTTCGGCTTGCCGGTCAGGAAGGCGCTGGACAGGCCGTGCACCTTCTCGGCCTCGGCCGGCATGTCGCGCAGCGGGTCGCAATACTCGTGGAACGACCGGCCCGTCGGCATGAAGTCGACCACCTCGATGCAGCCGATTTCGACGAGACGGTCCCCGGTCTTGGGGTCGAAACCGGTGGTTTCGGTGTCGAGGATGATTTCCCGGGCCATGAGCTTCTTTTGAGCCGGTTCGAGTCGCGCATCAAGCGGAGCGGGCGGTTCTCAACAGGGTCACGAGGTCGCGCACCTGGCGTCGGGCGTGGTCGAGGCCATGGCCGGTGTCGATGACGAAGTCGGCCCGGGCGCGCTTTTCTGCGTCCGGCGTCTGGCGAGCCAGGATGGCTTCGAACTTCTCGGGCGTCATGCCCGGTCGCGCCAGCACGCGCGCCCGCTGGACGTCGGCCGGGGCGGAAACCACGACCACCTTGTCGACCTTGCTTTCGCCGCCGGTCTCGAACAGCAAGGGGACGTCCAGCGCGACGATCTCGTGGCCCTCGGCTCGGGCCTTCTCGAAGAAGCCGATCCGGTGGGCGCCGACCAGCGGGTGAACGATCGTCTCCAGCTTGGCCAGGGCCTCCGGATCGCCGACCACCCGGGCGCTGAGGCGGGCGCGGTCGATCGCGCCGTCGACGACGACCCCGGGGAAGGCGGCCTCGACCGGCGCCACCGCCGCGCCCCCGGCGGCATAGAGCGCGTGGACGGCGGCGTCGGAGTCGTAGACCGGAACGCCCTCGGCCTCGAACATCGCCGCCGTGGTCGACTTGCCCATGCCGATCGATCCGGTGAGGCCCAGCACCAGCATGGCTCAGGCCTCGCCGAGCAGGGTGAGCGCGATGGCGCGGACGTCGACTTCGGCCGGCGCCGCGACGCCGTAGATGGCCTCGAAGGTCGGAACGGCCTGGCGCAGCAGCATCTCCAGGCCATCGACCGTGCGGCGGCCGGCCGCCTCGGCGCGGCGAAGGAATTCGGTTCGCAGCGGCTTGTAGACCATGTCCATGATCACGGCGGTGTTCGGGGTCAGGGCCAGGTCGGCGGCGGGACCCTCGCCGCCGCCCAGGCCCAAGGACGTCGCGTTGATCACCAGGCCCGCGCGCGGCAGCAGGTCGGGGAGGGCGCTTTCCTCGGCCGCGATGACCTTGGGTCCGAAAGCCTCGGCCAGGTCCCGGGCGCGAGCCAGGGTGCGGTTGACGATGGCGATGCTCGGCGCGCCCGCCAGAAGCAGCGCCGCCGCCGCGCCCCGCGCCGCGCCGCCGGCCCCGAGGATGACCACGGGCGCGGCGGCCATGTCGAAGCCGGGCGCCTGAACGGCGATCGCCGCGATCAGGCCGGGTCCGTCGGTGTTGTCGGCGTGAACCGATCCGTCGGCGTTGAGGATCAGGAGATTGGCGGCCCCGGCCATCCTCGCCAGATCGCTGGCGGTGTCGGCCACGGCGAGGGCCCGCTCCTTGAACGGGATCGTCACATTGATCCCGCGCGCGGCCCCGCCCCGCAGGCCATCGACGAAGGCTTCGAACCGGTCCTCGGCCGGCGCGAACGGAACATAGGCCGCGTCCAGCCCCGCGGCTTCGATCCAGGCGTTGTGCAGGATCGGGCTCAGGGAATGCTTGATCGGCTGGCCGCAGACGCCGCCGACGATGGCGGCTCCCGAGATCGTCATGAGGCCAAGGCTCCGTGCAGACGCAGAAAATCGAGCAGGCCCACCAGCGGCAGGCCCAGGATGGCGAAGTAGTCGCCGTCGATCCGGTCGAACAGCTGCACGCCCTCGCTTTCCAGCTCGTAGCAGCCGACCGACCACAGCAAGGCTTCGCCGCGCCGCGCCATATAGGCGTCGAGCCAGGCCTCGCTGAACGGTCGCACCGACAGCTTGGCGGTTTCGACCCGGCGCCAGATCGGCTGGCCGTCGCGCGCCACGACCACGGCCGAATGCAGTTTATGGGTCCGGCCGCGCAGGTCGAGCAGACGGTCGCGGGCCTCGGCCAGGGTGTCCACCTTGTCAATCAGCCGTCCGTCGAGATCCAGCGTTTGGTCAGCGCCGATCACCAGGCCGGGTCGCCGCATCGAGACCTTGACGGCCTTCATCTCGGCCAGGGCGTCGGCGACATCGCGCGGCGAGACGCTTTCGCTCAAGAGGGCGGCCTTGGCGGCGGCTTCGTCGACGCCCGGGCTGACCGCCTCGAAGGCGACCCCGGCGTTTTCCAGAATCATCCGCCGCGTCGCGCTGGTCGAGGCCAGGGTGACGGGGGTCGGTTCGGTGGCGTTCACCCCAGCACCTCGACCTTGCCGCGCCCGCCCGACAGCAGGTTGATGATCGCCGCGGCGGTCTCCTCGACCGAACGGCGGGTGATGTCGATCACCGGCCAGTTCATTCGCTCGAACAGGCGGCGGGCGGCGATGATCTCCTGGCGCACCGCGTCGGCGTCGACATAGTCGCTCTCGCGGTTTTCCTTCAGGGAGAGGAGGCGGTTGCGGCGGATCTGGATCAGGCGGTCCGGCGAGGTGATCAGGCCGACGATCAGGGTGTTCTTCAGCTCGAACAGCTCGGGCGGCGGCGGCCGGCCCGGCACCAGCGGCACGTTCGCGGCCCGCACGCCGCGATGGGCCAGATAGATGCAGGTCGGGGTCTTGGAGGTGCGCGAGACGCCGACCAGGATCACGTCGGCCTGGGTCAGGTCCTGGCCACCCTGGCCGTCGTCGTGGGCGATGGCGTAGTCCAGCGCCTCGATGCGGTCGAAATAGTCGTTGGTCAGGGCGTGCTGCGCGCCGACCCGCGTTGAGATCCGCGCGCCCAGATAGCGGGACATGGCGCTGATCACCGGATCCAGCGCGGCGATGCAGGGCATCTCGAGCTTGCGACACCCCTCCTCGAGCGCCGCGCGCAGGCCCGGATCGACGATGGTGTGCATCACCACCCCCGGCGCGCCGGCGATCTCCTCCAGCGCCCGGTCCAGCTGCCGGGTCGAACGAACCAGGGCGTAGATGTGCTCGATCGGCAAAATGTCGGTGAAGCGGGCGCATACCGCGCGGGCCATGGCGTTCAGGGTTTCGCCCGTGGAGTCGGACACCAGATGGATATGGAAATAGGTCGCGAAGCGCGGCGGCAGCCGGTCGGCGTCCCCCTGGGCCAGACTCTCCTGTGGATCGTCCGTTAACGGTTGCTTAACCACTTGTCCTGCCTCTGGGGACGCCGGGGCGCCAAAGCGACCTCCGGGCGTCGTGACACGGCGCCGCTGTGATCAACGGCCGCATTGCTCGCCTACCATCCCCAAGCGCGCCCCGCATCCCCGAAGCGTTAATCTTGGCTGTCCAGGCGCCGGGGACGAGATCGGCGGGAAGCCGATGTCACGGCCATACGCGTTAAGATTTCATTAAGGTCTTCAAGCGGCTGGTCGACTGTCCCCATGATTAACAAAGCGTTAACCCCCTGTGGGGCGGGCTGGGGGCAAGGATCGATCGCGTGTGGGAATCAGGCGGGCTAAGGCCTTTGTCCCCGCTTCGCAGTTGCCCCTCCGCACCCTCCTTCAATCTTAATTTCTTATTAAGAAATGATAGGAGGCTTACGGACTTGAGCCTGGGCGCGGGCCGGGCTTTAAGCGAGCCATGACGTCCTCGACCTCGACTCCGAAATTTCTCTCCGCGCTGTCGGGGCAGAGCCATGCCCACCCGCCGATCTGGTTCATGCGTCAGGCGGGCCGCTATCTGCCGGAGTACCGCGCGGTCCGGGCCACCGCGCCGGACTTTATCAGTTTCTGCTTTGATCCGGAGAAGGCCGCCGAGGTCACCTTGCAGCCGATGCGGCGATTTCCGTTCGACGCCGCCATCGTGTTCGCCGACATCCTGCTGATCCCGGGAGCTCTGGGCCAGAAGGTCTGGTTCGAGGCGGGCGAGGGTCCCAAGCTTGGCGATATGCCGTCGATCGAGGCCATGGCCGAGAAGGCCGGCGAGGCGGGCAAGGCCCTATCGCTCGTCGGGGAGACGCTGACGCGGGTTCGCTCGGCGCTGGATCCGTCGAAGGCCCTGATCGGTTTCGCCGGCGCGCCCTGGACCGTGGCGACCTACATGATCGAGAAGGGCTCCAGCGATCGCAGCGGCGCGCGGACCTACGCCTACCAGAACCCGGAGAAGATCGACGCCCTGATCCAGGTGCTGGTCGACTCGACGATCGACTACCTGGCCATGCAGGTCGACGCCGGCGCCCAGGCGGTGAAGCTGTTCGAGAGCTGGGCCGAGGGCCTGTCCGAGCCGCTGTTCGATCGCCTGGTCACCCAGCCGCACAAGAAGATCGTCGAGGGTTTGCGGGCCCGCGGCGTCACCGTGCCGATCATCGGCTTCCCGCGCGGGGCCGGCGCCCTGGTCGAGGGCTATGCCGCCGAGGTCCCGGTGCAGGGCGTGGCGCTCGACACCCAGGCCAGCGCCAAGCTGGGCCAGGTCATCCAGAAATCCAAGACCATCCAGGGCGCGCTCGATCCGCTGCTGCTCCGCGCCGGCGGCGATGCGTTGCTCAGGCGGGTGGACGAACTGCTCGAGCAATGGAACCAGGGTCCCTATATCTTCAACCTGGGCCATGGGATCCTGCCGGACACGCCGATCGCGCACGTCGAGGCGGTGCTGGAGCGGGTGACCGGCCAGAAGGTGGCTCAGTGACCAAGAAACTCGCCGTCGTTCTGTTCAATCTGGGCGGACCCGATGGCCCGCGCGCGGTGCGGCCGTTCCTGTTCAACCTGTTCCGCGATCCGGCGATCATCGGCGCGCCGGCCCTGATCCGTTATCCGCTGGCGGCCTTGATATCGACCACGCGCGAGAAGTTGGCCAAGGCCAACTACGCGATCATGGGCGGCGGCTCGCCGCTGCTGCCGGAAACCAGGATGCAGGCGCGAGCGCTCGAAACAGCCCTCGCGGTCGCTTTGCCGGGCGTCGAGGCCAAGTGCTTCATCGCCATGCGCTATTGGCATCCGTTGACGGAAGAGACCGCCCGGGACGTCGCGGCCTTCGGGCCGGACGAGGTCGTGCTGTTGCCGCTCTATCCGCAGTTCTCGACCACCACGACCGGTTCGTCTCTGAAGGCCTGGCGCAAGGCCTATAAGGGCTCGGGCGCGGAGACGACGGTCTGCTGCTATCCGACCGAGGCGGGCCTGGTCGACGCGCACGCGCGGATGATCCGCGAGACCTGGGAGAAGGCCGGGTCGCCGACCAACATCCGCCTGCTGTTCTCGGCCCACGGCCTGCCGGAGAAGGTGATCCTGAGCGGTGATCCCTATCAGAAGCAGATCGAGGCCACGGCCGCCGCGGTCGCCGCCCGGCTGCCCGCCGAGATCGAGTGGACGGTCTGCTATCAGAGCCGGGTCGGACCGTTGAAATGGATCGGGCCGTCGAGCGACGAGGAGATCCGCCGCGCCGGCGCCGAGGGCAAGGGCGTGATGATCACCCCGATCGCCTTCGTGTCGGAGCACGTCGAGACCCTGGTCGAGCTGGATCACGAATACGCCGAACTGGCCAAGACCGTGGGCGTCGCGCCCTATGTCCGCGTTCCGGCCCTGGGCGGCGCGCCGTCGTTCATCGACGGCCTCGCCGCCGCCGTTCGGAACGCCTTGAGTGAGCGGGCGCGTTCCGTTGCCCCCGCCTGCGGCTGGCGTTGCGGCGCCGAATGGTCGAAGTGCCCCCGTCGGGAAGGAGCCGCGGCGTGATGGATTTCCTGGTGGCGCATTTCAATCTGGTGCGCGGGCTTCACATCCTGTCGGTGATCGCCTTCATGGCCGGGATGCTCTACCTGCCGCGCCTGTTCGTCTATCACACCAAGGCGGCCCCCGGCTCGGAGATGGCCGAGACCTTCGCGGTCATGGAGCGGCGCCTGCTGCGCGGCATCATCAATCCGGCCTCGATCGCCACGGCGCTGTTCGGCCTTGGCCTGATCCTCGCCGACAGCCAGATCCGCGGCTGGAGCTTCCTCGCCGAGCCCTGGATGGCCACCAAGCTAGTCGCCCTCGTTGGCCTTTACGGCTTCCACGGCTTCTTGTCGGCCTCGCGCAAGAAGTTCGAGAGAGGCGAATATCCCCGCTCGGAAAAGTTCTGGCGGATGGTCAACGAGATCCCGTTCGTGCTGGCGATCGTGATTGTCCTGTCGGTGACGACCAAGTTCCTGAACCATTGAGATCCATCGTGGCCGCGAAGCGACTTCTGATCTCTGCGATTTTGTCGGCCAGTCTGGTGGTAGCCGAGCCGTCGTTTGCGGAGACCATTTCTCGCGAACGGCTTGTCGAAATGTTCTCCAGCATGCGGGCGAACCTATCATGGAACGTGGATGGTCCGCTGCTCTGGGGATATTTCTTCACCGCGCCGAAGCAGGCCTCGTTGGAGCCGATTGCAAAGATGCTTGCCGATCGTGGCTATCGGCCCGTTGGCATCTATCTCGGAGACAAGGCGGGCGTTGGTGATCCGGATGTGTGGTGGTTACGCGTTGAGCGCGTCGAAAAACACACGGTGGATAGCCTTCAGGCTCGCAACAGCGAGCTCTACGGATTGGCTCGAAAATTCGCAGGCGTTCGGTACGACGGAATGGATGTTGGTCCCGCGCCTTAGTGAGGCGCTTGACCCGCCGCCCGCCGCGTGATTTGCATCGCCGATAGGTTCGCTGTCGGCGGACCCTCTTCCCTCACGGACCGGCGCCCGTCCTGGCGCGCCCCGCGAGCCCTCCGCTCCAAGGTCCGTTCCCCGAACGATCCGCGTCATCGTCAAGCGACGCGCATGTCCCGGCGCCGCCGGGCGTGACCCCTGAAGTTCTACCGGCCGGACTCCGTCTTGGAGCCCGCGCCCACTCTTGAGTCTTGCCATGACCGAAGAAACCGAAAACCAGATCCCGGGCGCCGACGAGGCGACCATCGAGGCCACCGTGGCCGACACCGCCGATATCGCCACCGAAGCCGCCGTCGATTCCCCGGAGAATGGAGCGGAAGGCGAGGGCGAGGACGAAGGCTCCGGCATCGCCGAGGCCGTCGCGGCCCTGGGCCTGAAGTCCATGTCCCTGCAGGAGCTGAAGGAGAAGTCCCCGGCCGACCTGCTGGCGTTCGCCGAGACCTTCGAGGTCGAGAACGCCAACTCCATGCGCAAGCAGGACATGATGTTCGCGATCCTGAAGACCCTCGCCGAGGAAGGCGTGGAGATCTCGGGCTCGGGCACCATGGAAGTGCTGCAGGACGGCTTCGGCTTCCTGCGCTCGCCGGAAGCCAACTATCTTCCGGGTCCGGACGACATCTATGTCTCGCCGTCGCAGATCCGGAAGTATGGCCTGCGCACCGGCGACAGCGTCGAGGGCGCGATCCGGTCGCCGCGCGAGGGCGAGCGCTATTTCGCCCTGACCAGCGTCAGCAAGATCAATTTCGAAAGCCCGGACAACGTGCGCCACAAGGTGCACTTCGACAACCTGACGCCGCTCTATCCCGAAGAGCGCCTGAACATGGAGCTGCCCGATCCGACCGTGAAGGATCGGTCGGGCCGGGTGATCGACATCGTCGCCCCGCTGGGCAAGGGTCAGCGCTGCCTGATCGTCGCCCCGCCGCGCGTCGGTAAGACGGTCATGCTGCAGAACATCGCCAAGTCGATCGAGACCAACCACCCCGAGTGCTACCTGATCGTCCTGCTGATCGACGAGCGCCCCGAAGAAGTCACCGACATGCAGCGCACGGTGAAGGGCGAGGTCATCGCCTCGACCTTCGACGAGCCGGCGACGCGTCACGTCCAGGTGGCCGAGATGGTCATCGAAAAGGCCAAGCGCCTGGTCGAGCACAAGCGCGACGTCGTCATCCTGCTGGACTCGGTGACGCGTCTGGGCCGGGCCTACAACACCACGGTCCCGTCGTCGGGCAAGGTGCTGACCGGCGGCGTTGACGCCAACGCCCTGCAGCGGCCCAAGCGCTTCTTCGGCGCGGCCCGCAACGTGGAGGAGGGCGGCTCGCTGTCGATCATCGCCACGGCCCTGATCGACACCGGCAGCCGCATGGACGAAGTCATCTTCGAAGAGTTCAAGGGCACCGGTAACTCGGAAATCGTCCTGGACCGTAAGGTCGCCGACAAGCGCATCTTCCCGGCGATCGACGTGCTGAAGTCCGGCACCCGCAAGGAAGAGCTGATCACCCCGCGCGACCAGCTGCAGAAGACCTATGTCCTGCGCCGCATCCTCAATCCGATGGGCGCCTCGGACGCCATCGAGTTCCTGCTGGACAAGCTGCGCCAGTCGAAGACCAACGGCGACTTCTTCCAGTCGATGAACACCTGAGTCCAGCCGGACTCAGCCGAGACGGAAAAGGCGCCGGTGCTACCCGGCGCCTTTTTTGTTCGGTGCTACCCGGTTTGGCCCTACGGCAGCAGCAGGGTGGCGCCGGTCGTACGGCGACCCTCCAGGGCCTCGTGAGCGGCCCGGGCTTCTTCGAGGGGGAAGGTCTGGCCGATGTCGATCTTCACGGCTCCGCTGGCCAGCACCCCGAACAGGGCGTCGGCGCTGTCGTCCAGCTCCTCGGTGGTGGCGATATAGTCGAACAGTTTCGGCCGCGTGACGAACAGCGACTTGCCGCCCAGCTCCAGCGGCGCGAACGGCGGCACGGGCCCCGAAGCGTTGCCGAAGGTCACCATCACGCCGCGACGCGCCAGGCTGGCGAGGCTGGCGGCCCAGGTGTCCTTGCCCACCCCGTCATAGACGACGGCCACGCCCTGGCCGCCGGTGATCTCGGCGACCTGTCCGGCGACCTCTTCTTTGCTGTAGTCGATGACATGGTCGGCGCCGAGATCGTGGGCGATCGCCGCCTTGGCCTCGGAGCCGACGGTGGCGATGACGGTCGCGCCGAGATGCTTGCACCACTGCACCAGGATCTGGCCGACGCCGCCCGCGGCCGCGTGGACCAGCACCGTGTCGCCCTGTTTCACGTGGAAACATCGCCGCACCAGAAACTCGGCCGTCATGCCCTTCAGCAGAACGGCGGCGGCGACCTCGAGGCTGACCGCGTCCGGAACGCCGACCACGCGATCGGCCGCGACGGCGGCCGCCTCGGCATAGGCGCCCAGCGCGCCGTTGTAGGCCACGCGGTCGCCAACCTTGAACCGGGTGACGCCGTCCCCGACGGCCTCGACCACGCCGGCCGCTTCCAGGCCCAGGGTAGCGGGCAGCTTGATCGGATAGAGGCCGGAACGGTGGTAGGTGTCGATATAGTTCAGGCCGATCGCCTGGTGCCGGATCAGCACCTGCCCAGGGCCGGGGGTGGGGGTGGGAAGGTCGACGACCTCCAGAACCTCCGGCCCGCCGGCCTGGGTGATCTGGACCGCGCGCATCAGCCGAGCGCCTTTTGGAAGAAGGCCAGGGTCCGGCCATTGGCCTTGGCGGCGTCGGCGGCGTCATAGTGCGCGCCACCCTCCCGGGCGAAGGCGTGATCGCGATCGGCATAGGTATGCAGCTCGATCTGCGGGTGGTCCTTCAAGGCGTTGAGGATCACCTGGCGCGCCTCGGGCGGCACGAACTGATCCTTCTCGGCGATGTGCATCAGGAGCGGCTTGTTCAGCTTCTCGGCCTCGCCGACCCGCTGCTCCAGGCCGACGCCATAATAGGAGACGCTGGCGTCGACATCGGTGCGGGTCGCGGTCAGGAAGGCCAGCAGGCCGCCCAGGCAATAGCCCACCGCGCCGACCTTGCCGTTCACGCCGGGGAGCTGGCGGACAGCCGCGATCGTCGCGGCGATGTCCGACACGCCGGCGTCCACGTCGAACGCATTGAACAGTTCGAAGGCGCGCTTCCACTCGGCCTCGCTCTGATCGGTGATGTCGATGCCCGGTTCGATCCGCCAGAAGAGGTCCGGACAGACCGCGACATAGCCCTGAGCGGCGAGGCCGTCGCAGATATCGCGCATGACCTTGTTGACGCCGAAGATCTCCTGGATGACGACGATGGCCGGCGCCGCCGCGCTCGCGGGCGGGCGGGCGACATAGGCCGAGAACGCGCCGTCCGGCGTGGTGATGGTGAGGGTCTCGCTCATCGGGGCTCTCCGTCCGTGCCAGGTCCTTTGAAAAACAGGACCGATGTGACTTTCGACCGAAGCGCTCTAACCTGCCGACGCGACCCTCGCCCATAACAATATCGTGCCCTGACCGAAGGGAACCCGTGATGAAGATGACGATCGAGATCGACTGCACGCCGGTGGAGGCGCGCGCCTTCCTGGGCCTGCCCGATGTCAGCGCCCTGAACGACCATCTGGTCCAGGAGATGCAGGCGCGGATGGACGCCAACATGGCGATGCTGGCCCCGGAAGAGCTGATGAAGAACTGGATGGCGTTCGGCGCCGGCGCCCAGGAGTCGTTCCGCAAGTTGATGACCGCGGCGGCCGGCGCGGCCGTCGGGAAACCCTAAGGGCATGAGCGACACGATCTTCGCCCCGGCGACGGCGGCCGGGCGCGCGGCGGTCGCCGTGGTGCGCATCTCCGGCCCCAAGTCCGTGACGGTGATCGAGGCTCTGGCGGGGCGGGCGCCGGCGCCGCGCGTGGCGTCGTTGCGGACGTTGCGCCATGGCGGCAAGGCGATCGACGAAGCCTTGGTCCTGCGCTTCGCGGGCCCCGCCAGCTTTACCGGCGAGGACAGCGCCGAGTTTCACGTGCATGGCGGACGGGCGGTCGTCGAGGCGCTGATGGCGGCTCTGGCGGACTTGGGCCTTCGGTTGGCCGAGCCCGGCGAGTTCACGCGGCGCGCGTTCGAGAATGGAAAACTGGATCTCGCCCAGGCCGAGGGGGTGGCGGATCTGGTGGACGCCGAGACCGAGGCCCAGCGGCGACAGGCTTTGGGGCAGGTCGGCGGCGCGCTCAGCCGGCGCTATGATCACTGGCGAGAGCTTCTGGTGCAGTCCCTGGCCATGCTGGAGGCCGCCGTCGACTTTCCCGACGAGGAGCTGCCGGAAGCGGTGGCGGAGCGCGCGCGTCCCGGTCTTCGCAAGCTGAAGGCCGAGCTCGACGCGGCCCTGGCGGACGCGGAGCGAGGGCGGCGTGTGCGCGACGGTTATCGGATCGCTCTGGTCGGCGCGCCGAACGCCGGCAAGAGCACGCTGCTGAACGCGCTTGTCGAACGCGACGCCGCGATCGTCACGGATATTCCCGGGACGACGCGGGACATTATCGAAGTCCCGATGGCGCTCGCCGGCTACCGCGTTCTGATCGCGGACACAGCGGGGCTGAGGGAGACGTCGGACCTTGTCGAGGCTGAGGGGGTCCGTCGAGCACGAGCGTGGGCGGACGAGGCTGACCTTAGGCTATGGGTCGTCGATGGGTTTCACGTGAAACATCCCGCGACGCGGGACGCGACCATCCGGCCCGGCGACTGGCTCGTGCTCAGCAAGACCGACATCGCCAACGCCCAGGCCTTGGATGAGGCGGAAGCGTGGGGGCTGTCCGAGGATCTCCACGTGAAGCGTGTCTCGGCGGCGTCCGCCCAGTCGGTGGGCGCCCTCCGGCTGGCCCTGGGCGAGCACGTCGCGTCCGCCCTGGCTGGCGCAGAGTTTCCCGCCGCCACGCGCCTGCGGCACGCCGAACGCCTCGGCGAGGCGCGGGCCTACCTCGAGCGCGCGCTTTCGGAGATCGGGCTTGAGGTCGAGTTGGCGGCCGAGGACGTCCGGCTGGCCGGACGAGCGCTGGAGAAGATCACCGGCCGCGTCGATCCCGAGGATGTCCTGGGCCGCGTCTTCTCGACCTTCTGTATCGGGAAGTGACGAAACAGAGTCGATCCCACCTCCATCCACAGGACGTTCACAGAGGCTGTCCAGGCGTTTCACGTGAAACGTCGATGAGTCACATCGACCGTCTCGCCTGTTTGGCGTATATTGCGAGTCCAACGCCCCCGCTCGTCCGGGGGCGTTCGCATTGAGGCGCGTTCTTTGTCCAAGTCCTGGGATGTCATAGTCATCGGCGGCGGCCACGCCGGCTGCGAGGCGGCGGCCGCCTCGGCGCGCGCGGGCGCGCGCACCCTGCTGCTGACCCACAAGCTCGAAACCATCGGCGAGATGTCGTGTAACCCGGCCATCGGTGGCCTGGGCAAGGGGCATCTGGTGCGGGAGATCGACGCGCTGGACGGCCTGATGGGGCGGATGGCCGACAAGGCCGGCATCCAGTTCCGGATGCTGAACCGCTCGAAGGGACCCGCCGTCCGGGGGCCGCGCGCCCAGATCGACCGCAAGCTCTATCGCGAGGCGATGCAGGCTGAACTGGCCGCCACTGCCAATCTCGACATCATCGCCGCCGCCGCGGAAGACCTGATCGTTAAGGACGGCAAGGTCGTGGGGGCCGTGGACGGGGAGGGGCGGACCTACCCCGCTCCACGGGTCATCCTCACCACCGGCACGTTCCTGAAAGGCGTGATCCATCGGGGCGAAGAGCGTATCCCGGCTGGCCGGGTTGGCGATCAACCCGCGATCGGCCTGTCGGACCGCCTGTATGGTCTCGGCTTCCAGATGGGTCGGCTGAAGACAGGCACGCCCGCGCGGCTCGATGGCCGCACCATCGCCTGGGATCGTCTGGAGAGCCAGGCGGCGGACGACCAGCCCGTGCCGTTCTCCTATCTCAATGACCGGATCGACGTTCCCCAGATCGCCTGCGGCGTCACCTACACGACCGAGGAGACCCACCGGATCATCGCCGAACGACTCGGCGAATCCGCCGTCTATGGCGGTCGTGTCACGGGGATCGGCCCGCGCTACTGCCCGTCGATCGAGGACAAGGTCGTCCGCTTCGCCGACAAGACCAGCCACCAGATCTTCCTGGAGCCCGAAGGCCTGGACGATCCCACCGTCTATCCGAACGGCATCTCGACCTCGGTTTCGGAAGAGACCCAGCTGCTGTTCCTGCGGACCATTCCGGGGCTCGAGGCCGTGGAGGTCATCCGCTACGGCTATGCGATCGAATATGACTATGTCGATCCGCGCGAGCTTTACGCGACCCTGGAGACCAAGCGCCTGCCAGGTCTCTATCTGGCCGGGCAAATCAACGGCACCACGGGCTACGAAGAGGCGGGGGCGCAAGGCTTGGTCGCCGGCCTGAACGCGGCGCTGGCGGCGCAAGGCCGCGAGCCGGCGCTGTTCGCGCGCGACGAGGCCTATATCGGGGTGATGATCGATGACCTCGTCACACGGGGCGTCACCGAGCCCTATCGGATGTTCACCAGCCGCGCCGAATTCCGGCTGACCCTGCGCGCCGACAACGCCGACCAGCGGCTGACCGATCGCGGCGTCGCGCTTGGCGTCGTTGGCGAGCGCCGCGCCCAAGCCTGGGCGGAGAAGAAGGCGCGGCTGGAGACGGCGCGGACCTTTGCCCGGTCGGTGACCCTGACGCCCAAGGAGGCCGTGCAAGCCGGTTTCAAGGTCAATAGCGACGGCGTCCGCCGTGACGTGTTCGCCATGCTGGCCTATCCGGACGTGACGCTCGACGATCTCGGCCGGATCTGGCCCGAGGTTTTCACGTGGAACGCCGACGTGCGCGAGCAGATCGAGATCGAGGCGGCCTATGCCGGTTATCTGGACCGCCAGCGCGCCGACGCCGAATCGCTGCGCAAGGACGAGGATCTTCGGCTGCCGGCCGATCTCGACTACGCGGCGATCGGCAGTCTGTCGAACGAGGTGCGCGAGAAGCTGGAGCGCGTGCGCCCGCTGACCCTGGGCCAGGCGGCCCGCATCGAGGGCGTGACGCCGGGGGCGCTGACCGCGCTGCTGGCGCACGTGCGGCGCGGCCGTGCCGCCTGATCTCGCTCTCGTTCCCGAACCCGTGTTGGACGCGGCGGGCTACCAAGCCCTGACCGGGGCGTCCGACGCGCAGATCGCCGACCTCGCGCGCTTCCAGACGCTGCTGGCCGAGTGGAACGCGGTCATGAACCTGGTCGGGCCGCTGACGATCGCGACCTACTGGACGCGGCACGCGCTGGACAGCTCGCAGCTGCTGGCCCTGGCGCCCGAGGCGACGACCTGGGCCGATCTCGGCGCCGGGGCTGGGCTTCCCGGCGTCGTGCTGGCCATACTGCTGAAGGGTAGGGCCGGGGCCAAGGTTCACCTGGTGGAGTCGATGACCAAGCGCTGCCGCTTCCTCGAGGTGGTCGCCAAGGACCTCGACCTGCCGGTCCAGATTCACAACGCCCGGGCCGAGGACCTGAAGCTGAAGGTCGACATCGTGACCGCGCGGGCCTGCGCGCCGATGACCAAGCTTCTCGGCTTCGCCGAACCCTATCTGCGCGCCGGCGCCACGGGCCTGTTCCTGAAGGGCCAGGATGTCGCCGCCGAGTTGTCCGAGGCCGCCAAGGCCTGGACCTTCGAGTCCGAGCTGCGCCCCAGTCAAAGCGACCCTCGCGGCCGCGTCGTTCAAGTGAAGAGGCTTTCCCGTGTCCGCTAATCCTCTCCGCGTCCTCGCCATCGCCAACCAGAAGGGCGGGGTCGGCAAGACCACGACCGCGATCAATCTGGGCACCGCCCTGGCCGCCTGCGGCGAGCGGGTGCTGCTGATCGACGCCGACCCGCAGGGCAACTGTTCCACCGGCCTCGGCATCGGTCGCACGCTTCGGCGAACCACGCTGTACGACGTGCTGATGGGCGAGTCGCCGGTGCTGGACGCCGCCGTGAAGACCGAGCTGCCGGGCCTCGACGTCATACCGGCCGACGCCGACCTGTCCGGGGTCGAGATCGAACTGGGTCAGACCGCCCGCCGGTCCTACCGCCTGCGCGACGCCCTGGAGCCGCTGCGGGCCGGCGGCCCCTACACCTATGTGCTGATTGACTGCCCGCCGTCGCTGAACGTGCTGACGGTCAACGCGATGACCGCCGCCGACGCGGTCTTCGTGCCGCTGCAGTGCGAGTTTTTCGCCCTGGAAGGCCTGACCCAGTTGATGCGCACCATCGAGCGCGTGCGCGGCAGCCTGAACCCGCGCCTGGAGATCCAGGGCGTCGTGCTGACCATGTACGACCGCCGCAACAGCCTGTCGGAACAGGTGGCCAAGGACGTCCGCGAGCACTTCGGCGACAAGGTCTATGACGCGGTCATCCCCCGCAACGTGCGGGTGTCGGAAGCGCCGTCCTTCGGCAAGCCGGTGCTGCTCTACGACCTCAAGTGCGCCGGCAGCCAAGCCTATCTGAAGCTGGCGCGCGAGGTGATCAGCCGCGAGCGCGATCGCCAGGCCCAGGCCGCCTGAGGCCCAGCGCCGTCTTTTTCCCGTGAACTTGTGAGCTTGTGATGGAGTCCGTCGTGGTGGGAGAGCCCGGTATGTCCGAGGGGCGTCGTGGTCTGGGTCGCGGTCTGTCCGCCTTGTTGGGCGAGGTCGACGCCGCGCCGGCCCAGGCGCCGGGCGACACCAGCGCCGGGTCGCGGGACGCGCCGATCGAGCTGCTGAAGCGCAATCCCGATCAGCCCCGCCGGACCTTCCGCGAGGACGACCTGGAAGACCTGGCCAACTCGATCCGCGAGAAGGGGGTCCTGCAGCCGATCCTGGTGCGGCCCGCCCCGGGGGCGGCCGGCGAATACCAGATCGTGGCGGGCGAGCGTCGCTGGCGGGCGGCCCAGCGGGCGGGCCTGCGCAGCGTGCCGATCATGGTGCGCGAACTCGACGACCTGGCGGTGCTGGAGATCGGCATCATCGAGAACGTCCAGCGGGCCGACCTGAACGTCCTGGAAGAGGCGCTGTCCTACAAGGTGCTGATGGAGAAGTTCGAGCGCACCCAGGACGCCATCGCCCAGACGATCGGCAAGAGCCGCAGCCATGTGGCCAATACGATGCGGCTGCTGGCCCTACCGGACGAGGTGCAGTCGTACCTGGTCAGCGGCGAGCTGTCGGCCGGTCACGCCCGCGCCATCGCCGCCGCCGCCGATCCGGTGGCCTTGGCCAAGCAGATCATCGAAGGCGGGCTGTCGGTTCGCGAGACCGAGGCCTTGGCCCGCAAAGCGCCGTCGGCGACGCCGGCCAAGAACAAGGGCGGGCGGCCGGCTCGCGTCAAGGACACCGACACCCAGGCGCTGGAGGCGGACCTGTCGTCGGTCCTGGGCCTGGACGTCTCGATCGACCATCGCGGCGCGGCCGGGACCCTGACCATCAGCTATGCGACGCTCGAGCAGCTCGACGACCTCTGCAACCGCCTGACCCGCGGGGTCTGAGCGATCTGGTCGCTTGCACTTAAATGAGTGCGGATGCGCGATTTTCTGGCCCGAAAACGGCGCGCGAAAATCGCCTCTGTCGCGCGCGGAGCAGCGCCTTTCCGTATGCTGGATGGCGCCATTTTCGTGAGGCGAGGGCGGTTCCCGCCGATTTCGGCCGCAAGCTTTTGTCTAGTAACGCTTTCTCGCGAACCGTCCACAGGGCCGCAAAGGCCTCGATTTTCGAGGTCGGCGGCCCTCAGAGCCCCAGGCGCCGGGCGCGGCCGGCGATCATCAGCGCCAGGCGCTCGGCGATCAGCTGGTCGGGCGAGCCGGAGGTCTTGCAAGCGCGATCGGCGGCCAGCACCTCGCCCTGGACCTCGAGGATCGCTTCCAGGTTCCAGCCGCGCGCCTGACGCAGGAATTCGCGCTCCTGCTTCCAGAACACGCCGGCGGCCTTGGCGGCGGCCTGCAGGTCGACGCCGTTCTTGTGGAGGGTCAGCACGCGGCGCAGACGGTTCAGATAGAAGCTGATCGCGCGGACCGCCGCCGGTCCGCCCTCGCCCTCGGCCGCCGCGCGCCGGAGGGCCTGCTGGGCCGGGCCGATCTTGCCGCCGAAGGCGTCGGCGGCGGCGTCGCTGAGCGAGGCCTCGGGCTCTACGCCGAGAAAGTCGGTCAGGTCGGCCGCCGTGGCGTTGACCCCGCTGCCCGGGCCTAGATACAGCGCCAGCCGCTCGATCTCGGCGCGGGCCACGCCGCGCTCCTTGGGCAGGCGCGAGACGAACAGCTCCAGTGCTTCGCTGTTAAGCCCGACCTTGTCCTGGGCCAGGGTGTCGCGCGCCAGCCGAGCCAGGTCGCCGGCCTCGTCCTCGTAGCAGGGGATGACGGCGCAGCCGCTGGCCTTCTCGCCGACCTTGCGCAGCGTCGAGTCGCGGCCTAGCGCTCCGGCCTCGACCAGGAAGAAGGCGTCCGGATTCAGCTGGCCCTCGACGTGGCGGGTCAGGGCCTCGGCGGCGGCCTTGTCCGGGCCGGCCTTGTCGGTCGAAAGGCGCAGCCGCACCAGCCGCCGTCCGCCCATCAGCGACAGGGCCGACAGCTCGTCCTCCAGCTTGGCCGGGTCGGCCTCCAGATCGCCGTCGGTCAGCTGGGCGGTGTCGAAGGGGTCGTCGGGACGCTCGACCACGCGCTTGGCCAGGGCGTTGGCGCGGTCGCGCACCACGCCCCGGTCCTTGCCGTAGATGACTACGGCCCGGATGTCCGGCGCCGGCTCCTTCAGGAAGCGCTCGACGTCCGGACGCTTGGACAGGATCATGACGCGCCTCCTGCGCCGTGGCGGGCGCCGAAGCCGCTCACGCCCTCGGCCGCCACGCGCTCTAAGCCGGCCTCTTGGCCGCCAGCCAGGTGGCGAGGTCCAGCTGGATCTTGCGGGCCGCCTCGGTCGCGGCCCGTTCCTGACCGTCCTGCTGGGCCGCGATCGCCGCATAGGGCTGGTCGGCGGAGTCGTAGGTCACCGACACGTCGGTGAGCCCCTTGTGCAGCTCGGCGCGGGTCTTGGCGTCCAGCAGCTTCCAGGTCACCGACATCTTCAGTTCATAGCGGTTGGCGACGTTATCGAGGCGCACGCCGCGGGCGAACCGCGTCTCGTTGACCGCGAAGACGAGCTTGTAGGCCGCCGGCCCGCCCTGATGATGGTTGAACGCGTCGTCGAGCTGTTCGCGCAGCAGATAGCCGCCGCGACCCTCGGCCGCCTCGGTCTCGATGCTGGAGAGGCCGCCTTCCACGCCCGGACGGGCATAGAGGGGCGTGAAGCCGGCGCAGGCCGACAGCACGGTCGTCGAAAGGGCCAGCGCGCCGGCGAGCAGGATGCGTTTCATCGGTCTCAATTGGCCACGATGTTGACGATGCGGTCCTTGACCACGATCACCTTGCGGACCGTGACGCCCTCAAGGTGGGCCATGACGTTCGGATCCGCCAGAGCGATTTTGGTCACCTCGTCGTCCGACGCGCCGGCCTTGACCTTCACCTCGCCGCGACGCTTGCCGTTGATCTGGATCGGCAGCACGCGCTCGTCGTCGGCGGCCAGGGCCGGGTCGGCCTTGGGCCAGGGCGCATTCACGACCATGCCTTCGCCGCCGATCTTGGCCCAGGCTTCCTCGGCCAGGTGCGGGGTGAACGGCGCGACCAGGCGGGCCAGGATGTGCAGGGCCTCGGCGCGCGCCGCCAGGACGGCGTCGCTCGCGCCCTCCGCCGGAGCGGCCTTCAGGGCGTTCAGGAACTCATAGAGCCGCGCCACGCCGCTGTTGAAGCGGAAGCCCTCGATGCTGTCCGAGACGAAGCCGATCAGCTTGTGGGCCGCCTTGCGCAGGGTCAGGGCCGACTCGTCCGAGGCGTCATGGGCGAAGTCGCCGGCCGGCTGGCTGTCGAACTCGTTCCACAGACGGTGCGTGAAGCGCCAGCTGCCCTCGACGCCGGCGTTGGTCCATTGGACGTCGCGCTCGGGCGGGCTGTCGGACATCACGAACAGGCGCGCGGCGTCGACGCCGTAGGCCTCGAAGATGTCCTCGGGGGCGACGACGTTCTTCTTGGACTTCGACATCTTCTCGACGTCGCCGATGACGATCGGCGCGCCGGTCTTGGCGTGCCTGGCCGTGCGCTTGTTCCCCTCGACGACGATCTCGACCTCGGAGGGCTCGATCCAGTCGCCGGCCTCGTTCTTGTAGGCCTCGTGGGTGACCATGCCCTGGGTGAACAGGCCCGCGAACGGTTCCTCGACCGACAGCAGACCCTCGTCCTTCAGGGCGCGGGTGATGAAGCGGGCATAGAGCAGGTGCAGGATCGCGTGCTCGACCCCGCCGATATACTGGTCGACCGGCAGCCAATGGTCCGCCGCCGCCTTGCCGACCGGCTCGGCGGCTTGCGTGTCGGCGAAGCGGGCGAAGTACCAGCTGGAGTCGATGAACGTATCCAGGGTGTCGGTCTCGCGCTCGGCCGCGCCGCCGCACGACGGGCAGGTCGTGTGCCGCCAAGTCGGGTGGCGCAGCAGCGGGTTGCCCGGCTTGTCGAAGGTGACGTCGTCGGGCAGGGCGACCGGCAGCTGGTCTTCCGGCACGGGCACGACGCCGCAGGCCTGGCAGTGGATCACCGGGATCGGACAGCCCCAGTAGCGCTGGCGCGAGACGCCCCAGTCCCTCAGGCGATAGACGGTCGCGCCCTGGCCCTGGCCGGCGGCCTCGATGCGGGCCACGGCCTCGGCCTTGGCGGTCTCGACGTCCATCCCGTCCAGGAAGTCGGAATTGAAGATCTTGCCAGGACCGACATAGGCCTCCTTGTCGACCGTGAAGGTCGCCGGATCCTCGCCGTTCGGCAGCACCACGGGCTTTACGGGCAGGCCGTACTTGCGGGCGAAGTCCAGGTCGCGCTGGTCGTGGGCCGGGCAGGCGAAGATCGCGCCCGTGCCGTAGTCCATCAGGATGAAGTTGGCGATCCAGACGGGCAGGGTGATCGACGGGTCCAGCGGGTGCCTGACCCGCAGGCCGGTGTCGTAGCCCAGCTTCTCGGCGCTCTCGATCTCGGCTTCCGAGGTGCCGCCCTTGCGGCATTCGGCGATGAAGGCCTGGATGTCGGGGTTCTCGACCGCCAGCGCCTCGGCCAGCGGGTGCTCGGGGGCGATGCCGACGAAGCTGGCGCCGAACAGGGTGTCGGGACGGGTGGTGTAGACCTCCAGTCCCTCGGCCAGGCCATCCGGGGCTTCACCGTCGAATTGGAACCGGAAGCGCAGGCCCTTGGAGCGGCCGATCCAGTTCTCCTGCATCAGGCGAACCTTGTCGGGCCAACGCTCCAGGGTCTTCAGGCCGTCGATCAGGGCGTCGGCGTAGTCGGTGATGCGCAGGAACCACTGGGTCAGCTTGCGCTTCTCGACCGTCGCGCCCGAGCGCCAGCCCTTGCCGTCGATGACCTGCTCGTTGGCCAGCACGGTCATGTCGACCGGGTCCCAGTTGACCGAGGCCTCCTTGCGATAGACCAGGCCGCGCTTCAGCAGGCGCAGGAACCAGGCCTGCTGCTTGCCGTAGTATTCCGGGTCGCAGGTGGCGAACTCGCGCGACCAGTCGACCGAGATGCCCAGCGCCTTCAGCTGCTCGCGCATGGCGGCGATATTGTCGTAGGTCCAGCCCTTGGGGTGGACGCCGCGCTCCATGGCCGCGTTCTCGGCGGGCATGCCAAACGCGTCCCAGCCCATCGGGTGCAGGACGTTGAAGCCCTGGGCGCGCTTGTAGCGAGCGACCACGTCGCCCATGGCGTAGTTGCGGACGTGGCCCATGTGGATGCGGCCCGACGGGTACGGGAACATCTCGAGGACGTAGTATTTCGGACGGCCGTCGTGGATCTCGCCGGTCTTGAAGACGTCGGCTTTGGCCCAGGCTTCACGCCACTTGGGCTCGGTGTCTTTGGGATTGTAGCGGGCCATCGGAAACCGGGTCTTGGATGCGAAAGGCGCCCCAACTCTTGGAAACGGAGCCCGCCAAGGCAGGCTCCGCGCGCGTCCGCGACAAAATTAAGCGGTTTCGCGGCCGGAGCGCGCAGGAATATGGGGATCCGGGAGAAGGTCCGCCCGGGCGGCGGGGCCTTCTCCCAGGAAAACTAGTTCTTGATATTCGAGAGACGAAGCTGACGGGCGCGCGTCAGGATGGCGTTCTCGATGTCGGTGGCGGTCTGGTCGGCGACGGAGGCGTCGACCCAGGCGCCGTTGATGTCCTTGGTCTGCTTGAACACCGTGACGTTCAGGCCGTCGGCGCGCAGGCGGGTGTCGAGAATATAGACCGTGGCCTTGAAGCGCTCGGCGGGCGTCTCCGGATTGGTGTACCAGTCGGTGACGATCACGCCGCCGTACGGGTCGGCCGAGGCCAGGGGCATGAAGGCCAGGGTGTCCAGGCTGGCGCGCCACAGATAGCCGTTGACCCCGATCGAGCCTTGCGCGACCGGCGCCTTGGAGCCGCCCAGGCCCAGGAAGCCCTTCTTCTGGCTCGCGGCGTCAAACGTCTTGGGGGCCTTGTTGCTGGCGCACGCCGTAACGCCCAGCATCGACAGAGCCAGGACGCCCGCGGCGACGCCGCGCATCACAGACCCACGCTCAAACGCCATAGTACCTCGCTCCAATGTCTCGCCGGCGCGAACACGCATCCAGGCGCGCCCCCGCGGCCGGGAGCCGGTCTATAGCATGGCCGCGCCGCCTCAAAACAGGAATCGCGTGACCTCGTCGCCACAGGACGCGATTGAATCGCGGAATTCGCCCCGAGGTGCGACCGAACGCCAGTTGACCGCGTTCCGGTCGAGCCTTTAATCGCAAATCAAGGTGTCCGTTCCTATTTATGGAATGGATGGGGACAACCGAGTACAGGCGGCAGTGACGATGGTCGCGACGCGTTTTCTACTGGCGGGGACGGCCGCGTTGATCCTGACGGGATCGGCGTCGATGGCGTTCGCCCAAGCCAAGCCGCATTCGGTCACGCCCGACTTCACCGTCAAGAACGATTTCACCGGCTCCACCGCCGCCGTGCAATATCCTCAGGACAAGCGCACCCTGCGCTGGGACGCCAAGAAGGGCCGCTGGGGCCTGAAGCTCGATCTGGACCAGCCCTCCAACCGCGAGATGGAGATGCAGGACGTTCAGGCCGGCGCCTATTTCAAGGTCACCCCGTCGATCCGCGTCGGCGGCGCCGTGAGCCTGGGCGAAACCAATCCGGCCCTGGCCGCCCGCAAGGCCCAGCAGGCCGATCCCGCGCCGCGCGTGCGGTTGGAAACCGCCTTCAAGTTCTAAGGTCCGGCGGTTAGACCGCCAGGGCTTCCACGGCCGCGAAGCCGACCACGCCCGATCCCGTCAGCGCCTCGACCGTGCTCGCCCGGACGCCGCCGAGCGCATAGACCGGCAGAGACGTCGCCTGGACGCAGCGCCGAAGACCCTCCACGCCCATGGGCTGGCCCGCCGAGGGGCTATTGCTGGCGAACACCGGCGAGACGACGATCGCGTCCGCGCCGGCGCGCTCGGCCGCCGCCACCGCGCCCAGATCGTGCGCCGCCGCCGTGATCAGCCAGCGAGGATGCTCGGCCCTCAGACGGGGAATCTCCGCCGCCAGACGTTCGGGCATGTGCAGGCCGTGCGCGCCGATGCCCTCGGCGAGCCCCGGATGCGCGCCGACCAGCAGCATCAGGCCGTTGGCCTCCGCGATCTCGCGCAGCCGCCGACCGCGCTCGACCGCGTCGAGCGCGCCGAAGGCCCGATAGACCACGCCGGCGCCGGGCGGCAGCCGTTCGACCACGGCCTCCGGCCGGGGGACGCGATCGGGGTCGGTGAAAAACAGCAGGGACGGCAAGGTCAGGCCCCGCGCGGTTCTTGGCGGAAGGTGGGCCGCCGCTCTAGACAGGACCTGAAGTTCGCTCATCTCGTGCAAGGCCGCCCCCCATGTCGCCCGCGTCATCCCGATCCCTCGCCGCGATCCAGGCCCGCATCGCCGCCGCCGAGACGCGCGCCGGCCGGCCGGCGGGCTCGGTGACCTTGGTCGCGGTCTCGAAGACCCAGCCCTGGGAGCATATCGCGCCTGTTCTCGAGGCGGGACAGAAAGTGTTCGGCGAGAACCGCGTGCAGGAAGCGATGGAGCGCTGGGGCCCTCGCCGCACGGGTCTGGAGTTGCGCCTGATCGGACCGTTGCAGACCAACAAGGTCCGCGAGGCCGTCGGCTTCTTCGACGTCATCGAGACGGTCGATCGCGAGAAGCTGGCCCGCGTGCTGGCCGACGAGATCCAGCGCGCCGGCCGGGCGCCGCGCCTCTATGTCCAGGTCAATACCGGCGAGGAACCGCAAAAGGCCGGGATCGCGCCCGGACAGGCCGACGCCTTCCTGGCCGCCTGCCGGACGACCTATGATCTCGCCGTCGAGGGTTTGATGTGCATCCCCCCCGTAGGCGAGGACCCCGCGCCGCATTTCGCCGCCCTCCGCGCGATCGCCGAGCGCCATGGGGTCGAGAAGCTGTCGATGGGCATGAGCGACGACTTCGAGATCGCCATCGCCGAGGGCGCGACCTCGGTGCGGGTGGGTTCGGCGATCTTCGGCGCGCGCGACCATGCTCTAAATGTTTGAAACCTAGGCTGTTTATCTGTTTCGAATGAAACAGACAGACCCTAGGCCGCGACGATCTCGACCGCGTCGCCGGGGCGGGCGAGGGCGAGCACCGCCTCGAGATCCTCGCGCGCCAAGGCCACGCAGCCTTCGGTGCCTGGGTAGCCCTCGCGCGCCAGGTGCATGAAGATCGCCGAGCCCAGGCCCGGAACCGGCGGATCGTCGTTGTGGCCGAGGATCACCACCAAGTCGTAGACGGCGTCGTCGCGCCACATCCGCTCGGCGCTGGCGGGGTAGGGCAGGACGACGGGGCGGTTGTAGTTCGGATCGCCGGGGGCGTCGCACCAGCCGTCCTCGGGCCGCGTCGCGCGCTTGGGCAGGGCGGTGACCGGGCCGTCGGGATAGACGTCCGGCCGATACCAGACCTCGCGCATGGGCCAGGTCCCCAGCGGACTCCGGTTGTCGCCCTCGCGCTTGTCCGCCGCCGCGATGACGCCGGACTTGCCCAGGGCGCAGCGCGGGGTCTGGCCGTTCAGCGCGAAACGGCCGTCGGCAAAGGCCCGAAACAGCATCGATCGTCGACTCCCGGACTTAAGGCCTTCGCCGGGGTTGTCCCCGAGGCCCGCAGCGGTGCATGTTTCGCCGCATGGCGCAACGCAAGACCCTTCTGCTGATCGACGACGACGACGACCTGCGCGGCGCGTTGGCCGAGCAGCTGGCCCTGCACGAGGAGTTCGCGGTGGCCGAGGCGGCCAGCGCCAGCGAGGGCGCGCGGATGTCGCGCGAGATCAAGCCCGACCTGATCCTGCTGGACGTGGACCTGCCCGACATGGACGGCCGCGAGGCCTGCCGATTGATGCGCAAGAACGGCGTCACCGCGCCGGTGATCATGCTGACGGCCGCCGCCAGCGACAGCGACACGATCCTGGGCCTGGAGTCCGGCGCCAACGACTATGTCACCAAGCCCTTCCGCTTTGGGGTGCTCCTGGCCCGCATCCGCGCCCAGCTGCGCAGCTATGAAGCCTCCGAGGACGCGCTGTTCCGCATCGGTCCGTACGAATTCCGCCCCTCGGCCAAGCTCCTGGTCGACGAGAAGCAGAAGAAGGTGCGGCTGACCGAGAAGGAAACCAATATCCTCAAGTACCTCTACCGCGCCGGCTCCAAGCCCGTGTCGCGCGAGGAGCTGCTGACCGAGGTCTGGGGTTACAACGCCGGGGTCACGACCCACACGCTGGAAACCCACGTCTATCGCCTGCGCCAGAAGATCGAGCCCGATCCGACGGTGGCGAAGATCCTGATCACCGAGATGGGCGGGTACCGGCTGCAGCCGTGACGCCGCGCCGATCATCCCCGCGAAAGCGGGGAAGATCGGCGGGTTTGGGGTTGGCGCGAAAGAAAAGGGCCCGGCCTTTCGGCCGAGCCCCTCCGAAACTCTGTACGCCTGATAATCAGGCGTTGCCGACCACGCCGCCGGCCTCGGCTTGCGCCTTGCGCGCGGCGTAGACGCCGGCGAAGTCGATCGGGTCGATCAGGAACGGCGGGAAGCCGCCCTCGGCCGTCACGTCCGAGATCAGTCGGCGGGCATAGGGGAACAGGAAGCGCGGGCACTCGATCAGCAGCACCGGCTCCAGGTCTTCCTGGCTGACGCCCTCGATATGGAACAGGCCGCCATAGACGATCTCGACGTGGAACACGGCCTGGTCCTCGCGCAGGGCGCGGGCCGAAAGCTTCAGGTCAACCTCGAACAGGCCGTCGGGACGGCCGCGGGCGTTCATCTCGACGCCCATGTCGATCGCCGGCTGGCTGGCGCCCGCGCGCAGGCTGTCCGGCGCCAGCGGATTCTCGAACGAGAAGTCGCGCACGAACTGGGCCAGGATCCGGATGCCCGATTGCGCCGCGGCGTTTTCGTCCGAAACGGTTTCGGGGGCGCCGTTGGGGGCGGTGGTGTCGGTCATTAGGACAATATCCGTAATCGGCGCCTAGAACGCCAAAAAGAAAGGTGGGCGCTGCTACCATGAGGGTCCGTCTGGCGCAACGCCAGGCGCCTGACGAGAGAAGCCGTCTCGCCTATATAGACATGATCATCAGGGCCAAAAGCCCATCAACGGACCCCGAAGTGCTCCAGATCCTGTTTCTCGCCGCGGTCGCCGCCGTCGTCCTGTACCAGCTCTACGCCACCCTCGGGCGGCGCGTCGGCCGCTTGCCGGAGGACGCGCCGGCGCCGGCCCAGCCCAGCGCGGGCGCCCCCGTTCCCGACGCCGCGGCCAGCTTTCGTTCGGACGGGCTGACGGCGCTGCGCGCCCGCCAGCCCGACTTCGACCCGGCCAAGTTCCTGGCGGGGGCCCGCACGGCCTATGAGCAGATCGTCAAGGCCTATGCCGAGGGCGATCGCGAGACCCTGCGGCCGCTGCTGGCGCCCGAGGTGATGGCCAATTTCGAACAGGCCATGGTCGCCCGCGAGGCCGCCGGCCGCAGCGAAAAGGTCGAGTTCCTGGCGGCGCCGCGCCTGGATCTCGAGAAGATCGACCTGATCGGCGACATCGCCCAGGCGGTGGTGCGGATCCTGGCCGAGGTCCGCACGCGCACCAAGGACGAGCGGGGCGAGGGCGTCGACGACCGCCGCACCGCCGAGCTCTGGACCTTCGAGCGCGAGGTCAAGAGCGCCAATCCCAACTGGCTGCTGTCGTTCGTCGCCGCCGCCGAGGCGTGATGGCCCGCGTCCGGACCGCTTCGACCGCCATCGCCCCGCTGGCGCTGGCGGTTCTGCTGCTGAGCGCCTGCGCCAGCGCCGTCGCGCCGCCGCCGCCGCCGAAGCCTGCCGCGCCGCCGCCGGCTCCGAACGCGCCCCAAGTCCCGTCCCAGAACCCGGTTCTGCCGCCGCCCGTCACGCCGCCTGGCGCGGTTCTGACCTTCGGGGATCTTCCCGGCTGGGCGCGGGAGGATCATCTCGCCGCGCTGAAGGCCTTTCAGTCGGGATGCGGCGTCTCGAAGGATCCGGCGATCAGCCGCGTCTGCGCGCTGGCGCGGGCCGTCAAGGACCCGGACGCCGCCGCCGCCCAGGCCTTCTTCGAAGCCAACTTCCGGCCGGAGGCGGTCGGCGACCAGGGCCTGCTCACCGCCTATTTCGCCCCCGAATATCCGGCGCGGATGTCGCGCAACGCCGAATTCGCGTCCCCCGTTCGCGCGGCCCCCGAGGACCTGGCCGTCGTCGACCTGGGCGCCTTCGATCCGTCGCTGGCGGGCCGAAAGATCATGGGCCGCGTGGCGGGCAGGGCCTTCGTTCCCTATCCCGACCGCGCCGAGATCGAGGCCGTCCCGACCGACAAGCCCCTGGCCTGGATGCGGCCGGAGGACCTGTTCTTCCTGCAGATCCAGGGCTCGGGCGTGCTGGCGCTGCCCGACGGCCGCCGCGTCAAGGCTGTGTTCGCCGGAACCAACGGCCGGCCCTTCGTCGGGATCGCGGCCCCCATGCGCGACAAGGGCCTGCTGCCCGACAACAATACCTCCGGCGACGCCATCCGGACCTGGCTGGCCGCGCATCGCGGGCCCGAGGCCGACGCGATCATGCGGCTGAACCCGCGCTACGTGTTCTTCAAGATGGCCGAGGACGACGGCCAAGAGCCCGTGGGCTCGGCGGGCGTCTCCCTGCCGCCCGGCCGCGCCATCGCCGTCGATCCTGGCCGCCACGCCTATGGCGCGCTCTATTGGCTGGACGCCAGCGCGCCGGCCCTGGCCGGGGCCTTCCCCGTCTATCGCCGGCTGGTGGTCGCGCTCGACACCGGCGGGGCGATCAAGGGCGACGTTCGCGCCGACCTCTATCTCGGCCGAGGCCCTCAGGCGGGCGCGGAGGCGGGCCGCGTGCGCCATGCCCTGCGCCTCTACCGTCTCGTTCCGACGCCCTAAGGTGAGCAGGAAGCCGCCGCCCGGACCGGACGACGACAAGCGCCTCTGGCGGCTGGTCGCCTCGACCGTGACCCCCCGCGCGCCGGAAAAGCCCGAGAAGATGCGGTCCAAGGCGCGGATCCGGCCGTCGCTGAAGTCCGACACCGCCCTGCCGGCCGAGCCGCCGACGCGGCTAGTCTCGATCGCGCCGCTGCGGGTGCGGCCAGAGGACCTGAAGCCGGCTCCGCCCAAGCCGCTCAAGGGCCCGGCTGGTCACATCGAGCCCAATCGCAAGCTGCGGATCGTCAAGGAACGCGACCCGATCGGCGCGCGGCTGGACATGCACGGCCTGGATCAGGACCAGGCCCGCGCCACGCTGGAGGCCTTCATTCGCCGTTCGTACAGCCAGGGCCACCGGGCGGTGCTGGTCATCACCGGCAAGGGCAAGGTGGGGCAGGGCGTCTTGCGCACCCGCGCGCCGGAGTGGCTGGCCGACCCGGCCCTGCGCGAGATGATCGCCGGCGTCTCGACCGCCGACCGCCGCCACGGCGGCGAGGGCGCGCTGTACGTGGCGCTGAAGCGGCGGGTTTAATTCGACGCCGCCAAATCCGTGTCATCCCGGAAGCCTCGCAGAGGCTATCCGGGACCCAGGGGCCACAAGCGCCGCGCTCTTTCACCCCCTGGGTCCCGGCTCTACGCTACGCTTCGGCCGGGATGACACGAGGTCTTGTGATCTAGGACTTTCTGGACGCCTTTTCGGCGATGCCCGACGTCCCCTCGCGGGCTTCCAGCTTCTCGGCCACGGCGTCCAGCGAGACGCCCGAGGCGGCCATCAGGGCCAGCCAGTGGTAGAGGAGGTCGGCGCTTTCGGCGGCCAGGGCGTCCGGGCCTTGGGCGACGGCGGCGATCACCGTCTCGACCGCTTCCTCGCCCAGCTTCTTGGCGGCGAGCGCGGGGTCGTTCAGCAGCTTGGCCGTATAGGACACCGACGGATCGCCGCCCTTGCGGGCTTCGATCGTCGCGGCCAGGCGTTGCAGGACCTCGGTCAGGCGCTGGCTCATGCGGCCTCCGCCGGCTTGTCGAGGCGCACCTGGACGCCCGCCTCGGCCATGGCCCGCTTGGCCTCGCCGATCGAGATCTCGCCGAAGTGGAAGATCGAGGCGGCCAGCACGGCGGCGGCGTGGCCGTCGCGCGCGGCTTCCACCAGATGCTCGGTCTTGCCGGCCCCGCCCGAGGCGATCACCGGAACATTGACCTCGGCCGTCACGGCCTTCAGCAGCGGGATGTCGTAGCCGATCTTGGCCCCGTCGCGGTCCATCGAGGTCAACAGGATCTCGCCCGCGCCGCGCTCCACCGCCCGGGCGGCCCACTCGACCACGTCGATCCCGGTGTCCTTGCGCCCGCCGTAGGTCCAGACGTTCCAGCCCGAGCCGTCCTCGCGCGCCTTGGCGTCGATGGCCACGACGACGCACTGGGCCCCGAAGGCGTCGGCCCCGCCGGCGATCAGGTCGGGGTTCTCGACGGCGGCGGTGTTGACCGAGACCTTGTCGGCGCCGGCCAGCAGCAGGCGGCGCATGTCGGACACCTGGCGCACGCCGCCGCCCACCGAGACGGGCATGAAGCAGACCTCGGCGGTGCGGGCGATGACGTCCAGGATCAGGCCCCGGCCCTCGCTCGACGCCGTGATGTCCAGGAACATCAGCTCGTCGGCCCCGGCCGCGTCATACGCTCTCGCCTGCTCCACCGGATCGCCGGCGTCGCGCAGGGCGACGAAGTTCACGCCCTTGACCACCCGCCCGTCCTTCACGTCGAGGCAGGGAATGATCCGGGTCTTCAGCATCAGGCGGCCGCCGCGCTGATGGCTTCGGCCGGCTTGATCGTGCCGGCATAGAGCGAGCGGCCCAGGATGGCGCCGGCGATCGGGGCGCCGGGGCGGGCCTTCAGCCGCTCGATGTCGGCCACCGAGGCGACGCCGCCCGAGGCGATCACCGGGATCGAAACCGCGTCGGCCAGCTCGCCCACGCCCTCGACATTGACGCCGGTCAGGGCGCCGTCGCGGCTGATGTCGGTGATGATCAGGGCCGCCACGCCGGCGTCCTCGAAGCGGCGCGACAGGTCGATGGCCGAGAGATCCGACAGCCCCGTCCAGCCGTCGACCGCGACCTTGCCGTCACGCACGTCGACGGCGACGGCGATCTGCTCGGGCCACAGGCGCGCGGCCTTGCGGACCAGATCCGGATCATGCACGGCCACGGTGCCGAGGATCACGCGGGACACGCCCGCCTCGATCCAGGCCTCGACGCCTTCCAGCGTGCGGATGCCGCCGCCCAGCTGCACCGGGATCGAGATCGACTCCAGGATCGTCTCGACGGCGGCGGTGTTCACCGACTTGCCCTCGATGGCGCCGTTCAGATCGACGACGTGCAGCCACGAGAAGCCGTCCTTGACGAAGCGCTGGGCCTGGTCGGCGGGCGAGCTGTTGAAGACCGTGGCCTTCTCCATGTCGCCGTGCAGCAGGCGCACGCACTGGCCGTCCTTCAGGTCGATGGCGGGATAGAGGATCATGGGCGCCATTCCAGGAAGTTGGCGAGCAGGGCGAGCCCCGAGGCTTGTGACTTTTCAGGGTGGAACTGTACGCCCGCGACATTGTCCCTGGCCACCGCCGCGGTGAAGGGACCGCCGTGGTCGGTGACGGCCACCAGATCGGCCGGATCGGCGGCGGTCAGGGCGAACGAATTGGCGTAGTACATGTGAGCGCCGTCCTCGATCCCCGCGAACAGGGGGTGAGCGCGGGTGAACTGGATGGCGTTCCAGCCCATGTGCGGAATGGTCAGCGCCGGATCGGCGGGCTCGAGCTTCTTCACCTGGCCGCGAATCCAGTCGAGGCCCGGCGTGACGCCGAACTCCAGGCCCTCGGTGGCCAGCAGCTGATGGCCCACGCAGATGCCCATGAAGGGCGCGCCCCGGCCGTGCACGGCCTGGTTCATCGCTTGATAGACGCCGGTCGCGTCCAGGCCCGCGCGGCACGAGGCGAAGGCCCCGACCCCAGGCAGGAAGACGCGATCGGCGCTCGCCACGATCTCGGGATCGGCGGTGACGACGATCCGAGCGTCGAGCGCGCGGCGGCGGGCGGCCTCGCGCAACGCCTTCTCGGCCGAGCGCAGGTTGCCCGACCCGTAATCGATCAGGGCGACGGTCTGCATGGAGAGGGTTCCTACAGCACGCCCTTGGTGGAGGGGGCGTGGCCGCCGGTCTTCGGGTCGAGCTCGACCGCCTGACGCAGCGCCCGGGCCAGGGCCTTGAAGCCGCTTTCGGCCACGTGGTGGGTGTTGTCGCCGTAGAGGGTTTCCAGGTGCACGCAGGCGCCGCTGTTCATGGCGAACGCGTGGTGGAATTCCTTGAAGAGCTCGGTGTCCATCTCGCCGACCTTCGGCCGCTTGAACTCGACCTTCCAGATCAGATAGGGCCGGTTGGAGAGATCGATGGCGCAGCGCGTCAGGGTCTCGTCCATCGGGATATAGGCGTGGCCGAACCGGCGGATGCCCTTGAACCCGTCCAGCGCCTTGTGGATCGCCTGGCCCAGCACGATGCCGGTGTCCTCGACCGTGTGGTGCATGTCGATGTGCAGGTCGCCCTTGGTCTCGACCTGGAGATCGAAGCCGCCGTGGCGCGCGAAGCTTTCCAGCATATGGTCGTAGAACCCGATGCCGGTGGAGATCGTCGAGGCGCCGGTCCCGTCGAGATCGACGAAGACCCGGATCTGGGTCTCCTTCGTCTCGCGGACCACTTCAGCGGTGCGGGCCATCTTACAGTCCGTTCTTCTCGGCCAGGTCGCGCAGGGAGACCTGCGGGCGCGGACCGTAGTGGTCGATCACCTCGGCGGCGGCCAGGCTGCCCAGCTGGCCACAGATAGGCAGCGGGCGGCCCCGCGAAAGGCCATAGAGGAAACCGGCCGCGTATTGGTCTCCCGCGCCGGTCGTGTCCACGACTTTTTCCACGGGATAGGCCGAGATTTCGTGCGACTGCCCGTTCGAGGTCACGACCGAGCCCTTCTCGCTGCGGGTGACGGCGGCGACGTCGACCCGCGCCGCCAGAGCCTTCGTGGCCGCGGCGAAGTCGTCGGTCTCGAACAGAGCGCAGACCTCCGAGGCGTTGGCGAAGACGATGTCGCACTGGGTCTCGATGAAGCCCAGCAGGGCGGCGCGGTGGCGCTCGACGACGAAGCTGTCCGACAGGGTGATGGCGATCTTGCGACCGGCGCCGTGGGCCAGGGCGGCGGCCTTGGCGAAGGCGCGGCGGGCTTCGGGCGGGTCGAACAGATAGCCCTCGAGATACGAGATCTGGGCCGCCTCGATGATCTCGGGGTCGACGTCGGCGCTGGTCAGCTCCACGCAGGCGCCCAGATAGGTCGACATGGTGCGCTGGGCGTCGGCGGTGACGTTGATCAGGCTTTGCGCCGTGGCCGGGCCCTCGGCCAGGGGCGGGGTGGTGAAGACGCAGCCGATCGCCTTCATGTCGTGGCGGAACACGCGGCCCAGCTGGTCGTCGGCCACCTTGCCGATATAGGCGGCCTTGCCGCCGAAGCTGGCGATCCCCGCCATGGTGTTGGCGACGCTGCCGCCCGAGGCCTCGATGCCGGCGGCCATGGCGTCGTACAGGCTGGCCGCGCGCGCCGGGTCGATCAGGGCCATCGAGCCCTTCACCAGGCCTTCCTTCTCCAGGAAGGCGTCGTCGCACTGGGCGATGACGTCGACGATGGCGTTGCCGATGCCGGCGACGTCGTAGAGCGCGGTCATGGAGCGGAGCAAACCTTTGAAAGAACGGGATAGAAAAGCCCAAGTCTTCTGGCGATTAGAGGAAGTGACGCCGCAAGGCAACGCGAGCCTTGCCGCCAGACCTGCGACATCCTAGCTCCGAAGCCCCTCGAGACCGAGACCCAGCCGATGACCGACGTCCTGATCCTGGTCCCCGCCCGCGACGAGCATCGTCACGGCGAGCGCTGGGCGCCGCAGCTGGAGCGCCTGGCCGAACCGCTGCGCCGCCACGGCTTGTCGGTCGCCGTCCAGCCCTGGACCGACCCGGTCGCCGCGGACCAGGCGCGGCTGGTCATGCCGTCCCTGGCCTGGGGCTATTACGCGCGCCAGGCGGACTGGTTCGCCCAGCTCGACGCGTTCGAGGCCTCGGGCGCGCGTATGGTCAATCCGCCGGCGGTGCTGCGCTGGAACTCGACCAAGACCTATCTGGTCGCGCTGGCCGCCCGTGGCGCGCCGGTCGTCCCGACCCACGCCCCCGACCGGCTGACGCCCGAAGCCGTCGAGGCCGCCTTCGACGCCTTCGGTGTCGACGAGGTGGTGGTCAAGCCGCAGATCTCCGCCAGCTCGCATGAGACGATCCGGGTCAGGCGCGGCGGGACGCTGGACGGCGGCCCCGGCGGTCCGGCCCTGATCCAGCCGTTCCTGCCGGCCGTCGGCGACGAGGGCGAGCTGTCGCTGTTCTATTTCGACGGCCGGTTCAGCCACGCGGTGACCAAGGTCGCCCAGCCGGGGGATTTCCGCGTCCAGCCGCGGTTCGGCGGCAAGGTCACCGAGATCGCCCCCGAGCCCGAGGCCCTGCGCGCGGCCGAGATGGTGCTGGAGGCCGCCGGCGCGCCGCTGACCTATGCCCGCGTCGACCTGATCCGGGGGCTTGATCATACGCCGCAGCTGATGGAGCTGGAGGCGATCGAGCCCGACCTCTTCCTGGAGCACGCGCACGACGGCGGCGAAACCTTCGCGCGGGCGGTGATCCGGGCGATGGAGCAGACATAAAATCCTCCCCCGCTGGGGGGGGGGGGGGAGGATTTGACCGTGCCTCAAGCCCCCACGAACAGTTCCCGCGACGGACACAGGTCGCTGATCTCGCAGATCTCGCACTTGGGCCGCCGCGCCACGCAGACATAGCGCCCGTGCAGGATCAGCCAGTGGTGCGCCCGCGTCTGGTAGGGCTCCGGCACGATCCGCATCAGGTCCTGTTCGACCGCGTCCGGCGTCTTGCCAGCCGACAGCTTCAGCCGGTGGGCGACGCGGAAGACGTGGGTGTCGACGGCGATGGCGGGCTCGATGTCGAGCTCGTTCAGCACCACGCTGGCGGTCTTGCGGCCGACGCCGGGCAGGCTTTCCAGCGCCGCGCGGTTCAGGGGGACCTCCCCGCCATACTGGCTGACCAGGATCTGGGCCGTGGCCAGCACGTTCTTGGCCTTGGTCCGATAAAGACCGATCGAGGCGATGTAGGGGATCAGACCCGCTTCGCCGAGCGCCAGCATCGCCTCGGGCGTGTTGGCGACCTTGAACAGCCTGTCGGTGGCCTTGTTGACGCTGACATCGGTGGCCTGGGCCGAGAGCGCCACGGCGGTGACCAGCTCATAGGGATTGGCGTAATGGAGCTCGGTCTTGGGCCGAAGCTCCAGGCTCTCGAACCGCTCGAACAACGCCTGGACCCGCGCGCGTTGGACCGCGCTGATCCGTTTGACGGCGGGCTTCTTCTTGACGGAGGCGGGTTTGGCCATGGTCCGGAGCATATGCCCCGATCCGTGGGGGTCGCCAACGGCGGAGGCTCGCAAAGCGGGGGCGCGCCGCCTAGATTGCCCAGCCATGGCCATGCCGATCTACATGGACGCCCTGATCCAGCCGAACCGCTCGCTGAGCGATCGGGGCATGAAGGTCGTGCTGGGCGTGGTCATCGCCTTCAACCTGGTGATCGCGGTGTTCCTGCTGGTGCTGGGCGCGCCGCCGGTGCTGCCGTTCCTGGGCCTCGACGTGCTGGCCGTGTGGCTGGCGCTGCGGGCCAGCGCCCGCGCCGCGCGCCGGGCCGAGCGGGTCCACGTCACCGCCGAGGCCGTCACCGTCAGCCGCGAGGACGAGCGCGGCGCGCGCACGATCTGGACCTCGCCGACCGCCTTCACCCGCGTCGACGTCGAGCAGCCGGGCGAGCACGAGACCCGCGTGCGGCTGATGATCCATCGCCGCCGCCTGACCGTGGGCCGGGCGCTCAGTCCCGACGAACGGATGAAGTTCGCCGACGCCCTGCGCGACGCCATCCGCGCGGCGCGTAACGAGCGGTGGTCGTGACCGGAACCGCAAGAACCGGGCGGACGGCCTGGGGCGAAGGTCCTAGCCTATGAGCATGGCCTACGACGCATCCCCCATTTCGATCTCCGACGAGGCGAGCCAGGCGCTGGTCCGTCTCGCCGAGCGCTCGACCGACTACCAGCGCATGGCGAGGGCCCTCGATTGGCTGGCCGAGCGGTGGTCCGACCATCCGTCGCTGGACGAAGCCGCCCAGGCCGTGGGTCTGTCGCCGTTCCACTTCCAGCGGATCTTCACCCGCTGGGCCGGGGTCAGCCCCAAGGCCTTCGTGGCGGCCATCGCCCACGCCGAGGCCCGCCGCTCGCTGGAGGCCGGCGGCACGGTGCTGGACGCGGCCTTCGACGCGGGCCTCTCGGGCCCCTCGCGCCTGCACGACCTCTTCATCGCCCAGGAAGCGGTCACGCCGGGCGAGGTGCGCCGGCGCGGGGCGGGCATGAAGCTCTCCTGGGGCTGGGCGCCGACGCCGTTCGGCCGGGGCCTGTTCGTGATCGCCGAGCGGGGCCTGGCGGGCCTGGCCTTCTCGGACGGCGACGACGCGGCGACCTTCGCCGACATGCACCGCCGTTTTCCCGCCGCCGACTGGACGCGAGAGGATGCGGCGGCCAAGGCCATGGCCCTGCGCGCCTTCGCGGGCGGGGACGGACCCCTGCCGGTCGTGCTGATCGGCTCGCCGTTCCACGTCCAGGTGTGGAAGGCGCTGCTGCGGATCCCGGCCGGCGAGACGGCGACCTATGCCCAGGTCGCGGCCTGGGCCGGCAAGCCGGGCGCCTTCCAGGCCACCGGCGGCGCGATCGGGGCCAATCCGATCTCGCTGCTGATCCCCTGCCACCGCGCCATCGCCAAGAGCGGCCGGCTCACCGGCTACCACTGGGGCCTGGCCCGCAAGGCGGCGATCTTGGGAATGGAGGCGGTGGCGGCGGCGGGGTGAGCAAAAATCTTCTCCCTCGGGGAGAGGATTTCTAGATCACAAAATAAACCGGCTCAGATCCGTGTTCGCCGCCAGGGCGCCGACCCGCTCGTTCACATAGGCCGCGTCGACGGTCACCGTTTCGCCGCTCCGGTCGGCGGCGGTGAAGCTGATCTCCTCGACGACCTTTTCCAGAATGGTCTGCAGGCGGCGCGCGCCGATGTTCTCGACCGAGCCGTTGACGGCGACGGCCGCGTCGGCCAGGGCGTCGATCGCCTCGTCGGTGAAGGCCAGGGTCAAGCCCTCGGTGGCCATCAGCGCCTGGTGCTGGCGGATCAGATTGGCTTCCGGCTCGGTGAGGATGCGGCGCATGTCGTCGCGCGACAGACCCTTCAGCTCGACCCGGATCGGCAGCCGGCCCTGCAGCTCGGGCAAGAGGTCGCTGGGCTTGGCGACGTGGAAGGCGCCCGAGGCGATGAACAGGATGTGGTCGGTCTTGACCGGCCCGTGCTTGGTCGAGACCGTCGTGCCCTCGATCAGCGGCAGCAGATCGCGCTGCACGCCCTCGCGGCTGACGTCGGCGCCGGAGCGCTGCGACGAGCTGGCCACCTTGTCGATCTCGTCCAGAAAGACGATGCCGTGGTTCTCGGCCAGCTCCAGGGCCTCCTGGGTCAGGGCCTCCTGGTCCAGCAGCTTGTCGCTTTCCTCGGCGATCAGCGGCGCCCAGGCGCCGGCGACCGTGGTCTTGTGGGTCTTGGTGCGGCCGCCGCCGAACGACTTCATCATTTCCGACAGGTTGAACACCGCCGCGCCGGGCTGGCCGGGGATCTCGAAGCTCTGGCCGCCGGTGTCGGCCAGCTGAAGCTCGATCTCCTTGTCCTCCAGCTCGCCGGCCCGCAGCTTCTTGCGGAAGGCGTCGCGGGCGGCGGTCGAGCCGGGACCGGTCAGGGCGTCGAGGATGCGGTCCTCGGCCGCGGCCTCGGCCTTGGCGGGCACGGCGGCGCGGCGCTTGTCGCGGACCATGGCGAGCGCGCTTTCCACCAGGTCGCGGACGATCTGGTCGACGTCGCGGCCGACATAGCCGACCTCGGTGAACTTGGTGGCCTCGACCTTCAGGAACGGAGCCTGGGCCAGCTTGGCCAGGCGCCGGGCGATCTCGGTCTTTCCGACGCCGGTGGGGCCGATCAGCAGGATGTTCTTGGGCGTCACCTCGTCGCGCAGATCGGCCGGGACGCGGCGGCGGCGCCAGCGGTTGCGCAGGGCCACGGCGACGGCCTTCTTGGCCTCGGTATGGCCGACGATGTAGCGGTCGAGTTCGGAGACGATCTCTCGGGGGGAAAACTCGGTCATGGGTCGTTGATCAGGGCCTCGAAGATCAGGCGCCACCCTTCGGGGCGCTTCTGCCAGACATGCATATAGTGCGCGTGTTCGATCGTTTCCGCGTGGTTGACCCAACCGGCCTCGCCGTGGGTCCAGACCAAGTCGCCGCCTCGCGACGCGCCGCCGCCGCGCAGGGTCAGGACCAGGCGCTCGGGGCGGGCCTCGAGCCTTTTGGCGACGACATTCGGCGTGAGGCCTTCGGTTCCCTCGGGGCCCAGCAGCCAAGCGTCCGCGGCGAGGACGGCGCGATAGGCGCCGGGCGGGTCCTGCGCGGCCGCCTCGGCGAGGCGCGCTTCGCTGGCGCGAACCTTGTCGAAGGCCATGGCCGCCGAGGCTTCTCCGGTCCTGGCGGCCGCGTCCAGAAGGGTGCGGGCTTCCGGGCCCGGCGCGGGGCTCGGATCGGCCGCCGCCCCGCCGTCATAGATCCACTTCCAAGCGCCGCTCGGCTCACGCCGCCAGATCGTGGCGTAGTAGCCGCCGCGCTTGTCGTTGAGCGCCCACGGACCGACCGACAAGGCTAGGTCGCCCGACCGCGCCGCCACGATGCGTCGCGGCCACCATTCGAGCTTCGGCGTCTTGCGGGAGGGGCGCTTCTGGTAGAGCGCCTTGGCGCTGACCGGACCAGGGGCGAAGACGATCGCGTCGTCGGCCATGTGCTTGAGGAACGAGTCCCGAACGCCCAGCGCCAAGCCGTCGGCGGCGAAAGCGCGCTCGGCGGCCTCGACCTCGGCGGCGGGCGTCTGAACGCGCTTGGGGGCGGCCTGCGCCGAGGCGACGAGCATGGCCGTCAGGCCGATGCCGAGAACGGTCTTGAGCATGCGGAAATCCTCCCGGCGGGAGTAAAGCCTACAAGCTTTCGACGGTCAGGTTACCGTTCGTATAGACGCAGATCTCGGCGGCGATGCCCATGGCTCTACGGGCGATCTCCTCGGCGGAAAGATCCTGGTCGATCAGCGCCTTGCCGGCTGCCAGGGCGTAGTTGCCGCCCGAGCCGATCGCCGCCACGGCCGCGCCGCCCGGGCTCTCGCCCGGCTCCAGCACGTCGCCGACGCCGGTGACGGTGTAGATGGCGGTCTTGTCGGCGACCAAGAGCATGGCCTCCAGGCGCCGCAGATAACGGTCGGTGCGCCAGTCCTTGGCCAGGTCGACGCAGGCGCGGGCCAGCTGGTCGGGATATTGCTCCAGCTTGGCCTCGAGCCGCTCGATGAGCGTGAAGGCGTCGGCCGTGGCCCCGGCGAAGCCCGCCACCACCTTGCCGCCCGCCAGGCGACGCACCTTGCGGGCGTTGCCCTTGACGACGGTTGGGCCCATGGAGACCTGTCCGTCGCCGGCGATCACGGTCGAGCCGTTCTTGCGCACCGCCAGAATGGTCGTGCCGTGCCAGTCCGGAAACGAAGAGCTGTTGTTTTGCATGCCCTCGCATGTGGCGAGGCCGGACCGGAGGGTCAAGCGCCGTGAGTTTTTCGGACAGCGAGGTCGAGCGCTACGCCCGCCATCTGGTGCTCCGCGAGATCGGCGGCCCGGGCCAGCAGAAGCTGAAGGCCGCCCGCGTGCTGATGATCGGCGCGGGCGGGCTGGGCGCGCCGGCCGCGCTCTACCTGGCCGCGGCCGGGGTCGGAACCCTGGGGCTCGTCGATCCCGACGCCGTTTCGCTGTCGAACCTGCAGCGCCAGGTGCTGTACGCCACGACAGACGTCGGCCGCCCCAAGGTCGAGGCGGCGGCCGAGCGGCTGATCGCGCTGAACCCGCACCTGGCTGTCGAAGCCCATCCGGTATGGCTGGACGCCGCCAACGCTGGCGCCCTGGTCGCCCGGTATGACCTGGTGCTGGACGGGACCGACGACTTTTCCACCCGCTTCGCGGTCAGCGACGCCTGTCTGGCGCACGGCAAGCCCCTGGTCAGCGGGGCGCTGGGTCGCTGGACCGGTCAGGTCGGCGTGTTCCACGGCCAGCCCTGCTACCGCTGCCTGGTGCCCGAGGTTCCGCCGGACGCCGAGACCTGCGCCCTGGTCGGCGTCGTTGGAGCGCTCGCGGGCGTGATTGGCGCGATGATGGCGCTGGAAGCGGTCAAGCTGATCGCCGGCGCGGGCGAACCGTTGTCCGGCAAGCTGCTGATCTACGACGCCCTCGCCGCCGAGACCCGCACGGTGCGGATCGGCGCGGACCCGCATTGTCCCGCCTGCGCTTGACGCCGCTGGGCTAACGCCGTTCGTTATCCCTCATACGATCGTTCGAGATCGGGGGAGACGCATGAAAAGGCTGGGTCGCGGTCTGCTGATCGCTCTGGGCGTGATCGTCGCGCTGACGGCGGGCGCCTGGTTTCTGCTGCAGCGGCCGGACATCCCCTACGCGACGCTGGAGGCGCGCTACGCCTATCCGGACTCCCGTTACATGGACTTGCCGGGCGGGCCGCGGGTCCATTATCGCGACCTTGGCCCCCGCGACGCGCCGGCGATCGTACTGGTCCACGGCTTCGCGGCCTCGGTCCAGGCCTGGGACGGCTGGGTCAAGGCGCTGTCGGGCTCGTATCGCGTCATCGTGCTGGACCTGCCGGGCCACGGCCTGACGCGGACGCCGCCAGGCTATGTCCTGCCGGCCAACGGCTTCGAGGCGGTGGTCGATACGCTCACCGCGCGGCTCGGCGTCTCGCGGTTCACCCTGGCCGGCAATTCGATGGGCGGGCAGGTCGCCTGGACCTACGCCCTCGATCATCCCGAACGGGTCGAGCGCTTGGTTCTGGTCGACGCCGCCGGCTGGCCCTCGACGCGCAAGAGCGGCGCGGCGGTGTTCAACATCCTCGGCAACCCGCTCGGCCGCCGCCTGCTGCGCGACATCGAGATCCGGCCGCTGGCGCGGCAGGGTCTGCACGCGGGCTATGTCGATCCCAGGCTGGTGACCCCGGCCCTGGTCGATCGCTATGTCGACCTGGCGCGCGCGCCCGGCCACCGCGACATCCTGTTGGGCCAGCGCGCCCGCCGGATCGCGACCGCCGAGGACCTGTCGCGGATCCACGTCCCGACCCTCGTCATGGTCGGTCAGGAGGACAAGATCATCCCGGCCGCCGACGGAGCGAAGTTCCACAAGGCCATCCCCGGCGCGACCCTGATCCTCTATCCGGGCGTCGGCCATGTGCCGATGGAGCAGATTCCGGACCGCTCCGCGGCCGACCTGATGGCCTGGCTGGCGGCGCATCCGCCGGCGACGGCTACGCCTTAAAGCATCGCCGGGATCACCCGATCCGGCGGCCTATGCCCGTCCATGAAGGTCTTGACGTTGACGATGACCTTTTCGCCCATGTCGACGCGGCCCTCGACCGTGGCCGAGCCCATGTGCGGCAGTAGCACCACGTTGGGCAGCTTCAGGAGCTTGGGGTTGATGGCCGGCTCGTGCTCGTAGACGTCGAGACCGGCGCCGGCGATCTCGCCCTTGGCCAGCATGTTGGCCAGGGCGCCTTCGTCGATCACCTCGCCCCGGGCGGTATTGACCAGCACCGCGTGCGGACGCAGCAGCTTCAGGCGCCGGGCCGACAACAGGTGGTAGGTGGCCGGCGTGTGCGGGCAGTTGACCGAGACGAAGTCCATCCGGGCCAGCATCTGGTCGAGACTTTCCCAGTAGGTGCAGCCCAACTCCTCGGCGATGCGGGGGCTGACGGGCTTTCGGTTGTGATAGTGCACCTGCATGCCGAAGGCCTTGGCGCGGCGGGCGACGGCCTGGCCGATGCGGCCCATGCCGATGATCCCCAGGCGCTTGCCCCACAGGCGGCGGCCCAGCATCCAGGTCGGCGACCAGCCGTGGAAGCCGCCGGCCTTGACCACCTCGGCGCCCTCGACGATCCGGCGCGAGGCGGCCATGATCAGGGTCATGGTCAGGTCGGCGGTGTCCTCGGTCAGCACGCCGGGGGTGTTGGTCACGATGATGCCGCGGGCGTTGGCCGTGGCGACGTCGATATTGTCGACCCCGGCTCCGAAATTGGCGATCAGCTTGAGCCGATCGCCGGATCGCGACAGAAGACGCGAGTCGATTCGATCGGTGATCGTCGGCACCAGCACGTCGGCGCGGCCCATCGCGTCGACCAGTTCATCCGCCGTCAAGGGTTTGTCGGAGACGTTCAGTTCGGTGTCGAACAGTTCGCACATCCGCGTCTCGACCGGATCGGGGAGCTTGCGGGTGACGATGACTTTGAGCTTGCGGGCGGCCATGGGCGTTTGAAAAGCTCTCTCTGACGGGCGTTTGAAAAGCTGTATCAAAGGGGCCCGAGGGGGCCAAGCAACATGCCGTCGAATTTGAAACAAGGCGCGCTTCTGGTCGCTCTCTCGCTTCTGATCGCGACGGGACCGGCGCGGGCGGAGGGGCCGAGGATCACGCCCTCGGGCCTGGACGTGCCGCGCTACGTCTCGCTGAAATACGCCGAGGTCAACGCCCGCAACGGCCCGGACGAGGCGCACCAGCTGCTGTGGATCTATCACGCCAAGGGGCTGCCGGTGCAGGTGGTGGCCGAAACGCGCGAGTGGCGACGGATCTGCGATCCGGAGGGCGGCCTGGCCTGGGTGCACAAGCGCACCACCGACGGCCGCCGGACGGCCATGCGGGCGCAGCCGACGGCCCTGCCGCTGCTGGCCGCCCCCAAGCCGGGGGCCAAGGTCAGCGCCTATCTGAAGGCCCGCGCGGTGGCCGGGCTCGACAAATGCGAGAAGGGCTGGTGCAAGCTGCGCGCCGACGGCTCGGCCGGTTGGGCGCGGGAGAGCGACATCTGGGGCGCCGATCCCGCCGTCCAATGTCACGCGGGGTAGGTCGGGCCTGAACGCGCCGCGACAGGAACCGTTGAGGCCCGCCCCGCCGCCGTGCTAGGGCGTCCTCATGCAGAAGAACGCCTACACCTTCGAAGAACTCCTGGCCTGCGGCCGCGGCGAGATGTTCGGCCCCGGCAACGCCCAGCTGCCCGTGCCGCCGATGCTGATGTTCGACCGGATCGTCCGGATCGAGGCGGAGGGCGGCAAGTACGGCAAGGGCTATGTCGAGGCGGAATTCGACATCAAGCCCGACCTCTGGTTCTTCGCCTGCCACTTCATCGGCGACCCGGTCATGCCGGGGTGCCTGGGGCTGGACGCCATGTGGCAGCTGGTCGGCTTCTTCCTGGGCTGGTCCGGCGCGCCGGGCCGAGGCCGCGCCCTCGGCGTCGGCGAGGTCAAGTTCACCGGTCAGGTCACGCCGGACATCCAGAAGGTCGTCTACAAGATCGACCTGAAGCGGGTGATCATGCGTAAGCTCGTCATGGGAATCGGCGATGGGGTGATGGAAGCCGACGGCAAGGTCATCTACGAAACCAAGGACTTGAAGGTCGGGTTGTTCACCGCCGAGCAGATGGGTTGATCCGTTAGACGAGACCGGTCGTTACTTGGAGGGCAGTCGCTGAAAATCGAGACCGGTTTCAGCGTCCCTCCAGCATCGAAAGAGCCGGCCCCTGACGGGTTTTGGGGGGAGAAGAGGAATTAGAGGCATGCGTCGCGTCGTCGTCACCGGACTGGGAATCGTCTCGTCCATCGGCAACAACGCCAATGAGGTGTTGGCGTCCCTGCGGGAAGCCAAGTCGGGCGTGGTCGCAGCCCCGGACTACGCCGAGCGGGGGTTCCGCTGCCAGGTCCACGCCGCGCCCCAGATCGACTGGGAAAGCCTGGTCGACCGCCGGGCGGCGCGCTTTCTGTCGCCGGGCCTGGCCTACGCCCACGTGGCCATGGAGCAGGCCATCGCCGACTCGGGTCTCGCCGAGAGCGAGATCTCGCACGAGCGCACCGGCCTGATCGTCGGCGCGGGCGGCCCCTCGACCAGCGTCATCGTCCAGGCCGCCGCCACCACCCTGGAGAAGGGTCCCAAGCGCATCGGCCCGTTCGCGGTGCCCAAGGCGATGAGCTCGGGCCCGTCGGCGGTGCTGTCGACCTGGTTCAAGATCCGCGGGATCAACTATTCGATCAGCTCGGCCTGCGCGACCAGCGCCCACTGCATCGGCGCGGCCGCCGAGCAGATCCAGCTGGGCAAGCAGGACATCATCTTCGCCGGCGGCTGCGAGGAGCTGGACTGGACCCTGTCGAACCTGTTCGACGCCATGGGCGCCATGAGCAGCAACTTCAACGACCGCCCGGCCGTGGCCAGCCGCGCCTATGACAAGGCCCGCGACGGCTTCGTGATCGCCGGCGGCGCCGGCATCGTGGTGCTGGAAGAGTACGAGCACGCCAAGGCGCGGGGCGCCAAGATCTATGCAGAACTGGTGGGCTACGCCGCCAATTCGGACGGCTACGACATGGTCGCGCCGTCGGGCGAGGGCGCCGTGCGCTGCATGAGGCTGGCCATGGCCGAGGCCGGCAACCGGACCATCGACTATCTGAACCCGCACGGCACCTCGACGCCGGTTGGCGACAGCAAGGAGATGGGCGCGGTGCGCGAGGTGTTCGGCGACAAGGCGCCGATGATCTCCTCGACCAAGTCCCTGACCGGCCACAGCCTCGGCGCGGCCGGGGCGCAGGAGGCGATCTATTCGCTGCTGATGCTGAAGAACGGCTTCGCCGCCGAGAGCGCCCATATCGAGGAGCTGGACCCGGAGTTCGCCGACCTGCCGATCCTGCGCCAGCGCGTCGACAAGCCGCTGGAGACGGTGATGTCCAACAGCTTCGGCTTTGGCGGCACCAACGGCACGCTGATTTTCAGCCGCGTCGACTAAGGCGAGCTTGGCGACCGCCCGCGAGGCCTTCGCCCTCTATCGCGCCGGCCGGCTGGCCGAAGCCGCCGCCCTGTGCGAGCGGTTGGTCGAGGTCACGCCGACGGTCGAGGCTTGGCACCTGCTCGGCGTGTCTCGGCTGGGCCTGAACCAGGCCCAGGCGGCCCTCGACGCGCTGGAGGCGGGCCTGGCCCTCGACCCCCGTCGGCCCGGACTTCTCTCGGCGCGAGCCCTGGCCCTGACGGCGCTCGATCGCGACGACGAGGCCGTCGCGGCGGCGCGGGCGGCCTTGGCGGCCGATCCGGACAACCCGCCCGTCTTCAACGCGCTGGCCGTCTCGCTGCGCCGTCTGGGCCAGTTCGAGGGGGCCCTGGCGGCGGCCGATCGCGCGGTTCTGACGGCGCCGGGGGAGGCGGGGCCGTCGGCCAACCGCGCCGTCCTTCTGTCGCTCCTGAACCGCCCGGCCGAGGCGGCCAGCGACTGGGCGCGCGTGATCGCGATCGATCCGCGCCATCCCCGCGCGATCGGCGATCTCCTGTGGGCGCGCCGCCAGACCTGCGACTGGCGCGACGACGCCGAGCTGAAGGGGCGGGTCGAGGCGGCGCTGCGGTCCGGCGTCCTGGCCATCGCCCCGTTCGCGGCCCTGGCCGTGTTCGACGATCCGGCCCTGCACCGCCGCTGCGCCGAACTGGCCGCGCCGCCGAGGGGCCCCGAGCCGGTATGGCCGGTCAGACCCGCCGGCGAGCGGATCCGGATCGCCTATCTGTCCTCGGACTTTCACGAGCACGCCACGGCGCGGCTGCTGGCCGGCGTTCTGGAAGCCCACGACCGGTCAAGGGTCGAGGTCCACGCGGTCTCGTACGGACCCCAGACCGGCGGACCGATGCAAGCGCGACTGCGCGCGGCCTGCGAGCACTGGCTAGACGCGAGGCCTCTGTCGGACGCGGCGATCGCCCAGACGTGCCGCGCCTTGGGCGTCGATATCGCGGTGGACCTGAAGGGCTACACCCAGGACAGCCGTCCGGGGATCCTGGCCCATCACGCCGCGCCCGTGCAGGTCAGCTGGCTGGGCTACCCCGGAACCCTCGGGACCCACGCCGATATCGTCCTCGCCGACTCCGTCACCCTCCCGGCCGGCGCGGAGGCCGACTGGTCCGAGACGGTGGCGCGCCTGCCGCGCTACCAGCCCAACGACAGCCTCGGCTCGGTATTACCGCCGCCGCCGAGCCGCGCGGAGGCCGGTCTGCCGGAGGGCGCGGCGGTGTTCTGCTGCTTCAACAACCCGGCCAAGATCACGCCGGAGGTGTTCGCCGTGTGGATGGCGATCCTGCGAGCCGAGCCGAACAGCGTGCTCTGGCTCTATGCCGGGGCGCCGGGGGCCGCGGACAATCTTCGCGTCCACGCGGGCGAGGCGGGGATCGATCCGGCCCGCCTGATCTTCGCCGAGCCCGTTCCGAACGATCGGCACCTGGCGCGGCACGCCCTGGCGGACCTCGTCCTCGACACCTGGCCCTACGGCGCCCACACCACCGCCAGCGACGCGCTGCGGATGGGCCTGCCGGTGCTGACCCTGCCGGGAAAAAGCTTCGCCAGCCGGGTCGGGGCCAGTCTCCTGACCGCCCTTGGCCTGACCGAGCTGATCGCGGGTTCGGAGGCCGACTATGTCGCCAAGGCGCTCGCCCTGGCGGGGGAGCCAGGCCTGAAGCGTCGCGTCTCCGAGGCCGTGCGGGCCTCGACCCTGTTCGATCCCGTGGCCTTCGCCCGGTCGCTGGAGGCGGTCTATGCCCGGCTCGCCCCGGGGCCGAAAGGTCGCTGAAGGGTTCCGCCCCGCGCCGGCCCCTGCTAACCAGCGGACAACGATTTGCCAAAGAGGGCCCACACATGGCCGACGATTACGCGTTCCCCAAGGGCGAGCTGATGCGGGGCAAGAAGGGCCTCGTGATGGGCGTGGCCAATCACAACTCGATCGCCTGGGGCATCGCCAGCCAACTGGCCGCCCAGGGCGCGCAGATGGCCTTCACCTATCAGGGCGAGGAACTGGAGCGCCGCGTGCGGCCGCTGGCCGAGAGCATCGGCGTCAAGACGATGATCCCCGCCGACGTCACCGACGACGCCTCGATGGACGCGGCCTTCGCCGAGATCGAGAAGGTATTCGGCACGATCGACTTCGTCGTCCACTCGGTGGCCTTCGCCAACAAGAACGAGCTGAAGGGCTCGTTCGTCGACAACACCACCCGCGAAGGCTTCCTGCTGGCCATGAACATCTCGGCCTTCAGCTTCGTGGACGTCGCCAAGCGCGCGTCGAAGCTGATGCCGAACGGCGGTTCGCTGATCACCATGACCTATCTGGGATCCGAGCGGACCATCCCGAACTACAACACCATGGGCGTGGCCAAGGCGGCGCTGGAAGCGGCGACCCGCTATATCGCTCGCGACCTGGGTCCCAAGGGCATCCGCGCCAACGCCATCTCGGCGGGGGCCATGCGCACCCTGGCCCTGGCCGGCATTTCGGGCGGCCGCAGCATGATCGCCCAGGGCCGCGCGTTCTCGGCGATGAAGGAAGACACCTCGATGGAAGGCGTCGCCGGCTGCGCCCTGTGGCTGGCCTCGGACCTCGGCAAGTCGACCACCGGCGAGGTCGTCCACGTCGACGCCGGCTTCCATATGATGGGCATGCCGGATCAGGAAGAGGCGTGATCCTGGGAGCGTGATAGCCGAAAGTGCGAGCGTTTCGGCGGCTAGCACAGACAGGCCCTACGGCGCGTAGGCCCGGATGAACCTTTCGGCCGCTTCCTTAGCGAAGCGGCCGTACTCCTCGACGGTCTTTTCCGACGGCAGGCGAAGCAGCGAGCGCATCTGGCTGTGGCCCATGACCATGCCGGTGAAGAACTCCGCCGCCTGCTCGAAATTCTCGACCCTCAGACGGCCCAGCTCGGTTTCCATCCGCAGGAACTCCGCCAGCTGCCGGCGGGCGGCGCGGGGTCCCGACTCGAACACCTCCTGGGCCACGTCCGGCATCTCGCCCGCGCCCAGCATCACCACGCGCATCATCGAATAGCTCTTGCCGGTGGTCACGGTCTCCAGCATCGAGCGGGCATAGGCTTCCAAGGCCTCGGCCGGATTGTCCATGGCGCCGGGCTCGCGCAGCGCCGAGGTGATCGCCTCGACCCGCCGCTGCATCAGCGCCCGCATCAGCTCGGCCTTCGAGCCATAATGGTTGTAGACCGTCTGCTTGGAGACCCCCGCGCGGCGGGCGATCGCCTCCATGGGCGCGGCCAGGCCGCGCTCGCCGATCACCTCGACGGCGGCGTCGAGAATGGCCTCGGTCTTGACGACGTCGATCTGTCCCGGAACCCTCGGCATCAGCGGAACCCGGGCATCAGTGGGCGTCCGACGGCGGTGGCGGGGCGTTCTTGGCCGGCCGCGCGAACAGCGAGACGAACGCGGCCAGGAAACAGCCGATCGCCAGCAGGGTGAAGCTGTCGCCGAAGGCCAGCACGGTCGCCTGCTGCTGCAGCATGCCGCCGATCGCCTTGCGCGCCGCGCCGCCGGGGTCGGAAACGCCCAGCTGCATCATGCGCTCGTGCAGACCCGCCATCATGCCGGCCGCGGCGCTGCCTTGGGTCACCTTCGAGGTCAGGTCGTCGTAATAGAGCGCGGTCTGCTGGCTGATCGAGGTGGCCAGCAGGGCCAGGCCGATGGCCCCGCCCGTGTTGCGCGCCAGGTTCACGAGGCCCGAGGCGTTCTTGACCATCTGCGGCGGCAGGGTGCTCATGGTGATCTGCTGGGTGGCGATCATGGCGATCATCACGCCGACGCCGCGGCAGGCCTGGACGCCCGCGAACTCCCAGAAGCCCCAGTTGGCTGTCACGCCGTGCGCCATGTACATGCCAAAGCCCGCCAGCAGGAAGCCGACGAACATCGGAATGCGCGGGTCGGTCTTGCGCACCAGACGACCGGCGAGCGGTCCGGTCATGAACATCGACAGGCCCGAGACGATCATCGTCGTGCCGACCTCCGACGCCGAATAGTGCCGCACGCGGCCCAGGAACTGCGGCAGCAGGAAGGTGCCGCCGAACAGGCTGGCGCCGGAAACGGCGGTCATCGCCACCCCGACCGAGAAGTTGCGGTTGGCGAAGGCCCGAAGCTCGACGATCGGGTTGCTGTAGGTCAGCTGCCGCCAGACGAAGACGATGCCGCCGATCGCGGCCAGCACGGTGAGCCAGAGGATGCCGGCGTCGTCGAACCAGTCGTTCTTGGCGCCTTCCTCCAGCACGAACTGCATGCTCATCAGGAAGACGGCCATCACCGCCAGGCCGAACCAGTCGAAGCCCTTGGCGAGGCTCGGATCGCCCTTGTCGAAAGCGCCCCAGCGGGCGACGCCGAACAGCACCAGCAGACCGGTCGGGACGTTGATGAAGAACAGCCAGCGCCAGGACAGCGCCTCGGTCAGGTGGCCGCCCAGGGTCGGGCCGACGGTCGGGGCCAGGGTGACGATCAGGCCCATGATCACGCTGGCCGTCACGCGCCGCTCGGGCGGAAAGGCCGTGAAGGCCACGGCGAACACCGTCGGGATCATCGCCCCGCCGATGAAGCCCTGCAGGGCGCGCGTCAGGATCATCATGTCGATCGACGAGCTGAGGCCCGTCAGCACGCTCATGACGATGAAGCCGGTGCACGAGGCGAGATAGAGGCGCTGGGTCCCCCACAGCCGCGACAGATATCCCGACAGCGGGATCATCACGACCTCGGGGATCAGATAGGCGGTCTGGATCCAGCTGACCTGGTCGGTGCTGGCGCCGACGCCGGCCTGGATCTGCGGCAGCGAGGCCGCGACGATCTGAATGTCCAGGATGGCCATGAACTGGCCGATGACCATGGCCCCGAAGCCGAGGAACAGCTTGCCCCAATCGACTTCGGGCTTGGGCGGAGCAACGGCGGCGGCGGCGGGCAGGGCGGCGTCGGTCATGACGCGCCGCCGCCTAGCGGTCCACGCCCTGGCGGGCGACCTGCGGCGCCACCTGGGCGGCCTCGGCGAACGACGGACCCGAGCGGTCGCGGACATCGACCTTGATCTCGACCGACAGGCCGGGACGCAGGGCCGCGCCGAGCTGGCTGCGGTCGACGGCGATCTTGACCGGCAGACGCTGGGTGATCTTGGTGAAGTTGCCCACGGCGTTCTCGACCGGGATCAGGGCGAACTCCTGGCCGGTGGCGGGGGCGAAGCTGTCGACCTTGCCGACGATCTTCTGCTTGCCGAACGCGTCGGCCTTGATCTCGACCGGCTGGCCGACCCGGATGCGGGCGACCTGGGTCTCCTTGAAGTTGGCGACGATATAGGCCTGGCCCAGCGGCACGACCGACATCAGGGCCACGCCCGGCTGAACCAGCTGGCCCGGACGGACCGAGCGGGCGCCGACCACGCCGGCGACCGGCGCGCGGATCACCGTGCGCTCCAGGTCGAGCTTGGCCTGTTCGACGGCGGCGTGGGCGGCGGCGGCCTGGGCCACGGCCTGGGCCTTGGCCGAGCCCAGCGACTGGGCGGCGCGCCGTTCGGCTTCCAGCGCGGCTTGCGCGCTGCTGACGCCGGCGGCCGACTGGGTGGCGGCGGCCCGGGTGGTCTGCACCTTCTGCTGCGAGACCCAGCCCTGAGTGGCCAGACTGTTGTAGCGGTCGAGGTCGGCCTTGGCGCGGCTGGCGTCGGCCTGGGCGCTGGTCACGCCGGCGGCCTTCTGGGCGATCATCGCCTGTTCCAGGCTCGACTTGTCGTCGATGGCCCGGATCGCCGCGTCGGCCGCGCCGGCGTTGGCGATCGCCTGATCGACCCGCGCCTGGAACGTCGCCGGATCGATCTTGGCCAGCACCTGGCCCGCCTGGACGCGCTGGTTGTCGGTCACCAGCACCTCGGCCACATAGCCCGACACCTGCGGGCTGACCGCGACCGTGTCGGCCTGGACGAAGGCGTTGTCGGTCGTCTCGAAGTGCTGCTTGTCGAGGAACCACAAGGCGCCGCCCACGGCCACGCCGGCCAGGATCACGCCACCGGCCACCATCGGCACGATTTTACGCTTCTTATCCGCGGAATTTTCCGACGACGCCATGACGGACCCATGTCGAGAGGTTTCGAGCGCGCCGGATACAAAGGTCCGGCTCGCCCTTCAAGGGATAAATGGACGCACCCGTCCAGAAATCAATACCGCCGGGGAAGTTCCCGCCGCCGGACGTGTCCGCGCGGCCACGGTGATCGCGAAGCTTCGCCATGCGACACCACGCCACAATTTCCGCTTGCGTCGGAATCACGACAGAGTATTAGCCGCTCCCCATCGCAACCAACGGCTCGGGAGCGCGTATCTCCTCCGGCGTTCAGTGTCCGCCGGTTCCGCCCCGAGGCTGCAGGAGGTTCCGATGAAGACCCATCCCCCGATCGGCGAGACGCCCCTGGACATGATCCGGCCCATCCTGTGGATGGCCGCGGCCGCCTTCGCCGCCGGTTTTGGCGGCTATCTGATGCTGGGCCTGCGGGCGATCCACCCGGCCGTGAACTAGAGCGTGCTTGCCGAAAATGTGAGCGGTTTCGGCGGCTAGCACGCTCTGAAGGCTTGAGATCGAGCCTGTTTATCTGTTTCGAACGACTCCATTCGAACCAGACAGGCCTAGACGCCGGTCGAGCCGAACCCGCCGGCGCCGCGGTCGGTCTCGTCCAGATCCTCGACCTCGACCAGCGGCCATTGCGGGGCCGCGGCGATGACTCCCTGGGCGACGCGGTCGCCTCGGCGGATCGTGAAGTCCTCCTCGCCCAGATTGATCAGCAGCACGCAGACCTGGCCGCGATAGTCGCTGTCCACGGTGCCCGGCGCGTTGACCACCGTCACCCCGTTCTTGAAGGCCAGGCCCGAGCGCGGGCGCACCTGCATCTCGTAGCCGTCCGGAACCGCCACCGAAAACCCGGTCGGCACCATGGCGCGCGCGCCGGGCTTCAGGGTCAGCGGCGCCTCGTCGGGCACATGCGCTCTGAGGTCGAATCCGGCCGCGCCGGCGCTGGCATAGGCGGGGATCGGCAGATCGGCGTTGCCGTCCCAACGCTTGAAGCGAATGGCGAGGCCGGCGGGGATGGCGGACATGCGGACGTTCCTGTTCTGGCGACAGGCCGCCTGTAGCCGATTTGGCCGGTTCGGGGCCAGGGCTTGACGCCGACTCCTCGCGAGCGCCGCCACCGACGCGGATCGCCGGGTCAGGGGTCCGGGCGCCACAATCATGGTCATCGCGCGGCGAAGTCCAGGACAAGGCGCCGCGCAAAGGGGCGCCCGCGCCCTTCAACGCCCGGTTACAACCCGACAGGCGCCGTAACCATTGCGAACCTTTTGCGACTGACGAAATGTTCCCAGGCGGCGTCATGCGAATGCGTCGCCAACTATCTTATTAAAGAACAACAAAATCACGTCGGGAACAAAACAGAGTCATAGCAACCGCGCGAAATAGCGCAAAGAGGGGGTTGGCATGACCAAGTGCTTACGAACTGTACTGCTTTCGAGTATCTCTGCTTTCTCTCTTAGCCTGACTTTCACGGATGTGGCCCAGGCGGCGGGTTTACCCGCAGAGCCGGATAAACCCATCGCCACCGCCGAACAGGGCAACACCGAGGTCGAAAAGGTCATCATTCTCGGGACACGGAGAACCGACCGGTCGGTGGCGGACTCGCCGTCCCCGATCGATGTCTTCGGCGGCGAGGAGCTCGCCCGTCAGCCGGCGGCCGACATGCTGGACGTGGTCAAGAACATCGTCCCGTCGTTCTACGTGCCGCAGAACACCATCTCGGACGCTTCGACCTTCGTGCGCGCGCCGTCGTTGCGCGGCCTCGGCGCGGACCAGGTGCTCGTGATGATCAACGGCAAGCGCTACAACCGCTCGGCGCTGGTTCAGGTCGTCACCGGCGGCGACACCGCCCTGTCGCTGGGCGCCCAGGCGGTCGATCTGTCGATGATTCCGTCGATCGCGATCAAGGATCTGCAGATCCTGCGGGACGGCGCGACCGCGCAGTACGGTTCCGACGCCATCGGCGGCGTGATCAATTACAGCCTGCGCGACAGCGACAGCGGCCTCGAGGCGCAGGCGCGCTATGGAAAGACCTATGCCGGCGACGGCCGCAGCTATCAGTTCGCCGTCAACGCCGGCTTCAAGCTGTTCGACTCCGGCTTCGTCAATGTGTCGGGCGAGTATTTCGACGACGGTCAGACCAGCCGCGGCGCGACCCGGCCCATAGCGGCGGTTCTGGCGGCCACCAACCCCAGCCTGGCGTCGAAAATCCCCAACTATCCGGGTCCCGCTCAGATCTGGGGCACGTCGCCGACCAACGGCTACAAGCTGTTCTTGAACGCCGGCTACGACGTCAACGAGAACACCAGCCTTTATCTGACGGCCAATGTCGGCCACCGCGACGCCGACCAGAGCTTCAACTATCGCTCGCCGATCTCGGCCCCGACGCCGCTGGCCATCGACAACGGCACTGGCAAGCCGGCCACGGGCTCACCGGGTCGCAACGGCGCCTTCGCGCCGATCTATCTGACCCCGTGCCCGACCGGCAACGCGACCTGCCCGGCGGGCGGGTTCGTCAAGGACTCCAACACCTACAGCTTCACCACACTGTATCCGGCGGGTTTCACCCCGCGTTTCCAGGGCGTCGTCGAACAGTTCTACGGCACGATGGGCGTGAAGGGTAAGGCCGACAGCGGCCTGACCTACGACCTGTCCGGCACGGTGGCCAAGAACTCGCTCGATCTGGCCATGACCCAGTCGCTGAACGCCTCGTTCGGCCCCAAGAGCCAGACGGAGTTCAAGTTCGGCAAGCTGATCCAGCGCGAGGTCAACCTGAACCTCGACCTGACCTATCCGCTGGAGCTTGGCCTCGCGAGTCCGGTCACCCTGTCGGGCGGCGGCGAATACCGGCACGAGGAGTACGAGGCCACGGCCGGGGACTTGCAGTCCTACGCCGCCGGCCCCTACGCCGTGCAGCCGCTCTATGTGCAGGTCTCGCCCGGCGTCTATACGCGCTCGATCGTCAATGGCGCGCCGGAATCGGCCACCAAGTCGCCCGGCGCCAGCGGCTATGGCGGCACCAGCCCCGCCTCGGCCAAGACTTCCACCCAGAGCAATTTCGGCGTCTATCTGGGCGCCGAGACCGACGTCACCAAGGCCTTCACGGTCGGCGTCGCGGGCCGCTACGAGAAGTACAACACCTTCGGCGACACGGTGGTGGGCAAGGTCAACGCCCTCTACAAGCTCTCCGACACGGTCTCGCTGCGCGGCACCGTGGGCACCGGCTTCCACGCCCCGTCGCCCGGCCAGAGCAACACCGAGATCCTGACGACCGCCTTCGCCCCCGGCGGCGAACAGGTTCAGACCGGCACCTATCCGGTGACCAGCGCCATCGCCCAGTATTTCGGCGCCAAGACCCTGACCCCGGAAAAGTCCACCAACCTTGGCGTCGGGTTCATCCTCAATCCGCTCAGCAACCTCACGGTCACCGTCGACGGCTACATGATCAAGGTGAGGGACCGCATCAGCATCACCAGCACCTTCGATGTCACGTCCGCCGACATCGTCGCTCAGCCCGCCCTTTCGGCGGTCGGGGTCGGGGGCGCGGTGGCCTATTTCACCAACGGCTTCGACACCAAGACCAAGGGCGTCGACGCGGTGGCCAGCTACAGGACCGAGCTGCTGAGCAACCCGCTGAGTCTCACCCTGGCCTACAGCTACAACAAGAGCACCGTGACCAAGTTCGACCCGGCCGCCATCGGCGCGGATCGGATCTACGACATCGAGAACATCACGCCCAAGCATCGCGCCAACCTGTCGGCCAGCTATTCGGTCGGCGGCTTCACGCTCAACGCCCGCGGCAATTACTACAGCAGCTGGAGCACCGAGCAGGACTATCCGGGCCAGATCTTCGGCTCGGAGGTCACCGCCGACTTCGACGTCAGCTACACGCTCGCCGACAAGTACACGCTGACGCTCGGCGCCAACAACCTGTTCGACAACTACCCGGACAAGCTGGCGCCGACCACGGCCAACCCGATCTACGCCCTGACCGGCAGCACGGCGGACGGCCAGATCTATCCGCGCTCGGGCGGTCCGTTCGGCATGAACGGCGGATTCTGGTACGCGCGGCTGAAGATCAAGTACTAGGCGTTCCGTCTTCGACACCTGTGGGAACGGCCAGGCGTCGCCTGGCCGTTTTCCGTGGTTGTCGCCGCCCTTAAGCCAACGCCGTCGCGATCCGCTCGGCGATCCGATCGGCGACCTCGTCCTTGGCCGCGCGCTCCCACCGTTCGGTCTTGTCCCGGGTGATCAGCAGCACGGCGTTCTCCGACCCACCCATCACGCCGGGCTGGCTGACGTCGTTGGCGATGATCCAGTCGCAGCCCTTGCGGGCCAGCTTGGCGCGGGCGTGGTCCTCGACATGGTCGGTCTCGGCCGCGAAGCCGACGACCAGCTTGGGGCGACGAGGCCCGCTGGCCGACAGGGTCGCCAGGATGTCGGGGTTCTCGACGAAGGTCAGGGCCGGCGGACCGCCCTTTTCCTTCTTCAGCTTGGTCCCGAAGGCCTCGTCCACGCGCCAGTCGGCGACGGCGGCCACGAAGACCCCGACGTCGGCGGGCAGGGCGGCCTGGCTGGCGGCCAGCATCTCCCGCGCCGTCTCGACATCGACGCGGCTAACGCCGAGCGGCGTCGGCAGGGCGACCGGTCCGGCGACCAGGGTGACCTCGGCGCCCAGCCTGGCCAGGGCTTCGGCGATCGCGAAACCCTGCTTGCCGCTGGAGCGGTTGGTGATCCCGCGCACCGGATCGATCGGCTCGAAGGTCGGCCCGGCGGTGACCAGGGCCCGCTTGCCGGCCAGCCGCCGCGCCGCCGGACCCGCCAGCATCGCCGTGATCGCCGCGAAGATCGCTTCCGGCTCGGCCAGGCGTCCGGGCCCGAACTCGCCGCAGGCCATGGCGCCCTCCTCGGGGCCGACGAAGGTCACGCCGTCGGCCTTCAGCGTCGCGATATTGCGTTGCGTGGCCGGATGCAGCCACATGCGCACGTTCATCGCCGGCGCCATCAGCACCGGCTTGTCGGTGGCCAGGAGGGTGGTCGAGGCCAGGTCGCCGGCCAGGCCCTGGGCCGCCTTGGCGATCAGGTCGGCCGTGGCCGGAACCACGACGATCAGGTCGGCAGAGCGCGACAGCTCGATATGGCCCATCTCGTGCTCGTCGGTCAGCGAGAAGAGGTCCTGATAGACCTTGTCCTCGGCCAGGGCGGCCAGGGACAGCGGCGTGACGAACTCGGCCCCGGCCTTGGTCAGGATCGGCCGCACGCCGATCCCGGCCTTGCGCAGCAGGCGGGTCAGCAGCAGCGCCTTGTAGGCCGCCACCCCGCCGCCGACGATCAGAAGAACCCGTTTCTCGGCCACTTTCCGCTCCGCGTCTGGCGCTCTCGACCCCAGCAGATGCCTACCCGCGCGGCAAAGCGCCAGAGGCAAAGATCGGGACTCGACTCTTGTTCCGCTTTCGTTCAATAAACGCACAGGTAGAGAAGAGGAGCCAATACGATCATGAAGATTGTAAGACGAGTTTCGGTCGGCGCGGCGGCGGTTCTGCTGCTGGCGGGTCTGGCCGCGTGCGACAACGGCGGCTCGGCGGTCAAGGCGCCGAAAGCCGGCGAGCGCGCGGAGGCCGGCGTCTCGACCTCGGGGCCGGGGAGCGAGCCCGCCACGGCCGAGCGCGGGCGCGATCGCGACGACCCGCGCGACGCGCCGGTCAAGCTGGTGGGCGGCAAGCCCTATTGGGCGGCCAACCGCACCCGCTCGGCCGAGGAGAACGCCCAGCGATCGTTCGAGCGCAACGGCCGGACCTTCGGAGCGCGCAGCGCCGACGACTATGTCGCCAAGGTCCACGCCTTCATCAGCGATCCGCCCAAGGGCGCCGAGACCCTGAAGCGGCCCAATGGCGACCTGCTGATCTATGATCCCAAGAGCAATGTCTTCGCGGTGGTCTCGCGCGAGGGCGCGCCGCGTACGATGTTCAAGCCGGACGAGGGCGCGGCCTACTGGGACGAGCAGAAGGCCCGCGAGGCCAAACGGGCGACCGCCGCGAAGCGCCGTGACCAGGCGGACGGTTAGAGCGTGGTAGCCGAAAGTGTGAGCGGCTTCGGCGGCTAGCACGCTCTGAATGTAAGAAATCGAGCCTGTTCATCTGTTTCGAATGAGCCCATTTGAAGCAGACGGGCTCCGAGCGGCCCCGGGACGGGTCCTCCGGAGGCGCTGCTCGAGGCGATCGTCGAAACTTCGCGGCCGAGGTGTCGCGCCCGACCTCCGCCCGGGCGGGGGGGCCGGCGCCGGCGGCCGGCTGATCGGCGTCAGCGCGCCAGCAGCAGGCCTGTCACGAAGGCCGCGCCGGCGGCCGCCGCGCCGACCAGGAACCAAAGCAGCGGCCCGGTGTGGGCGCGCTCGACGACCACGGCGGGCGTCGGCGGCGCTTCCGCCAGCCGGGCCAGGGCCTTGATCGCGCGCAGGGCCTCCTCGGCGAAGTCGCGGGCCTTGGCGGCGGGCGACAGTTCGCGGGCGATCCAGCGGCGCACCACCGGGTCGGCGGCGGCCCAGAGGTCGTGGGCGGGGTCGATGCGGCGGGCGACGCCCTCGACCGTGACCATGGTCTTCTGCAGCAGCACCAGTTCGGGGCGCAGCGCCATGTCGAACAGGGCGGTGATCTCGAACAGCTGGGCCAGCAGCCGGCCCATCGAGACCTCGCGGGCGTCCCGGCCGAACACCGGCTCGCCGACGGCGCGCAGGGCCTGGGCGAAGGCGTCCATGTCCTGGTGGGCCGGCACGTAGCCGGCGTCGAAATGGATCTTGGCGATCCGGGCGTAGTCGCGATTGAGAAAGCCGTACAGGATTTCGGCCAGATAGCGCCGCTCGCCGGGGCCGAGGCGCCCGACGATGCCGTAGTCGACGGCGACGATCGAGGCCGGCGCGGCCACGAACAGATTGCCCTCGTGCAGGTCGGCGTGGAACAGGCCATGGTCCAGGGCCTGGGCCAGGAAGCCCCGGGTGACGTTCTCGGCCAGCGCCTTGCGGTCGAGGCCAGGCAGCTCAAGGGCGGCCGGATCGGACAGCGGAACGCCCTCGGCCCAGGTCAGGGTCAGCACCCGCTTGCCGACGCCCTCCCAGCAGACCCGGGGCGCGCGCATATAGGGATCGGCCGCCATGGCCTCGCCCAGCTCGGCGCAGCCGGCGGCCTCGAACCTCAGGTCCATTTCCAGCGCCAGCGCCCTGATCACCACCTCGACGAAGGCCGTGGGCCGCAGGCGGCGCGAGGCGGGAGCCAGGGTTTCGGCCAGCCGCGCGGCCAGACGCAGCACCGCGCTGTCGCGTTCGACCTGACGCTCGATCCCCGGGCGCAGCACCTTGACCGCGACCTTGCGCCCGTCGACCAGCGTCGCCGGATGGGCCTGGGCCAGCGAGGCGGCGGCGACCGGCTCGCCGATCTCGGCGAAGATCGCCTCCAGCGGCTTGCCGAGATTGCGGGCGATCTCGGCCCGCGCCTCGGCGAGCGGGAAGGGAGCCAGCCGGTCCTTCAGGTGCGACAGGTCGTCGGCGAACA
>NZ_CAMQSF010000001.1 GCF_947036865.1 uncultured Caulobacter sp. | reverse complement strand
CGGAAGCCCCGCCGGCCGACGTCGCGGCCGCCGAAGGCTCGAAGAAGGGCGGCTCGCTGACGCCCGTCGGCATGTTCCTCGCCGCCGGCGCCGTCGTGAAGGTCGTCATGATCGGCCTGCTGCTCTCGTCCGTCTTCTCGTGGGTTCTGCTGATCACGAAGATCTTCGAGTTCGGCGGCCTCAACAAGCAATCGGACAAGTTCCTGGAAGCCTTCCGCGGCGCTCGCTCGATCGCCGACATCGCGCGCATCAGCTCGTCGGAAGAATTCGAAGGCAACCCGATGGCCGACATGGCCGCGGCCGCCTCGCAGGAAGTCGAACTGTCGCGTCAAGCGGGTCTGGCCGTCGCCGGCGAGCACCGTGACTCGACGCTGGCCCGCGCCACCTACGCCATCAACGCCGTCCAGTCCTCGCTGGCCAAGCGTCTGTCGGGCGGCATGGTGTTCCTGGCCTCGGTCGGTTCGGCCGGTCCGTTCATCGGTCTGTTCGGTACGGTTTACGGGATCATGACCTCGTTCATCGGCATCGCGAACACCAACACGACCAACCTCGCCGTCGTGGCGCCGGGTATCGCTGAAGCCCTGCTCGCCACCGGTATCGGCCTCTTCGCCGCTATCCCGGCCGTTATCTTCTACAACTACTTCCAGACCCGCATCTCCGGCTACGGCACCCGCTCGGAAGGTTTCGTCGCTGAACTGATGAACGCCATCTCGCGTCAGCTCGACAAGGGGGCGTAACACCGATGGCCGCCAAACTTTCAGGCGGTGGAAGCGACAGGTTCAACGTCGAGCAGAACAGCGACATCAACGTTACGCCCTTCGTGGACGTCATGCTGGTGCTCCTGATCATCTTCATGGTGGCCGCTCCGCTGGCCTCCGTGTCGGTCGAAGTGAACCTGCCCGCGGCGGTTGCGAAACCAACGCCCAGTCCGCCGAAGCCGGTCTACATCTCGATCAAGCAATCGGGTCAGCTGTACATCGGCGACAACGAGACCACGATCGACTCGATGGGGCAGGACATCGCGAAGGGCATGGGCCGTCGCGATCCGTCCAAGGAGCGCATCTACATCCGGGCCGACGAAAAGGTTCGCTATGGGGCTTTCATGGAGGTGATGAACACCCTCCAGGATAACGGCTTCTACAGCGTGGCGCTCGTCGGACGGGATGATAGCAAGTAGGGGTGATGCATGGCTGACGAAAATACGCCCGAGCATCGCCGCTACGATCCGCTCACTTCCGACGGCCCGCGACGCGGCAAAGGCGCCGGTCCTTTCACGATCGCCATGATCGTGGTGGTCGGTCTGCACGCACTCCTCTTCGCCTACCTGGCGAAGCAGAAGTTCGAAGCGGTGATGCAGCAGTATTCGGACGACGCCGTGGACGTGGAGTTGCCTCCGCCGCCCCCGCCGCCGCCGCCGCCGCCGCCGCCGCCGCCGCCCACCAACGAGCCGCCGCCGCCTCCGGCCGTGGTCCAGCCGCGTCCCCCGGTGGCTCCGCCGCCGGACGTGACGCCGCCGCCGCCGCTGCCGATCCCGCCCGTTGAAAAGCGGGTGGAACAGACGGCTCCGCCGGTGATCTCGCAGGCGCCGCCGGTGCCGACGAACCCGCCGGCTCGCGCCTCGGTGATCACGCGTCCGGACTGGGCCCGCAAGCCCAGCGGCGACGACATGGCCCGCTACTACCCCGACCGCGCTCAGCGGATGGAAGTCAGCGGCAAGGCCACGATCTCGTGCACCGTGACGGCCAAGGGCACTCTGGAAGGCTGCTCGGTGGTCTCCGAGACCCCGGCGGACATGGGCTTCGGCGACGCGGCTCTGCGTCTGTCGCGCCTGTTCCGGATGAAGCCGAAGACCCTCGACGGCGCGCCCGTCGACGGTGGTCAGGTGACCGTCCCGCTGGTGTTCCAGGTCCCGCAATAGGACCTGAATCCCAGCGAAAGTCAGGAAACGCCCCGAGGCCTCGGCCCCGGGGCGTTTTCATTCGCGCGCGGCCTCGCGGGCGATGCCGCGACGGCCAGCGTCACCCGGGCATGGCCCCGGGGGCGCGGCGGTCGCTTTCGTGATGCGATCGGCCCGATCGGTGCTTGATCCCGGCGTCCGATCCGACTAAAGACGACGCCTCGCGATGAGCCGGCTTAGCTCAGTTGGTTAGAGCGCTAGATTGTGGATCTAGAGGTCCTCGGTTCGAGCCCGAGAGCTGGTACCATCGCAAGCCCTTGAAAAGGCCCGGGTTCGTCCCGGGCCTTTTTGCATGTCGGCCGTCGTCTCGGGGCGCGACGACCGCGGGTTTGATCTCGGAACCTCGGCGCGCGGGCGCGGTTCAGTCCTCGCCCTTTGCGAGGAGACCGCCATGGCCAAAGCGCCCCCCATTCCGCCCGAGCAACGCGCCGCGCCCGGCGACAAGCCCGATCTCGCCGGCGCGACGGCGGACGGCGAAACGCTACAGTCCGGCCAGCCCGGCGACGCCGACGCCAATCTGGCCGAGCAGGGCCGGCAGGGCGGGGTCAAGCAGAACACCACCCACCAGGGCTATCAGCAGGACCGCTGAGCCGCGCCGGCGCTCCCTCGAACCCGGGATCCTGGCCGAGCGGCGGAACGCCTGCTTGGCCTTGGGTGTTGCTTCGCCGTCGGGACCACCAGGGAGAATTCAGATGGCCACTGCCGCCAAGAGCGCGTCGAGCAAGACCAAGTCCGCCAAACCCCGCAAGGCCACGCGCCGCACCGGCCGCCGCGACCCGCTGGCGATCCGCCTGCTCAAGCAGGACCACCGCGAGGTGGAGAAGATGTTCGACGAGTACGAACAGCTCGAGGACAACGCCGAGAAGCTGGCGCTGTTCAACCAGATCGCCCTGGCCCTGAAAGTCCACACCCAGATCGAGGAGGAGATCCTCTATCCGGAGGAGCGCGGCGACGTCGAGGACGACCTGATCGACGAGGCCTATGTCGAGCATGACGGCGCCAAGAAGCTGATCGCCGAGATCGAGGCCATGAAGCCGGGCCAGGAGTTCTACGACGCCAAGGTCAAGGTGCTGGGCGAATACATCAAGCACCACGTCAAGGAGGAGGAGCAGCCCGGCGGCTTCTTCGCCCAGGCCAAGAAGGGCGACGAGGACCTCGACGAAATGGGCGAGCGCATGCAGGCCCGCAAGGAAGCGCTGATGGCCGAACTGGGGGGCAAGGCCCACTGATACCGAGCGCCTCCCCCGCGCGCGGGGGAGGCGGCTTTGCCCCGCCGGGGCGGACGCCGAGGCCCTATGGGGACGGACGCGCGCGGACCTCGGCCACGAGGTCCTTGATCGCGGCCAGGACGGGCTCGGGCTGGTTGGCCTGCATGTAGTGGCTGGAGTTGGGCACGGTGATGTTCCGGCCTCGACTGGATCGCGCCGCCAGCGCCGCGTGTCCGCGCTTCAACACTGCCTCGACCGATTGATTGAACGCGTCCGAGGCTCCCAGCGTGGGCGGAAAGTCGGTCCGGGTCAGCACGACCAGCGGCAGATCGCCCCAAGCCTTCCGCGGACCCTTGTCCTCGTCGATGTGGGCATATTCGGAGGCGATCGTCTCCCATCGTTCTGGCCGCTGATAGACCGGCAGCATCCGCGCCGCCTCGTCCCGCGTGTAATAGGGCAGGTTCGCCGCGAAACAGCCCTGCGGAGCCTCCAAAGTCAGTTCGTGACCGCGCGCCTTGGCCGCGCAATTCGACCACTTGGCGTAGACCTTGATCCGCAGCCCGTCGAAGAGCGCCTGGTCGGGCGCGGACAGCTTCAAGTCGTCCTGGCCGGAGAACCCCGGGTCGACCAGCACCATGCCCGCGACATCGGCGGGGAAGCGCTCATAGTAGTAAGGAACGTAGCGCCCGCCGATCGAATGGCCGATCAGCACAACGGGCAGGCGTTCTCCGGACGCCCGGAGCAGGGCGTGCAGATCGTCGGTGACGTTTCGCGGGGTGCGGGGCTGGTCCGAGGCCGGGCTCTGGCCGTAACCCGCGCGGTCGTAGAAGCAGGTCCGGTTGGTCTTGCTGAGCTCGGGCTGGATATGCTGCCAGTCGAGGATCGCACCGCCCAGGGCCTGCTCGAACACGAGGGTCGGCGCGCCACTCCCGATACACACCATGTTCAGCGACCGTCCACCGCCGATATCGATCAGCCGTCGCTCCAGCATTTGCGGACTGGCGCCGGCGGTCATGATGGGCGGCGTCTCTCGCGCGATCGACAGGGACGGCGACAGTGAGGCCAGGGCCAGAAGACAGAGACGAAGAAGACGCACCGTGGGCCTCCGGATCAACGTCCGGTTAAGCTTCTCGGAGGGTGCGGCAATTCGATGGCCTAGCCGCGTGGAGCCGGCGTGTCGTATCGCGAGGCGGCTGGATCAGGCCCGGCCCATATTGTCCGGATCCTCGCCGCCGTCTTCCTGGCTGACCCCGCTGCCGGCGTCGTTGATCGGGCCCGCGCCCTTCTGGTCCTCGGTCTGCAGGTGGGGCGGGGTGTCGGCCGTGTCCGGCTTGTCTTGCTCGCGGTCGTGATCGGTCATCGGCGCTCTCCTTCGATCCTTCGAAACCGGATCGGCGACGCGGCGGTTCCCCCGCGGCGTCGCGGATTAGCCTAGGACGTCCGGACGCCGGCCAGGTCGGCGGCCAGCCGCAGGTCGGCCACGAACTCGGCATAGGCCCGCGCCCTGGTCTCCGCGTCCGGAACCCGCAGCAGGAAGGACGGATGGTAGGTGACCACCCCTTGAGCGCCGTCGGGCAGCGGCAGCGGCCGCCCGCGATGAGCGCCGATGGCCGTTGGCTTGCCGATCACGCCGAGCGCCGCCGTCGCCCCCAGCATCACGATCACCTTGGGGCGCGCCAGCCGGCGCTCGGCGTCCAGCCACCAGCGGCAGGCGGTGACCTCGCCTCGGTCCGGCGTCTTGTGGATGCGCCGCTTGCCGCGCGGCTCGTGCTTGAAGTGCTTGACCGCGTTGGTGACATAGGCCTGGTCGCGCGGCGCGCCCGCCTCGGCGAGGGCCTTGTCGAAGATCCGGCCCGCAGGCCCGACGAAGGGGCGACCCGCCAGGTCCTCCTGGTCGCCGGGCTGTTCGCCCACGAACATCAAGGCCGCGCGCGCCGCGCCCTCGCCGGGCACGGCCTGGGTCGCGTCGCGCCAGAGGTCGCAGCGCCGGCAGACCTGAACGCCGGCGGCGACATCGTCGAGATCCGTCGGCGCGCCGCCTTCGTAGGAGGCGTCGCGGGCGTGGCGCAGGGCGGCCTTCAACACGCGGTCCGAGGGCTGGCGAGGCGGGGCGGCGACCATGGCGGCGGCGCGGTCCTGAGCGGCTTCGATCAGCTCCGGAATGAGCGCCGCCTCGGGCAGGTTCCGCCAATAACGCTTGGGCATCTCCTGGCGCATCTGCCTGGGGTTCAGCCGCGCGGGGTTGAAGATCGAGGCGTAATAGGTGCGCCAGAGCTCCTCCTGGGCGTCCTCGGATGGAGCGTCGGCGGGATCGGCGCCCTCCGAGACGGTCAGGCGCTCGCCGTCCCAGGCGACGCAGGCGTCGGGCGTCAGGATCGTCCAGTCCATGCTGGTGAAGCGGCGGACAAAGAACGGCGCGACGGCCTCGGTGACGCGATGGGCGGGCTCGAACCAGGCGGCATAGGTCTCGGCGGCCGCGCCCTCGACCAGTCGGAAGCGGACGAAGGCCTTCATCTTGTGCGCGGCGCGGCTGACCGCCTTGGCCATGTCGCGGGCGCGGGCCATGTCGGCGTCGGCGGGATTGTCGATCAGGCGAGGCTCGCGCTCCAGCCGCCAGAGGATGCGGTAGAGCAGGGCGAAGCGGTCCGGCGCGCGGTGGAGGATGACTTGTTCGGCGAGCTCGAGGAAGGCGGCGGGGACGGTAAAGCCCCTCCCCCTCGAGGGGAGGGGTTGGGGTGGGGGTGTTCGCTCCGAGATCGCCGCGCCGCCGCCCCCACCCTCCGGCCTCTCCCCGCGAGGGGGAGGGGAGAAGAGATCCCACTCGACCGTCCAGACCACCGCCTCCGGCGACACACCGTCCGCCCGCAGCGCCCGCGCGGCCGTCCGCCAGCCGGCGAAGTCGATCTCCGACTCCAGCCGCACCACCCGCATCAGAACAGACTCAGCTGCTCGGGGCGGACCAGGGCGGCCTTTAGGCTGTCGCGGTCGGTCAACGCCCCCGGCGTCCAGTCGGCGGTGACCACGAAGGCCTTGGCGCGCTTGACGACGGCGCCGACGCGCTTGAGGTCGTCCAGGGTCAGGCGCGCGACCTTCCGGGCCGTCAGGACGCGCTCCACGGCCTTGGCGCCCAGACCCGGGACCCGCAGCAAGGTCTCGCGGTCGGCCGTCTGGATGTCGACCGGAAACCGCGCCCGGTGCCGCAGCGCCCAGCTGGTCTTGGGATCGACGGAGAGGTCAAGGTCCTCGCCCTCGGACACGATTTCGGGCCGCTCGAAACCGTAGAACCGCATCAGCCAGTCGGCCTGATACAGACGATGCTCACGCAACAGCGGCGGCCGCGCGAGGGGCAGGCGGTGGCTGGCGTCGGGGATCGGGCTGAAGGCCGAATAGTAGACCCGGCTCAGGCGATAGGCGCCGTAGAGGTTGGCGCTGCGGGCCAGGATGTCGCCGTCCCGCGCCTCGTCGGCCCCCACGATCAGCTGGGTCGACTGCCCGCGGGCGAAGGTCTGGCGTCCAGCCTTCCGGGCCGGCTCGGCCTTGTCCTCGATGGCCAGCCGCATGCGGCCCATGGCCCGCTTGATGCCGCCGACGTCCTTTTCCGGCGCCAGGGTCGCCAGGCTGTCGTCGCGCGGCAGCTCGATATTGATCGACACCCGGTCGGCGTAGAGCCCAGCTTCGGCCGCCAGCTCCGGCGAGGCCTCGGGGATCAGCTTCAGGTGGATATAGCCCCGAAAGTCATGGTCCAGCCGCAGCGATTTCGCCACCCGGACCATCTCCTCCATCGTGTAGTCGCCGGTGCGGATGACGCCCGACGACAGGAACAGGCCCTCGATATAGTTGCGCTTGTAGAAGTTCAGGGTGAGGTCGACGACCTCCTTGACCGAAAAGCGCGCTCTCGGCGTGTTCGACGACACGCGATTGATGCAGTAGGCGCAGTCGTAGATGCAGAAATTGGTCAGCAGGATCTTCAGCAGGCTGATGCAGCGGCCGTCGGGGGCATAGGCGTGGCAGATGCCCATGCCCTCGGTCGAGCCGACGCCCTTGCCGCCCAGCGAATTGCGTTTCTGGGCGCCGGACGAGGCGCAGGAGGCGTCGTATTTCGCGGCGTCGGAGAGAATGGCGAGCTTGCGCCGAAGATCGAGAACGGCCATGCGCGGCACGTTATCGTTCTTCTTTTGTTCTGAAAAGTCTTCACGCGCAACAGGCGCATGAGGCGTGCTATCGCGCGTGAAGGGAAGCGTCGGGAGGCGGACATTCACGCGTCCGCCTCGCGCTGAATTAGCCGTTGACGGCGTCCTTCAGTTGCTTGGCCGGCGTGAAGGCGACCTTCTTGCTGGCGGCGATTTCGATCGTCGCGCCGGTGGCCGGGTTGCGGCCGGTGCGGGCCGGCTTGGCCTGGACCTTGAACTTGCCGAAGCCCGGGATCGAGACTTCCTCACCCTTCACGGCGGCGTCCGACATCGCCTTGAAGACGCCGTCGATGATGGCCTTGGCTTGGGTCTTGGTCAGCTTTTCGTCGGCGGCCACGGCGGCGTCGACCAGATCGGAAACGTTCATCTTCTCAAGCTCATTCCTGTGAATCAGGGAAACCCGAGCCTGACGAGGCCAATCGCGTTTGTCACCCGTCAGCAAAGGTTAAAACGGCGATTCACGGGGACAAAACGCCCGCAGGATAAGGTTTTTTACGATTTCGGCCCCGCCTTATGGTCAAGCTTGGCCGAAAACTTAGAAATCGTCGTTTCTTAAGCTTAACCGCGGGGCGGCGGAAAAGCCGCCGCCATGCCCCCGATTCCATTGCTGAGCGGCTGTCTGGCGGAGGCGGGGAACGCCCCCGGCGCCTGGCCATTTTCTCCGGACGCACAGGAGAGACGCCATGACCGATGTCGACAACGGATGGGACGGACAGGACGGCGCCGAGGCGGCGGACGACGACGTCATCGGGCGCGATGGCGAGTTCCAGACCTTCGAGGAACTGCCGGACGTGCTGGACGTCACCCAGGCCGAGGGCGACGCCGATGACGACGACGCCCTGATCGGCGAGGATCTGGACGAGGACGAGATCGTCGAGCTCGAACAGGACGACGATCCCGGCGATGGCCGCGACGTCGACGACAAGCGACCCGAAGTCTTCGACGGCGAATAGGACGTTCGGGGATGGCGGGGCGCAAGCTCGCGGCCTACGAGGCCAAGCGCGATTTCGAGAAGACGGCCGAACCGACCGGCCAGATCGCCGTCTCCGCCTCGGAGCGCGCGCGCTTCGTCATCCAGAAGCACGACGCCACCCGGCTGCACTACGATCTGCGGCTGGAGCACGAGGGCGTCTTTCTGTCGTGGGCGGTGACCAAGGGGCCGTCGCGCGACCCGCGCGAGCGACGCCTGGCCGTCCATGTCGAGGACCATCCGCTGGCCTATGGCGACTTCGAGGGCACGATCCCCAAGGGTCAGTACGGCGGCGGCACGGTGATGCTGTGGGACCGCGGCTGGTGGGCGCCGGAGCCGGGCTTCGACCTCGCCAAGGGCCTGAAGAAGGGCGAGATCAAGCTGGTCTTCGCCGGCGAACGGATGAAGGGCGGCTATGTCCTGGTCCGGATCAACAACGACAAGTTCGCCCGGGGCGGCGCGGCCAAGCGCGAGAACTGGCTGCTGATCAAGCATCGCGACGCCTATGCGATCGAGGGCGACGACGGCTTTCTCGACGAGACCGCGTCCTCGATCGCCTCGGGCCGCACCATGGAGCAGATCGCCGCCGGCGAGGGCCAGTCGCCCACGCCGTTCATGACCAAGGCCGGCCCGGCCTCGGACGCGGTCTGGAACAGCGACCGCTCGCCCGAGGCCAGCGCCGAGAAGGCGGCGGAAGACACCGACGCGCCGACGGGACGGGAAGCCAAGCCAGCCTCCAACGCCAAGCCCGCCATCAAATCCAGCGCGTCGCGGAAGGTCGTGAAGACGGCGAAGATGCCCGACTTCGTTCCGCCGCAGCTTTGCAAGCTGGTCGACCGTCCGCCCAGCGGCGGCGACTGGGTCCACGAGATCAAGTTCGACGGCTATCGCATGCAGCTGCGCGTCGAGGGCGGCGAGGCGGCGCTGCGGACCCGTACGGGCCTGGACTGGAGCGACCGCTTTCCGGAATTGATCAAGGCGGCCCGCGATCTTCCGGACAGCCTGATCGACGGCGAGGTCGTGGCCTTGGACGAGGCCGGCTCGCCCAGCTTCGCGGGCCTGCAGGCGGCGCTGTCCGAGCAGACGACCGCCGACCTGATCTTTTTCGCCTTCGATCTGCTCCACGCCGAGGGCGAGGACCTGACGGAACAGCCGCTTTCGGAGCGCAAGGCCCGCCTCGAGACGCTGCTGGCCGGCGGCGACGCGTTGATCCGCTATGTCGAGCATTTCTCGCGCGGCGGCGAGGCGGTCTTGCAGTCGGCCTGCCGCATGTCGCTGGAAGGCGTGGTATCCAAGCGGCTGGACGCGGCCTATCGCTCCGGCAAGAGCGGCGCCTGGACCAAGGCCAAGTGCCGCGCGGGCCACGAGGTGGTGATCGGCGGCTGGACCACGACGGGCGAGGCCTTCCGCTCGCTGATCGTCGGCGTCTACAAGGACGGCGACCTTGTCCATGTCGGCCGCGTCGGGACCGGCTATGGCCGCGACAAGGTGGCCAAGCTCTTGCCGAAGCTGAAGGCCGCCGAGCGCAAGACCTCGCCTTTTTCCGGCAAGGGCGCGCCGCGCGTCGGAGCCAATATCCACTGGGTGGATCCGGTGCTGGTGGCCGAGATAGAGTTCGCCGGCTTCACGGGAGACGGCTCGGTGCGCCAGGCGTCGTTCAAGGGACTGCGCGAGGACAAGCCCGCCCGGGCGGTCGAGGCCGAGGCGCCCGCGCCGGCCAACACCGTGGATTTGGCCCAGCCCGCGCCGGCCAAGCCCGCCCGGCGCGCGGGCAAGGCCTCGGTGCTGGGCGTGGCGATCTCCAATCCCGACAAGCCGCTCTGGCCCGACGCCGGCGACGGGACGCCGGGGACCAAGCTCGATCTGGCGGAATATTTCCAAGCCGTCGGCGAGTGGATGCTGGAGCACGTCAAGGGCCGGCCCTGCTCGGTGATCCGCATGCCCGACGGCATCGGCGGCGAGACCTTCTTCCAGCGCCATTCGGGCAAGGGCGTCTCGGCCCTGATCGACGAGATGGTCGTCAGCGGCGACCGCAAGCCCTACCTCGTCTTCAATACGGTGGAGAGCCTGATCGCCGCCGCCCAGTGGGGCGCGACCGAGCTGCACCCGTGGAATTGCCGGCCGGGCGAACAGGACGTTCCCGGGCGTCTCGTCTTCGACCTCGACCCCGCCCCCGACGTGCCGTTCGACGCCGTGGTCGAGGGCGCGCGCGAGATCCGCGACCGCCTCGAAGCGCTGGGCCTGACGCCGTTCTGCAAGACGACGGGCGGCAAGGGGCTGCACGTCGTCACGCCGCTGAAGGCGAGCAAGATCGACTGGGACGCCGCCAAGGCCTTCGCCCGCGAGGTCTGCGCCCGCATGGCCGCCGACAGCCCCGACCTCTACCTGCTGAACATGGCCAAGAAGGAGCGGGGCGGGAAGATCTTCCTCGACTACCTGCGCAACGACCGGATGAGCACGGCGGTCGCGCCGCTGTCGCCGCGCGGCCGGCCGGGCGCGCCGGTGTCGTGGCCGGTCGCCTGGACCCAGGTGAGGAAGGGCCTGGATCCGAAGCGCTTCAATCTGCGTACCGCGCCCGGCCTGCTGAAGAACCTCGACGCCTGGGACGCTTATGCGGAGAGCGAGCGCGATCTGGCGGCGGCGATCAGGAAGTTGGGGGCGAAGGGGTAAGCCAACCCCAAATCCGACCTTCCCGGCGAATGCCGCGACCCAGATTCACTCTGGGCGTATTGAAAGCTTGCGATAGGCCCTTACACCAAGATCGCTGAGGCAGAGGGTTCGATCTGGACCCCGGCATTCGCCGGGGAAAACGGATTTAGGAGAGTCTTTAGCCCGCCTTCTTCCGCGCCGGCGCCTTGACCGCCCCCTTCTTCGCCGGAGCCTTCGCCGCCGGGGCCTGGCCCAGGCTCTTGCGCAGGGCCTCCATCAGATCCACCACGTTGGTGTCGTCGGGCTCCTCGGGCGCGGTGACCTTGCTCCCCTTACCCTTCTGCTTTTCCTTGATCAGCGCCCGCAGCGCGTCCTCGTAGCGGTCGTTGAACTGCTCGGGATCGAAGGGGCCTTCCTTCTGCTCGATGATCTTCTGGGCGATCTGGATCATGGCGGCGTCGGGCTTGCCGGCCGGGATCGCGTCGAAATAGCCGGCGGCGTCGCGCACCTCGCGGCGGCTGCGCAGGCTCCAGGCGACCATGCCGGTCTCGCGCGGCTCGATGGCCAAGAGGCGCTCGCGCTGGTGCATGACGACGCGGCCGAGAGCCACCTGGCCCTGCTTGGTCATCGCCTCGCGGATCACGCCATAGGCTTCCGCCGCGAGTTTGCCGTCGGGGACCAGGAAGTACGGATTTTCCCAATAGAGCCGGTCGATCTCGTCGGCGGCCACGAACCGCTCGATGTCGATGGTGCGGGTGCTTTCCAGGCGGACGCTGTCGATCTCGTCCTGGGTTACGACGATGTATTGGCCCTTCTCGTATTCGTAGCCCTTGACGATGTCCGAGCGCTCGATGGGGCCGATGTCCGGGTCGGTCGGGATCATCCGGATCCGGTTGTGGGTCTTCTTGTGCAGCATGTTGAAGTGCACGTCGCCGCGCGAGTCGGTGGCCGTGTAGAGCGCGACGGGGCAGGTCACGAGCGACAGGCGCAGGTGGCCCTGCCAGGTGGGACGGCCGGCGGCCATGGGCGTTTCTCCGTTCGAGCCGACTCAACGGCGCCGTGGCCCGGCCGTTCCGTCAGGCCGCCGCGCAGGAGGCCTGGGCCGCCTCCAGGAACCGAGCCACCGCCAGCTCGAAGGCCCGTTCCGAGCGGCCGGCCTTCAGCGGCAGCACGCCCTGCTGATAGGCCTCCAACACTAGGGGGTGGATGTAGGAGCCTCGGCAGACGGCGGCGGTGTTGCCCAGCAGGCCCGCGACCGCCTTCACGCAGGTGTTGACGTTGCGCTTGGCCTCGGTGGCGCTCCCCGCCTTGGACACGAGGCAGAGCGCGCGGGCGGCGGCAAGGGTGCCGGCCCAGGTGCGGAAGTCCTTGGCCGAGAAGTCGTCGCCGATCGCCGCGCGGATATAGGCGTTGACGTCGGCGCTCTCGACCGAACGGCGCTGGCCGTCCTCGTCATAGTACTGGAAGAGCCGCTGGCCGGGCACGTCCTGGCAGGCCTTGACGATGCGGGCCAGGCGACGATCGCGGAAGCTGGTCTGGTGGACGACGCCGCTCTTGCCCTTGAACTGGAACGTCCCGCCGACGCCCGACAGCTTGGCGTGCCGATCGCGCAGGGTAGTCAGGCCAAAGCTCTTGTTCTCGCGGGCGTAGGTCTCGTTGCCGACGCGGATCAGGGTCAGCTCCATCAGCCGGACCACGGCCGCGATGACCTTCTCGCGCGGCAGACCTCGACGGGCCAGGTCCTTCTCGACTCGGGCGCGCAGGCGAGGCAGGGCGCGGGCGAAGGCGATCATCCGGCCGAACTTCAGGCCGTCGCGGTCGCGCCGCCAAGCGTCGTGATAGCGGTATTGCTTGCGACCGCGCTGGTCGCGCCCGGTGGCCTGGATATGGCCGTTGGGCGAGGGGCAGATCCAGACCTCGGTCCAAGCCGGCGGGATGGCCAGGGTTCGAATGCGCTCCAAGGTCGCGGCGTCGTCCACTCGATCGCCGTCGGCGTCGCGATAGTCGAAGCCGTCGCCGGCCTTGACGCGGCGCAGGCCGGGGTCGTCGTCATTGACGTACTGGAGGCCGGGGGCGGCCGTTTGAAGATCGACGGTGTCGCGGGGCATGACGCCCTATCAACGGCGCGCGCCCTTCTGCGTTCCGGATACGGAAAAGGCCCGCGACACAGCGTTCGCGGGCCCTTCTAGAACGTCCGTGGAAGACCGCTTACGGCGCGTCGTCGTCCACCATGGCGCGGACCAGGTCGACGACCCGGCGGCGCAGGCGGCGATCGGCCAGGCGCGGGAACAGGCTGGCCAGTTCCAGGCCCTCGGGGGTCGAGACGAACTCGGTCATGCGTTGGGCGAAGCCGTCGTCGAGGCCGCCATCGGTCTCGTCCAGGCCTTCGAAGAAGTAGGACACCGGGGCCTGCAGAAGCTTGGCCGCGTCGTAGAGCTTGCTGGCGCTGATGCGGTTGGCGCCGCGCTCGTACTTCTGAATCTGCTGGAAGGTGATGCCGAGCGCGTCGGCGACCTGGGTCTGCGACAGGCCCATCATCTTGCGGCGAATTCTCAGCCGCGCCCCCACATAGAGATCGACGGGGTGGGCCGGCTCGGCCGCGGGTCTATCGTTCATCCGCTTGAAATCCCTCCAACGCCGCCACGCGGCCACACGCAAGTCTTAACGGATATAGACCGAGCGGGGCCGTGTCGTCACGTCCGAGCATACGCGGAACGGGGTCTTCGCGCCAAAGTGTCGCCTTGGATGATTAACGATCGTCGAACGTGCATGGCCGAACGAAACCGCCGTCGGGGGTTGACGGAGGGGGCCGCGCGGAGTGTCTGCGCGCCATGAAACTGCAATCGGGCGCGCGGGTCGCGGTGGCCGGGGCCGGCGCTTTGGGATCGGCGATCGCGGTGCGTCTGGCGCGCTCCGGATGGACCGTGACGGTGTTCGATCCGGCGGGGCCGGGCGACAACGCCTCGGGCGTGGCCGCCGGCATGCTGGCGCCGGTCAGCGAGGCCGTGTTCGATTCGGCCTCGCGCGAGCACCTGGCGATCATGCGCCGGGCGCGCGACCTGTGGCCAGCCTTCGCCGAGGACTTCGGTATTCCGCTGTCCCGCGTCGGCGTGCGTTTCGAGGGCGCGGAGACCTGGCGCGCCAGCGTCGCCGAGCGGCTGCGGGGCCTTGGCCTGGCCGAGGCGGACTTCACGGACGAGGACTGGCGGATCGAGGCCCGTCCGGCGCTCGCCGCCCTGCGCCGCGCCGCCGAGGCCGCCGGCGCGCGGTTCGAGCCCCGCGCCGTCGCGGACTTCGCGCCGGGCGCCTTGATGCTGGACGATGGCCGGACGCACGCCTTCGACGCCCTGGTGCTGGCCACCGGTCCGGGCGCGCGCGACGGCCGTCTGGCGCCCGAGACCAAGGTCTTGGGCCCGATCAAGGGCCAGATCCTGCGGATCGCGACCGCGCCCGACGGGCCGGTGGTGCGCGGCGACGGCGTCTATCTCGCGCCGGGAGAGATCGGCGCGATCGGCGCGACCATGGAGGCGGGGCGCGACGATCGGCTGCCGGACGCGTCGGCGACCCAGACCTTGCGGGCCGCGGCCTGGGCGCTGCGGCCGGACCTCGACCTCGACGCGGCGACGGTCGAGGTCGGGGTGCGGGTCACCACGCCGGACGGCCTGCCGCTGGTCGGCTGGAGCGCCGCGCCCGGCGTGATGCTGGCCGTGGGCGCGCGGCGCAACGGCTGGCTGTTCGCGCCGCTTGTGGCCGGGATGGTCGCGGCGTATCTGAATGGCGATAACCCGGGCCCGGACGCCGCCGCCATGGACGCGCGACGCTTCGAGAAGCCCGAGGGCCAACGCGCAGGGGAGTAGGGCCGGATGTCCGGATTCTGGTTGACCGACGAACAGGAAGCCATCCGCGAAGGCGTGGCCAAGGTCTGCGCCGCCTTCGACGACGACTACTGGCGGCGCACCGACGAGACCGGCCAGTTTCCGGAGGAATTCGTCGCCGCCATCGCCGAGGGCGGGTGGCTGGGCGTGGCCATGCCCGAGAGCGTCGGCGGCGCGGGTCTGGGCCTGACCGAGGCGGCGGTGATGATGCAGACCGTGGCTCAATCGGGCGCCGGCTTCTCGGGCGCTTCGGCCATCCACCTCAACATCTTCGGCCCGATGCCGTTGGTGAAGTTCGGCAGCGATGAGCAGCGCGAGCGCCTGTTGCCCCGGATCATCTCCGGCGAGGACAAGATGTGCTTCGCGGTCACCGAGCCGAATTCGGGCCTCGACACCTCCAGTCTCGAGACCCGGGCCGAGAAGGTCGACGGCGGCTATCGCCTGAACGGCCGGAAAATCTGGACCACCGGCGCCCAGCGGGCCAACAAGATCCTGATCATCGCCCGAACCACGCCCAAGGATCAGTGCGCCAAGCCGACCCAGGGCCTGTCGCTGTTCTACACCGACCGCGAGAAGATCGAGGCCAAACCGATCCCGAAGATGGGCCGCAAGGCCGTCGAATGTAACATGCTCTTCATCGAGGACCTGTTTGTCCCGGCCGAGGACCTGGTCGGCGAGGAGGGCAAGGGCTTCCAGTACCTGCTGCACGGCCTCAATCCCGAGCGCGTGCTGTTCGCCGTCGAGGCCATCGGCCTGGGCCGCGCGGCCCTGGCCAAGGCCACGACCTACGCCAACGAGCGGATCGTGTTCGGCCGTCCGATCGGCAAGAACCAGGGCGTGGCCCATCCGCTGGCCAAGTCCTGGGCCGAGCTTGAGGCCGCCAACCTCCTGGCCTTCAAGGCCGCCGCGCTCTACGACCAGGGCCAGGAGTGCGGGGCCGAGGCCAACGCCGCCAAGTACCTGGGGGCCGAGGCCGGCTTCCACGCCTGCGAGAACGCGGTCCTGGCGCACGGCGGCATGGGCTACGCCAAGGAATACGACGTCGAGCGCTATTTCCGCGAGGCGATGATCGCCCGCATCGCGCCGGTCAGCCGCGAGATGATCCTGAACTTCATCGCCGAACGCGTGCTGGGCCTGCCGAAGAGCTACTGAAGCTTAGGCGCGGAGCGTTTGAAAACCTCGCCCTTCGACAAGCTCAGGGTGAGGTTTTCACCGCGCCTCGGTCGTCCTCACCCTGAGCTTGTCGAAGGGCGAGGACGGATTGCCGGCGCGTCAAGCGCCCGCGTTGAAACGGATGGGGATGCGCACGGTCGCGCCGTCCACCGCCTGACCGTCCTCCATCTGCGGCTTCATCTTGAAGAAGCGCGAGACCTTCACTGCGGCGGCGCCGAAGCCTTCGTCGGCGGGCGTTTCGGCGACCACCGCGCAGTCGCGCACCGTTCCATTCACCGCCACCACGTACGAGAGCGTCGCCGAGCCCGACAGCCCGCGCCGCTGGGCGCTCTCGGGATAGTAGCGGGCCATGTCGTCGGCCGAGGGCATCCGCAGCCAGCTGGCGCGGGTGATGACCTTTTGCGGAGGGGCCGGCGGGGACGGCGGCGCGGGCGGATCGGCGGTGAAGGTCGGCGGGCCGCTGACGACGGGCCCGGCGGGGACGTCCACCGGCTTCACCGGAAACGTTTCCTGGGGCGCTTGCGGCGGCAGGATCGGATCGTGCAGCCGGATCGGGTTGGATTGCGGGGGCGGCCGGGTGCTGGGCGGCGGCGGGGGCGGCGGCTTGGGCGTATAGACCGGCTCGATCTGGAAGACACGCTCGGCCTCCGCGGGCGCGGCCGGAGCCACCCAGCGCTGATAGGCCAGATAGGCGATCAGCCCGAGATGCGCCGCCGCCGAGATCCCAACGCCGAAGACCAGCACCTTGGAGAGCCGGCGTGGACCTTCATCCAGGCCGGGGATGCCGGAGCCGGTGGGGTGGAGCGCCAGAGCCATGTCGATCTCCCTTGGAAATTACATCCGTAGGATCAGGTCAGCACGGAAGCGCCGGCCTGTAAATTGACAATCGTAATCCGTTCGCCGATTTCTCTTACGATTGTAAGATCGGGTGCGGCATCTCGCCTCCGGCCCGCGCCGCGAGAACGTGGTTAATTCGGAATTAACCATGATCGCGGACTCCTGGAGCCATGCCCGCCGTCAGTTCCATCCGCAGCGTCGTCGAGTCGGCGATCCAGCGCGCCTCCAGCGCGACGGGGGTCGACTTCACGTTCCTGATGGGCGCGGCCAAGCGCGAGAGCGGCTTCAACCCCGCCGCCAAGGCCCGCACCTCGTCGGCCGGCGGCCTCTTCCAGTTCGTCGACCAGACCTGGCTGGCGACGCTGAAGAAGCACGGCTCCAAGTACGGCTACGCCCGCTACGCCGACCTGATCACCCAAGGCGCCGACGGCCGCTACCGCGTCGATGGCGAGGAGGCGCGCAAGGCGGTGCTGGGCCTCAAGACCGATCCTCACGCCGCCGCCTTGATGGCCGGCGAGCTGACCAGCGACCACGCCTCGTATCTGCGCGGTCGGGTCGGCCGCACGCCCACGGCCGGCGAGCTCTACGCCGCTCACTTCCTGGGCCCGCAAGGCTCGGCCCGCCTGATCGAGGCCGCCACCGTCTCGCCCAGCGCGAGCGCCGCGGCGATGTTCCCCGACGCGGCCCAGGCCAACAAGTCGATCTTCTACAAGGAGGGGCGCGCCGCCACCGTCGGCGAGGTCTACGCCAACCTGACCAAGACCGGCGGCGCCGCGACCCGCGTGACCGACGACACGCCCCAGGCCAGCGCGTCCCAAGCCGATCAGGGCTTCCTGCAGTACGCCAGCGGGCGGCGCCTGGAGCGTATTCGCCAGCAGGAGGCAATGGTCGATCTGATCCTGCGCGGCTCGCAGGACGTGGGCAATCCGTTCGCCGGCTCGGGCGACAGCTCGGGCATGGGTTCGGGTCAGCGCCTGGCCAGTTCGATGTTCTCGGCCGAGATGCTGCGCGTGTTGGCCGACGCCAATGACAAGGTCAGGCAGCGGTAGCGGCTTTTGGAGCCCGATTTCCCCGGCGAACGCCGGGGCCCAGATCTCATGGCGCTGGGGATGATTGGCCGCGCCCCGAGTTCCTAGAACCCACCCCAGCGTTCTTCCATCTGGGTCCCGGCATTCGCCGGGAAGACGGATTGAGACGGTTTAGGCGGTGGCGGACGTCAGCGCCGCCACCCGGTCCTCGTCCCAGCCCAGTTCCCGGAACACCGCCTCGGTGTCCGCGCCCAGCTTCGGGGCCGGGCCGCGCGGGCCGTCCTCGGCGCCGGGGAAGCGGGCCGGCGCGGCGGGGGCCTTGAAGGTTCCGCCGGCGCCGTCCGGGGTATTCACGAAACAGCCGGCGGCCTCGGCCTGCGCGTCGAGCGCCAGTTCGCGCGGCGTCTGGTAGGGCGCCCAGGTGATGTCGCCGGCGTCCAGCGCCTCGGCCGCCTCGTCATAGGTCATGGCCCCGAACGCGGCGTCCAGGATGTCGACCAGCGCCTCGCCGTGCTCGCGCCGCGCCTTGGCCGAGGCGAAGCGGGGGTCGTCGACCAGTTCGGGCCGCCCGGCGGCGGCGGCGATGCGCGGCCAGTCCACCGAGCCCTGACGCGGCAGCAGGCAGATCCAGCGGCCGTCGGCGGTCTTGTAGAAGTTCGCCAGCGGCTGCACCGCCTCGCGCCGGCCCCGCGTCGAGGCCAGCTTTCCGAACCGCAGCTGGATCGCCATGTCCGAGCCGATCGCGTAGACGCCTGTCCGCAGCAGCGAGGTCTCGACCAACCGCCCCACGCCGGTCCGCGCGCGCTCGTGCACCGCCGCGAGGATCGCCGAGACGGTGGCCAGCGAGGTCACGTGGTCGCCCATGCCGGTGCGGATCGGAAACGGCTCGGCCCCCTTGGGCGCGGTGATCGCCCCCACGCCCGCGCGAGACCAGAACGCCGCGACATCCATGCCCGGCTTGTCGGCGTCGGGGCCGGTCAGGCCGTAACCCGTCAGGCTGCAATAGATCAGGCGCGTGTTGACCGACTTCAGGGTCTCGAAGTCGAGGCCGGCGCGGGCCAGGGCGGCGGGGCGGACATTGGTCAGGAAGATGTCGGCGGTCGCGACCAGGGCCTTCAGCGCCTCGCGCCCGAGGTCGCCGCGGATATCCAGCACCACGGCCCGCTTGCCCCGGTTGTCGAGCTCGAAGATCGGATTGGCGTCTTGGTCCGAGCCGATGGTGTCGAAGAAGCGGCGCATCGGGTCGCCCTCGGGCGACTCGACCTTGATCACGTCCGCGCCCCAGTCGGCCATGATCCCGGCCGCGCCAGGGGCGGCGATATAGGTCGCCAGTTCGACGACCCGGAGTCCCTCCAGCATCGCAACCTCCCTTTTCTCGTTGAGAGCAGGATGGGGGACGGCGGGAGAGGGGGGAAGGCTTACCCTACGGTAGGGTGTCAGGCGGCGACGGTCTTGGCCGTCTCGCGGCGGTCCAGGGCGGCGGCGTCGGCCAGGGCGCGGGCGACGCCCGCCACGCTGACGGGCTTGCGCAGGACGAGATCGGCGCCGGCGTCCAGGAAGCCGGACGCCTCCTCGCCATCGCCGTCGATGATGGCGACGATCGGCGCGCTCTGATTGGGGCCGGCCGACGCGCGGAGGGCGGCGGCGGCGGCCGGGCCGTCCATCACCGGCATGCGGTGGTCCAGCATCAAGAGATCGAACTCGGCGATATGGGCGAGGTCGGCGGCCCGGCGGCCGTTCTGGGCGTGGACGACCTGATGGCCCAGCTGCTCCAGCACCGCGCGCAGCATGGCCGCGTTCAGGGCGTCGTCCTCGGCGATCAGGATACGCAAGCTGCGCGGCGCGCCGGGCGGGTCGGAAACGAGGGCTTCGAAGGCCTCCTCCTCCAGCTCACACGCGGCGGCGGGATCATAGGGCAGGGTCAGGGTGAAGCAGCTGCCGACGCCCACCGCGCTGCGGGCCTCCAGCGCGCCGCCCATCAGGCGGGCCAGCTGCCGCGACAGCGACAGGCCCAGGCCCGCGCCATTGACGCCGGCGCCGGTGCGTTCCACCCGCCGGAAGGGCTCGAAAGCCTGCTCGATCTCGTCGGTCGAGAGGCCAGGCCCGGTGTCGGCGATCTCGATGGCCACGACGCCCTCGCGCAGCTCGACGCGGATCTCGACACGGCCGCGCACCGTATATTTGACGGCGTTGCCCAGCAGGTTGGCGATGATCTGGCGCGTGCGCAAGGCGTCGGCGATCACCGCGCCGCGATCACGGGCGCGCAGCAGCGGATCGACGTGCACCGAGAGCTCCAGCCCCTTGGCGGCGGCGTGCGGCTTGTCCAGCAGGGTCAGGTCCTGCACCAGGCGGACGGGATCGAAGGGCTGGCAATCGACTTGCAGCCGGCCCGCCTCGGCGGTCTCGGAGTCGAGGGTCGCGTTCAGCACGGAGATCAGATCCTGGGCGGCGTCGAGGGCGGCGTTGAGCTGCTCTCGTGAGGGCGCGGCGCGGCCGCCCCGGCCGGCGGCGGCGGCCAGCACGTGGGTGACCCCGGTCAGGCCGTTGCGGATCTCGTGGCTGAGGGTCGCGACGATGTCGGACTTGCTGCGGGCGGTCCGCTCGGCGGCCTCCAGCACGCGCAGGCGCTCGTCGACGAGTTGCTCGTGGGCGACCGCCAAGTCGTGCTGGCGGCGGAACATGCGGTTGAGGATCAGCGCCAGGGTCAGGGACAGGGCCAGAGCGCCCCAGGTCACTTCGGCCGCCTGGCGGCTTTCCGGAACCGAGAATTGCGCGATCAGCGGGCCGGCGGCCGCCAGCGGCGCGACGATCAACAGCGCGGGCAGATAGGGCGCGGAGAAGAAGGCGCACAGCACCGCGCCGGCCGTGGCCAGCATCAGCAGCGTGTCGCGGGCCGGTCCCGCGCCTTGGGCGAAGGCGGAGATCTGCATCACCGTCAGCGCCCACAGCACGCCGCACATGACGTGCGCCCGCGCCCGCCGATTGAGGTCTCGCGACCCATTGTCGCGCAGCCAGTTCACCGCCGCGTAGAACGCGCCCCAGTTGACCGCGAAGATCAGGAAGCTGGCGGTCATCCAGACGGCGTTGGCGGCGAACGAGGCCACCCAAACGAAGACCGGTAGGCTGATGGCGAAAACGCCCAGGGCGTAAGGCAACAGCGCGGCCTGGGCGTCCAGGGCCTTGGCCAGGAGCGCGCCGTCCGTCGAAATCTCTTTTGGGCGGCGCTCGGCGAGCACGGGTACGCTCCTCTAGGTCAAGGGCTCACCCTAGTCCGGCGTGGTTTGTAGGCGGTTACGCCTTATCGTTAATCCACAGGTTCCTGGCTCAAACAATCATTAAGCCTAACCGCCGACTATGCGACTCCACGCATAGGCTCCGGCGGACGAACCATGGCCACGACCCGCGCCGCACTCACCGAAACCGATATCCGCATGCTCGTGAAGGGCGCGACGCCCGACGAGCGCGCCCTTGCCGCGCACAAGCTCTGTCGCAACATCGATCGCGCCAATCTCAGCGACGAAGAACGCCAGATCGCCCACGACATCCTGCGGGTTATGGCCGCCGACGCCGCCGAGCTGGTGCGACGGGCGATGGCCGTCACGCTGAAGAACTCCACGGCCCTGCCGCCCGATGTCGCCAACCGCCTGGCGCGCGACGTCGAGAGCGTCAGCCTGCCGATCATCAACTTCTCGCCGGTGTTCACCGACACCGATCTGGCCGAGATCGTCCGCGTCGGCGGGCCGGCCCGTCAGATGGCGGTGGCCAAGCGGCCCAAGGTCTCCAGCCGCATCACCGCGCTGCTGGTGGAGCAGGGCAACGAGGACGTCGTGGCGGCCGCCTGCGCCAACGACAACGCCCGCTTCTCGGAAGTGACGCTGCAGAAGGCGCTGGATCGGTTCGCCAAGTCGGAACAGGTGCTGCAGGCGGTCGCCTATCGCGCGGCCCTGCCGCTGGCCGTCTCCGAGCGCCTGATCGACATGGTCGGCGAGCAGCTGCGCGACCACATCCTGACCCATCACGCGCTATCGGCCGAGCGCGCGCTGGAGCTGATCGTCGGCGCCAAGGAGCGGGCCACCATCGATCTGGTGGACCAGGCGGGGCGGGCGTCCGATCCCAAGGCCTTCGTCGCGCACCTGAACAAGGTCGGCCGGCTGTCGCCGTCCCTGGTGCTGCGCGCCCTGGCCCACGGCCACATGACCTTCTTCGAGTGGGCGGTGGCCGAGCTGGCCGGCGTGCCGCACCACCGCACCTGGCTGATGATCCACGACGCCGGGCCGCTGGGCCTGAAGGCCATCTGCGAGCGCGCCGGCCTGCCGCCGCGTCTCTATTCGGCGTTCCGCGCGGGCGTCGACGCCTTCCACAGCCTGGAGTTCGACGGCGGCGCCCATGATCGGGCCCGCTTCCAGGAGCGCATGATCCAGCGGTTCCTGACCTCGTCCCACACCGTCTCGCGCGAGGACAGCGAGTATCTGCTGGAGCGCATGGACCGCAGCGCCAATCGTCGGCGATCCGACCGGGATCGCGGCGCGGCCTAAGGTCGCGCCGACCTTCGAACATCTGTTCGAAAAAGCTGTGGGCAAGTTTTGGCGACGGCGCCAAAGTCGTGGCATGTCAGACTCTTCGTCAGGCGCGATCCGCCCCGCCGCCACCGTACTGCTGCTCCGAGACGCGCCGTCGTTCGAGGTGTTGATGGTCAAGCGCCATCACCAGATCGACTTCGCCGCCGGCGCGCTGGTGTTTCCGGGCGGCAAGAGCCACCAGGGCGACAGCGATCCGCGCTGGCGCGACCTGAGCATCGGCTTCGACGCGGCGGGACAGGACGGCGTCGCCCTGAGGATCGCCGCCATCCGCGAGGCCTATGAGGAGGCCGGCGTGCTGCTGGCGCGCGACCGGGACGGGGCGTTCTACGCCGGGGAGGCGGCCAAGGACGTCCGCGCGGCCGTGGCCGACGACAAGGTGGCCTTCATCGACGTGGTCGCGGACCTGGGGCTGAAGCTCGATCTGTCGGCCCTGACGGTGTTCGCCCGCTGGATCACGCCCAAGCTGATGCCCAAGCGCTTCGACACCTGGTTCTATGTCGCCCACGCGCCCCTGGCCCAGCAGGCGATCTGCGACGGCCACGAGGCGGTGGACGCCGAATGGATCGCGCCGGGCCGGGCGCTGGATCTCGCGGCCTCCGGCCAGCGCAAGGTGATCTTTCCCACGCGCATGAACCTGCAGCTGCTGGCCGAGAGCGCCGATCCCGCCGACGCGGTGGCCCGCGCGGCGGCGCGGGAGCTGGTCACCGTCGAGCCCTGGGTGGACGCCGGCGTGCTGCGGATTCCGCCGGAAGCGGGCTACGGCCCGGTGACGGAGCCTCTGGACGCGCTCTGAGCTTGGTCCTCGCCCTTCGACAGGCTCGGGGTGAGGACGTTTGTCGAGGTCCGCCGATGGAAAACCTCATCCTGAGCTTGTCGAAGGACGAGGTTTTCGGGCCCTAGCTCTTGATGCCCGCGCCGGCGCCATTGACCCAGGTCACAACCTCGCCCAGCACCTTGGCGGTGGCCTGGTCGAAGGCCGGCACGATGGCCGAGACGCGATTGTCGGCGGCCTTGACCTTGGCCTCGAAGATCTGGTCGCCGACCAGGGCACGGTCTGCGCTGCGGTTCAGCACCGCTCGGACGCGCACCACCACCTCGGGGGCGGCCTTGGGTCCCTGGACGTAGTCGGCCTCGAAGGTCGTGACCTCCAACCGCAGCATCAGGTCGGCCTTGGCCACCTCGCCGCGACCGATCAGGCGCGCGCGCCCCGGATCGTTCTCGAACGCCCGCGCCGTGGCCTCCTCGAACAGGATGAAGGCCGGCGAGACCCAGCGCGCCCCGGCGATATAGGCGACCTCGCCATTGGTGACCGTCAGGATGCGGTCGCCGGCGGCGGCGCGGGTGAAGGCCGACGGCGTCTTCATCACACCGAACATCGCGCCGGGCGGTCCCTTGGCCACGCTGACCTCGGCCTGGCCGAAGCGGTAGAGGCTAGCGGGCTTGGTCTTCGGCAGCAGGCTGATGCAGCCGGACAGGCTGGCGGCCAGGGCCGCGACGGCCAGAAGCCGGGAGGCGTTGCGGATCATCGGGTTCACGGCTTGACCTCCACTTCCTTGGCGGGCGCCTTGCCGACCACGCCGCGGGGGTTCTGTTCGACGTCGGCCACCAGGCGGTCCAGGGACTCGGCGGCCGACTGCAGGGTGACGATGGCCGCCGAAAGCTGGGGCAGGCCGGTGGTGGCGAAGTCGGTGGTGGGGCCATCCAGCTTCGAGATCATCGCGCGGGCGTCCTTGGTGGCCGCCTTCAGTTCGGCGGCGGCGTCGCCGGCCTCCTTCAGCGTGCGCTTGGCGTCGCCGTCGACCAGGCTGTTGGAGCTGTTGGCCAGCTGGGTGATCGACTGAGCGGTCTGGTCGATGCTCTGCAGCGCCTTCTGGGCGTCGGCGATGATCTCCTTGCGCTCGCGCAGCTCGGCGGTCACCGCCTGGACGTCGCTGAGCGAGGCGCTGAAGGTCTTGATGTTCTTGTCGCTGAGCACGCGGTTGACGCGGTCCAGGGCCTCGATGGTGCGGGTCAGCACCGTGCCGCCGCCCTCCAGCAGGTCCGAGAGGGTGCTGCGCTGGCTGCGCAGGACCGGCACCTTGCCGTTCTTGACCGTGTCCTTCAGCAGCTCCTTGTTCGGCGAGCCGGCGGTGATCTGGACGTAGTTCACGCCGGTGATGCCCTGCGGCTCCAGCGTGGCGTAGCTGTCGACCTTGACCGGCACGTCCGAGGTCATGCGGACGCGTGCGATCACGCGGTTGGGGTCGCTCTTGTCCAGCTCGATCCGCGTCACCTCGCCGACCTTGATGCCGTTGAAGTGCACCTCGCCGCCCTGCGACAGACCACGCACGGGGCCGATGAACAGGATGTCGTAGAGGTCGTAGTCACGCGTGAAGCTGACCTTGGCCAGCCAGACCACGAAGATGACGAGGCCCATGAACAGGGCCATCGAGATGGCCCCGACCAGCGCGTAGTTGGCGTTTCTTTCCATCAGTCGGCCCTCGCCCGGTCCTCGGCGGCGCCGGCGGCGCGGCCTCTGGGACCCAGGAAATACTGCTTGATCCAGGGATGTTCGGAACGTTCGAGCTCGCGCACCGGGGCCACCGCCACGACCTTCTTGTCGGCCAGCACGGCGACCCGGTCGGTGATGGCGTAGAGGCTGTCCAGGTCGTGGGTGATCATGAACACGGTCAGGTCCAGGCTGTCGGACAGATCCTTGATCAGGGCGTCGAACGCCTCGGCGGCGATGGGATCGAGGCCGGCGGTCGGCTCGTCCAGGAACAGCAGCTCGGGATCCATGGCCAGGGCGCGGGCCAGGCCCGCGCGCTTGCGCATGCCGCCCGACAGTTCCGCCGGCTTCAGCGTCGCGGCGCGGGCGGGCAGGCCGACCATGGCGATCTTCAGGTCCGCGATCTCTTCGACCTCGCGGCGGGGCAGGCGCGTGTGCTCGTGCAGCGGGGCGGCGACGTTCTCGCGCACGGTCAGGTTCGAGAACAGCGCGCCCTGCTGGAACAGCACGCCCCAGCGCCGCTCGACCGACGACCAGCGCCGTCGCGAGGCCGTCCGCATGTCGCCGCCGAACAAGCGCACCGTGCCGCCGTCGGGGACCTTGAGCCCGATGATGGTGTTCAGCAGCACCGACTTGCCGGTGCCCGAGCCGCCGACCACGCCCAGCACCTCGCCGCGTTCGACCTGAAGGTCCAGCCCGTCGTGGATGACGTTGTCGCCGAAGCAGGAGACGAGGCCCCGAACATCGATCGGATGCTTCTCGGCCTCGGCGCTGTCGGAGACGGATTGAGGGGCGGCGGGGCCGGTCAAATGTCCAGCTCCATATAGACGAGGGCGAAGACCGCATCGATCAGGATGATGGCGAAGATGGCGTGCACCACCGCCGCCGTCACGCGCCGGCCCAGGGACTCGACGTCGTTGCCGACCTCCATGCCCTGGCGGCAGCCGATCGCCGCGATCACCGTCGCCATCACGGGCGCCTTGGACATGCCGATCCAGAAGTGGGTCGCGCCGACGTCGTCGATGATGCGCTGCAGGAAGAAGGTCGGCGACAGGTCCAGCACGATCCACACGACCAGGATGCCGCCCGCCAAGCCCGCGATCGTGGCCACGAAGGTCAGCAGCGGGATCGTGAACAGCAGGGCGGCGAACCTTGGCAGCACCAGCGCTTCGTAGGGATCCACGCCCATGACCTGCATGGCGTCGATCTCCTGGTTCATCTTCATCGAGCCGATCTCGGCGGCGAAGCTGGAGGCCGAGCGGCCGGCCAGCAGGATGGCGGTGATCAGGATGTTGAACTCGCGCATCACCGAGATGCCGATCAGCTCGACCGAATAGACCTGGGCGCCGAAGTCGGTGAGCATGTTGGCGCCCAGCAGGGCCACCACCGCGCCGATGAAGAAGGTGGTGGTCGCCACGATCGGCATGGCGTCCAGGCCCGCGCGCTCGGCCAGCGCGATGACCGGCGCCCAGCGGATGCGGCGCGGGTCGGCGATCGAGCGTCCCAGGGACACCAGCAGGTGGCCCAGGAAGATCAGGGTGCCATAGCCGTCGGCGAACAGTCCGAAAACGCCTCGGCCCACCCGCTCCAACAGCGCGTGAAGGCCGCCGGGGCGCACGGTCGGCTCCGGCTCCACCTGGATGGCGGCGCGGACCAGTTCCAGCAGGCGAAGGACCTCGCGCCGCGCCTTGACCCCGTCGGGGCGGACCTGGTCGCCGGCGGCGCGGAGGATCGCGTAGGCGCCGGCCGTGTCGCAGCGATTGACGCCGGTCAGGTCCAGGTCGAGCTCGCGCGGATCCGCCAGGGACGCGGCCAGCCGCAGGCCCGCGTCGAACAAGCCGCGCGCGGTCCAATCGCCCGACAGCACGACCAAGGTCCGGCCGTCCTGCTGGCTCAAGGTGAAATCGGCCGGTAACGCCATACGGTCCTTGGGGTTCTTTCCAGGCTATATCCAAGCCCCGCCGCGGACCTGACAAGCCCAAAACGCGTCAAGGCGCAGCTTGGTTCGATTCATGACGAAAGACGCGTTGGAAAGCCGCGAGGAGGCCTCGCCGTTCGCCGAGCGCGGGCGGTGCGACCAGGGGGCGCAGGGGCGCGAACTTCAAGCTTGGTTAACGGATTGCCCCCAGAACATGGTGAACCAATTCTTACCGACCGACCCGGAGCCCGACGTCATGAGCGCCCACGCCAAGCTCGACCAGCGAATGGCCTTCATGCGCTTCGACGAGCGGTCGCGGTCGGCGCTGCGGGCGCTGAAGCCGGTGATCGACGCCGAGATCTCGGCCGCGCTGGGCCAGGTTGACGGCCAGGTCCGAGCCTTCCCCGAGGCGCGCGGCGCGTTCTCGGACATGGCCGGGGCTCAGCGCGATCAGGCCGCGCACTGGCGGCGGATCGCCCAGGCCGACCATGGCGAGACCTACCTCGACGAGGCCGAACGCCTCGGTCGGGCTCACTACGAGGCCGAACTGTCGCCGCGGTGGTCCGTGGGCGGCTACGCCCTCGTCGCCGAGGCGCTGATCCGCGCGGTGGTGACCAAGCGCGCCAAAGGCCTGTTCAACGCGGCCAAGGCCGACGCCGAGCTCGCGGAGGGCCTGGCCGCCCTGACCAAGGCGATGTTCCTGGACCTGGACCTGTCGATCTCGACCCATGTCGACCTGCTCACGCGGGAACGCGACGCCCTGGAGGCCGAGCGCGAGGCGGCCGAGCAGCGTCAGGCCGACTCTGTGAAGGCGATCGGGGAGGCCTTGTCGCGCCTGGCGGCCGGTGATCTGTCGGCGCGCGTCGAAGGCGATCTGGCGCCGGCGTTCCACGGCCTGCGGACCGAGTTCGAGCAGGCCGCCGTCGCCCTGGCCGAGGCCATGGGCGCGGTGGACCGCACCGCCGGCGATATCCGCGCTAGCGCCGATGACATCGCTCACAGCGCCGAGGACCTCTCGCAGCGCACCGAGCAGCAGGCCGCGACGTTGGAGCAGACGGCGGCCGCCGTCGAGCAGCTTGCCGGCGCCGTGGGCCGGACCGCCCAGAGCGCCCGCGAGGTGTCCTCGCGGGTCGGCGCGGCCAGCGCCGAGGCCGAGCGGTCGGGCGAGATCGTCACCCGCGCCGCCGAGGCCATGACCAAGATCGAGGCCCAGTCGCAGCAGGTGAACCAGATCCTGGGCATGATCGATGAGATCGCCTTCCAGACTAACCTGCTGGCCCTGAACGCCGGGGTCGAGGCCGCGCGCGCCGGCGACGCCGGCAAGGGCTTCGCGGTGGTCGCCCAGGAAGTCCGGGCTCTTGCCCAGCGTTCGGCCGAGGCGGCGCGCGAGATCAAGTCGCTGATCACCGAGAGCAGCCGTCAGGTCAGCGAGGGCGTCGACCTCGTCGGCCAGACGGGCGAGGCGCTGCGGGGCATCGTCGACAAGGTCGAGGGCATCGACGAGCTGGTCAACGTCATCGCCGCCTCGGCCAGCGAGCAGGCCACGGCGCTCGGCCAGGTGAACGCGGCCGTCAACCAGCTCGACCAGGTGACCCAGCGCAACGCCGCCATGGCGTCGCGATCGACGGAGGCGACCCACGCCCTGCGGGTCGAGGCCGCCGAGCTGTCGAACAGGGTGGGGTCGTTCCGCCTGGGCGCCCAGTACGCCCCGCCGGCCCACGAGGAGCGTCGTCCCGAGAACCCGGTCCACGCCGCCCGCGCCCGCGTCGCCGCCTTCGCCCGTCCGGGGCGTTAGACGCCAAGACGCTCAGCGCGGCGGCGGGGCCGTCGAGGCGCGGTGGATTAGCTCGAACGGCAGCAGCTCGTCGACGGGGCGATCGGAGGTCGCGCCGTTCTTCGACTGCTCGATCAGCAGGCGCGCGGCCAGGGACGACATCTCGGCCACCGGCTGGCGGACCGTGGTCAGCTGAGGTCGGCTGAAGCGCGAGCTGGGGCTGTCGTCGAACCCGGCGACCGAGATGTCGCCCGGCGTCATCAGCCCGGCCTCGGCGATCGCCGCCACGCAGCCCAGGGCCATGTCGTCGTTGCTGGCGAATATCGCCGTCGGACGATCAGGGAGGGCCAGCAGGGCCTTGGCCTGGTCCAGTCCCGACTGGAAGGTGAAGTCGCCCTGGCGGACCCAGGCGTCGTTCACCGGCAGGCCGAGAGCCTTCATCGCTTCCAGATAGCCCTGACGCCGCGCCTGGCTGGCGCCGTAGCGCGGCTCGCCGACGATGAAGCCGATCCGCCGGTGGCCGAGGCCGGCCAGGTGCTGCGTCATCTCGCGGCCGGCGGCGACGTCGTCCATGTGCACGCGAGGGCCCAGGCCCTCGGCGCGCTCGGGACCGACGCGCACATAGGGCGTGCCGGCCTTGTCCAGCAGTTCCAGCACCACCGCGTTGTCGCAGGACGGCGGGGTCAGGATCACGCCGTCGGGCTTCAGCGCGGCCAGCAGGGCGGCCACCTCCTGGCGGACCTGCGGACCCTCGTGGTCGATCAGTTCGATCAGCAGGTGATAGCCGGCGTCGCGGCACTCCAGCGTCGCGCCCAGCTGTATGCGGCTGAGATAGTCCGCCCCGCGCTCGCTGCGCCAATGGTCGATGGTCAGGGCCGCGTCGACGAACACCGCGATCACGAACGAGCGCGAGCCCGCCAGGCTGCGCGCCGACAGATTGGGGCTGTAGCCGAGCGCGCCGGCCGCCTCGAGCACGCGGTCGCGCATGGCGGGCCGAACGTTCGGCTCCTTGTTCATCACCCGCGAGACGGTCTTGATGGAGACGCCGGCCCGCGCGGCGACGTCGTAGATCGTCACCGAGGCCATCGCACCGCCCAGACCTGTCTCAGACTCACGCCCATGCGCGCCACCCTAGAGCCTGTCCCGCCTGGAAGGAAACACCGAGCTTGACCTGAGGTCGCCCCTTGTCTCGCCCCGACGGCGCGGCCACTGTCGCTTCCGCGCGGCGGCAGATCGCGAAAGGGGAGGCCAGATGGCGTTTGACCAGGGAGGGCGGCCGGAGGCGCGAGTGCGCGCGAGCTTCATCGCCGCCTACACCCTTGCGCAGATCGCCGCGTTCGTCTCGTTTCAGCCGCTGTTGCAGGTGCTGCTGCCGTTGAAAGCCGCGGCGATCGACCCCGCGGCCAAGGCGGTGGTGCTGAGCCAGGTCACCTTTTACGGCGCGATCGTCGCCAGCATCGCCAACCTGCTGGCCGGGGCGATCAGCGATCGGACGACCTCGCGCTTTGGCCGTCGCCGGCCCTGGATGGTGATCGGCGCGCTGGGCGCGGCCCTGGCCTATCTGGCGATCATGAACGCCCGAACCCCGCTGGCGCTGATCGGCGGGGTCATCCTGTTCCAGCTGACGTTCAACCTCTGCTTCTCGGCCCTGGTGGCGGTGCTGCCGGACCGCGTGCCGGACACCCAGAAGGGTCTGGTCGCGGCGTTCCTGAGCCTGGGCAATCCCATCGGCACGGCGATCGGGGCGGTGGTCATCGGCGGCCTGCTCGTGGTCGAAGGCCAGCGCTACGCGGCGATTTCGGCCGCCCTGCTGCTGGGCCTGGCGCCCTTCGTGCTGACCCTGCGCGACCCGCCGCTGGCCAAGACCGACGCGCCGCCGTTCCGGCTGCTGGCCTTCCTCGCCGGGCTCTGGATCGATCCGCGCCGGCATCCCGACTTCGCCTTCGCCTGGCTGGGGCGGTTCCTGGTGCTGGTCGCCCTGACCCTGGTGCAGAGCTACATGCTCTACTTCCTGCAGGACGTGGTGGACTATCCGCGCCTGTTCCCAGGCCATCGGGCCGAGGAGGGTCTGGCGATCCTGGCGACGGTCTCGACCGTGTTCAATGTCGTCTGCGCGATGCTGGGCGGGGTGCTCTCCGACCGGCTGCGGCGGCGCAAGCTCTTCGCGTTCGGCGCGGCCCTGACGCTGGCCGCGGCCATGACCGTGTTCTCGACGTCGCCCAGCTGGCCGGTGCTGCTGGGGGCCTATGTGATCTATGGCTGCGGGGCGGGCTGCTTCTGCGCCATCGACCTGGCCCTGGTCACCCAGGTGCTGCCCTCCCAGCGCGACGCGGGCAAGGGTCTGGGCGTGATCAATCTGGCCAACACCTTGCCCCAGGCCCTGGCGCCGGTGTTGGCGGTGTTGTGTCTGGGGCCCGCTCACGAGAACTTCCGGCTGTTCTTCCTGATGGCCGCCAGCCTGGCGACGGCTGGCGGTCTGGCCATCCTGCCGATACGAGGGGTGCGTTAGAGCCCCGAGGATCGCCTTGCCACGGTTCCGCGTCGTCACCGACCCCGAAGACCTCGCCGTCGCCCCGTTCCGCGCCATCAAGGAGCGCGACCTGGTCGGCCGCGAGGGCCTGTTCATCGCCGAGGGCGAGACCGTGTTGCGCGCCTTCGTCCGCGACGCGCCCGAGCGCGTGGTTTCGCTGCTGATCGACCCCAAGCGCCGCGACAAGCTGGCCGAGGTTCTCGCGGCCCTGCCCGAGGCCGTGCCGGTGCATCTGGCCGACCAGGCCGTGCTCGACGCCATCGCCGGCTTCCACTTGCATCGTGGCGTGCTAGCCCTGGGGCGGAAGGCGGACCCCGTTTCCGCCCACGACCTGCTCGGCGGCCTGCCGACCCGCGCGACCGTGCTGGTGCTGTGCGGCATCGCCAATCACGACAATATGGGCGGCATCTATCGCAACGCCGCCGCCTTCGGCGCCGACGCGGTGATCCTGGACGCCGACTGCTGCGACCCGCTGTACCGCAAGGCCATCCGGGTCTCGGTCGGCGCGGTGCTGTCGGTCCCGACCGCGCGGCTGGGGCGGGGCGAGGATGTCGCGAGCCTGCTGGCGGCGACCGGCTTCGAGGCCTTGGCGCTGAGCCCGTCGGCCGACGAGATCCTGGCGAGCCTCAAGGCGGCGCCGCGTACGGCGGTGCTGTTGGGCGCCGAGGGACCGGGTCTTTCACCGGCGGTGATGGCGCGCGCCCGGTCCGTCGGCATCCCGATGGCCAACGGCTTCGACTCCCTCAACGTCGCCACCACCAGCGGGATCGTGCTGCACCATCTTCGGTTCGCCAGCCTCTAGGAAACCGGTGTCCCTCGCTCTAGGGTCTCCGCCAAGCACTCCCGTCAGAAGGCTAAAATCCCATGCTGAACCGTCGCGGCGCCCTGGCCACCTTTCTCACCGGCGTCCTGGGATCGCTGGGCGCGCGCGGGGCGGAGGCCGCGACCATGACCCCTTCCTCGAAACAGCCCGCCGACCCGACCGAGATCCTGCGCCTGTGGCCCCACGGCGCGCCGGGCGGGGAGGGCGTCACGGTCGAGGAGAAGATCATCGAGCGCGGCGATCCCAAGGTGCTGATGGACCGCGCCCAGGTCCACACCCGCGACCCCAAGCTGGCCGTCTTCCGGCCCAAGAAGCCGAATGGCGCGGCCGTGATGCTGACCCCCGGCGGCGGCTACGAGCGCGTGGTGCTGGACAAGGAAGGCTACGAGACCGCCCGTTGGCTGGCCGACCGGGGCTATACCTGCTTCGTGCTGTTCTACCGGATGCCGGGCGACGGCTGGGCGGCGGGCGGCGACGCGCCCTTGCAGGACGCCCAGCGCGGCATGCGCCTGATACGCTCGAAAGCCGCCGAGATGGGCTTCTCGGCCGACCGCGTGGCGATCATGGGCTTCTCGGCCGGCGGGCACCTGGCCGCCAACCTGACCGTGCGGTCCGACGCGCCGACCTACGACCCCGTCGACGCGGCCGATCAGCTTCCGGCCAAGCCGAACTTGTCGGCCCTGATCTATCCGGTGGTGACGCTGGACCTGACGGCGGCCCACCCTGGCTCGCGCAAGCAGCTGCTGACCAGCGCCGACACGCCCGACCGCGCCCGCGAGCTGTCGCCCGAGAAGCAGGTGCGCGAGGGCCTGGCCCCCGTGTTCCTGCTGCACGCCGCCGACGACAAGACCGTGCCGGTCGAGAACTCGCTGACCATGTTCGCGGCGCTGAAGGCCAAGGCCGTGCCGTCCGAGCTGCACGTGTTCGAGGAGGGCGGCCACGGCTTTGGCCTGCGCTTCACGGTCGGCAAGCCCGTGGCGGCGTGGCCCGAGCTGTTCGAGCGCTTCGCAAAGCGGCACGGGATCTAGCAGTCCGCGGCTTCCTTCAGCTTCCAGGCGGCGATCTCGGCGTCGCGGAACTTGATCCACTCGGCCCGAAGCACCGCCGGCCGCTTGCCGTGGCGCTCGTCCAGGAATTCCGCTCCGACGACCCGGTCGGTGCGGAAGGTGCGGAAGGCCTCGCGCAGCTCGCACCAGGCGATGATCATCCGGATCGTCTCGCGGTAGCCGACCGAGACCGGCCAGATCACCCGATTGCTGACCGTCCCGGCCTCGTCGCTGTAGTCGAGACGGATCTTGCGGCCGGCGTGGATCCAGGCGCGGACCTGGGCGACGTCGATGCGGTCGGTCTCGGGTTTCCAGGCCGGCGCGGCGCCGATGGCCGGCTCCAGCACATAGGGGCGCAGGCGGTCCGGCACGGCGGCGGCGATCTTGCTGATCAGGTCCTTGGCCGCCTTGGCCAGCACCGGATCGCCGCGCCCGGCCACCCATTGCGCGCCCAGCACCGCCGCCTCGATCTCGTCGGGCGTCAGCATCAGCGGCGGCATGTCGAAGCCCGCCTCCAGCACATAGCCGACCCCGGCCTCGCCCCGGATCGGCGCCCGCTGTCCCACCAGCGCGGCGATGTCGCGATAGACGCTGCGCTTGGAGGTCTCCAGCTCCGCGGCGATGGCGTCGGCGGTCACCGGCGCGCGGCTGCGGCGCAGGATCTGGATGATCTGGAACAGGCGTTCGGCGCGTCTCATGATTTCGAATATCGACGATCTCTACTGACAGCATGCTGGCAGGAGGCTGGCGGTAGCAAGTCGTCACCGCGACATTCGATCGGAGAGGGACGATGATCACGCTGTTCGCCGCCGGAGCCGGGTTCGGGCTGCCCGAGATCAGCCCCTATGCGACCAAGACCGAAGTGCAGCTGATGATGGCCAAGCTGCCCTATCGCAAGACCAGGGGCAGCCGCGAGACCGCGCCCAAGGGCCAGCTGCCGTGGATCGAGGACGCCGCCCAGGCCATCGGCGACTCCACCTTCATTCGCGCCCATATCGAGCGGAAGTACAATGTCGATCTCGACATCGGCCTGACCGGCCGGGAGCGCGCCCAGGCCTGGGCCATCGAGCGGATGATCGAGAACCAACTGGGCTGGGTGTCGAGCTATTTCCGCTTTCTGGACCCGGCCAATTTCGACAAGGGTCCCGGCCGTTGGTTCGACCAGGCGCCGGCTCACCTGCGCGAGGATCTGCGCCGGGGCTTGCGGGAGGCGGTCGCCGCCAATGTCCGCGCGGTGGGGGTCGGCCGTCACCTGCGCGAGGAGGTGGTCTGGCTGGGCAGCCTGTCGCTGCGCGCGCTGGACGAGCTCCTGGAAGACAAGACCTATCTGATGCGCGACACCCATCCCGTCGGCGTCGACGCCACGGCCTTCGCCATGCTGGCGGCGATCCTGACGCCGTTCTTCGACTCGCCGCTGCGGGAAGAGGCCGAGGACTATCCGCGTCTGGTCGCCTATGTCGGGCGGATGATGGCGCGGTTCTATCCCGCGCACCCCTGGGGCTTGCGCCAGGCCGCTTGAGCCCGCCTGTAACCAAGGCGGCTCCTCGCGCGAAAAGCTTGGAGGGCGTCTCTTCGGCGCCGCCAGGGGAACAGCGATGGCGATCAGCGGAGACTATCCCAGGCCCGTCACGGTCAACGGCTTTTCGTGCAAGAACTGCACGGACGTCGACTATGCCAAGAAGCATATCGATCCGGCCCATCCGAAGGACGGCCCCTATGGCGTCAACGCCAAGGACCACCGCCATGACAAGGGCGTCGGCGGCGGAAACGCCCCAACGGACGCCGCCTCGCGGCGGATCAAGAGCTGGGCGGACCCCGGCGTTCGGGTGGACGTGTTCGTCTAGCGGGCGCCGCGCGTCCAAACCGCGGTCTTGGGCGCTACGATAGGTTCAAAGATTGGTCAGGCCATTTTGTATTGCGTGGCTGGCCAGTTTCGCTAGTGTCGATGGCGCGACGGAACGCGGCCCGAGCCCCGTTTAATCGTCAGATCGTCGACCAGGGCGCTGCGTACCTTGCGCCACCTCCTCCCGGGGCGGACGACGACGGCGGCCGGAGTCCTCCCTCCGGCCGCCTTCCGCCCGGAGGCGGGCATGGTAAGGCCACTTGGGTTCGGGCGCTTGTGACGCGGCCGGACGCGCGCTAGTCCTTGGGCAGGCGCCGACCTGGGCGCTGTGCGCGGCTATCGAGATGACCACCCCTTCGCCGGATTCCGCGAGGCTCTACCAGCAGGTGGCGGCCTCGATCAGCGCCTCGATCGCCGACGGCGTGTTCCAGCCTGGCCAGCGTCTGCCGTCCGAGCGCGACCTGGCCGACGAGTTCGGCGTCAGCCGTCCCACCGTGCGCCGCGCCGTCATCGCCCTGGAGATGCGCGGCCTCTTGGAAGCGCGGCAGGGCTCGGGCGTCTATGTCCGCCTCGACCAGCCGCCGCCGCCGGTCAAGGACCTGGACATCGGGGCCTTCGAGCAGGCCGAGGCGCGCCGCCTGTTCGAGGGCGAGGCCGCCGCCCTGGCCGCCACCCTGATCACCGACGACGAGCTGGCCTATCTCGAAACCCTGGTCACCGAGATGAACAGCGAGGAATCGACCAAGGAGCAGTCCGAGCTGGCGGACCGGCAGTTCCACATCACGATCGCCCAGGCGACGCGCAACAGCGCCGTCGTGCGGATCATCGAGAACACCTGGGACCTACGCTACCGCTCGCGGCTCTGCATGCAGATGCTCGAAAAGGCCCGGCACGTGCGCAAGCGGCCGCTGAAGGACGAGCACGCGGAGATCATCGAGGCCTTGCGGACGCGCGATCCCAAGGCCGCGCGCGGGGCCATGCAGGCGCACCTGGGCGGGTTGATCGAGAACCTGCTGCTGACCGCCGAGCTCGAGGCCATCGAGCGCACGCGCGAGAGTCTCGCCGCCAAGCGCGAGGAGATCGCCCTTCGCGCCGCCAGCGCCGCGAAATAGGGCCGCGCCTCCCCAATCATAATTGGCATGCCCAAAACGGGCCATGATGGTCAGGCCTTTTAGCGCCGGCCACCCATGTTAGCGCGAACATGCTCTGGTCAGTTGAGCTGGGGGCCTTGATTTGGGTCAGCCGAGGGCGCGACGCGCGCTGTCGGTGGTCGAGCCTAGTCCATCGCCGGTTCGCTCTTTACGGCCGCGCGGTCAAATTGGTAATGTCGATTTAGAAACCAAGAAGGGACGGGGATGGACGCGCGCCAAGGAGCCAGCGCCGAGGGAGTCGGCGGCCGGTCGCCGTCCGCGCCGGCGAGCGAGTCGGACTCCCGGCCCGTCGTCCAGATGGCCTATCGCGAGAGCACGGACCGCGCCGGTCTCAGCCGGATGACGGCCCGGGAACTGCGCGAGACCTTCGTCATCGACCGACTCTTCCGGCCAGGCGAGCTGAGCCTCGACTACCTGGAAGTCGAGCGCGCGGTGGTGGGGTCGGCCATGCCGACCGATGCGCCGCTGCTGCTGCCGACCCATCGCGAACTGGCGTCGCGCTTCTTCTGCGAGCGTCGCGAGGTGGGGGTGATCAATATCGGCGGTCCGGGCTGGATCAGCCTGGACGGCGAGCGCTTCGATCTGGCTCGTCACGACAGCCTTTATATCGGCCGCGGCGTCGAGACCGTCGCCTTCGCCAGCAAGGACGCGGCCGCGCCCGCCCGCTACTACTTCGTCAGCTATCCGGCCCACGCCGCCTATCCCAGCCGGCGCATCCGGCGCGACGAGGCCCGGGTGATCTTCGCGGGCGAGGCGGGGGCGGCCAACCGGCGCGTGATCCGCCAGGCCATCCGGCCGGGTCTGGTCGAGACCTGCCAGCTGGTGATGGGCTTCACGGCGCTGGAAGACGGCAATGTCTGGAACACCATGCCGCCCCACACGCACCGACGCCGCAGCGAGATCTACATGTATTTCGACGCCGCGCCCGGTCGCGTGATGCACCTGATGGGCGAGCCGGCCGAACCTCGCGCGGTGTTCATGGACGAGGGCGAGGCGGTGTTTTCGCCCAGCTGGTCGATCCACAGCGGCGTCGGCACCGGCAGTTACAGTTTCGTCTGGTCCATGGGCGGCGAGAACCTCGAGTTCGACGACATGGACGTTCTGGCCGTCTCGGACCTGGGCGCCGAGGGCTGACCGGGAGCGCCCTGTTGAGCTTGAAGATCCTCTTGAACGGGGCTGTCGCCCTCGCGCTTCTGAGCGGGAGCCCCGCCCCGGCGGTCGCCGCGAGCAAGCCCGCCGTCGTCGCCGTGTCGGCCGCCTCCGTCGACGCCGCGGGCCGCAAGGTCGCCGCCTGGCAGCTGACCCACATGGACCGGTTCGACTATGTCCCGGTCTCGGCCTTCCGGAAGGACACCGAGGCGCCGCGCGACTGGATCCAAGCGGCCTTCTATATCGGGCTCTACAGCTTCGCCGACGCGACCCAGGATCCGTATCTGACGGCCGCCGTGCTCAAGCATGGCGAGGCCGAGCAGTGGGGCTTCGACCCGCGCCCGCGTCATGCCGACGCCGACGCGACCGGCGCGGTGTGGGTCTGGGCCGCCGATCGGACGCGCGATCCGAGCAAGCTCGCGCCGATCCGCGCCCGCTTCGACGCCGTGCTGGCGAACCCCTCGACCGTGTCGCTCGATTTCGAACCCAAGCCGGCCAAGGGCGACCCCTACTGCCAGGCCCGCTGGTGCTGGAGCGACGCGATCTTCATGGCCCCGCCGGCCTGGGTGTCGCTGGCCAGGGTCAGCGGCGATCGGCGCTATCTCGACCACGCCGACCGCGAGTTCTGGGCGACCACGGACTATCTCTACGACAAGGCCGACCACCTCTATTTCCGCGACAGCCGCTTCATCAAGCGACGGAGCGAGGCGGGGCGGAAGATCTTCTGGGGCCGCGGCAATGGCTGGGCCTTCGCCGGGATCGCGCGGATCCTGCGGGACCTGCCGGCCAACCATCCCAGCCGGCCGCGCTACGAGGCCATCTTCAAGCAGATGGCGGCCAGGATCGCCCCGCTGCAAGGGCCGGAGGGCTACTGGCCCGTTTCGCTGCTGGAACCGCAGAGGACGCCCGAAACCAGCGGCACGGGCTTCTTCGTCTATGGCCTGGCCTGGGGCGTGAACCACGGCCTGCTGTCGCGCGCCAAGTACGGCCCGGTGATCGACAGGGGCTGGAAGGCGCTGGACGCGGCGATCGAGCCGGACGGACGCCTGGGCTGGGTGCAGCGGGTCGGGGTCGCGCCCGACCAGGTCGGCCGCGACGACACCCAGCTCTATGGCGTCGGCGCCTTCCTTTTGGCCGCGAGCGAGGTGCGGGTCCTGGCGGCTTCCAGCTCGGCTTCCAAAGGTTCCGCTAGGCGCTAAGATGGCGGGGACGAACCCAGGGGACGAAATGGCCGGCGCGCCGGATCCGCAGAAATTGTACCAGCAGGTCGCGCGCTCGATCGCGGCGTCGATCGCCGAGGGGCGGTACGTTCCCGGCGATCGTCTCCCCTCGGAACGAGGGCTGGCCGATTCGTTCGGCGTCAGCCGCCCCACCATCCGCGACGCCATGATCGCGCTCGAGTTCCAGGGTCTGGTCGAGGCGCGGCAGGGGTCTGGCGTCTACGTCACGGCGCGCGCCAAGCCCGAGGACGACGCGACCGAGGCCGAGGTCAGCGCGTTGGAACTGACCGAGGCGCGGCGATTGTTCGAGGGCGAGGCCTGCGCGCTCGCCGCCGCCGCGGTCACCGACGAGCAGGTCGCGGCGCTGGAGCGGATCGCCCGCGAGCTCGCCGACCTGGCCGCCACCGAAGACGGCGAGCGGCTGGAGCACGACTTCCATCTGGCCGTGGCCCACGCGACGCGCAACGCCGCCATCGTCGCGGCGGTCGAGGAGATTTGGGCCCTTCGCCGGCAGTTCCCCGACTGCGCCCATCAGCTGCGCCGCGCCCGCCTGGCCGATCCGGACGCGTTCGCGCGCGATCATCACCGCATCGTCGCGGCCCTGCGCGGCCGCGATCCCAAGGAGGCTCGCCGGGTGATCCACGAGCATCTGAACCGGACGGTGGAGGCCTTGCTGTCGATGACCGAGCGCGATGCTCTGGAGCGCACGCGCCGGGAGATGGCCGAACGCCGCGACGAGCTTCTGAGGCGCACCGCCATCTAGGATCGCTCCAGGACAAGGCTTCGGGGGCGCGATAATTCGTCGCGCAAATCAAGGTCTTGCCGGATCCGCCCCGCGCATGCTGACCTCCCCTTGAGGGAATCAGGGGGTAATGATGTCGGACAAGCTGCCGCCGGCGAGCGTCGAGACGGTGTTGAAGGCGATCTCCGCGGAGATGTCGTTCGCCGCGATCGCGTGCGGGCACCTGGACGTGGCGCTCGGCAAGATCCTGGAACTGGTGCCCGACGAGCATCGCCTGTCGGTGATGCAGGAGCTGCATACGGTCGACATGCTGGCCCAGCACATCACGGCCCTGACCGACTTCACCGGCAACCTGTCGCAACAGCACGGTCAGGGCGTTCTGGAAGTCAACGACGCCTTGGCGGCCATCACCCTCGGCGACGTCGCCGCGCGCCTGCGCGAGTCCATCGCCTCCTGATAGAGGCCGCGCGCGCATGGACCCGCCGAGGCGGGACGTGATAGCTACGCGCCCATGCGCAAGCGCCTGCCGCCGCTGATCTCCATCGAGGCGTTTGTCGTCGTCGCCCGGCTGATGAGCATTTCTCGGGCTGCGGACGAGCTCAATATCAGCAAGTCGGCGGTCAGCCGGCGCGTTCAGGCGCTGGAGGCGGACCTTGGCCAGGCGCTGCTCAACCGAGGCCGCAGCGGCGTCAGCCTGACCAATGCCGGCAAGGCCTATTTCAGCGTCACCGGCCCGGCCTTCGAAGCGCTGCACGACGCCGCCGAGATCGTCGCCTCGGCCGACCGGCGCCGAACCCTGAAGGTGGCGGTGCCGGAGTCGTTCGCCTCGGTCTGGCTGCTGCCGCGGCTGTCGAAATTCTACGCCGCCAATTCCGACATCGAGCTGCAGCTGGACAGCGTGGGCTATTACGACCAGCTCGACCTGAAGGACGTCGACGTGGTCATCCGGGTCAGCAAGGGCCAGCCGACCGCGAACCACGCCGAGAAGTTCATGGCCTTGAGCCAATTCCCGGTCGCCAGCCCCGACCTGCTGAACCGGTCGCCGATCCGATCCCTGGAAGACCTTTCGCGCCACAAGCAGATCGTCCTGTCGACGATGAAGGACGCCTGGAGCGACTGGCTCTCCCATGTCGGCGGCGGCGACATCAAGCCCTCCAAGGTTCTCCAGTTCGACACGATGAGCCTCGTCATGCGGGCCGCGGCCAACGGCCTGGGCGTGGCCCTCGTCTTCGGCGAGCTGTGCGAGGCGGAGCTGAATTCCGGCGCCCTGGTCGCGCCGTTCGCCGAACGGATCGTCGGCGTTCGGTCGCTGGACTTCGTCTGCCGCAAGCAGGACGTCTCCCGCAGGACCGTCCGCCGGTTCCGCAACTGGCTGATCACGGAGGCCGCCGCCAAGACCTCCTGACGGCGGGGTCGTCCGGCGAGGTGTTGATCTGGACGCAACAGCCGGTGCGGAGAATGCGCCCGCCTGTCACGGCCAGATGTGTATACCGCCACAAAATGAGTTCAGCATTCGCTCGGGCTCATTTCTGTGGAGGGCGGGATGCTTGGGCGGAATATCTTCAGTTTACTGACGAGCAGCGGTCTCGTGACCGTGATGATCTTGGCGACCGGGTCTTCCGCTCGCGCGGCCGAGCAGCGGGCCGCCGATCAGAACGCCCTGACCGAAGTCATCGTGACCGCCCAGAAGGTGGAGCAGAAGGCCCGCGACGTGCCGCTGTCGATCGTCACCTTCGGCCAGACCTATTTCCAGAACACCCGCACCACGACCTTCGAGGATCTCGCCCGCGCGACCCCGGGCCTGATGGTCAATGAGTCCGTCGGCGCCAGCTACACCAATGTCGCCATTCGCGGCATCGGCTCCGACGCGCTCAATTCCGGGGTCGAGCCCAGCGTCGGCGTGTTCATCGACGGCGTCTATCAGTCGCGGCCGGCGTCCCTGGCCGTGGACCTGACGGACGTGGAGCGGGTGGAGGTCCTGCGCGGTCCTCAGGGCGCCCTCTACGGCAAGAACACCGACGCCGGGGCGATCAACATCATCACGCGCCGCCCGTCCTCGACCTTCGAAGCCGACGCCCGCGCCTATGTCGGCAATTTCGGGACCACGAATGTCCAAGCCGGGTTCGGCGGCCCGATCACCGACAAGATCGGCTTCCGGCTGAGCGGCTACAGCGACGCGCGCGACGGCTATATCAAGAACACCCTGCCGGCGAACGACGGCAATTCGTTCCGCCGTTACGGCCTGCGCGGACGCGTCGACGGCGTCGTCGCGCCCGGTCTCGATCTGAGCTTCAAGGTCGCTTACGACTCCCACGACTCCAGCGTCATAAACTACGGGCTGCTGAAGCTCTCGCCGACCCTCGGCTATCTGGGCTCGCTGTTCGGCGTCAGCTTTCCGACAGACATCTATCAGCGCCAAGCGACCGCCAATTTCCGGCCGCACGAACGGCTCGAGCAGTTCCGCACCAGCCTGACGGGCGTCTACGACCTGGGCGGCGGCGTGTCCCTGACCTCGATCACCGCCTTTCAGCGGTTCAAGGACGACAACATCACCGACGTCGACTACATCCCGCTCGACCTGCTGGACGGGGGCGCGGTCACCAAGCAGAAGCAGTATTCGCAGGAAGTCCGGATCGCCAGCGACCCGCGCGCTCGGGTCTCGTGGCTGGCGGGCGCGTTCCTGTACCGCCAGGACCAGAACAATCGCGGCTTCAACACGGTCCGCAAGGACCTGACGACGGTGACGGGCGGCGCCTTCCCCAGGGGCGCTCAGGATCTGGAGATCACCCGCACCCGCACCAGCGCGGCGGCGCTGTTCGGCCAGGCCGCAGTGCGGATCGACGATCGCCTGACCGCCACCGTGGGTTTGCGCTGGGACAGCCAGTCCAACCGCCACAACCGCTTTCAGCCGCAGGGCGTGACCATTCCGAACCTGGGCCAATTCACGGTCAGCAAGTCCGAGGACAAGGTCTCTGGCTCGGCGAGCCTCCGCTATGCGCTGGACGAACGGACGAACGTCTACGCCACCGTCAGCCGCGGCTATAAGGGCGGCGGCTATAACGGCTTCGGGGTTCCCAGTGTCGCGGCCGTCGGCTTCCGGCCGGAGCAGGCCACCAACTACGAGGTCGGGCTGAAGGGCGACGCGTTCGAGCGCCGGCTGTCGTTCGACGTGGCGGTGTTCCACATGGTGGTCAAGGACCAGCAGGTCTCGAACTTCGACGGCGCCAACTTCATCGTCGGCAACGCGGCCCAGGCCACGACGGAAGGCGTCGAGTTGAACGCCGCGGCCGCGCCGACCGCGGGCCTGCTGCTCAATCTGGCCCTCAGCTATGACGAGGCGACCTACGACCAGTACGCCGGCGCGCCGTGCACCGCGGCCCAGGCCGCCGCGACGACGGGAACCTGCGTCCAGAACCTCGCCGGGCGGGTGATCCCCAACGCGCCGAAACTGCACGGCGCGCTCTCGGCCCAGTACGAGACCGAGATCCCCGCCCTGAACGTTCGGGCCTTCGCCCGCGTCGACTACGCCTACTTCTCCGAGCAGTATCTACAGACCGCCCACGCCCCCGAGACGCTCCAGAGGGGCTATGGCGTGCTCAACGGGCGGGTCGGGCTGAAGGTCTCGTCCGGCCGTTGGGGCGTCTATCTGACCGGCGCGAACCTCGCCAACACCAAGTACCTGCGCAACGCCTACGACTTCCCGCTGTTCAGCGGGGCCTATCTGGCGGCCCCCGGCCAGCCCAGGACCTACGGCGTCGAACTCCAGGCGAAGTTCTAGGGATGACGACGATGGACGGCGCTTCGCGGCGCATCTCGGCCGGACGGCTGCTCGCCTATGCCGGTCCGGCGCTGCCGGTGGCCATGGCCCTCTATGCGGTCAGCGTGGTGCTGCCGGGCCTCCTGACCGAAACCGGCCGCATCTCGCCGGCCGAGCTGGGTCTGGTGCTGCTGCTTACCCGGGTGGCGGACGTCGGCTTCGACATCGCGGTCGGGGCCGCGTCGGACGCCACCCCGGGCCGGTTCGGCGGTCGCAAGGCCTGGATCGCCGTCGGCGGGGCGGTGTTCGCCGCCAGCTATCTGGCGCTCACCGATCCGCCCCGGCTGGTCAGCGGGCTGTGGCTGTTCCTGGCCCTGATCGGCTTCTATCTCGGGTGGTCGATGATCGTGGTGCCGCACAACGCCTGGGGCAGCGAACTGGCCGGCGGCTACAACGAGCGTTCCAGGCTGTTCGCCTATCGGGTCGGCGCGGGCTATGCGGGCAGCCTGCTCTTCGCGGTGACGCCCCTGGCCCCGATCTTCGCGACCCACGCCTTCACCGCCGAGACCCTACGCGCGACCGGCTGGATCGTCGCCGGACTGGTGGCGGCCTCGACCCTGGCCTGTGTCGCCCTGGCGCCGTCCAGCCGGCCGCGAAGCGCGGCGCCGTTCCGGCCGGCGGCGTTGCTCGACGTGCTGCGCCGCAACCGGCCGTTCCAGCTCTACGCGGCGATCTCGGTGCTGAACGGCCTGTCGAACGGCATGTTCATCGCCGTCGTGTTCCTCTACCAGACCCGATATCTGCGGCTGGCGGACTTCGCCTGGCTATCCCTGGTCGTCTATATCGGGGCCAATCTCCTGGCCCTGCCGTTGTGGCAGGCCGTGATGGCCCGCCTGGGCAAGACGCGGGCCTGGGGCCTGGGCCTGGCGCTCGCCGGCGCCGTCTATCCGCCGATGGCCGTTTTGACGCCCGGGCCCGGCGCCTTGCCCTGGTCGCTGCTGATCTTCGCCGTCGCCGGCGCGGCCTTCTCGGTCTCCAACGTGGCGACGCCCGCCGTGCTGGGCGACATCGTCGACTACGAGCGGCTCAGGTCCGGCCGACAGCTGACCGGCCCGCTGTTCGCCGTGCAGTCCCTGCTGGACAAGTTCAACTCGGCCATCGGCGGCGGCGCGGCCTTCCTGCTGATCGGCGCCTTCGGCTATTCCGCCAGCGGTCCCCTGACCCCGATGGCGGTCACCGGCCTGCAGCTTTCGCATCTGTTCATTCCGACCCTGCTGAACTTCGTGGCGCTGGTCCTGCTGTGGCGGTTCCCGCTGACCGCGCGCCGACAACAAACCATAGCCCGCCGGCTGGCCCGGTCGGCCCCGTCTCCGGGAAGCGTCGCATGACCACGCCCTCTTCGACCTCCAGCCAGGTTCCGCTCATCGCCGGCGCCTGCGGCTGCGGCAGCTGGCCGCCCAACAACGCCAAGGCGGCCGGCTTCGCCGTCGCCACGCCCGGCGTCGACGGGGTGGAGATCGACGTCCACCTGACCGCCGACGGCGAGATCGTCACCCACCACGACTACCGTCTTCGCTCGGATTCCGCCCGCCTCGCGGGCCAGTGGATCGAGGAGCCTGGCCCCAAGATCCGCGACCTGACGCTGGAGCAGCTGCGCGCCTATGATCTGGGCCGAGCCAAGCCGGGCTCGAAGGCGGCGACCGACTATCCGTTCCGGGAGCAGTGGGACGGCTCCGCCCTGTCGACCCTGGACGAGGTCATCGACGTTCTGGCCGCGGCGCCGGGGCCGCGCCCGTCCAGGCTTTACGTGGAGATCAAGACCGATCCCACCCAACCGGAAGAATCCTCCGACCCCGATCGCCTCACGCGGGCGGTCATCGCCCGCCTGGCGGCCAAGGGCTGGACCGCCCACAGCAAGATCATCGCCTTCGATTGGAGCGTCCTGCGGCAGGTCGCCTTGCTGGCGCCGGGGCTCGACACCGCGCACCTGGTGGTGCCGAAGGTTCTGGAGCCGCAGGTTCGCCGCGACGCCCAGGGGCATTCGCCCTGGAACGACGGCCATGATCCCTTGCTCCACGACGGCTCGCTGGGTCGGGCGGCGGCCGCGCATGGCGCCCGTCAGCTGTCCATCTATTTCAAGGACATCGACGCCGACGTTGTCGCCGACGCGCGCGCGGCGGGGCTGACCGTCGCGGCCTGGGGTTTGACCGAAGCCGCCGACATCCGCGCCATGCTCGCGCTCGGCGTCTCGAGCGTCACCGCCTTGGGGCCCTATTGGGGGCGCGGCTAGAGCCGCTCTGGTTTCGAGGGGGCCCTCCAGGCCAGAAACAGGCTCCAGAAGCTTGGACATCGCTGGCGAGCGGCCCTCGGCGCGGACCAGTCGGTCGAAGGCGGGGGGATCACCCAGTCTTTGAGGGGATCAAAGGGGCAATTATCGCGCGCGCTCTCCCAATCATTCTGACGTTCGTGCAACAACTATTCCAGCGTTATCTGAAACAGCTGCCGTATATGTAAAAATAGGACAGCTTTGTGCTGAGTTGACTGGCATATCGACTTCCTGACTTCACAGACTCTCTTTTAGATTGCGTGCACCGTATGGGCGATTAGACCACGGTGCTCGAAAGCCTTTGCTGCCGTGGCGTCGCGATTTTTCGAGCAACTGGGATGAAGGTTTTAGTTGCGGCGTTCCGGAAATGAATAAAATGGTGCCTCCGCCCGGTTTGTCGATGAGGTTCTATGCCTCTTCGGACAGGTTGAGGCGCTTCGTGTCGGGATTTTTCATATCGGATATCTCTGATGGAGCTAGAATAGAGGATCTATTCCTCCCGATCTCGCCGACAATAAACTTTATCACGCCCCAGTCCTTCTGGCGGCTGAGGATTGGCGCCTCCAGCGAGCGGGCGATCCCCGCCGCCAGCATCTTCGGCATCGCCACCGAGCCGTTCCGCGTCAGCTACGGGCCCTGCAAGTCGATCTTCGCGAGCCTGACCCTCGCCGGTTGGGCGGCGATCTGCGCGGGGCGCGCCGACCGATACGCCAACCGGGTCACCAGCGCGGCGACGGTCCTGCGCTGGGATCCGTCGCCGATCCTGGAGATGATGGACGCGCAGGCCGATGACGAAGAGGTCGTCGCGCTTCTGGACGGCCAGCTCTCGTCCTTGATCCGCCCGCACGAGCGCTTCGGTCCGTTCGTCGACGAGGTCGAGCGCCGTCTCGATCAAGGCCTGTCCTGTACCGCCGAGGACCTGGCCGCCGTGACGGGAATGACCCCCCGGAACGCGACGCGCGTGTTCAATAGCGCGATCGGCCTGGGCGCTCGCGTTCTCCATCGGCGGCGACGCTTCATCATCGCGCTATGGGACATCATTCAAGGCGTGGACATCTCCGAAGTCGTCGGACGGCACGGCTATTTTGACGGCTCACACCTCTACAAGGATGCTCAGGAGTTCCTGGGCATGGGCGTCTACGACTACATCAAGGGCGAGGTTCCGTTCATCGAGATCATGCGAACCATGCCCCGGGGCGCGCAGGCGGTGTGGCCGGACGCGGCGCGCCGTCGCCTGGCTTGAGCCGCGCCTCACGCGGAAAGAAGGACCGCTATACCCTCGAACAGAGCCGCGGCGGTGATCGGCTTTTCCAGATGCAGATCGGCCCCGGCCTCGGCGCTCCGGCGCGCATGGTCCTCGCCGACATTCGCCGTCAGCATGATGACCGGGCAGCGCGGCAGCCCCGCATCGTGCTCATGCCGACGTATCTCCCTCACCGCCGTGAGGCCGTCCATGACGGGCATCTGGACGTCCATCAGAATGAGGTCCGGCGGCCCGGCGCGGTAGGCGACGAGCGCCTCCTGCCCGTTGACGGCGCCCACGGTGAGCGCCTGGCCGGCCAGCATCAGGTCGATGATCCGCCGGTTCGCCTCGTGATCGTCCACCACCAGGATCTTCGCGGGCCGGGGCGCGGGATCGGCGGCGCGCGCGGGCGCCGGGTCGCGGCGCGGCAGCGCCAGATCGAACCAGAACGCGGCGCCGCGGCCCGGACTGCCGTCGCAATCCAGCGCGCCGCCCATGGATTGGATGAGATCCCTCGCGATGGAAAGTCCCAGGCCCAGACCCCCGAAGCGTCGGGTCGAGGATTCATCGGCCTGGGTGAAGCGCTCGAGGATGGCGCTCTTCTGGGCCGCGCTGAACCCGATCCCCGTGTCGGAGACGACGAAGCGGACGCGCTCGTCCGCCCGCGCCTCGACGCTCAATCGAACCTCGCCCTCTTCGGTGAACTTCAAGGCGTTGGTCAGAAGGATCGTCAGCGCGCGCCCCAGCCGCCGCTCGTCGCCGATCACCACCGCGTCGAGATCGGACGCCAGGTCCAAATCCACCTTGATGTTGGACGGCGCGGCCAAGGCGGCCTCGCCGATCACCGCGCGAGACAGGTCGCCGAGCTGGAACGGCTGGCGCGCGGCCGAGCCCCGCGTTTCCTCGCCCTCGGCCACCTGCAGGAGGTCGGCGAACAGGCGGTGCAAGGTCGAGCTGGCCGCGCGGATGATCGAGACCATCTCCTGTCCCGCCGCGGACAGCTCCAGCCGGCCAAGCATGTCGGCGCACGCCACCAGCCCGTTCAGCGGCGTCCGCACCTCGTGGCTCATGTTCGTCAGGAACCGCGCCTTCGCCGTGTTCGCCGCCTGGGCGGCTTGCAGGGCCTGGGAGAGCTCCTGCTCATGCCGCAGACGTTCGGCCGCGTCGATCGCCATGGACACGAGGTGGCGCTCGCCCTCGTCGTCGAACGTCAGATAGGAGCGGATGTCGAAAGCGCCGCCACCGTACGCCTGGGGTATGGCGACCGCCTCGTTCAGGCGGGTCTCGCCACCGCGAATCTGCTCGTCGCTGGCCGGGGTCAAGCGTTGGGCGAGATCCGCCCCGAGCGCCTCTTGGATATCGCGGCCCAGCACCTCCTCGGCGTCCAGGCCGAAGGCCGCCTCGGCGGCGGGATTCCACAGGATGACCTGGTTGTTGCGCAGCGACTTGGCCAGAAGCGGCGAGGGCAGGGCGCTGATCACCGACGTCATCAGCGCGCTCGCCTCGGCGGCCTCGGTGACGTCGCTGGACACCGCCAGCAGTTCGCCCGGCAAACCCGGGATGGGCGCGATCAGGGTCTCGCGATAGATGCGCGTCCCATCCGCCGCGCGCTCGGATGTTCGAAAGCGCACCGATCGCCCGGTGCGCGCGCGTTCCAGGGCGCGTTCGGCGGAGGCGCGGTTCTCGTCGCGCCACAGCTCGCGCCAATGAACCCGCTGAGCCGAAGTCTCCGCGCCGCCGGCGTCCGGAACATCTTGAGCGATGACCCGCCCGTCCGCCGCGAGCCGCCAAATTCGGTCGGGCCGCGTCACGCCCTCGTCGCCCTTTTGCGGGTTGGAACCTGGGAAAGGCGAGAGCGGAGTCGTCACGACGTCGAGGGCCTCATGGGTGTTATCGGCCTGAATACCGGCAGGAAACTTATCATCTCCTCAAGTGTCTAGGCGTCGCTCGTCCTATTTTTACATGCTCCGCACATCCTTAAGGCGGGTACGTGGGCGGCGAATTCATCCCGCCCGCCCCGGCTCCTCATATTCAGAAGCCGTCGAAAAGCCGAAAGGATAGCTCTGATGAAGAGCGATATCCGATAACGCCGATATTTATATATATAGTGTCCTTATTTTACGTCCGCATTGAGGTAAAGATCGAGATTAACTAATCCGAAATGGTCAATAGCCCCAGGATGAACTTGCTAAAGGCAAGCTCTCTATCAAGAGTAATGCGGGGGCGGTCGGTATGACTACTGTATTTCTGCCTGAAGACTGCCAGTTGCCTCATGTCGCTCAGATCAAGGATCAGATCCTCGCGGCTTGGTCCGGGGGCGAGTCACTGTTGATCGACGTGTCGCGTGTTCGCGAAGTCGACGTTGCTTCAATCCAGCTCTTGGAAGCCGCGCGCCGGGAGGCGAGCCAAGGTGGACGTTCCCTGACGATCCGCGGGTTGGCCGAGAGCGCTTTCCCGGCGGTGCTTGAACGGGGCGGTTTCCTCGATCCCGCCCAATCCGGCGCTCAGGCCGCTTGGCTTTCCGAAGGTGAGGTCCAATGACCAATATTCTGACCGTGGACGACTCGGCCAGCATCCGCGCGGCCATCAAGATCGCCCTGACCAGCGAGGGCTATGGCGTCGCCGAGGCGCGGGACGGACAGGAGGGCGTGGCCCAGGCCGACGCCGGCGACTTCCAGCTGATCATCACCGATCTGAACATGCCGGTGATGGACGGCCTGACCATGATCAGAACCCTGCGGACCAAGCCCAAGCACGCCGGCGTTCCAATCATCTTCCTGACCACAGAGTCCGACGCCGACATCAAGGCGCAGGCCAAGGCGGCGGGCGCGACGGGTTGGCTGACCAAGCCGTTCCAGCCCGAACAACTGGTCGGCGTGGTCAGGAAGGTCCTGGCGCGATGAGCGACCAGGACCCGATCGAGACCTTCCGCCTGGAGGCCCGAGAGCTGCTGGAGCAGATCGAAACCGATCTGCTGACCCTCGCCGACGACGCGGCCGATCGCGAGACGATCGACTCGGTGTTCAGGGGGCTGCACACCCTGAAGGGCTCGGGCGCCATGTTCGGCTTCGACGATCTGGCGGCCTTCACCCATCACTGCGAGACCGCCTTCGATCGGGTGCGCAAGGGCCAGGCGCCGGCTTCCCCCGCCCTGATCTCCGCGGTCCTGGCCGCCCGAGACCACATGAGAGCGCTGGCCGAGGGCCTGGCGTTCGATCCCGGCGTCGAGGCGAGGCTGCTGGAGGATCTGCGGCGCTCCGTCGAGGGCGCCGAGACCGCGCCGCCGGCCCCGGCCGCGCCGCCCGCCGCCAAGTCCTGGCGCGTGCGCTTCGCCCTGCCGGCCGACGCCCTCGTCAACGGCGTGCGGCCCCTGCCGCTGCTCGACGAGTTCCGGGCCCTGGGCCCCTGCCTGGTCAAGGCGATCACCGACAAGGTGCCGCCGCTGAGCGAACTGACGCCGACCGCGTGCCATCTGGCCTGGGAGGTCGTGGTGACCACCGCCGAGCCGCGCTCGGTCATCGAGGACATCTTCATCTTCGTCGCCGACGACATGGAGCTGGAGATCGCCGAGATCGACGAGCCCGCGTCCGCGAAACTTGTCGAGGCCGCCGAGGCCGCCGAGGCCGCGGAGACCGCCGCGCCCAAGGCCGCCAACGACGCCGCGCCTGGCGACGCCAAGGGCGGAGCGAACCGCAACTTCGAAACCGTCCGCGTTCCGGCCGAACGGCTCGACGAGCTGATGGACCGGGTGGGCGAGCTGGTGATCGCCCAGTCGCGGCTCAAGCAGATCGCGGCGACGAGCGCCGACGTGGCCCTGCGCGCCGTGGCCGAGGAGATCGAGCGCCTGGCCTCTGAAATGCGCGAGACGATGATGATCGTCCGCATGGTGCCGATCTCGCAGCTGTTCGGCCGCTTCAAGCGCCTGATCCACGACCTGGCGCGCGACACCGGCAAGCAGATCGTCTTCACGACCGAGGGCGAGACCACCGAACTCGACAAGACGGTCATCGAGCGTCTGGCCGACCCGCTGGTTCACCTGATCCGCAACGCCGCCGACCACGGCCTGGAGCCGCCCGAGCAGCGCGAGGCGGTCGGCAAGTCCCGCGAGGGGACGGTGCATCTGTCGGCGCGCCAGGCCGGCGCCGAGGTGATCATCACCATCGCCGACGACGGCCGCGGGGTTGATCGCGCCCGCGTCCGCGCCAAGGCCGAGGAAAACGGCCTTATCACGCCCGGCCAGGCGCTGAGCGACACCGAGCTGCTGCAGCTGATCTTCGCGCCGGGCTTCTCGACCGCCGCCGCCGTCACCAACCTCTCGGGGCGCGGCGTCGGCATGGACGTCGTCAAGAAGACCATCGAGGGCCTGGGCGGCTCGATCGCCCTGACCAGCGAGATGGGTCGCGGCGCGACGATCTCGCTGCGCATCCCGCTGACCCTGGCCATCATAGACGGCCTGCTCGTCCGGGTCGGCCAAGGCCGCTACATCATCCCGCTGGCCAGCGTCGACGAATGCGTCGAGCTGTCGCCCGCCCAGGACACCCGCTCGACGGCGCGCAGCTTCATCACCCTGCGCGATAGGCTGGTGCCGTTCCTGCGGCTGCGCGAGCTGTTCGCCGTCGCCGACGCCGCGGACCGCCATCAGAAGATCGTCGTCGTCTCGACCAGCGAGGAGCGGGTCGGCCTGGTCGTCGATCAGATCCTGGGCGACCACCAGACGGTCATCAAGCCCCTGTCGGACTTCCACGCAAGCATCGGGGCCTTCTCCGGCGCCACGATCCTCGGCGACGGCGGCGTGGCCCTGATCCTGGAAGTGCCGTCTCTGGTCAGCCTTGGCCAGAGCGACGCGCCGCGAGCCCTGGCCGGGTAGGGGGTAAGGATGGACAGCCACACCATACAGGCCCTCACCTTCGATCTTCGCGGCGAGACCTTCGCGCTGGAGGCGACGCTGGTGCGCGAGGTGCTCGACCTGATGGCCGAGACCACCGTCCCCGGAGCGCCGCCGTTCGTCGACGCGGTGATCAATTTCCGCGGACGGGTCATCCCGCTGATCGATCTTCGGACCGCCTTCGACCTGCCGCGCGGCGAGCCCACCGTCGACGCCCGGATCATCGTCATCGAGCACCCGGTCAACGGCGAGCCGACCTTGCTGGGTCTGCGCGCCGACAAGGTCCACGAGGTGACCACCATCGAGGAGGACACCACCGAGGCGGTCCCCCGCGTGGGCCTGCGCTGGCGGTCGGACTTCATTCGAAAGCTGGCGCGACGGGACGGCGATCTGATCGTCCTGCCCGACCTCGACCGCATTTTCTCGGCTCGGGGCGCGTCCCACGCGGCCGTCGCTCAAGCCTAGTTCCTCGTCGGCCCCGCCGACGATCTTATCAGTGCAGCGGCCTCGCCGCGATCAGCCCGGGGGGGCGACATGAGACTGACGATCAAGGTGAAGCTGATCGGCGCCTTCGCCGTGCTCATCGCGATGATGGCCTTGGTGGTGTTCATGGGCGTGACGCGCATGTCGCAGCTGAACACCGCGATTTCCGACCTGATCAACGGCCCCGCGGCCCGCCTCAGCCTCGCCCAGCAGATCGACGGCGACGTCGGTCGTCTGCTGCGCAAGGAAAAGAACATGATCCTCGCCGCCGACGCCGACGATAAGGCCAAGTACGACGCCGAGATCAACGAACTGACGCCGAAGGTCGAAGCCGACATCCAGACCGGCGTCGCCAAGGCCACCGCCGAGGGCAAGCCCGCCTGGGAGGCCATCGCGCGCAACTTCACGGCGTTCAAGGCCGTCAACGCCGAGGTGCGCGAACTGGCGCTGGCCAATAGGCAAGCCCAGGCCGCCGAGCTGTCCTTGAAGCGCTCGTCGGCGATCGCGCGCGAGCTGACCGCCAGCGTCGACAAGCTGATCAAGCTGAACAAGGACCGCATGGCCAAGGCCGATGCGGACACCGACACGCTCTACTACGCCGCCCGCACGACGCTGCTGGTGACCGCGGCGATCGCCCTGCTCGTCGCCATCGCTGGCGCGGTGTGGATTTCGATGATCATCAACAGGGGCCTTAGGCAGATCAGCCTGGCCATGGAGGCCGTGGCGATCGGCGATCTCCAGCAGGAGGTCAAGGCGACCAGCGATGACGAGATCAAGGATCTGATCGACACCCTCAACCGGATGATCGGCAATCTCCGCGATACCGCCAGCCTCGCGGACAAGGTCGCCGACGGCGACCTGACCGTGCGCCCCAAACCCCTGTCCGATCGCGACACCCTGGGCCTGGCGCTGGAGCGGATGGTCGAACGGCTGCGCGGGATCGTCGCCGACGCCATCGCCGCCTCGGAGAACGTCTCCGCGGGCAGCCAGGAACTGTCCTCGACCTCGGAGCAGATGAGCCAGGGCGCCAGCGAACAGGCCTCGGCCGCCGAGCAGGCCAGCGCTTCGATGGAGGAGATGGCCGCCAACATCAAGCAGAACGCCGACAACGCCGCCCAGACCGAGAAGATCGCGCGCCAGTCGGCGATGGAGGCCGAGGCGTCCGGCGAGGCGGTCAACAAGGCCGTCGACGCCATGCGCACCATCGCCGAGCGCATCACCATCGTCCAGGAGATCGCCCGACAGACCGACCTGCTGGCCCTGAACGCGGCCGTCGAGGCCGCCCGGGCCGGCGAGCACGGCAAGGGCTTCGCGGTGGTCGCCTCGGAGGTCCGCAAGCTGGCCGAACGCAGCCAGACGGCCGCTGCCGAGATCAGCAACGTCTCGAGCGACACCGTCAAGGCGGCCCAGTCGGCCGGCGAGATGCTGACCAACCTGGTGCCGAATATCCGCAGGACCGCCGAACTGGTCTCCGAGATCAGCGCCGCCTGCCGCGAGCAGGACATCGGCGCGGGCCAGATCAACGAGGCCATCCAGCAGCTCGACAAGGTGACCCAGCAGAACGCCTCGGCCTCCGAGGAGATGTCGGCGACGTCCGAGGAACTGGCCGCCCAGGCCGAGGAGCTGCAGGCCTCGATCACCTACTTCCGCACCGAGGCCGGCGGCGTTCGCGCCCGGCCGGCCCCGGTCTCCGCCTCCGTCACCCGGTTGCCGACGCGCCCGCCCCAAACGACGGCCAAGCCGGCGGCCAAGGCTCCGGCCCGTCGCGCCGCGCCGCGCGCCGTAGCCGCCCAGCAGGCCCTGGCCAAAGGCTTCGCCCTGGATCTGAGCCAGGGCGGGCCTGACGCGGCGGACCGCGACTTCACCGAATACTGATCTTCGCCGAGCCGGTTCGCTCCGACCCTCCGAAAGGACCCAAGACCATGCGCCTCACCATCAAGCTGCAACTCGGCCTGGCCTTTGGATTGGTCATCGCCCTGCTGCTGGCCGCCACGCTGTTCGGCGTCAGCAGCCTGGCCTCGACCAACAAGGACATGAACGCGATGGTCGACGGCCCCGCGGTCCGGCTCCAGGCGGCTCAGGAACTGAACATCCACATGCTGAATGTGGTCCGGTTCGAGAAGAACATGATGCTGGTGAACGACGCCAGCGAGATCAAGGCGCTTGAGGCCAAGGTCGAACGCGAGAAGAAGACCTTCGAAACGGTTCTGGCCAAGGCCGAGGGCCTGGCCACGGCCGAGGGCAAGCCGAAATGGCAAACCCTCGGCTCGGCCTGGGAGCGCCTGATCGCGGCGCACGAGCGGGTCTATCCCCTCGCGCTGGAGGGCAAGACCGCGGCGGCCGCCGCCATCTCCATGGGCGACGGCCGCAAGGCCGTCACCGACGCCTCGGCCCAGGTCGAGGAGCTGGTCCAGCTGTCTCAGGCGCAGCTGAACAACGCGACCGACAAGGCCGACGACGACTTCGCCAAGGTCCGCAACGGCCTGATCGCCCTGGCGGTGATCTCGCTGCTGATCGCGGTCGGCGCCGCCGTCTACATCGCCACCATGGTGGGCCGGGGCCTGAACCGCGCCGCCGACGCCGTGCGCGCGGTGGCCGAGGGCGACCTGACCAAGACGATCCCGATCACCACCAAGGACGAGATCGCCGATCTGCTAGGCCATGTGAACCTGATGATCGAGCGCCTGCGGGGCGTGGTCGGCGACGCCATCTCCGCCTCGGATAACGTTTCCGCCGGCAGCCAGGAGCTGTCGGCCACCGCCGAGCAGATGAGCCAGGGCGCGACCGAGCAGGCCTCGGCCGCCGAGCAGGCCTCGGCCTCGATGGAAGAGATGGCGGCGAACATCAAGCAGAACGCCGACAACGCCAGCCAGACCGAGAAGATCGCCCGCCAGTCGGCGATGGAGGCCGAGACCTCGGGCGAGGCGGTCAACAAGGCGGTCGACGCCATGCGGACCATCGCCGAGAAGATCTCGATCGTGCAGGAGATCGCGCGCCAGACCGACCTGCTGGCCCTGAACGCCGCGGTCGAGGCGGCTCGGGCGGGCGAACACGGTCGCGGCTTCGCGGTGGTCGCCTCCGAGGTCCGCAAGCTGGCGGAACGCTCTCAGACCGCCGCCGCCGAGATCGGCGCGGTGTCGTCCGACACCGTCAAGGCCGCGCAGCAGGCCGGCGAGATGCTGACCTCGCTGGTGCCGAACATCCGCAAGACCGCCGAGCTGGTCTCGGAGATCAGCGCCGCCTGCCGCGAGCAGGACATCGGCGCCAGCCAGATCAACGAGGCGATCCAGCAGCTGGACAAGGTCACCCAGCAGAACGCCTCGGCCTCCGAGGAAATGTCGGCGACGTCCGAGGAGCTTGCCGCCCAGGCCGAGGAGCTGCAGGCCTCGATCGCCTATTTCCGCACCGGCGACTCGGTCGCGGCTCGCCGCGTCCCCGCCAAGCCGACCTCGCGCCCGACCGCCGCGCCGGTGGCGCGACTGACGCCAAGGAACGCCAAGCCCGCGGCCAAGTCTCCGGTTCGCCGCGCCGCGCCCCGGGCCGTCGCCGCTCAGCAGGCCCTCGCCCAAGGCTTCGCCCTGGACCTGAGCCAGGGCGGGCCGGACGCCCTCGATCGCGAGTTCACCGAATACTGATTTCCCCTCGGGCGCGCGCTTACCGCCCCGCCGAAAGGACCTGAACCATGCGTTTGACCATCAAGCTGAAGCTCGTCGGGGCCTTCGGCCTGCTGATCGCCCTGCTGATCGGCGGCAATCTCTTCGCCATGCACGAGCTGGCGAACGCTCAAAAGAGCATGGAAGGCCTGGTGGCCGCGCCGGTCCGCCGCTTGGCCCTGGCCGAGCGGATCAACATCCACCTGCTGAACATCGTGCGCGCCGAAAAGAACATGGTGCTCACCGACGACATGGATCAGGTGCGCGAGTTCGAGGCCTCGGTTCGCAAGGAAAAGGCGATCGTCGAGGGCGACCTTGCAACGGCCAAGAGCATCGCTTCGGAGGCGGGCAGGCCGCGGTGGGACGCCTTGGACGACGCCTACCGGACCATGGCCGAGGTCCATGACCGGGTCTATGCCCTGGCGGTCCAGAACAAGGACGAGGAGGGCGCGGCCCTGACCATGGGCGAGAGCCGAAAGGCGATCAGCGCCGCCGTGGCCAAGATCGACGAGCTTGTCCAACTGTCCAACACGCAGATGGACCAGGCGACCGCCGCGGCGGCGGCCTCGGCGAAAGCGGGGCGCAACCTGCTGATCGCCGTGTCGGTCATCTCGCTGATCATCGCCGCCAGCGCGGCGTTCCTGATCTCCCGGATCATCGGCCGGGGCTTTAGCCAGATCACCGAGTCGCTGGACGCGGTGGCGATCGGCGACCTTGGCAAGACGGTGGTGGTCAAGGCCGACGACGAGATCCGCGATCTGGTCGGCACCGTCGAGCGCATGACCGCCAATCTGCGCGAGACCGCCGCGATGGCCGACAAGGTCGCGGCGGGCGACCTGGACGTCGAGATCAAGCCTCTGTCCGACAAGGACACGCTGGGCCACGCCCTGAAGGGCATGGTCGCCAACCTGAGGCGGACCGCCGCTCTGGCCGACAAGGTCGCCGAGGGCGATCTGACCGCGGAGGCCAAGCCGCTGTCGGAAAGGGACACTCTGGGTCACGCCTTGAAGGGCATGATCGCCAACCTGCGGCAGACCGCCGATGTGGCCGACAAGGTCGCCGATGGCGATCTGACGGTCGAGGCCAGGCCGCGGTCGGACAAGGACGTCATGGGCGTGTCCCTGGCGCGGATGATCGAGCGCCTGCGCGGCGTGGTCGCCGACGCGATCTCCGCCGCCGACAACGTCTCGTCGGGCAGCCAGGAACTGTCCTCGACCTCGGAGCAGATGAGCCAGGGCGCGACCGAGCAAGCCTCGGCCGCCGAGCAGGCCAGCGCCTCGATGGAGGAGATGGCGGCCAACATCAAGCAGAACGCCGACAACGCCAGCCAGACCGAGAAGATCGCCCGCCAGTCGGCGATGGAGGCCGAGACCTCGGGCGAGGCGGTCAACAAGGCGGTCGACGCCATGCGGACCATCGCCGAGAAGATCTCGATCGTGCAGGAGATCGCGCGCCAGACCGATCTGCTGGCGCTGAATGCCGCCGTCGAGGCCGCTCGGGCGGGCGAACACGGTCGCGGCTTCGCGGTGGTCGCCTCCGAGGTTCGCAAGCTGGCCGAGCGCTCTCAGACCGCCGCCGCCGAGATCGGCGCGGTGTCGTCGGACACGGTTAAGGCCGCGCAGCAGGCCGGCGAGATGCTGACCTCGTTGGTGCCGAACATTCGAAAGACCGCCGAGCTGGTCTCGGAGATCAGCGCCGCCTGCCGCGAGCAGGACATCGGCGCCAGCCAGATCAACGAGGCGATCCAGCAGCTGGACAAGGTCACCCAGCAGAACGCCTCGGCCTCCGAGGAAATGTCGGCGACGTCCGAGGAGCTGGCGGCCCAGGCCGAGGAGCTGCAGGCCTCGATCGCCTATTTCCGCACCGGCGCGCAGACGCTCGTCCGTCAACCCGCTCGTCCGGCGCCCAAGCGCGCCGCCGCGCCGGCGAAGCGCCAGACGGTGGCCGCCCAGCAGGCGCGGGCCAGCGGCTTCGCCCTCGATCTTACGAATGGCGGTCCGGACGCGGACGACGCCGCGTTCCGGGAGTACGCCTGATGGCCGCCGACCAGCAGTTCGTCACCTTGGGTCTGGGCGCCGAGGTGTTCGCCGTTCCGGTCTCGCAAGTCCGCGAGATCCTGGACTATCAGGTCCCCTTCGCGATCCCCGAGGGGCCGGACTATCTGATGGGCCTCGCCGACGTGCGGGGCCGGGCGACGCCGACCCTGGATCTGCGGCTGAAGCTTGGCCTGCCGGCGGCGCCGCGAACCCCGGCTACCCGGATCCTGGTCCTCGACGTGCCCCTGGAGGCGCGGACCCTGTCGCTGGGCCTGATCGCCGACCGTGTCATCGAGGTGGCGGCGTTCGCCGAGGACGAGATCGAGGCCGCGCCCGACATCGGCGTGCCCTGGCGTTCGGACTACATCCGGGGCGTCGTGCGGCGCGACGGCGGGTTCGTCGTGATCTTCGAACTGGCCCGCCTGCTGACCAGCCAGGACGCCGCCGCCCTCGACCAGGCGGCCTGACCCCGAACCGGCCAAGAACCAAGCGGTCCAGAACGGGCCGCTCCAAGACTGATCGGCGTTCCAGCGCCGCCAACGGAGAACCCCGTGTCGAGAGCCGCCCTGGCCGAGTCGTCGGCCGAACGCGAACCGCTCAGCGCCCGCAACTTTCAGCGGCTGGCGACCTTCATTCAGGACTACAGCGGCATCAAGATGCCGCCCAACAAGCGGACCATGCTCGAAGGTCGGCTGCGCCGCCGCATGCGCGCGAACGGCATCCTCGCGGTCAACGACTACTGCCGCTTCCTGTTCGAGGAGGGCGGGCTGGAGGCCGAGACGATCCATCTGATCGACGCGGTGACCACCAACAAGACCGAGTTCTTCCGCGAGCCGGTCCATTTCGACTATCTGCTCGCCCAGGGACTGCCCGCCCTGGCCGCCCGGGGCAAGCGCGACATCCGGGTCTGGAGCGCGGCCTGCTCGACCGGCGCCGAGCCCTACACCCTGGCGATGATCCTGGACGAGTTCTGCCAGGCGCGGCGGGACCTGGACTATTCGATCCTGTGCACCGACATCTGCACCGAGGTGCTGGGCCAGGCCATCGCGGGACGCTTCCCTGAGACGATGATCGAGCCCGTCTCGATGAGCCGCCGCCAGCGCTACCTGCTGCGCGCGCGTGACGCCTCGCGCGCCGAGGTGCGCGTGAAGCCCGAGCTGCGCGCCAAGCTGTCGTTCGCGCGGCTGAACCTGATGGACGAGGCCTATCCGGTCGAGACGGGCCTGGACATCGTCTTCTGCCGCAACATCTTGATCTATTTCGACAAAGCCACTCAGGCCAAGGTGCTGCGGCGGCTCTGCGACCACCTCGCGCCGGGCGGGTATCTGTTCCTGGGCCACTCGGAGTCGATCGTCGGGATCGAGCTGCCCGTCACCCAGATCGCCAACACCGTCTTCCAGAGGCGCTAGGACCTGTCTGTTTCGAATGGAATCGAAACAGATAAACAGGCTCGATTCCAAACATTTAGAGCGTGATAGCCGCCGAAACCGCTCACGCTTTCGGCTACTACGCTCTAGCGCCGGTGGCCGGCGTCAGGGGGCGCCGATCGTCTCGGACGGGGAGGGCGCGGCTTCGTTCGCGTCGTCGAGGGGACGCCAGGTGCGCCGGTCGAGATAGCGGCCGCCATAGGTGACCGGCGCCGAGACAGCGGGACGCGGGGCGGCGGCGACCACAAGCTCCGCGCGCGCGGCTGGCGTCGCCTGGGCCGGCGCGGGGGCTTCGGCCAGGCAGGCGTTGGCCGGCCGCCCGTAAAGCGTCGCGGCGAAGTCGTAGACGGCCCTTTCGATCAGCGTCCGCACGGCGAGTTGCACCGGCTCGAGCGCGCTCTTGCCGCCCGAGATATCCACCACCGTGCCGTTGAAGAAGTCGAAGATCCCCGGCTTGATCTCGCGGCCGACGATCTCCTTGCGATAGGAGGCGATGCCGACGATCTCCTGCGAGCGGGTGCGCACCAGGCGCAGATCGACCGCGACGGTGATGACGTAGGTGGCGTGGCTGGCGCTCGCCTTCAGGCCCTCGGCGCGCGTCGCGCCGATCGCCACGTCGCCGCCCGACGAGCGGATGTTGTAGTTCAGCTCGGTCAGGCCGCCGGAGACGTAGTAGTCCGAACCCGCGACCTCGCCGGCCATGATCGCCCGGAAGCGCTGGGGGTCCGCCGGGGCGGCGGGATCGTCCGACAGCATATGGGCGCTGGCATAGGCCCGTTCGGCGTCGGAGATCACGCGGTCGCCGCGTTCCACCAGCGGCAGCCCGGCGCGCCCGAGCGCGGTGAGGACGAAGAGGTCCGCGCCCTGGGTGAGCTTGGCGCCGGTGGTCAGATCGCGCTTTCCGGTCATGTCGGCGATGGCGCTGACGGCGAGGCGCGGCTTCTGGCCCTGGCCGGCCGATGCGCCGAGGCAGCGGAGCGCCGCCGAATAGGGCGTGGGATTTTCCGTCGCGGGGGCGCCGCCGATCGGCTTGGCGTATTGGCCGCCCAGGCGGAAGCGGTCGGCGGCCCAGGCCGGCGCCGCGCAGGCCTGGGCGGCGAGCGCCGCCATGATCAGGCCCGCGACAGAGCGCCGCCCCCGGGAGACCGCCCGGCTCACGACTGTCGATCCGCGGTCGCGGGCAGACACGCGCGCAGCACGTCCTGGCCGTAGAAGCGGGCGGTCAGTTCCAGCACCCCGCGCTCGACCAGGGCGCGCACCGCCGCCTGGACCGGCTCCATGCGGCTGACGCCGCCACTGGCCTGGCCGTTGGCGACCGTGCCGCTGCCCTGAAGGCCAAGGTCGAGCGACTTGCCGATCACCTGCTTTTGCAGCGCGATGGTGTCGACGACCTCCTGGCTGTTGGTGTCGACGAGACGCAGATCGAGACCGACATTGAGGACATAGCTCTTGCCGGCGCCGCCGAGCTTGAAGTCGCCGACCCCGACCTGGGCGCTCAGGCCCGACGAGCGGATGTTCTCGTTCAGCTCGGTGATCCCGCCGACCAGGAAATAGCGCGAGCCGGCGATCTGGCCGGCCAGGATGCGGCGGTAGTTGTCGCCGCTCGATCCGGCCCGTTCCGGAGTGTCGGAGAGCAGCTTCTGTCGCGCATAGTTGAGCTCGATCTCGGACACCGAGTTGTCCAGGCGCTCGACCACGGGGAAGCCGGCGCGCGCCAGGGCGGTGATCGCGAACAGCGAGGCCCCTTGGGTCAGCTGCGCGCCCGTTTCCAGGTCGACCTTGCCGGTGAGGTCGGAGATGCGGCCGACCGAGATCCTCGGGCGTTGCCCGGGCGCGTTACGCACGCAGGCCAGGGCGGCGGTGTAGGCCGTGTCGTTGCGCGCCACGGGGGCGTCCGCGAGGTCCGCGGCTTGGGCGGACGCGGCGAGCGACAGCCATGCCGCCCCGATCAGCAACGCGCGCGGCCGCGATCGGGCGTCCTGGCGTCGAGGTTCCGTGGGCCCCGCGCCGCTCATCGCTTGGCCTCGCTCGATGTCGCGCCGGCGCCCGAGTTGGCCTTGGCCGTCACCGCGCCGGTGTTGGCCTGCTGGCTGTCGATGATCAGGGTGTTGCCCGATCCGGTGACGGTGACGGTCAGCAGGTTGCCGACGGCCGTGGCGCTGGCGCCGCTGGCGAAGAAGTCGGCGCCGGACCCCGAGGAAGCGGCGCCGCCGCTCACGAAGCTGCTGTTGGCCTGGCCCTGCTGCAGGCGACCGTTGAGCACCAGGCGATTGCCTTGGGTGTCGCGGGTGGTGGGCGAAAATCGCGTGGTTTCAATGGCGCGCGCCCCGCCATAGCCCGCCTCCAGCGAGGACAGGCTGGAACTGGCGGTCTGGGCGTTCGCCGAGCCGGCGAGGCTCAGGACCATGACGAGGCTGGCGCCGCGGCGTGCGTGAGGGGGCATGGGTGGGCTCCTTTTGAGGAGCGTCCGGCCACGGAGGGCCGGACGCCCTTGGCGAGGGGGGATCAGAAGCCCGTGACGGTCAGCGTGTTGCCGATCGCCGCGGCCGTGGCCGAGACCTTGGCGCTGACGTCGCGCACCGTGGCGTTGGCCGCGGCGTTGACCCCGGCGTAGTTCATCTGGGTCGAGTTGGCGTAGCCGAAGTCGCCCTTGATCGTCGCCGAGTTGCCGATCGCCGCGGCCGTGGCCGAGACCTCGTCGCTCACGCCGCGGATGTTGGCGTTGAGCACGGCCGACGGGTCGTAGTTCACGGTCTGCAGGTTGTTGATCGTCCCGGTATAGTGGGTGTCGATGGTCGCGCTGTTGGCGATGGCCGCCGCCGTGGCGTTCACCTTGCCGTCGATGTTGGCCACCGTCGTGTTCAGCTGGGCGTTGGCGTCGCCGAAGAAGCGCTGGGTGTTGTTGATCACGCCAGCCGTTTCGCCGCCGCTGCCGGCCGTCAAGCTGTTGCCGATCGCCGCCGCCGTGGCCGAGACATCGCCTTGAACATTGCTGATCGTGGCGTTGAGCTTGGCGCGGACATTGGCGTTGTTGGTCTGTCCGGAGTTCACCGTTTGGGCGTTGGCCGTCCCGGCGATCAGCAGGGCGGCGGCAGCCAGAAGCATCGTGCGTTTCATGGGTCTTTGCTCTCTCTGTGATTGGCCGTTGTGGCCGATCAACTCAAAGCAAAGCTGGCGCCGTCGAACCCAAAAAGAATATATTAATGCCGGTAAAGTATAATCTATGCTTATTTCGCGGTGATTGTGTCAATTAGAAGCAACAGTCTCCTGAGTGGAGATTTATGTCACGGGTTCTTTTGGTTTAATTTCTTTAATAGATAACGGAATTTTACCTTGCAAATCCCAAGCCGGGATTGGGTGTATTTCAGCGGAGCCGCTTTGACACGCGGACTGTGTCAGAATGACGCGGCCGGCCGCGCCGGTCGCTAGGGCCGAGGATCGCGCCAGTTCGAGGGGGGAGCCCGGATCCGGTGTCTCGGCGCCACGTCGTCAGGCGGATGGTCGCGCTGATCACCCGGCGCGGCGCGCCCGGGCGGCCTCGGGTCAGGCGTCGACCGTCGCGGCGAGGCCGGATTCGAAGTCGTGCAGGATGTCGACGGCGTCTTCGATGCTGGCGCGCATCGGCTCGCCAGGCGGGAACCGGTAGCGCCAGAAGCTGACGATGTGGGACACCATGCCGACACGCTCGCCAAGGCCGATGAAGAGGTCCGGCGCCTGAAGCAGGAAGTCGCGGAAGCGCTGCGGGCGACCGCCCCTGACCAGGCTGTCGAAGGCCTCCTCGTAGATTCGCAGCGACCGGCTGATCTGTTGACGCTCGACCATCACGCTCTGGCGGAGCCGTTGCTTGGCCAGATCGACATAGCGCGCGCCCTCGATGTCGCGCGGTCCGGTGATCACCAGCCGGCTGATCTCGTCGCCGACCTCGCCGAGCGGGCGCCACAGCTGGGTGATCATCCACTTGTAGTAGAGAAAGCCCTTCCAGCTGAAGATGCCCTCGCTGAAGCGGTCGTCGTCCAGGGCCAGGGTCGCGCGGAGCGGCTCCAGGCGCGCGTCCACCGAGGTGGCCAGCAAGGCTTCGACCAGACGCGCGGTGTGGGCGGGTCCGAGGCCGGAGACGTCGCGATAGGCGCGCTCGATCAGGCGGCTGACCTCGGCGGCGACGAAGCTGCGCATGGATTCGGAGTCGGCCTTGGAAAGCGCGAAATACGAGTCGCCGACCGTGACGCCGCTGCGACGAAGGTGCTCGCGCATCACGAAGGGGTCTAGCGAGGGCAGCTCGTCGAGCAGTTGCAGCACCTCGATGTCGCGCGACAGGTCGGCCTGGGCGTTCGTCGCTTCCTGGAGCATTTCCGCCCAGCCGTATTGGCCAACGAACACCGACTGGCCGCCCAGACCAAGATCCTTGCGATCGAAGGGGATGATGATCTTGGTCGCCGAGGGCTTGAGGTAGTCGTAGAGGTAGAGCTCGTCCGCGCGCAGGCGATGCTTGAGGATGATCGACGTGTTCAGGATCCGGTTGCCGAACAGGGGCGCCGCGAGGTGGTCCGGCAGATGGCCGCTTTCAGCCGCGATGGCCACGAGATTGAGCACCCGGCCCGTCGATCCCGTTCGCATCAGGGCGCGCAGGTTGCGGCTCAGGCGATCGCCGCGGCGCGACGATGATCGCGCTTGGGATCTCTGTAGAGCTGCCCGCACCTGAAACTCCTCGAACCCTGCCCCAAAAACCGGCGGCCGAAGCGTCCTTGGAGCGCTTGGCCCATGCTCAAGATCCTGGCTCTCCGACGGTCTAGGCCGGACCCAGGAGCAGCACCCCAATCCGCCGGCCGCGTCGCCAGCGCACTCGGGCGCCTCGGGATTGGTTGTCGTGATAGGTGACAAGCGTCAGATCGCCGGCCGGCAGCGCTTGGTCCACGTCCAGCACGACGCAGGCGCCGAAAGGCGAGCGCTCGACCATAGCGCAATCCACCGAGGCGTCCCCCATCTCGAGCCGAGCCCGCACGAAGGTCGCCGCCCGCGCGACGCGGCGACGATCGGACAGCGTGTCCGTCTGGGCCTTCGGCAAGTGAGCGGCGAAGCTTTGCATGGGCTCCATCCTAAGCTGTCTAGGTTAAGCTCCGGTCAAAAGACGCCGTTCTTCGAAATGTCTTGGCGCAGTCGTCGGTCCCTCCAACGACTGTCGTGAAACTGGAGCGAACCCACGTTGCTTTCTGACTCTTCGTTGATCTTTGGAAGGCCGGCCGGCCTGTCGGGTCATCGCCCAAGGGGCGAGAAACTTTCACTGTCGGATGCCGCGACGGCGTGAAGCGCGGGCGCCAGACGATCGGCGTCCATGGACGCGTTTGAAGCGCATCTGGTTCGCTTTGAAGCAAATTTTGGGGCCGTTGCGCTGATTTCGAAGTCGCCGACGGCACAAGATGCATGCGGGACGGACATTTTGAGGGGAAAGACAGGGCGCTCGCCTCGTCGGCGCGTCTGACCGGTCGAATGATGAGCCCGAGGCGTCGACCTTGGGGATAACCGCCGCAGGCGGTGGGCGCGACAGCCTCGCATGAGGACCGCATGTCGAACTACCGGCTTTTGATGGCGGGCTGTTCCGCCCTTGTGTTGCTGGCGCACGCGCAAATCGCTTTCGCCGCCGAGACCGCCCCGCGATCCGACACGGTCGACGAGATCGTGGTCAAGGCGCGCGACAAGGCGGGCCTTCTGGAGAAGCAGCCCAGCAACACCGTCTTTGGCATCGACAAGCCGCTGCTGGAGACGCCGCGCTCGGCCAGCTTCGTCAGCGACGTGACGCTGCAGCGCTATGGCATCGAGACGATCGACGGCCTGACCGCCGTCTCGCCGGGTTCCTACACCGCCAGCTTCTATGGCGTGCCGGGCGCGCTGAACATTCGCGGCACCCTGGCCGAGAACTACTTCCGCGGCTTCAAGCGCATCGAGAACCGCGGCACCTATTCGACGCCGATCGGCGCGGCCGATCAGATCCAGATCGTGCGCGGGCCGCCGACCCCGATCTACGGTTCGGGCAAGGTCGGCGGCATGCTCAACTTCATTCCGAAATCGGGCAAGAACGAAGGCGGCTATCTGAGCGAGCCCACCGGCGAGGTCACCCTGACCTACGGCTCGTACAACAAGAAGAACGCGACGGCCCAGCTAGGCCTGCCGGCGAACTTCGGCGCGGTGACCGGCGGCGTCCATCTGTATGGCGAGGTCGAGGACAGCCACAGCTACTACAAGGGCATCTATCCGCGTCGCCAGACGCTGGAGGCCTCGTCCGATTTCGACCTGGGCAACGGTTGGACCACCGCGTTCGGCGGCATGTACTACCATTCGGACGGCGACGTTCAGACGCCGGGCTGGAACCGCCTGACCCAGGCGCTGATCGACAACCAGACCTATGTCACCGGACGCGACACCACGCTGAAGGACGCCGACGGCAACGGCCGTCTGACGCCGAACGAAGTCGGGTACTACCCGTACGGCAGCGCCCTTTATCTGGCCTATTACGGCTACCCCGCGAGCGACGCCGCGCACACGCTGGACACGGGGGTCGGCACGACGAAGCTGGATCCGCGGACCGTCTATATCAGCGGCGCGGATTTCTCGAAGACCCGCACAAACACCCTCTATTACGACCTGGCCAAGGCGCTGAGCCCCGACAGCACGCTCAAGCTGCAGCTGTTCTACGACGACCAGGAAAACAAGCGCTTCGTGTCGTACGGCTATCCGGCCTGGGCCGACAGCTCGGTGTGGGAGGCGCGCCTCACCTACAACTTCGCCTACGACAAGGGGATCGTCAGCGCCAAGTCGTTCGTCGGGGCGTCCTACCGCAGCTTCGAGGGGCGTCGGCGGGAGAGCTACAACAGCGGCATGATCGCGCTGGACCGTCGCGACATCAGCTTCGGCGCCACGCCGACCGACATCATCGACAGCCCTTTCACCACCGAGACCGGCCCCGGCGTGCAGGGGCTGCAGTGGGAGAACGACAACAAGAGCGACTGGACCCAGACCGGGGTCTTCGCGATGACCGACGCCAAGCTCGGCGACCGCCTGAACCTGCTTCTGGGCGGCCGCTACGACCACTACGACGTCACCTCGCAGGACACCGGCTTCCTCAGCTACCAGGTCGCCGGCCAGCAGAAGGCCAAGAAGGGCAAGTTCACCTACAGCGCCAGCGCCACCTACAAGGCGCCGGCCGGCCTGATGCCCTACATCACCTACGCCAAGGCCTCGGCCCTGGAGATGAGCCAGGCGGGCGACATCGCGCCGAGCCTGGTGGCCGATCCCAGCAATGCTTGGCTGTCGAACAGCGACCTGGCCGAGGCCGGGGTCAAGTTCCAGTGGCTGCGCGGCGCCTTGGTCGGGTCGCTGGCGGGTTATCGCCAGAACCGCACCCAGCTGACCGGCATCACCGGCACGCCGACCGGCACCCGGGCCAAGGGCGTCGAACTGGAAGTGCGCTGGCTGGCCAGCGAACACCTCAGCTTCACCTTCTCGGGCAACAGCCAGCACACGACGGTGAAGGGGCCGGACAATTCGTTCCAGTACATCCCCGCCTACACCGCCGGCGTGCCGGGCCCCCAGGCCTATGGCGGGACCTATGTGGTCTGGGCGTTCAGCAGCCTGCCGGGCCGGGCGGGCGACTACGACTACACCTTGATCCCGAAGTCGGTGGTCAGCCTCTACGGCGCCTATACCGGCGACGCCCACGACTGGGGCAAGGTCGGCGGCACGTTCGGCGTCACCCACGTGACCAAGACCTCGGGCACCGTCCAGAACGCCGTGACCTATCCCGCCTACTGGGTGGCCAACGGCAGCGTCTATTACGAATACGGTCCGTACACGGCCACGCTGAACGTCGATAACCTGTTCGACAAGCTCTACTTCACGCCCGACGCCGACAGCTACGCCAACCTCGGCGCGCTGCCCAGCAAGGGCCGCGAGTGGCGGCTGACCCTGGCCCGAAAGTTCTAGTTCCCCGCGCGGCGCGCCCCGCGAGGGACGCGCCGCGAGCTTACATGGAGGCTCGGTGGCGATGTCGACGATCCAATGGCGTTCCTGGACTCTCCTGGGCGCGCTTTCCCTTCTGCTGTTCCTGATCACCGCCTCGACGTTCTCGTCGCTGGGCGTGGTGCTGCCGACCATGATCAAGGAGCAGCATTGGAGCTTCGCCTCGGCCTTTCTGGGCTTCACCCTGCTGGGCGCTTTCTGCGGCGGCTCGTCGTGGCTGCCGGCCCTGCTGATCCGGCGGGTCGGGGTCCGCGCCACGATCCTGGCCGGATCGGCGGTGATGATCGCCGGCTTCCTCTGCCTGACGATCGCCAAGGGCCTGGCGATCTATCTGGTCGGCACGGCGCTGCTGGGCGTGGGCTATCAGATGATGGCCCTGATCCCGGCCACCCACCTGCTCTCGATGCTGTTCAAGAAGCGAGCGCTGCCGTTCGGCGTCTATTTCACCATCGGCTCGCTGGGCGGGGTCGCCGGTCCGTGGATGGCCCTGGCCGGCCTGGAGCTCGCCGGGGGCGCCTGGCGACCGTATTGGGCCTGGCAGGCGGTCGCCTCGGCGGTGGTCGGGGTCCTGGCCGCGGCCCTGGTCGGCGGCAAGGCCTGGCTGGAGCGCGCGGCGATCGAGACCGACAAGGCCGTGGCCGAGGAGGCCGCCGCCCAGCCGGCCAACGCCCGCGTCTACCGCACCACGGTCGACTGGACCGTCAAGGAAGCCCTCCGCACCCCGCAGTTCTACGTGATCGTCGCGGCCTATTTCGCCCATCTGCTGGGCGGGGTCACCGCCGTCAGCCTGGCCCCGAGCCATTTCGGCGAGATGGGCGTGGCCTCGGCGGTCGGCGTCGCGGCGCTGAGCCTGGAATCCCTGATGCAGGTCATCGCCCGGATGAGCGGCGGCCTGCTGGGCGACCGCGTCGATCCACGCTGGCTGCTGGCGGGCGCTCAAGGGATGATGGCCGCGGGCCTGCTGACCCTGGCCAGCGCCGCCACCTGGCCGCTGATGGTGATCTTCGCCTTGGGCGTGGGAGTCGGCTTCGGCATGACGGTGTTGGCCGTCAGCATCCTGCTGCTCAACTATTATGGGCGGAAGAACAATCTCGAGCTCTTCTCGATGGTCTGCCTGGTTGGAGCCGTCTCTGCCCTCGGCCCGGTGATCGGCGGCTTCATGCGCGACCACCTGGGCGGCTTCGCGCCCACCTTCCAGGTCTTCGCCGCCGTGATCGGCGTGATCTTCGTGGCGGCCCTGTTCATGCGTCCGCCGCGCAAGGCGACCGAGGAGTCCGCCGCCGCGCCGATCCCGGCGCCCACGCCCGTGCTGCTGCGCGACGCGGCCTAACAAAGTTCAGGGAGTAACGCCATGTTCCACCGTCCTTCCCAGCACAAGGATTTCGGGGTGTTCCTGCCCGTCGCCAACGGCGGCTGGATCATCTCCAAGACCGCCCCGACGCTTGACGGCCTCTACGCCCAGAACCGCGCCGCGGCCGTGAAAGCCGACGAGGTCGGCATGGATTTCGTGATGTCGATGGGCAAGTTCCGCGGCTTCGGCGGCGAGACCGACCATTGGGGCACCGCTCTGGAGTCCGTCACCATGATGGCCGGCATCGCCGAGGCCACCAAGACCGTGAAGATCTGGGCGACCATCCACCCGCTGCTGCAGAACCCGGCCGTGGCGGCCAAGATGATCGCCACGCTGGACCATATCAGCGGCGGACGGGCCGGCCTCAACATCGTGGCCGGGGCCTATAAGGGCGAGTTCGACCAGATGGGCGCGTGGGACGACTCCATGACCCACGACGACCGCTACGCCCTGACCGAGGAATGGACCGCCATCGTCAAGCGGCTGTGGTGCGAGGACAGCGTCGACTTCAACGGCAAGTACTTCACGATGAAGGACTGCCAGTCCAAGCCCAAGCCGCTGTCCAAGCCGCGTCCAGACCTGGTGTGCGCGGGCATGAGCGACCGGGGCTTCCAGTTCTCGGTGCGCGAGGCCGACATCTGCTTCATCGGCGGCCGGACGCCCGACGAGCGTCGCGACGCCTCGCTGCGCGCCAAGAAGGCCGCCGAGGGCATGGGCAAGACCATCAAGACCTTCGCCATGTGCACCGTCGTGCACGGCGACACCGACGCCGAGGCCGAGGCCAAGGTCGAATACTACAAGGGCGGCGCCGACATGGGCGCGATCCTGGCGATGCTGGAGAGCTGGGGCGTGCCGGCCGAGAAGCTGTCGACCGTCGCCGCGGCGCAAGGCGCGTTCATGACCCAGACCGTGGTCGGCTCGCCCAAGTCCTGCGGCGCGCAGATCGAGGAGTTCCTGCGCTACTGCGAGCTGGATGGCCTGATGATGATCTTCCCCGACTATGTCGAGGGCCTGACCATGTTCGGCGCCGAGATCCTGCCGGGCCTGCGGGCGGTGTTTTCTTGAACGCCATGACGACTTCCCCCGCCGCTGTCGACGGGCTGAAGGCCTGGATCGCGCCGTCGCGGACAGCGGTGGTCGTGATCGACATTCAGGTCGACTTCGCCTCGGCCGAAGGCGCCTTGGGCGCCTATGTCGACATGGCCGTCGTCCAGCCTGCCGTGGCCGCCGCCGAGCGCCTGGTCGAGACCGCGCGCGGCGCGGGCGTTCCGGTGGTGTTCGTCGGCTTGTTCACGACGCCGGAAACGGACTCCGCCAGCTGGAAGGAGCGCTTGCGGCGGCGCGGCGGGGATCCCGACGACGAAAGCGCCCTGTGCCGCGAGGGCGAGGTCGGGTCGGACTTCCACGGTCCCAAGCCGGCGCCGGGCGAGCTTGTCGTCAAGAAGACCCGCTACAGCGGCTTCGGCGGCACCGATCTCGACGCGCGGCTGAAGGCGCTGGGCGTCGACACCCTGGTGGTGGCGGGCCTGACGACCGAGTGCTGCGTCGATAGCACCGTCCGCGACGCCTTCAGCCTGGACTACCACGTGTTCGTCGCGGCCGACGCCTGCGCCGCCTACGAGGCCGACATCCACGCCGCCTCGCTGAAGGTGATGGACCTGAACAGCGCGATCCTGACCGATACGGCAGCGGTCGCGGCCGCCTGGAGCGCCTGACCCATGGCCGATGGCTTTCCCCCTCTGGGCGCCTCGGCGCCGTACGCCGTCACCGCCGCCGACCGCGCGGCGATCGCCGCCGCCATCGACGAGAGCGAGATCGTCGCGTTGGCCCTGACGCTCGGCAACATCCCCGCGCCGTCCGGCAAAGAGCTGGAGGTCGCCAACTACGTCCATGACTGGATGGCGCGCGAGGGCTTCTCGCCGCGCAAGGTCGGGGCGACCCCCGAGCGGCCGAACATCATCGGCACGCACGGCGGCAAGGGGGTCGGCAAGAACCTGCTGTTCACGGCCCACCTCGACACCGAGGCCCCGACCTGGAACCCCGACCTCGACGCCTACAAGTACGCGCCGGAGACCCTGGCCAATCCCGAATGGGAGAAGTGCTGGCTGGAAGACGGCAAGCTCTTCGGCTATCCGATCGCCAATGATCGCGGCCCGATGAGCTGCTTCCTGATCGCGGCCAAGGCGCTGAAAAAGGCCGGCTACGAGCTGGCCGGCAAGATGTACCTGACCGCCTGTCCCGGCGAGATCGGCCCCGAGCCGATCGAGGAGCACCGGGGCGTGGCCTATATGGGCAAGGACATCGGGGCCCACTACCTGTTCCACCACGGCGGCGTCGCGCCCGACTACGCCATCGCCGCCGAGGGCTGCGACTTCGGCCTGACCTGGGTGGGCTGCGGCTACGCGGTGTTCCGCTTTCAGGTTTGGGGCGAGGGGGTCTTCACCCCGCTGCTGGAGCATCCGGCGACCGCCGCCCAGCATCCCAACCCGATCTACAAGCTGGGCAAGCTGACCGAGGCCGTCCACGCCTGGAGCGGCGCCTACGAGAAGGCCAATCGCTACGACAGTCCTGGCGGCGTGGCCCAGCCCAAGTCGCAGATCGCCTCGGTGCGCGGCGGCATCCCGTTCGCCTTCGGCGCGGGCACCGAGCTGGTGAACCTCTATCTGGAGGTCGGCCTGACCCCCAAGCAGCGCGTGGCCGAGATCCAGCACTCGCTGGAGGCCATGGTGCGCGAGGCGGGCCTGGGTCGCGTCGACATCGAGCCGGTCGTCGTGCGCCACGGCTTCGAGGCCGACGCCGCCGAGGTCGCCCCCCTGGTCGGCGCGGTGGACGCGGCCACCCAGCTGAGCCTGGGCCATCCGGTCGCCCTGGCCAATCCGGTCTATTCCAGCATGTGGCGCGACCACAACGTCTTCAACATGCAGCGGATTCCGGCCATCACCACCGGCTTCCGCCGCTGGCGTCCGACGCCGAAGGACCTCGTGGACAGCGCCCTGATCTACGCCCTGACGGCGCTGGCCGTCTGCGGTCGCGCCGACGCGGGCCAAGCGGCCAAGCGCCCGGCCTCGGCGGTCTATCCGGACAACCCGTTCGGGGACGCGGGATGAGCGCGGCGATCCAAGCCCTGGCGCCGGCGCCGAGCGATTTCCGCAAGGCCATGGGCAGCTTCCCGGCCGGGGTGACCGTGGTCACCGCCTGTCACGACGGCCGCCTGGTCGGCACGACGGTCAGCGCCTTCAGCTCGGTGTCGATGGACCCGCCGCTGGTGATGGTCTGCCTGAAACGCGACAGCCGCACGCTGGCGGCGCTGAGCCTGGCGCGCGCCTTCTGCGTCAACATCCTGGCCCGGGACCAGGCCGACCTGGCCTATCGCTTCGCCAGGAGCGGCGCCGACGACCGCTTCACCCATTTCTCTAGGCAAGGGGAGGCGGCGGTCGAGGCGGGCGCCTGCGGCGCGCCGCTGCTGGCCGGCTGCGTGACGGCGATCGAGTGCGACCTGCACGCCGCCCACGACGGCGGCGATCACGAAATCCTGGTCGGACGCGTGCTGCGCGTCGTGACCGACGACACCAAGACGCCGCTCGTCTATGTGCGCGGCGGCTTCCTGAACGCTTAGCTGGAGCTACCCCGCATGGCCTATGACGTGCTGGACGTGAAGCCGATGACCCGTCGGATCGGCGCGGAGATCTTCGGCGTCGACCTGGGCAAGCCGCTCTCGAACCGCCAGTTCGAGGAGATCCACCAGGCGCTCACCCAGTATCAAGTGATCTTCTTCCGCGACCAGGAGATGTCGCACGACGCCCACAAGGATTTCGGGCGCAAGTTCGGCGATCTGGCCATCCACTCAGGCGTGCCGGGCCTGCCCGATCATCCGGAGATCGTGGCGATCCACGCCGACGCCAATTCCAAGTTCGTGGCGGGCGAGACCTGGCACTCGGACCTGACCTGCGATCCCGAGCCGCCGCTGGGCAGCATCCTCTACATGAAGGTCCTGCCGGACCACGGCGGCGACACCTGCTTCGCCAGCATGTACTGGGCCTATGACACGCTGTCGGACCGGATGAAGGCTTACTTGGAAGGCCTCTCGGCGGTTCACGACGCCAATCCGGTCTACAAGGCGATCTTCCCGGACATCGACCGCCAGTACAACTGCTCGACCCACCCGATCGTGCGCACCCATCCCGTCAGCGGCAGGAAGAGCCTGTTCGTCAATCCGTCCTACACGACCCATATCGCCGGCGTGTCGAAGGCCGAAAGCCAGGCGATCCTGAGCTTCCTCTACCAGCACGCTAGCAATCCGGACTTCCAGGTGCGGTTCCGCTGGAAGCCGAACTCGGTCGCGTTCTGGGACAACCGCTGCACCTGGCACCAGGCGATCTGGGACTATTTTCCCGACACCCGGACCGGCTATCGGGTGACGATCGCCGGAGACAAGCCGTTCTGAGGCGGCGACAGGCTATTCGCGGGTGAAATCCGCCGGCACCCGCGGATCCGTCCCCGCCTTGCCCCACAGCACGATCTCGTTGCCCCACGGGTCGCGGAAGGCGTGGTTGTAGCCGTTGAACTCTCGCCAGTAGTGGTTCCGCCACAGGATCGTGGCCCCCAGGCGCTCGGCGGTCCCGAGGATGCGGTCGGCGCTGTCGTCGTCGCCGATCAGCACCCAGACGCGCGGCTTGCGGCCCTCGGCGCTGAGGGTGCGGGGCTCCACGCCTTCGGGCTCCGGATGCGGGCGAGCGTTGGCGGCCTTGAAGATCCCGAGATGCAGATTGCCGATCTCGCTGTCGGTTCCGTCGGGCCTCTTGAAGAAGCCGCCCGGGATCATGCGGTGGTAGACGCCCTGCGGGCGGGCGTCGTTCTGCCAGCCGAAGACCTCTGCGTAGAAGTCGCCGGCGACGGACGGGTCGTCGGACGCCAGGTCGACGAAGATCAGGGTGTTGGTCACGGGGCTCGCTCGCGTTGCGGGTCAGTCGTTGAAGCCGATGGACAGGCTGAGCGCCCGCCACGCATCGATGTCGGCGGCCAGGCCGTGGGCGGCGTGGTCGGCGTATTTCAGGGCGTCCTCGCCCAGCAGCAGATGCATCGGCGGGTGCTCGGCGTCGGCGATGGCCAGGATCGCGAGGGCCGCCTTGGCCGGGTCTCCGGGCTCGCGGCCGGCGTGCTCGGCCATGATCCGCTCGGCGTCGCGGGCCAGGCCGTCATAGTCGGCGAGCTTCTGGGCCACGACGGCCTTGGAGCCTTGGGCGAAGTCGGTGCGCAAGCCGCCGGGCGCGACATTGACGACCTGGATCCCGAACTCGGCGACCTCTTGCGCCAGGGTCTGGGTCAGGGCCTCCAGCGCCCACTTGCTGGCGCAATAGACCCCGGTGCCCGCCCAGACGGCGAGGCCCGAGACCGAGGTGATATTGATGATCCGGCCGGCCCGACGGGCGCGCATGGCGGGCAGGGCGGCCTTCAGCACCGCCAGCGGGCCCAGGACATTGACCTCGAACTGGGCGCGAACCTCGTCCAGCGAGGCCTCCTCGACCGCGCCCACCAGGCCGTAGCCGGCGTTGTTGACTAGCACGTCGATCGCGCCCGTAACGGCCTCGGCGCGGGCGACCGCGGCGTTCACTGCGGCGGTGTCGGTGACGTCCATGATCAACGCGTGGCCGCCCATCGCCTCGAAGGCCGCGGCGGCGTCCGGCCGGCGCGTCGCGCCGACGACGATGTCGCCCCGCGCCAAGGCCGCGCGAGCGATCTCGCGCCCCAGGCCGCCGGAGACGCCGGTGATGAACCAGGTTCTGGTCATGGGCTCAGTAGGGCTTGTCGCCCTTGACCCACAGGCGGTGCATGGTCCGGAAGTACTTCTTGTCGTCGTACAGCGTGCCGGTGTGCAGGGTGCAGCGGTTGTCCCACATCAGGAGGTCGCCAACCCGCCACTTGTGGCGATAGACGAACTGGTCCTGGGTCATGAACTCGACCAGCTCGTCCAGCAGCGCCAGGCCCGCCGGACCGGGCATGCCGATGACCTCGGTCACCGTGCCGGTCGAGGGCCACAGCGCCTTGCGGCCGTCGGCCGGGTGGGTGCGGATCAGCGGATGCTCGACGTCGGGATTGGCCGCCTCCATCTCGGGCGACAGGGTCTGCTGCTCGCCGAACGCCCGCGTGGCCATGAAGTGCTTGTAGCTGTGATGCAGCCGCAGGCGCTCCAGCATGGCCTGCCGGTCGGCGGGCAGGGCGTTCCAGGCGGCGCAGCCATCCGCCAGCAGGGTGTCGGAGCCCTCGTCCGGAACCTCGACCGCGTAGAGCATGGTCAGCATGACCGGCTCGGGCTTGTAGCTGTAGTCGGTGTGCCAGCCGACGCCGTCGTTGTGGGCGCCGATCGGCCGGCCGTCGACGGTCCGGTTGCTGAGGATGAAGATCTTCGGATAGCCCGGCAGGGTGAAGCGGGTCTGGGTGTGATCCTCCGGCTCGCCGAACCGGCCGATGAAGCGCATCAGGTCGTCGGGTCCCATCTTCTGGTCGCGCAGGGCGATGGCGCCGTGGCGGTGGAAGATGTCGACGACCTGGTCCAGCGCCGCGTCGGGGGCGGAGGCCAGGTCGATGCCGGAGATCTCGGCCCCGAAGCCCGGCTTCAGGTCCTGGATGGCGATGTCGGCGGCCAGCGTCATGGCGTCCTCCTGATGGGATGTCCGACCCTAGGTGGCCAAGAGGCACCGGTCTTGCTCCAGCGCGCACGACGGCTTTCTTGTCTGGCGGGCGGTTGACTGGCTCTTGGGCGCCGCTCGGCGGGACGGGGCGCCGAACGCCCGCGAATGCGGCTTCGCGCCGAGAAGGGCGCTAGACGACCAACTCTTCGTGCGCGCTGGAGCAAGACCGTCCCACGCTGCGGTCGTAGCGTCACGGTCGATTTCCGACTTCTCAGAGCGCTTCACGATGAGCCTGCGCCCGCCGAACGGCCTCTTCAGCGACGCCTTCTTCGAAGGCCTGTCCCGCTCCGTACGCGACGTGGGCGCGGCCGAGACCCTGCCGCCCGCCTGTTATGTCGATCCGGACTTCTACGAGTTCGAGAAGGAGGCGCTGTTCAATCACGAATGGCTGTGCGTCGGTCGCGTCGACTGGGTCAAGGAGCCCGGCGACTACTTCACGACGCGGATCATCGGCGAGCCGATCATCGTCGCCCGCAACCGCGACAACGAGATCAAGGCGATGTCGGCGGTCTGCCAGCACCGCGCCATGCTGGTGGCCGAGGGGCGGGGTAACGCCCGTGGCTTCGTCTGTCCGTACCACCACTGGGTCTATTCGCTGAACGGCGACCTGGTGAACGCGCCGGCCATGGAGCGCACCTGCGACTTCGACAAGAAGGCCGTGAAGCTGCCGACCTTCAAGGTCGAGATCTGGCTGGGCTTCATCTTCATCAATTTCGACGCCGAGGCCGCGCCGCTGGCGCCGCGCCTGACGGCGGTGGAGGCGGCCGTGGCCAATTACGACCTGGCGAACGCCGAAGGCGCCGGCCCCCCGATGAGCGGCCAGTTCGCCTGGAACTGGAAGGTGATGTTCGAGAACAACAACGACGGCTATCACGCCAGCAAGCTGCATCGCGGCCCGCTGCACGACTTCATTCCCAGCGAGTTGTGCAGCTTCCCCGAGGCGGGCGAGGGCGACGCCGGCTTCCTGCGCTACAACGGCGCCCTGCACCAGGACCCCTCGTTCAACCCGACCCAGAAGGCGGTGCTGCCGGTCTTCCCGAACCTGACCGAGGAGGACCGCAACCGCGCGACCTTCGCCAACATCCCGCCGACGCTGTCGCTGGTGATGACCAGCGACATGGTGATCTACCTGATCCTGCGGCCCACCTGCCCCGAGGCCATGGAGCAGGACACCGGCATCCTGGTGGCGCCCGGCGCCGTCGAGAGCCCGGGCTTCGCCGAGCGTCTCGAGATGATCATGACCTCGGCCGGCAAGATCATCGCCCAGGACATGCACGTCGACGCCCTGGTCCAGGAGGGCCTTCGCTCGCGCTTCGCCATCCGCGGCCGCTACTCCTGGCAGGAGGGCGCGCAGGTGCAGTTCAACCGCTGGCTCGCGCCGCGCTACCAGAAGGCCTGGGCGGCGCTGAAGACCGGCCGCGCGGCGACGCCGGCCAGCGCGGAGGCCGTCGCGTGAGCCGCCTGCCCGTCATTTTCTTTGGTCACGGCAGCCCGATGATCGCGCTGGAGACCAACGACACCACCCGGACCTGGAAGGCCCTGGGCGAGGCCGCGGGCAAGCCCAAGGCGATCCTCTGCGTTTCGGCCCACTGGCTGACGGGGGGGATCGCGGTGACGGCCATGACCCGGCCGCGCACCATCCACGACTTCGGCGCCTCCTTCCCCAAGGCCTTGTTCGACCAGCAATATCCGGCCCCCGGCTCGCCCGCCTTGGCGGCGCGGGTGCGCGAGATCCTCGGTCCCACGCCGGTTGCCCTGGACGAGGGCGAGTGGGGTCTCGACCACGGGACCTGGTCGGTGCTGGGCAAGGCGTTTCCGAACGCGGACATCCCCGTGGTCCAGCTGAGCATGGACGCCACCAAGCCGCCGGCCTGGCACTTCGAGATCGGCCGGCGCCTGGCGCCGCTGCGCGACGAGGGGGTGCTGATTGTCGGCACCGGCAACATCGTCCACAACCTGCCGGCCATGGACTGGGGCGACAGGAACTGTCCGCCCTACGACTGGTCGCTGCGGTTCAACGACTACATCAAGGCCGCCATTCTCGAGGACGCGCCCCAGCGGGCGATTGGCTTCGAGAGCCAGGGTCAGGACGCCCGACGGTCTGTGCCGACCCCCGACCACTACTGGCCGCTGCTGTACGTGCTGGGCGCGCGCCTGCCCGGAGACGCGCCCAGCTTCGCCCCCGACCACATCGAGCACGGCTCGCTGAGCATGACCAGCGTGACGCTGGCCAGCGCCGCGGCCTGACCCGGAGATCCCGATGCCCTTCATCTGCGAACCCGGCCAGAGCCGTCCCGATGTCGTCCCCGGCGCCCTCCACACGCTGAAGGCCACGCCCCAGACCGTGCACTGGGGCTATTTCGACCCGTCGACCCCGCCGGCCCTGCGGGTCCGGAGCGGCGACCTGATCCAGGCCGAGGCCATCACCCACCATGCCGGCGACGCGCCCGAGCTGATGATGGACGACGGCGTCACCCGGATCTTCAAGGAGATCCCGGAGGAGGACCGCAATCCCGGCGTCCATATCATGACGGGTCCCATCTACGTGGAGGACGCCAAGCCCGGCGACGTGCTGGAGGTGCGCTATCTGCGCATGGTCCCGCGCAACAACTACGGCTCCAACCTCGCGGCCAACTGGGGCTATCTCTACAAGGCGTTCGGCGAGAAGGAGCGGGTGACGATCTACGAGCTGGACCCGAACACCAACACCGCCAGCGCGCTCTACGCCTACGACTTCGAGGGCAAGTACCTGATCCCGGGCACGATCACCCACTGCCCGGAATGCGATCGCCAGCCGGCGCTGAAGGGCGTGCGGATTCCGGCCCGGCCGCATCTGGGCACCGCCGGGGTGGCGCCGGCCGTCGACGGCCGCGTCAGCACCATCCCGCCGGGCGAGCACGGCGGCAATATCGACAACTGGCGCATCGGGGCGGGGGCCACGATGTACTACACCGTCCAGGTCGACGGCGGGCTGTTCTCGATCGGCGATCCCCACGTCAGCCAGGGCGACGGCGAGCTGTCCGGCACGGCCATCGAAAGCTCGCTGAACGTCCTGATGCAGATCGTGCTGCGCAAGGACATCCAGACCCCCGGCCCGCTGCTGGAGACGCCCAAGTGGTGGATCGTCCATGGCTTCGACGAGGACCTGAACCTCGCCATGCGCGACGCCTCGACCAAGATGCTGAGCCTGCTCAGCGATCAGGTCGGACTGTCGAGGAACGACGCCTATTCCCTGATGAGCGTGGCCGCGGACTTCGGCGTCACCCAGGTCGTCGACGGCACCCAGGGCTGCCACGTCCGGATTCCCCGCGATATCTTTCCCAAGCTCAAGGGTTAGGAGATGAAGGCCTGGTCGTTCAGCACCGAAAGCCATCCGCGCGCCGAACGGGCCGAGGCCTGGCGCGACGCGATGGGACGCCTGGGCCTGCCGATCGAGGGTCTGACGGCCGGTGAGCCGGCCGCGGCTTCGGTGATCTGCCTGACCTCCCCCTTGGGCATCGAGTTCGCCCTGGTCGAAGCTGGCGCCCAGACGATTTCGGGTCGGCTCTCGGGGCAGCCCGCCGCCGTGTGGCTCGCCGTTTTGCTGCATGGCGAAGCGACCCTCGTGAGCGACGACCTGGCCGTCGGCGTCTCGCCCGGAGACATCGCCTTTGGTCCCACGGGTCAGTCGGCGGCGCTTCGTTTGGACACTCGCTCGCGCCTGCTCTTTGTCCGCGCGCCTCGCGTCGCCCTGGATCACCGCCTGATCAAGCCCTTCAATTTGCGCGTGGGGCGGCTGGAGGGGGCGGAAGGCGTGCCACGCATCCTGTCCGACTTGCTGCGCGGCACGGCCGAGGAACTGGAGAACCTGTCGGTCGATCAACTGCGGCCGGTCGACCTGGCCCTGACCGAATTCCTGGCTCAGTGCTTGCTGGAACGGGGCGCGGCCGCGTCCGACGCTCTGGATCCCTCGACCCCCACGGCGCATCTGCAGCGCCTCTGCCAAACCATCGAGACTCTGCTGCCGGATCCGGACCTGTCGCTCCGTCGCGTGGCGGACGAGGAGGGCGTTTCGCCGCGCTACGTGCAGAAGCTGTTCGCTTCGGCCAACGAGACCTTCAGCCACTATCTGCGCTCGCGTCGCCTGGAACGGTGCCGGATCGATCTGGCCAGCCCGCAGCATGCGCGGCTGTCGATCTCGGAGATCTGCTTTCGCTGGGGGTTCAACGGCTCGGCGCATTTCAGCAGGGCCTTCCGCGAACAGTACGGCCGCTCGCCGCGCGAGTTCAGGAACGCCTGCGAGGCCGGCGTGTCCGAGGACCTTGCATCCGCGCTCGCGTCGAAGCCGCCGCGCGTCGTCCCGAGTTTGCTCTCGCTGATCTCCTAGCCGGCGAGGTCGCGCCGAAAGACGAACAGTCTTCGCCGCGCGATCCGCGCTACACGCGGGCTTTCGGCCGCCTGCCGCGTGTCGCCGACAACCGCGGCTCCCAGGCCAGAGCCGCTGCGTTGCCGCCGAAGGGCGGGAGCCTTGCTCAGATCAGATTGGCGCGGGCGATGCGGCCAAGGTGCGCGGCGCTGGGACGCGGTGTCCGTTTGAAGGTCTGGCGGTCCACCGCCACCAAGCCGAAGGGCACGCCGTAGCCGGAGGTCCACTCGAAATTGTCCAGCAGCGACCAATAGAGATAGCTGTGCACCGGGACCCCCCCGTCAAGGCACTGGCGGACGCCGGCTAGCGCCTGGTCGATAAAGGCGATCCGGCGGGCGTCGTCGCGGGTGGCGACGCCGTTCTCGGTGACATAGATCGGCTTGCCGACCGCCGCGTGCGCCCAGCGGATCGTGTTGGCCAGGGCCTGGGGATAGAATTCGTAGCCCGCGAGGGTCAGTTCGGCGCCCGGCGGCGGCGGGCGCACGCCGGTTTCGTCGACGATGAAGCGGGTGTAGGTCTGGACGCCGAAGAAGTCGGCGTGGCTTCGGGCGACCTCGACCCAGTCGCCATAAAGCCTGCGCTGATACACGGCGACGAGGTCGGGGTCCCCAGCCGACTGGATGTCCTGGGTGGTCAGGGTGAGGCCCACGGGCAGGTTCGGGCGGACATCCTTGATCGCGTCGTACGCGCGGCGATGAGCCTCCTGCATGATCGGCGAGACCACCCGCGGATCGGCATAGGCCAGTCGGGAGAAGCGCGGCGAGTCCGTGGCCTTGGCGGCCGCGGCGACAGCGGCCTTGACCGCCGGGATCGCCTGTTGAACGCCTGGCATCAGGTCGACCAGCAAACGGATATTGGCTTCGTTGAAGGTCGTGGTCATGTGCATGAGGCAGCCGAGACGCTCGACCGTCTTGCGGCAATAACGGGCGAAGAGCGCCGGGGCGTCCGGCGCCTCGAAGCCGCCGCGCTTGGCGAACCACAGCGGGGTCGTGAAGTGGTTCAGGGTGACCATGGGCTTGAGGCCGCGCGCGCGGCAGGTTTCCAGCATTCGGGCGTAGTGATCGAGCTCGGCTTCCGAGAAATAGCCTTCGCTCGGCTCGATCCGGGCCCATTCGACGCCAAGGCGGTAGCAGTTGAAGCCGAGGCCCCCGGCGATCGCGAAGTCTTCGGCGTAGCGATGATAGCTGTCGCACGCGTCGCCTGAGCGCTCCTTGAACATGCTGGGCCGCATGTTCTCCATCAGCCAGGCGTCGCTGTTGGTGTTGCCGCCCTCGCTCTGATAGGCCGAGATCGCCGCGCCCCACAGGAAGCCGGGCGGCGCGGGGCGTTTGCGTTCTTCGCGCGCGGCGGCCGACAGCGGCGCCAGCGCCGCGCCGGCGCCGATCAGCAGATCGCGACGGTCGACCGCCATGGCTCTGTCCTCCTTGAAAAATGGCGGATGACCAAGGGCCATCCGCCAGGCGCGAGGTGGGGAAGGGGTTAGAAGGACTTCTTGATGCCGATCTCGAAGGTGCGGCCCAGCGGGTTGCCGGTCCACGGGTCGTAACCGAACTCCTCCTGGGCCGGCGGCGGGTCGCGGTCGAAGATGTTGGCCGCCGTGAAGGTCAGGGCGGTGTCGTCGCCCAGCGTCAGGCGATAGGTGAAGTCCGTGGTCACCCAGTCGCGACCGTTCTCGCCGTACTGCGTCCCGGCCCGCTCGTCGACGACGGCCGAGACGAAGTTGACGCCGAGGCGGAAGTTCTGATGGCCGAGCGCGTAGTTGACACCGAGGTTGGCGCGCCACTTCGGCGCGGCCTGGGCGAAGGTGGCGAAGTTCAGCGTGCCCAGGCGATCGTCGCCGGTCGAGATCGTAACGCCGTCCAGCGTGGTGGGGCCGGTCTTCAGCTCGGTGACGCGGGTGGCGGTGATGTTGACGTCGAGATCACCCTTGCCAAGCGGCAGGCCGTACTTGGCCTGGACGTCGAAGCCCTTGGTCGTCTGGCCCGGTCCGTTGCCATAGCGGGTGGAGACCGCGTTGAAGGTCCCGACCCCGCTCATGCCGACCGTGCAGCCGGCGTTGAAGCTGATACGCGCCAGCAGGGGCTGCTTGGACGCGTCGCAGGTGGTGATCGTCCCGCCCGGGCCATTGAAGACCAGACTGGCGATCTGGTTCGGATCGGCGACCTGGCCGATCTGGTCCTTGGTGCGAATGTCGAAATAGTCGACGATCAGCCGGAAGTCATGGCCGTCGAACAGGCCTCGGCTCTGCCAGATCGCGCCGATATTGCCGGTCTTGGCCGTCTCCGGCTTGAGGTTGGCGTCGGTGATGAACTGGGCCGCCAGCCAGTTGCTCGCCGCGACGGTGAAGGTGCGCGCCGCGACGGTGACCGCGCCCGGAGTCACGCCCAGCGGCGGGGTCTGGTAGTTGGTGCCGTACGAGCCGCGCAGGGTCAGCGGGCCCCAGACGTTCCACTTGCCCGACACCTTGTAGACCGTGGCCCCGAGGTGGTTGGAGAACGTCTCCCGACGCGCGGCCAGCTGGATGTCGACGGTCGAGAACAGCGGGGCCTGCAACTCGCCGAACAGCGAGTACTGGCTCTGATCCGCGCGGGAGGGCAGGGTCGGGGCGAAGAGCACGAACGGCCCCGGCGCGTCGGGGGTGCAGCCCCGGAAGTTCGGGTCGTTGGTCGCGGTCGGCGTGGGGCTCAGATTGCTGGAGCCCGGGCCGTTGGCGCTGGTGGTGTTGCTGGGCCATTCGCACTGGACGGAACCGTTGTTGAACGGGCTGGGCACGTTCACGCGGTTGGCGAAGCTGCGGTATTGAGCGCCGAGGGCCCAGCCGACCTCGCCGCCGGGCAGTTTCAGGCCCGACTTGCCGTTGAACACCAGATCGGCCGTGAAGTTGTGGCTGAGCGTCTCGACGGCGCGGGGATCGAACATCCAGAGGCTGAGGTCCTCGGGATTCTCGTGGCCGGCGATATAGTTGGGATTGGCGAGGCCCCGGACCGGCTGGCCCTTGAACGAGGTGGAGAAGGGGTTCCACCATTGGCAGCCGTTCTTGCCGGCGGCCGCGGGGTTCTGGGTGCCGAAGCGAGTGGGATCCAGGTCGACGGCGTGGCAATTGGGGCCGCCGAAGCCGTTCAGCGCCTCCTCCAGCCGGAAGCCGATGGTGTCGGCGTGGGTATTGTAGTTGTAGGCGTCGTTGTAGGTCAGGGCGAAGTCGTAGCCGACCGCCTTGGCGAACGGGGCCAGGTCGCCCAGATCGCCCGTCAGCCCGCCCGAGATGCGCCAGACCTTATTATCGATGCGGTCGGCCACGCCGAAGCCGTCGCCGCCGGAATAGTACGGATTGCCGCCGTGACCAAACAGCCGATAGGTGATCGGGGTGAAGCCCGAGGCCCCGACGATCCCGTGCGCGGCGGCGAACTCGGCCGCGAACGGGTTGGTGATCGGTACGTAGAACTGATTGACGGCGCCGGTGGTCATCGCCGGACCCCGGGAGACCGGCTGGGCTGGCGAACCCATGACCTGCGGCAGGTTCACCCGGCCGTAGGAAGCGTCCATGTGGAATTTCATCGTGTCGGTGATTTGCGCCTTCAGCTGGGCGTAGATCCGATAGGTGTCCTGGTTCTCCACCAGGCGGTAGTACGGGATGTAGTTGTAGGCGCAGGTGTAGACGTTGTCGTAGCGGCCGCCGACCGCCGCGCAGCTGGCGGGGGTGAAGTCGGAGACGATGCCGCCCAGGTTCGGGCCCCACTCGCCGGTGTCGGTGGCGGTGGGCACGGCGGGCAGGGGGCCACGCGGCTGCCAGCCCGTCAGGTTGGTCAGAGTCGACCAGGGCGCGGGGTTGTAGCCGGTTCCCGGCGTCAGCGAGGCCTTGGTGAAGTCGCGGTCCAGGGTGTTCAGCCGCGAGCGGTGCTCGTACTCGGCCGAGACCAGCAGATTGGCGCGATCCTCGCCGACCCCGCCCATGACGCCCAGCGAATAGTCGCCCTTCGAGCCCCGGATCTGCTTGTATTGGGCCTGCGCCTGAAGGCCGACATAGTGGTCGATGGTGATGAAGTTGACGACGCCGCCGGTCGCGTCGGCGCCATAGATCACCGCCGCGCCGTCCTTGAGGATCTCGGTGCGGGCTAGGGCGATCGACGGCACGTTGGCGGTGTTCTGGTTCATCCGCCGGCCGTTCAGCAGGACCAGGGTCTTGTCCGCGCCGAGGCCGCGCAGATTGTAGTTCACCGAGCCGACAAGGGTCGGGCCGCCGAAATAGTAAGACTCTCCGGTGGTGGGACCGGAGATCGTCAGGCTTTTGGCGAATTCCAGCGCCGTCGGCGAGCCTTGCTTCTCCAACTCCTGCTGCCCGTACACCTCGACGGGGAGGGCGGCGTCCAGGGCCGAGCCCCGGATGTTGGAGCCGGTAACGACAACTTCCTCGACTTGAGTGGACTGGTCGGCGGGCTTTCGATCCTGAGCCCAGGCCGGCGCTCCCAGGCCGGCGATTCCGATAAGCAGCGCGACGCCCGAGGCGCTGGTTAGCCCGATCTTCATGGTGCGACCCTCCCGTTGAATGAGTCTCTTAACGCTCATTCTCACAAGAGTGAGTGTTGTAGCATCGCCGTGTCTGCGTCAATGATCATTGTTCGTCGACGGGGCGCCGTGCGCGGAACGATTGACAGACAGCGCGCGCGACCCGACTACGCGGACGACGGAACGACGAGGAGAGCGGTTTGGGAGCGACGGCGACGGGCACCCGCGGCGCGGCCGCCAAGGCGGGTCGGCGCACCAAGGCCGAGCAGCGTGCTCAGAGCCTTGAGCAGATCTTGGACGCGGCCGAATACCTGTTCTCGCAGAACGGCCTCTATGGCGTGACCCTGCGCGACGTCGCCGTTCGCGTGGGCATCCATACGACGCTGCTGAACTACTACTTCAAGGACAAGACCAACCTGTTCGAGGCCGTGTTCGCGCGACGCGCGGGGGTGACCTCGGGGCGGCGGATGATCGCGCTGGAGCAGTACGAGCAGGCGGCGGGCGACCATCCCACCGTGGAGGGCGCCTTGCACGCCTTCCTCGACACCGACCTTGATCTCTACCACGAGGGCGGCGAGCACTGGATGAACTACGCGGCCTTTTGCGCGCGGGTCAGCAACACGCCGGAGGGCGCGGCGCTGATGGACGAGCATTTCGACCCGGTCGTTCTAAAGCTGGTCGGCATCTTGAAGCGAGCCCTGCCGGACTATGCGGACGAGGAGATCTTCTGGGGCTATCACTTCGTCTCCGGCGCGCTGATGAACACGCTGGCGCGGACCGGGCGGATCGACAAGCTGTCCGGCGGGCTATGCCACTCCGACGACTTCCCGGCGGTGAAAAAGCGGATCGCCCGCTTCATGGCGGCGGGGTTTATTGCGTTGAAGGGGTGAGGGGCCGAAAGCCTCGCCCTTCGACAGGCTCAGGGTGAGGTTTTCTACCGATCCGCCGGAAAAGTTGTCCTCATCCCGAGCTTGTCGAAGGACGAGGACGGCTCCTCGGCGCTAATCCCGCTCCGCCTTGCGGAAGATCGCGGTCAGCCACAGGAAGAGCCCGATCGCTAGCAGATAGAACGGGATCAGGGTGTAGAGCGCCATCTGCAGAGCGTTGTGCGGATGGCTGGCTTTGAAGAGGTCGCTGGCCCAGCCGACATAGGTGGGGCCAAGGCCGAGGCCGATGAAGTTCATGACCAGCAGCAGCAAGGCTCCGGACATCACCCGCTCCTCGGGGCGGACCGTCTGCTGGACCAGGGTCACAGTCGAGGACAGGTAGAAGTAGTTCAGCACCGTCGGCCCCATCAGCAGAGCCAGCGCCAGCGGCCAGGTCGGAGCCCATACGAAGCCGATGTAGAATGGGATCGCCAGGATCAACGAGATGGCCGGGACCAGGGCGTAGGCGATCTTGGACCTGCGCGTATAGCGATCGATCACCCGGCCCGAGGCGAAGATGCCACCGCTCATGCCGATCGCGACCACCAGCGCATACCAGACCGCGATCTCCTTGAGGGTCATGCCCTTCTCGCGCATCAGGAACAGGGTGGTGAAGTTGCCGAGGCCATAGGTGATGAACTGGGTCGCGCCGCCAGCCAGCGCGGCCAGGACCAGCGGCGGGCGCGAGAAGAACATCCAAAGAGTCGCCCAAAAGCCGGCCTTGTTGGGCTGGGCGTCCGCGGCCAGGCCATCGAGGCCGCCGCGGCGAGGCTCGCGCACCATCAACGGCAAGATCAGGGCGGTGAGCACACCAACCGCGCCCAGGATCACGAAGGCGTAGCGCCAGTTGAAGGCGGCGGCGATGGCCGCGCCGAACGCGATGCCGAAGGCCGCGCCGATCGGCGGACCGAGATTGTAGAGACCCAGCGCCGTTCCGCGCCGTCCGGGCGGGAAGTAGTCGGAGATGATGGCGTAGGACGGCGGCACGCCGCCCGCCTCGCCGAAACCGACCGTCATCCGCGCGACGGCGAACTGCCCATAGTTGGCCGAGAAGCCGCAAGCCATGGTCGCCGCGCTCCAGAGTCCGCACGCCAGAGAGAGCACCGCCACGCGGTTGGTGCGGTCGGCCAGCCAGCCCACGGGGATGGCGATGAAGCAATAGAAGGCCGCGAAATAGAGGCCGCCGATCAGGCCAAGCTGGCCGTCGGTGACATGCAGGCTGTCCTGGATCGGCTTGGCCAGAATGGACATCAGCTGACGGTCCAGGAAATTCAGCACATAGACGAACCACAGCATGCCAAGCGCCACCCAGGCGCGGCTGCCGGCGGGGGCGGAGGCGCTCATCGGCCGGTGTTTCCGGGGCGGGCCACCCGCCCGAGCGGACGGAGACGCGGCGTTCTCGCGCGCATGCTGTTCAAGACGTCCTCCCGAATGCCGTTGTTCGGCTTGTCCGCGAGGATGGCCCGAACCGGGCGAGAAGGTCAATATTCACGCACGTGAGAGTGAATATTGACAGGGCGGAGGATCGTCTTCACCGTGGCGCGGCAATGCCGTGCGCAGACCGGCCTGCGTTCGGGAGGAATCTGGTGAAAAGCTTCCGCGCCTTCGGTTCGTTCTTCGTCCTGGCCCTTGTGGCCTGGGCGATGGCGCCGGCCGCCGCCCAGGCCGACCAGCCCGTCGTCCGCGCGCCGGCCGGCGCGTTTCGCGGTGTCGCCCAAGGCGAGCTGAGGGTGTTCAAGGGCCTGCCGTACGCCGCGCCGCCGGTGGGCGCTCTACGCTGGAAGCCGCCGGCCCCGGCGCCGGTCAGCGCCGGCGTCCGCGACGCGTCGGACTTTGGCCCCGCCTGCCCGCAACCGAAGCCCCGGACCGGCGGCATCTACGCCTCGGTGCTGAAGTCGATGAGCGAGGATTGTCTGACCTTGAATGTCTGGACGCCAGCTAAGGCCGGCAAGGTCCCGGTGCTGGTCTGGATCCATGGCGGCTCCTTGGTCGGCGGCTCCAGCAGCGAGAGCCTTTACGATGGCGCGGCCCTGGCGCGACGGGGCCTGGTGGTCGTGTCCATCAACTATCGACTCGGCGTCCTGGGCTACATGGCCCACCCGGAACTCAGCGCGGAATCGCCGGACCACGTCTCGGGCAACTACGGCCTGCTGGATCAGATCGCGGCGCTGAAGTGGGTGCGAAAGAACATCGCCGCGTTCGGGGGCGATCCTGGCAACGTCACCATCGCGGGTGAATCCGCCGGCGGTCTCAGCGTCATGTATCTCCTGGCCTCGCCGGCCGCGCGTGGGCTGTTCCACAAGGCCATCGCCCAAAGCGCCTACATGATCTCGACGCCGGAACTGCGCGAGAACACCTACGGTCACGACCCGGCCGAGGCCATGGGCCTGGCGATCGGCCAGAAGCTGGGCGCCAAGAGCCTGGCCGACCTGCGCGCCATGGACGCCGAGACCCTGACCGGCGCCGCCCTGGCGGCCGGCTTCCAGACCTTCGGCGTGGTCGATGGCAAGATCCTGACGCGGCAGCTGGTGGACACGTTCGACAGGGGCGAGCAGGCCCGGACGCCGATCCTGGCGGGTTTCAACAGCGGCGAAATCCGCTCGCTGCGGATCCTGGCTCCGCCGCCCCCGGCCGACGCGGCGACCTATGAGAAGGAAATTCGGGCCCGCTACGGCGATCTGGCCGACGACTTCCTGACGCTCTATCCGTCCGGCGACCTGGCCGAGAGCGTGCTGCTGGCCCCTCGCGACGCCCTCTACGGCTGGACGGCCGAGCGGCTCGTGATCAAGCAGACGGCGGTCGGCCAGCCGAGTTTCCTCTACTATTTCGATCACGGCTACCCGGCGGCCGAAGCGGCGGGCCTGCATGGCTTCCACGCCAGCGAACTGCCCTACGTCTTCGGCACGGCGCGGGCCACCCCGCCGGCCTGGCCGAAAAATCCCGATACGCCCGCCGAGGCGCGGCTGACGACCGCCATCGGCGACTACTGGGCGTCCTTTGCCCGCGACGGCGTCCCCAAGGCGGCGGGCGAGCCCGCCTGGAAGCCATACGGCGCTGGACGGAACTACATGGCCTTCGTCGAAGAGCCTCGCCCTGGCGCGAACCTGAGGCCTGGCATGTACGCGCTGAACGAAGCCGTGATGTGCCGCCGCAAGGCGTCGGGTGGCATCCCCTGGATCTGGAACGTCGGCATCGTCTCGCCGCCGCTTCCCCCTGGAGTTTCTCAGTGCCGATGATTGACGGTGAGATGCAGGCGTACGCCCTGACGCTGGATAAGTTTATCGACCACGCCGCCAAGTGGCGGCCGAACGCCAAGGTGGTCACCGCGCGGGACGACGGCGGGATCCACCGCATCGGCTACGCCGAGCTTCGCGACCGCGCGGCGCGGGTTTCGGCGGTTTTGGCGGCCATGGGCGTGGAGACCGGCCAACGCGTGGCGACCCTGGCCTGGAATTCCCAGGCCCACGTCGAGGCGTGGTACGCGATCATGGGCATGGGCGCGGTCTGCCATACCTTGAACCCGCGCGTCACCGCCGAGCAGTTGGCGTCGATGGTCGTCCAGTCCGCGGCGCGAATCCTGATCGCCTCGGCCGATCTCGCCCCGCTGGCGGGCCAGATCATGGCCGGCGCGCCGGGCTTGCGGCGTCTGCTGATCATCGACGGCGAGGCCGAGGGCGGCGAGGCGCTGGAGCCGATGCTGGCGGCCGAACGCGGAACCGCGGCCTGGGGCCGGTTCGACGAGACCGCGCCGTGCGGCCTCTGCTTCACCTCGGGCACGACGGGCGCGCCGAAGGGCGTCACCTACACCCACCGCTCCAGCTACCTGCATACGCTCAGAGCGTTGCAGGCCGACGTCATGGCGATCACCGGGGAGGACTCGGTGCTGGCGGCCGTGCCGATGTTCCACGCCAACGCCTGGGGCCTGCCGTTCGCGGCGCCGGCCGTGGGGGCCAAGCTCGTCCTGCCGGGCCGTCACACCGACGGCGCGAGCCTGGCGCGCCTGATCGCCGCCGAGGCGGTGACGATGGCCGTGGGCGTGCCGACCGTTTGGCTCGGCCTGGTCGAGCACCTTGAAGCGCACGGCGGCGCCTTGCCGTCGTTAAAGCGCATCCTGGTCGGGGGCGCGCCGATGCCGCCGGCCCTGATGGAGCGCATCGAGGGACGTCTGGGGGCGAAGGTCCAGACGAGCTGGGGCATGACCGAGCTTTCGCCCTGCGGCACGGTCGCGCCGCTCGGCGCGCCCTCGGCGGCCGCGCTTTCGGGGCGTCCCGCCGTGGGATTGGACCTGCTGCTGACCGACGCCGACGGGGTGGCGCTCGCCGAGCAGCGCGATGTGGAAGGCCATCTTCGCGTACGCGGAGCCTCGGTGGTCGAACGTTACTTCGGCGCCGACGCGTCGGCCACCGACGCCGACGGCTGGTTCGCCACGGGGGATCTGGCCCGCATCGACGCCGAAGGCAATCTGACGATCACCGGACGCGCCAAGGACCTGATCAAGTCGGGCGGCGAGTGGATCAATCCGGCCGAGATCGAGGCGGTGGTTTGCGCCCTGCCGGAAGTGTCTCTGGCCGCCGTGATCGGACGATGCGACCCCAAATGGGGCGAGCGCCCGATTCTGCTGGTCGAGACCCAGGGCGAGGTCAGCGACGAGGCGTTGCTGGGCTCCCTGCGGGGCCGCGTGGCCTCGTGGTGGATGCCTGACGCGATCTACCGGCTGCCGCGCATGCCTCTGGCGGCGACCGGCAAGATCGACAAGATTCGTCTGAGATTGGAGTTTGGCGCGGGCTGACGGCCCACCCCGTCGCGCGGGCCGGCGCGGAGCCGCGCGCCGGATATCTCGGCGCCAGCGGCGTCGGCCAGGCGACGTTGAGCCACGGCCATCAGCTTGGCCCGCGCGCGCGGCGCGTCGGCCGTCTTCCCTCGCTATCGTTCGGTTCTCGACGGGGCGATCCAGAGGCTCCGATCCGGCAGAGCGAGCAGAACGCGGGCCGTGGCGAAACCGCGCCATCCGAGCCTGAAAGGCAGCGTGGACGTCGTGTCCGCCGCGCAGGCGGTTGGCTGCAACCGGACAGCGCCGAAGCCGATGTCGGGACAGGGCGATACCGGTACGCCGTTGACCATCAGAGCCGCAGGCGAAGTCAGATCCAAGGCGCCGTCCTTCTCGCCGCCAGGGCCAAGTCGCGCATTCAATCGCCATAGGCCGGGTCCCGCCGGAGTCAGCGGAACACGAACACGTCCACGGACCGCGGCTTTGTATTCGGCGGGCGTGACAAGGCTCAGTTGGTCGCGCGCGAAGTCGAGTTCGAGGCGCTCGGCTTCGAGGACGTCGCGGCCGATCACCAGGTCGACGCCCTTAGGGGCGCGCGACGCGCCGATGATGAGTTTTGGCGCGTCGAACTCCCTCGCGCCGAGACCGACCGTCGTGCCGCGCCTGGGCGCCAACTCGTCGCCGTCGCGATGGGCGCCGTGGGGATCGAGGCGATCCGCCAAGGATCGGCTGATCTCCGTCCGGGCCAGGCTGGCGTCGATCAAGGCGCGCACGCGCTCGTGGCCAACCCGCGAGTCGACCAGCAGGCCGGCCGCGACGAGGACGAATTTTCCGCTGACCGCGCCGACTACCCCGCCCATGACGCGTGCTCCTTTTTGATGTCGGGACCGCCGATGGCCTGGAAGAAGGCGACCGTGTCGCCGAGACGGGCGGCGCGGGCCTGGATCAGCTGGCCCCGGGCCTGGGCCTCGGCGGCGCTGGCGTTCAGCACGCTCAGCGTTCCGGCGCCGCCCAACTCCAGCTGCCGGCGGGTGAAGGCCAGGTTGCGCGCCGCGGCCGCTTGAGCGCGATCGGCGGCGTCTAGCGCCATCGCGTCGGTGCGCAGGGCGGTCAGGGCGTCGTCGACGTCCGCGAAGGCCTGCAGCACGGCCGCGCGATATTGCGCCTTGGCCCCATCCAGCGCCGCCTGCGCGCCCTTCTGTTGAGCGCGCAATTGGCCGCCGTGGAACAAGGGTTGCGTCGCCGCGCCGACCAGACTCCAAACAGCGGCGTCCGGTCCCAGCAGCGAGGAGAACCGAGTGCTCTCGCCGCCGACCTGTCCGGTCAGCTGCAGGTTGGGCAGCCGAGCGGCTATGGCCGCGCCGAGGTCCGCCGCGGCGCCGCGAACCTGGGCGTCGGCGGCGCGGATGTCCGGTCGGCGCGCCACGATCGCGGCGGGCGCGACCGCCGGCAGGTCGCCAGGCAGGGCCAGGGCCTCCAGGCGCGGAAGGGCGGGCAGCGGCGCGCCGGGCGCTTGGCCGATGAAGATCGCGATCAGCGCCCGTTGGTGGGCCTGTTGCCGGACCAGCGGCGGCAGCGCGCCTTCGGCGGTGGCCAGAGCGGTCTGCTGGGCGGCGACATCGGCGGACCCGACCTCGCCGAGGGCCTGCCGCTTCTGGAGGATGGCCAGCAGTTCGCGGTTGTCGCGGACCGATTGCTCCGCCGCTTCGATCTGAGCCTGCAGCGCGGCGTTCTGGATGACGGCCAGCGTCAGGTTGGCCGCGACCGTCGTGCGGGCGGCGTCGAGGCGGGCGGCGGCGACCTCGGCGGCGGCCTTGGCCGAAAGGCGCTTCTCGCGATTGGCCCCGAACAGGTCCAGCGGATAGCTGACGCTGAGTTGGGCGCTGTGCAGGGTGTAGAGGAACTGGTCGGGATCCGGCAGCGGATTGGAGAGGGCGCGCGGCGCCTTCACCCGCTGGCTCTGCGCGCTGGCGTCCAGCTGCGGCCAGAACGCGCCCGATGCGGCCGAGGCCTGGGCGCGAGCTTGGCGCAAGGCGGCCTCGGCGACGGCCAGGTCGTTGTCCGCGCCCAACGCGCGCGCGACCAGGGCGTCGAGGTCCGCGCTGCCGAACCGAGTCCACCAGTCGGCGGGCCGTTCGGCGTCGGCGACGAAGGTCTGGGCCGGTCCGCTTTCCGGTCGGATCGGCCTGGCGTCCGGCGTGGGCGGCGGCGCGACCGTCGGGATCGGATGCCGCGGGCCCAGCGCGCAGGCCGAGGCGCACAGCGCCAGCAGGGGGACGAAGCGCCGGATCATGCGCCGGCCTCCGGTTGCGCGACCGGCGGACGCGGCTTCTCTGCGCTGGCGCCGATGTGGCGCGAGAAACGCACGATCAGGACCGGCAGCACCACGAGGATCAGCAGCGGCGCGAGGCTCATGCCGCCGACCACCACCAGGGCCAACGGACGCTGGACCTGGCTGCCGATGCCGTTGGAGACCGCGGCCGGCAGCAGGCCGATGGCGGCGGCCAGACAGGTCATCAGCACCGGGCGCATGCCCTTCTTGACCGTCGCGACGACCGCCTTCTCGCGCGGCAGGCCGTCGTCCCTGGCCTGGTTGAAGATGGTCACCATCAGGATGCCGTCCATGACGGCGATGCCGAACAGGGCCACGAAGCCGATCGCGGCCGAGATCGAGAACGGCGTGCCGGTCAGGGCCAGGGCCAGCACCCCGCCGACGACGGCCATCGGGATGGCGCTGAAGGCCAGCAGGGTGTCGATGACCGACGTGAAGTTGGCGTAGAGCAGGATCAGGATCAGGGCCAGGCTGATCGGCACCACGATCTCCAGCCGCGCCACCGCGCTCTTCAGATTGGAGAGTTCGCCGGCCCATTCCAGATGATACCCGGGCGGCAGCTTGACGGTGCGGGCGATCGAGGCTTGGGCGTCGGTCACCGCGCCGCCCAGGTCGCGGTCGCGCACGCTGAACTTGATGGGCAAGTAGCGCTCCTGGTGCTCCCGATAGATGAAGGACGCGCCGGAGGTCAGGCTGACCTTGGCGACCTCGGACAGCGGGACTTGGACGATTCCCTGGCCGTCGGGCGAGGGCGCGCCGATGGTGATCCGCCGGATCGCCGCCAAGCTGCCGCGCTGGTCCTTGGGCAGGCGCACGACGATCGGGAAGTGGCGGTCGGTCCCGCGCTCGTAGAGGTCGCCGGGGCTCTGGCCGCCGATCGCCGCGGCGATCACGCCGTTGATGTCGTCCGGCGTCAGGCCATAGCGGGCGGCGGCCAGGCGATCGACCTCGATCCGCACGGTCGGCTGGCCGAGCGAGGCCGAGACGCCCAGGTCGGCGATGCCGCGCACCCGACCCATCTGGTCCTGCATCTGGCCGGCCAGACGCGTCAGCACCGCCAGGTCGGGCCCGAAGATCTTGACCGAATTGGCGCCCTTCACGCCCGAGGCGGCCTCATCCACATTGTCCTCGATGTACTGCGAGAACTCGAAGTCGACGCCGGGGAAGCGATCCTTGAGGCGCTTCTGCAGCTCGGCCGTCAGTTTCTCCTTGGTCATGCCATGCGGCCAGGAGTCGAACGGCTTCAGCGGCGTATAGTACTCGGCGTTGAAGAAGCCCGTGGCGTCGGTGCCGTCGTCCGGCCGCCCGTGGGTGGAGATGACGTGGTCGACCTCCGGATAGCCGGCGATCACGTTGCGGATGGCGTTGACCGTCGGCTGCCCCGCCTCCAGCGAGATCGAGGCGGGCAGGGTGGCGCGGATATAGAGATTGCCTTCCTCCAGGTGGGGCAGGAACTCGACGCCCAGGCCCCGCACGGCGACCACGGCGGCGACCAGCAGGACGGCCGCGCCGCCCATCACCACGTACCGATTGGCCAGGGCGAAAGCGGCCACCGGGTCGTAGATCCCGCGCAGCCAACGGACGACCCGCGTCTCGACCTCGCTCAGCTTGTCGGGCAGCAGCATGGCCGACAGCACCGGCGAGACCGTGAAGGTGGCGATCAGGCCGCCCGCGATGGCGTAGGCGTAGGTCTCGGCCATGGGGCCGAAGATGTGGCCCTCGACGCCGGTCAGGGTGAACAGGGGTATGAAGCTGGCGATGATGATGGCGGCGGAGAAGAAGATGCCGCGACTGACTTCGCTGGAGGCATGCAGGATGGCCGAGAAGCGGCTGGCCTGGGTGGCGTGACCGTGGCCGGCGCTGATGTGCTCCGACCGTTCCGCCATGTGGCGGAAGATGTTCTCGACCAGGATCACGGAGGCGTCGACCACGAGGCCGAAGTCCAAAGCCCCGACCGACAGCAGGTTGGCGCTCTCGCCTTTCAAAACCAGGATCAGCACGGCGAAGGCCAGGGCGAACGGGATGGTCGTCGCCACGATCAGCGCGCTGCGCAGGTCGCCGAGGAACAGCCACTGCAGCAGGAAGATCAGCACCACGCCCTCGACCAGGTTGTGCATGACCGTGTGGGTGGTGACGTCGATCAGGGCCGAGCGGTCGTAGAGCGGCGTCAGCTTGACGCCCGGCGGCAGGACGTTGCCGGCATTGATCGCCTCGACCTCCTTCTGAACGGCCTTGATGGTCGGCAGCGACTGGGCGCCGCGCTGCATCAGGACGATGCCCATGACGATATCGTCGTCCTTGCCCTCGCCGGCGATGCCCAGGCGGGGCTGGGCGCCGATGGTGACGTCGGCCACGTCCTTGAGCAGGATCGGCGCGCCGGGCGCGGGGGCGACCAGGACGTCGCGGATCTGGCTCGTCGACTGGATCAGGCCGACGCCGCGCACGATCGCCGCCTGAGCGCCGAAGTTGACGGTCTGGCCGCCGACATTGCCGTCCGACTTGCCGATGGCCTGGATCACCTGGCCGATCGTCACCCCGTGGGCGCGCAGCTTGTCGTTGTCGACCGTGACCTCGTAGGTGCGCAGCTTGCCGCCCCAGCCCGTGACGTCGATGACGCCCGGAATGCGCTTGAACCGGCGCTGCAGCACCCAGTCCTGCAGGGTCTTCAGGTCCATGACCGAGTAGCCGGCGGGCGCCTCGAGACGGTAGCGGAAGATCTCGCCGACCGGGCTGGTGGGCGAGATCTGGGGCTGCGCGCCCGCGGGCAGGCTGCCCAGCTGCGACAGCCGGCCCAGCACCATGCGCTCGGCTTCCTGGAAGCTGACGTCATAGGTGAACTGGATTTTCACGTCGGAGAGGCCGAACAGCGAGATCGAGCGCACGGTGGTCATGTGGGGCAGGCCGGCGACCTGCACCTCGATCGGTGTGGTGATGTTGCGTTCGATTTCCTCGGCCGAGACGCCAGGACTCTGGGTCACGATCTCGACCATCGGCGGCACCGGGTCGGGATAGGCTTCGATGTTCAGGTGGGCGAACGCGAAGCCGCCGGCCAGCACGAGGCCGACCAGCACCATGACCATCAAAAGGCGCTGACGCAGAGCGAATTCAACGACCCGGTTCACTGGCCCGAACCCGCCTCGTTCACGAAGATCGCGCCGGCGGTGACGATGCGCTCGCCCGCCGCCAGGCCGGAGTCGATCCGCTCGAAGCCCTCCGGCCCCTCCGAGGTTCGGACGGGGCGCGCTTGCAACAGGCCATCGGCGCGCGCGACCCAGACACGGGCGGCGTCGCCCTCGTGGATGACGGCCGCGGCCGGCACGAGAATAGCCGATCCGGCCTTGGGCGCGTGGATCGAGAAGTTGGCGAACATGCCCGGCTTCAGGGCCTGGTCGTGGTTCTCGACCGTCGCGCGGACGGGCAGGCGGTGGGTGACGGGATCCAGGGCCGAGCCGACATTGTCGACCACGGCGTGGAAGACGCGGCCGGGATAGGCGGGCGTCGTCACCTCGACCGCGTCGCCCAGATGCACCTTGGCGGCCAAGGCCTGTTCGACCTGGGCGGTCAGCCAAACACGGCTGAGGTCGGCGATCGTCATCACCGGCTTGTCGCCGCCGGCGGTGACATACTGGCCGGGGGATACCGCGCGGATCGCGATGGTGCCGGCGATGGGCGCGTGAAACGTGGTCTGGGCGTAGATCCCGGACACCTCCTTGGCCGCTTCCAGTCGCCTGATCTCGTCGGACGACTTGCCCAGCAGGGCCAGCTTGTCCCGCGCCGCGCCCAGAGCGGCGTCGGCGGCGCGCATCGCCGATTGCGCCGAGACCAGGTCGGTCTGGGCCTGGCGGTAGTCCTTGAAGGCGCCGCCGGCGGACTTGTAGATCGCCTCCTGCCGCGTGGCGTTGTCCTGCGCCGTGCGCAGCAGGGCCGAGGCGGTCAGATGCTGGGCCGCGGCGGCGAAGAGGGCGTTGCGCGCCTCGACGAAGTCGGGCGACTCGATCTTCAGCAGGGGCTGGCCCTTGGCGACGCGTTGGCCGGGCTGGGCCAGAACCTGGGTGACCTGGCCAGAATAGGGCAGCAGCAGCGGCGTCGCCTGATCCTCGTCGACGGCGATCGCGCCGCTGATTTGCAGGCTGTCGGGATCCGCGCCGACGTTCACGGTCTGGATCTTCAGTTCGGCCAGTTGGTCGGTGGTCGGGCGGAAGAGACCCGGCGGCAGGCTTCGCGCGGCCGGCGGCGGATGGTTCAGGAGCTTGCCCGCCAGGGTCACCGCGCCCCAGCCTACGAACAGGACACCGGCCGCTGTTGCGACCAGGCGGTACTGCCGCGCCTTGTCAAGACGGCGCGCGACTGGCAGTTCGCTGACTTGTTCTGCGCCCGTCATCTAAGTCGTTCCGCGCGATCGATTGGAATGTTGCGGCGCAACCTAGTGAGGCTGGCTTACACCAGACTTATGGCGGGGCCGCCCGACGGTCCCAGGCGCGAGGCATTGATGCGTCTCTTGATCGTCGAGGATGACGCCGCCCTGGCGGACGCCCTGGGCGAGGCCCTGGCGGGGGCTAGCATCGCCTGCGACAAGGCGGTTACGGCGGCCGACGCGGCCCTGATGTTGGACGCGACGCGCTATGCCGCGGTCATCCTCGATCTGGGTCTTCCCGATGGCGATGGACGATCGTTGTTGCGCAGGTTGCGGGCGCGCAGGGATCCCGTGCCGGTCCTGATTCTGACGGCGCGGGGCGACCTCAAGGACCGGATCGACGGGTTGGACGCGGGCGCCGACGATTATGTGACCAAGCCCTTCGCGTTCGACGAGCTGCTGGCGCGGCTGCGGGCGGTGCTGCGCCGCAAGGGCGACTTTCAGGGCAGCCACCTGACCTTCATCGATCTGCGCTTCGACACTCAGTCACGCGAGTTGCGGGTAGGCGAGGCGCCGCTCATCCTGTCCCAGCGCGAGGGTGAGCTGATCGAGCTCCTCATACGGCGCGGGGGGCAGGTGGTCAGCCGCCAACTGGCCGAGGACCAACTGTTCGGCATGAGCAACACCCTGGGGTCCAATGCGGTGGAGGTCTACATCCACCGCCTGCGCCGCAAGCTCGAGGACGCGGGCGCGACGGCGCGGATCGAGAACATTCGAGGGGTCGGCTATCTCTTGAGAGGCGAGGGGTGAGGATCCGCTGGCCGCGTTCGCTGATCGCCCGCATCCTGCTGGCCGAGGTCGTGACCTTCGCCTTGGCCGCCATCCTGCTGTTGTCCTTCACTCAGTCGGCCCTGCGCGGCGCGGTGGCTCGCTATCAGAGCGATATCTTCGTGGCCCAGGCCGACGCGGTGGCGAGCGGCCTGCGTCCGGGGCCCGACGGCCGCTGGCGCGTGGAGCTCAGTCCCTCGCTGTCGCCGATCTTCCAGACCCACTACGATGGTCGCGCCTATCGCGTCGTGGACACGCAAGGCGTCGTGGTCGCCAGGAGCGCCTTCGCGCCGACCGAGCCGGCGCCCGCGGCGCCTCGCGGTGATCGGCCCTCGGTCTTCAGCACGGGCCATCTGGCGGGCGTGAGCCTGCCCGTCGACACCGACGGTCAACGGCTGTGGGTGATCGTCACACAGGAGCAGGACCGCCCCGGCGCGATCCTCGACGACGTGGTCGCCGCCTTCATGCGCGCCCTGGCCGTGATCGCGCCGCTGATCCTGCTCTTGCCGATCGTCAACGGTCTGATCATCCGCCGCCTTGTGGGCGCGGTGCGGCGGGTGTCGGAACGCGCGGCCGAGATCGACGCCGATCGGCTCTCGGATCGCCTGCCCGAGGCGGGGCTGCCCTCCGAGGTCATTCCGCTGGTCCATGCGGTCAACGCGCTGGTCGACCGGCTGGAAGTCGGCTTTCGCCGGCAGGCCGAGTTCAGCTCGAACATCGCCCACGAGCTGCGCACCCCGCTGACGACCCTGAGCCTGAAGCTGAACCTGGTCGAGGACACGGGGTTACGCGCGCAGCTGGCCGCCCAGGTCGAGCGCCTCTCGCACGTCTTGTCGCAGTTGCGCGACTTGGCGGCGCTGGAAACCTTGGACAAGCAGAACTTCGAGGCGGTGGACCTGAAGGCGCTGGCGATCAGCGTGGTCGGCGAGATGGCCCCGAGCGTGGTCGCGCGTCACCACATGATCGAGGTGTCGGGCCCTTCGTCCGCGCCGGTGCTGGCCGAGCCCGCCCTGGTCGGCTTGGCGCTGCGCAATCTGATCGAAAACGCCGTGCGGCACACGCCCGACGGCGTCCGCATCCGGGTCAGCGTCGACGTCGACGGCAGTATCAGCGTCGTCGACGACGGACCGGGCATCGCCTCCGAGAAGATCGGCGAGGTCGTCCGCCGCTTCTGGCGCGCCGACCACGGGCGCACCGACAGCGCCGGCATTGGCCTTTCCATCGTCCAGCGGATCATGGACGTCCACGGCGGCGTTCTGACCGTCCAGAACCGCAAGCCGCGCGGCGCCAGCTTTTCGCTTCGCTTCCTTGGGGAACGCATTGCACGGGCCGATTGAACCCAAGCGGCGGCCGGAGTTTCATAAGGGAGCCAGTCGCGTTCCCCGCGCCTTGGCGCGAGGCGACGCTCGAACCGCGCTGGGTCGGCGAAGTCTCGGTGGGTTTGAAGCGCGCACTCCTGGCGACGCCTTCCGTTCGACGGTGAGCGGAGTGACGCTCGAGCGTGATCGCGCTCATGCCCAAATGGCAGGCCGTCAGCCCGATATCGACATTGGCCTCCATAAGCAGACGCCCCGAGGGACCCGGTCCGCGCGCCGCAAGTCATTTTAAGATAACGAGAAAATGGTGGATGCGACAGGGATTGAACCTGTGACCCCCTCGGTGTGAACGAGGTGCTCTCCCGCTGAGCTACGCATCCGCCGTGGGGAAGGTCCGAAACGGACCGATCCGCGAGAGGAGGGGGCCTATAGCCCGGCGCTCGGCGCGGGGCAAGAGGTCAAAAGCGTCAGGCAGGCGGGCGGGACGTCCAAAAAGCTGTGGATCACCAGATCCGCGCCCAGGGTCTCGACCGGCTCCTCGGTATAGCCGAACGACACCAGCACGCTGGGCACGCCGGCGTTGCGCGCGCCCAGCGCGTCGTTGACGCTGTCGCCGACCATCACCGCGCGTGCCGGATCGCCGCCGACGGCCGCGATGGCGGCGGCGACATGCCGGCCGTCGGGCTTGGCCGCCGGGGCGCTGTCGGCGCCGATCACCGCGTCGAAGAACGGCAGCAGGCCCACCGCCTCCAGCAGGGCGTCGGACAGGTTGGTCAGCTTGTTGGTGCAGACCACGAGCCGGGCGTCGGCCGCCTTCAGCCGGGTCAGCACCTCGACCACGCCGGGGAACGGCGCGCTCTCCTGGGCGATGCGGGTCAGGTAGTGAGCGATGAAGCGCTCGACCAGCGGCGGGGCGCGCTCGGCGTCCAGCGGCGCGCCGGCGGCGGCGAACCCGCGCTCCAGCAAGGCTCGCGCGCCGCGCCCGACCATCAGCCGCACGTCGTCGAACGGCAGGGGCGGCAGGGCCTCTTGCGCCAGGATCGTGTTCAGAGACCCGACCAGGTCCGGAGCGGTGTCGACCAGGGTGCCGTCGAGGTCGAAGGCGATGGTGGCGCCCTTCAAGGCCCCGTTCAGGTCATGAAGCTCGTTCATGGGTCTGGCCTTTCCGCCAATTGGGCGGCTAATGCAACGCTGAACGCTCGTGAGGGAGTCGCCCGGCCATGACTGACAACGCGCCCAAGCCCGCGCGCCGCCGCGCCGCCGTGATCCTGGCCGCCGGCCAGGGCACGCGGATGAAGTCCCCGACGCCCAAGGTGCTGCACAAGCTGGCCGGTCGCACCTTGATGGACCACGCGATCGACGCCGCCGAGGGCTTGGGCTGCGAGCGGATCATCGTGGTGGTCGGCGCCCATAGCCCGCAGGTGGGCGAAGCGGCCCGCAAGCGGCTGGGCGAGGGCGCGACGGTCGTGCAGGACCCGCCGCTGGGCACCGGGCACGCGGTGCTGGCGGCCAAGGAGGCCCTGGCTGACTTCGACGGCGACGTGGTCGTCACCTACGCTGACTGCCCGCTGACCACGCCCGGCGTGATCGCGCCGCTGTTCGACTTGCTGGCGGGCGGCACGGACGTCGCGGTGCTGGGCTTCGAGGCCGCCAACCCGACCGGCTATGGCCGCCTGGTCCTGGCCCCGGGCCACGTGCTGCTGCGCATCGTCGAGGAGAAGGAGGCGGATCTCGCCACCAAGCAGGTCAAGCACTGCAATTCGGGCGTGCTGGCCGCCGACCGGAAGGTTCTGTTCGACCTGCTCGCCCAGGTCCGCAACGACAACGCCAAGGGCGAGTACTATCTGACCGACATCGCCGGCCTGGCGCATGACCGCAAGTTCTCGACCCGCGCGGCCTTCGCGCCCGAGCCGGCGGTTCAGGGCGTCAATTCCCAGGCCGAGCTGGCCGCCGCCGAGGCCGTGTGGCAGCGCGGTCGCCGCAACGCCCTGATGGTCGAGGGCGTCACCATGCCCGCGCCGGACACCGTTCACCTGTCCTGGGACACCAGGATCGCCGGCGGCGCCGTGGTCGAACAGTTCGTCGTCTTCGGCCCCGGCGTCAGCGTCGCCTCGGGCGCGGTGATCAAGGCCTTCAGCCACCTGGAAGGCGCCGTGGTCGGCGAGGGCGCCCTGATCGGTCCCTACGCCCGCCTGCGGCCCGGCGCCGAGATCGGTCCCGAGGCCCACATCGGCAACTTCGTCGAGGTCAAGAAGGTCAAGGTCGGCAAGGGCGCCAAGGCCAACCACCTCAGCTATCTGGGCGACGGCTCGGTGGGCGAGAAGGCCAACATCGGCGCCGGCACCATCTTCTGCAACTACGACGGCTTCGACAAGTTCGAGACCCACGTGGGGGCGGGCGCCTTCATCGGCTCCAACAGCGCCCTGGTCGCGCCGGTGCGGGTAGGCGACGGGGCGATGACCGGCTCGGGGTCGGTGATCGTCAAGAACGTGCCGGCCGAGGCGCTGGCCCTGTCGCGCGCCGAGCAGGTGGTTAAAGCCGGCTGGGCGGCCAAGTTCCGCGCCGCCAAGCAGGACAAGAAAGCCAAGAAGGACAAGAAATGACCGCCGACGATCAGAAGCGCGCCTCGGGCCAAGCCGCCGCCGAGCTGGTCGAAAGCGGCATGGTGGTCGGTCTCGGCACCGGCTCGACCGCCGCCTGGTTCGTCAAGGCGCTGGCCGCGCGCGGCCTCTCTGACATTCGCGGCGTGCCGACCTCGGACGCCACCGCCGCCCTGGCCCGCGAGCTGGGCATTCCGCTGGCGGCGCTGGACGACGTCAAGACCGTCGACCTGACCGTGGACGGCGCCGACGAGATCGGTCCGGGTCTTTCCCTGATCAAGGGCGGCGGCGCGGCCCTGCTGCGCGAGAAACTGGTCTGGGAAGCCTCCACCCGCTGCGTCGTCATCGCCGACGCGGCCAAGCGGGTCGAGGCGCTGGGCAAGTTCCCGCTGCCGATCGAGGTGGTCCGCTTCGGCCACGTCCACACCGGCCACCGGCTGGCCGACATCGCCGCCGAGTTCGACCTGCCGCCGCCGCGCCTGAGGACGGCCGAGCGCGGCGTCGTCGTCACCGACGGCGGCAATCTGATCTACGACATGGCCTCCGGCCGCATCGACGAGCCGGCCGCGCTGGCGACGGCGCTGAAGAGCGTGACCGGGGTCGTCGACCACGGCCTGTTCCTCGATCTCGCCGACGAGGCGCTGGTCGGTACGGACGAGGGCGTGGTGCGCCTGGTTCCCTGACGTCCTACATAGAGCCGCGCGCTCAAGTTCCTCCGGAGGCCGGCCATGGCTGACTACGACTACGATCTCTTCGTCATCGGCGCGGGCTCCGGCGGCGTGCGCGCCTCGCGCCTGGCGGCGATGAGCGGCGCCAAGGTGGCCGTGGCCGAGGAGTATCGGGCGGGCGGCACCTGCGTTATCCGTGGCTGCGTGCCCAAGAAGTTCATGGTCTACGCCAGCGAGGTCACCAGCCAGCTGAAGACCGCCAAGGGCTATGGCTGGACGATCGGCGAGGCCAAGTTCGACTGGAAGGGCTTCATCCACGACAAGGACGTCGAGATCGCCCGTCTGTCGGGCATCTATGTCACCAACCTGCAGAAGGCCGGCGCGGATCTGCTGCATGGTCGCGCCCAACTGCTCGATCAGCACACGGTCGAGGTGCTGCCGAAGGAGGGCGGCAAGGACGCCGGGACCTATACGGCGCGCAAGATCCTGATCGCCACCGGCGGCCGCCCGGTGCGTCCCGACTTCCCGGGCGCCGAGCTGGGCATCACCTCGGACGAGGCGTTCCATCTACCGACCCTGCCGAAGAGCATCCTGGTCGTCGGCGGCGGCTATATCGCCGTCGAGTTCGCCGGCATCTTCGCGGGCCTGGGCGTGCAGACCACGCTCCTCTATCGCGGCGCCAACATCCTGCGCGGCTTCGACGACGACGTCCGCGCGCACCTGGCCGACGAGCTGGGCAAGCGCGGCATCAAGGTGGTGCTGGGCTGCGCGCATACGCGGATCGAGAAGCAGGACGACGGTTCGCTGCTGAGCACCCTGAACAACGACCTGACCTTCGAGACCGACGCGGTGATGTTCGCCACCGGCCGCGAGCCCTATGTCCAGGGCCTGGGCCTGGAAAAGGCGGGCGTGAAGCTGAACGCCCGCGGCGCGATCGAGGTCGACGACTATTCGCGGACCAATGTCCCCAACATCTGGGCGGTCGGCGACGTGACCGATCGGATCAACCTGACCCCGGTCGCCATTCGCGAGGGCGCGGCCTTCGCTCAGACCGAGTTCTACGACAATCCGACCAGCTTCGATCACGAGATGGTCGCCTCGGCGGTGTTCTCGCAGCCGCCGGTCGGCGCGGTGGGCATGACCGAGGCCGAGGCCCGCCACGCGTTCGGCGCGGTGGACATCTACCGCTCGGTGTTCCGCCCGATGAAGGTGACCTTCTACGGCGGTCAGGAGCGCTGCCTGATGAAGCTGGTGGTCAAGCAGGACGACCAGCGCGTGGTCGGGGTCCACGTCGTGGGGCCGGACTCGCCGGAGATCATCCAGATGGCCGCCATCGCGCTGAAGATGGGCGTGACCAAGGCTCAGTGGGACTCCACCTGCGCCGTGCACCCGACCCTGGCCGAGGAACTGGTCACGATGCGCGAGAAGTACGTGCCCATGGACGTCGGCGGCGTGGGATGACCCTGGCGGACGCCGCGGAGCGGCGCACACGCTGGCTGGGGGCGCTGGCCGTCTTCCTGTTCGTGATGACGCCGCTGGTCGGCTATCTGATCCCGCTGTGGTTCGCTGGCGTCATCAGCCTCGTGGGGCTGCTGGGCGCGCCGGTCTTGGCGCGTCCGCGCGCCCCGCTGCTGCCGATATTCGCCCTGCTGCTGATGGCGGCCTGGTCGCTGATCAGCCTGAGCTGGAGCCCCGCCACGCCGGCCTTGGCCGAGCTGAAGACGGGCAAGGCGTTGGAGCGGTTCACGGCCGTGAAGCTGGTGCTGGAGCTGGGTCTGTACAGCGCGGCCGTGGCGGCGCTGGGCGAGATGTCCGTCCGCTCGGCGCGACGGGCCGGACGGGTGATGCTGGTCGGCCTGGCCCTGCTGGCCCTGGTCGCCTGCGCCGACGCCGCCCTGAAGGCCAAGCTCTATATGAGTCTGCACAAGACCACCGGCGAGGGCATCCGGCCGGACCTCGCCATGGTCAAGGTGTCGATCGCCACCTATCCGCTGGCGCTGCTGTTCTGGCCCAGCGCGCGGCTTCTGGACGCCTGGCGGTTCCGGGGGCGCAATCTCGTGATCACGGCCCTGGCGCTGCTGACCATCGTGGCGGCGCACCTGACCGGCGCCGACGCCCCGATCGCCGCCCTGCTGGCCGGCGGCCTCGTCTGGCTGGGCGTTCGGTTCGTCGGCAAGCCCGTGGTCCGCGCGCTGATCCCGCTGGTTTCGGCCGTGTTCATCTTCGCCCCGATCGTCGTGCTGTGGTCGGTGCGGTCGGGCTTCATCGCCTGGCTGCACGTTCTGGCGCCGCCGTCGTGGGACGCCCGTCTGAACATCTGGGCCTTCGCGGCCAACGAGATCGTCCGCCATCCGCTGCGCGGCTGGGGGATCGACGCCAGCCGCACCTTCGGACCGGCCATCCCGCTGCACACCCACAACGCCGCCTTGCAGCTTTGGCTCGAGCTCGGTTCGGCGGGGGCCGCGATGGCGGCGGCCTTCTTCGCCTGGGTGCTTTATCGGATCGTCGGCCTGACCGGCGAGAACCGTCGCGATGGCGCGATGGCCGCCGCCGCCACGACCAGCTATCTGGTGATCGGCGCCATCAGTTTCGGCGTCTGGCAGGAATGGTGGCTGGCCCTCGGAGCGTTGACGGTCATCGCGTGCGACGTGGCGCAAAAATCGGTCGCCGAGCCTCGGTAGCGCGACAATGAAAATCCCCGCTCAGGCGCGCGTCTCCCATACATCCGCACGATTTTGCCTTTCCGGTCTATTCGCGCTATCTACCCCGCCCTTCGCCCACACCGAGCTATGATCATGACCGCCCGCTGGACCCCCGCCGCCTGGAGAGCCAAGCCCGCCAAGCACATGCCCACCGACTATCCGGACATGGGCGCCGTGGAGCGGGTCGAGAACACGCTGCGCCAGATGCCGCCTCTGGTCTTCGCGGGCGAGGCGCGCCGGCTGAAGAGCCTGCTCGGCGACGTGGCCGAGGGCCGGGCCTTCCTGCTGCAGGGCGGCGACTGCGCCGAGAGCTTCAAGGAGTTCCACGCGGACAACATCCGCGACACCTTCCGCCTGATCCTGCAGATGGCGGTGGTGCTGACCTTCGCCGGCGGCAAGCCCGTGGTGAAGGTCGGCCGCATCGCCGGCCAGTTCGCCAAGCCGCGCTCGGAGCCGACCGAGGTCCAGGGCGACGTGACCCTGCCGTCCTATCGCGGCGACATCATCAACGGCATGGACTTCAACGAGGCCGAGCGGGTCCCGGACCCGGACCGCCTGCTGAAGGCCTATGGCCAGTCGGCCGCGACGCTGAACCTGCTGCGGGCCTTCGCCAGCGGCGGCTATGCCGACCTCTACAACATCCACCGCTGGACCCTGGGCTTCGTCGGCGACAGCCCGCAGGGCGCGCGTTACCGCGAGCTGTCGGAGAAGATCTCCGAGGCGCTGACCTTCATGTCGGCGGTCGGCGTGACGCCCGACACCCAGCCCGATCTGCGCCGCGTCGAGTTCTTCACCAGCCACGAGGCCCTGCTGCTGGGCTTCGAGGAAGCCATGACCCGCGTCGATAGCACCTCGGGCGACTGGTACGACACCAGCGCCCACCTGCTGTGGATCGGCGAGCGCACCCGCCAGCTGGACGGCGCCCATGTCGAGTTCATGCGTGGCGTGAAGAACCCGATCGGCCTGAAGTGCGGTCCGACCATGGAGGGCGACGACCTGCTGCGCCTGATCGACGCGCTGAACCCCAACAACGAGCCGGGCCGCCTGACGCTCTACGGTCGCTTCGGCTCGGACAAGATCGCCGACCGCCTGCCGCGCCTGATGCGCGCCACCAAGAGCGCGGGCCGCTCGGTGGTCTGGGCGACGGACCCGATGCACGGCAATACGCTGAAGGCCTCGACCGGCTACAAGACCCGCCCGTTCGACCGGATCCTGTCCGAGGTGAAGAGCTTCGTGGAGATCGCCCAGGCCGAGGGCGTGCACCCTGGCGGCGTTCACCTGGAGATGACCGGCCAGAACGTCACCGAGTGCCTGGGCGGCGCGCGGGCGGTCTCCGAGACCGAACTCGCCGATCGCTACCACACCCACTGCGACCCGCGGTTGAACGGCGAGCAGGCGCTGGAGCTGGCGTTCCTGGTGGCCGAGAAGCTTAAGGCCGCCCGCGACGACCAGCGTCGCCTCGCCGCCGGCTAGGTCGAGGGGCCGCTTTCGGCGGTGTCGGCGCCGCGCCGACAAGGCGCGATTTGATCGAACGTCGATAGCTTTTGCATTGCAGCGCGCGGCGGCTTGACCCGTCGCGCGGCGCTCTCCAATGGTTGTTTGAAGGGAGAGCCGAATGCGTCTGCGTCAAAAGATCAAACGGGAAATCCGGTTCCTGAAGGGACTGTCCCGGACGCTGAAGCGGGTGAAGTCCATCGCTCCCGACAGCGCCAACCTGATCTGCGACGATCTGGAAGCGGCGGTCGACAAGTGGCGCGATCGTCCGGCGATCTCGTTCGAGGGCAAGACCGTCACCTATGCCGAGCTCGACGCCATCGCCAACCGCTACGCCCACTGGGCCAAGGGCTTGGGCCTGACGCGCGGCCAGACCGTGGCGCTGTTCATGCCCAACCGGCTCGACTACCTGGCCATCTGGTACGGCCTGACCAAGGTCGGCGTCGCCACGGCCCTGATCAACAACCAGTTGACCGGCGCGGCCCTGGCGCACTGCCTGAACATCTCCCAGGCCATGCACTGCATCGTCGACGCGGAAACCTCGCCCTGTTTCGAAGAGGTCAAGGGCCTGCTCGAGCGGCATATGCAGCAGTGGGTGCTGGGCCCGGTGCATGGCGACCAGCGGGATCTGGTCAAGGCGCTGAAGAGCTGCAGCCAGCTGCGCCCCGACCGCGAGACCGCGCGCGACGGGCTCACCGCCAAGGACACCGCCCTCTATATCTACACCAGCGGCACGACCGGCCTGCCCAAGGCCGCGCGGATCACCCACATGCGCGCCCAGCTCTACATGCGCGGCTTCGCCGGCTCGACCGGCGCCAACCAGAGCGACCGCATATATGTGACCCTGCCGCTCTACCACGCCACCGGCGGCCTTTGCGCCATGGGCGCGGCCCTGCTGAACGGCGCCTCGGTGGTGCTGCGCAAGAAGTTCTCGGTGACCCATTTCTGGCCGGACGTGGTCAAGGAGAACTGCACCATGTTCGTCTATATCGGCGAACTGTGCCGCTATCTGGCCAACCAGCCCGACGGCGAGTTCGACCGGGCGCACAAGATCCGCCTGATCTTCGGCAACGGCCTGCGGCCTGATGTCTGGGACCAGATGCTGGACCGGTTCAAGGTCGGCGGCGTGCTGGAGTTCTACGGCGCGACCGAGGGCAACGTCTCGTTCTTCAACTTCGACGGCAAACGCGGCGCGATCGGGCGGATCCCGGGCTATCTGCGCAGCAAGTTCAACTTCCGGATCGTCAAGTTCGACGTCGAGGCCGAGATGCCGGTCCGAAGCCCCGACGGCCGCTGCATCGAAGCCGCGGCGGGCGAGGTCGGCGAGTGCATCGGCCATATCGGCGGCGACGCCCGCTCCAATTTCGTCGGCTATGCGGACAAGGCCGCCACCGAGAAGAAGGTGCTGCACGACGTCTTCGAAAAGGGCGACGCCTGGTTCCGCACCGGCGACCTGATGCGCGTCGACCGCGACGGCTACATCTATTTCGTCGATCGGATCGGCGACACGTTCCGCTGGAAGGGCGAGAACGTCGCCACCAGCGAGGTGGCCGAGCGACTGGCGGGCTTCGAGGGCGTGCAGGAGGTCAATGTCTACGGCGTCAAGGTCGGCGACCTGGACGGCAAGGCCGGCATGGCGGCCCTGGTCACCGAAGACGACTTCGACATGGAGGCTTTCGGCCAGCACGTCGATCAGCACCTGCCAAGCTACGCCCGCCCGCTGTTCGTGCGGCTGCAGAAGGCGATCGAGACCACCGGCACCTTCAAGTACCGCAAGATCGATCTGGTCACCGACGGCTTCGATCCGACGCGCACCAAGGATCCGCTCTATTTCCGCGATCCGGGCAAGGGCTATGTGAAGATCACCAAGGCTCTGTACGGCAAGATCGAAAGCGGTCAGTACAAGCTCTAGGCCCGGAGCGCTTTACGTCGCAAAGTCGGCCGGTCTCGAACCGGGGATTCGCATGACCGACGACGTGAAGGCCCTCCGTGACGATCTCGCGTTCCTGCGCGCCCTCGCCGAGGACGGCCGGAGCGCGCCGCTGACCGGGGGCTCGATCCTGGCCGCCGCCGGCGCGATCTTCGGCCTGGCCAGTCTCGGCCAGTGGCTGGTGCTGACGGAGCGCGTCGCCGTCTCTCCGGTCTGGCTGCCGGCGCTCTGGCTAAGCGCCATCGTGCTGCACACCATCCTGACCGTCGCGATCAAGCGCCGGATCGGCGCGCGGACGACGCCGGCCGGCGCGCGCGTCAACCGCGACGCCTGGACCGGCGTCGCCATCGGCTGCGTCGCGCTGTTCGCCGCGCTTGGCCTCGCCAGCTGGCGGGCCCAGACCTGGGTGCTGATCGGCTTTACCCCGACGATCGTGCTGGTGCTGTACGGCGCGGCCTGGTGGGTCAGCGCCTCGGTGACCAAGATCGCCTGGATCCGCGCGGTCGCGCTCGGCGCCTTCGCCAGCGCCGTGGCGCTGGCCATGCTGGCGACCAGTCCGCTCATCTGGCTGGCCTACGCGGCGGCGCTGTTCCTGCTGGCCTTCCTGCCCGGGCTCGCGCTGATGCGGCGGGCGGCGGCGGGGACCTGACGCCGTTGGCCGGCGACTTCGAGATCGAGCGGTTGGACGAGGTCATCCACGGGCGCGCGCGCCTGGGGATCATGGCCTTCCTGTCCGGCGCCGAGGCCGCCGACTTCACCACGCTGAAGGCCAAGCTGGCCCTGACCGACGGCAACCTCTCGATCCATCTGCGCAAGCTGGAGGCCGCCGGCTATGTGGCGATCGAAAAAAGCTTCGTCGGCCGAAAGCCGCTGACGCGCGTTTCGCTCACCGACGCCGGTCGTGAAGCCTTCGCGACCTATCTCGACGTCATTGGCAAGTTGGTCGAGGGACGGCCGTGAGCATCCAGGCCGCGGTCGCGACCGTACCCTGTCCCGTGAAGGCGATGGAGAACGACACATGGCGGAGCGTTCGTTGAGCCGGCGCGCGGGTCTGATCGCCCTGGCGTCGACCCTGACGGCGGCCTGCTCGCCCCTGTCGGTGTTCGCCACCCTCACGCCCAAGGACGCCGCCCGCCGGGAAGGGCGCGGCGCGCGCTACGCCGACGGCCCGCGCGGCGGTCTCGACATCTACGCGCCCCCGGTCGCCAAGGGACCCGCGCCGGTCGCCGTGTTCCTCTACGGCGGGTCCTGGAACAGCGGGCGGCGCGAGGACTACGGCTGGGCGGCCCGGGCGATCGCGGCCCAGGGCTTCCTGACCCTGGCGCCCGACTATCGGCTTTATCCGGAGGTCAAGTTCCCCGCCTTCCTCGACGACTGCGCGCGGGCGGTGCGGTGGGCGGTCGATCACGCCGCCGGCCTGGGCGGCGATCCGCGCCGGATCGTGCTGATCGGGCACTCCGCTGGCGCCTACAACGCCGCCATGCTGGCGCTGGACCCGCGCTACCTGCGGGCCGCCGGGGTCGATCCCAAGGTCATCCGCGCCTTTGCCGGTCTTTCGGGGCCTTATGATTTCCTGCCGCTGAAGGGGCCGGTGACCCAGCAGACCTTTGGCGACGCCCCCGACCTCGCGGCCACCCAGCCGGTCAACTTCGCCCGCGCCGACGCGCCGGCGGCCTTCCTGGCGACGGGCGACAAGGACACCACGGTCTATCCGCGCAACACCCGCAAGCTGGCCGCCGTGCTGCGCGACAAGGGCGTGACCGTCGAGGAGCGGCACTATCCCGGTCTCGATCACGCCGGGACGGTGCTGGCCCTGTCGCGGCCGTTCCGGGGCAAGTCCACGCTGCTGGCCGACATGGCCGCCTTCCTGAAGGCCCAAACCGCCTAGAGCCTGTCTGCTTCGAATGGAATCGAAACAGACAAACAGGCTCGCTTTCAAACATTTAGAGCGTGCTAGCCGCCGAAGCCGCTCACGCTAGAGCCGCCGCTTCAGCCGCAGGTCTGGCCGTTCAGCTTGCGCTGATAGGCCTCGGCCAGGCTGAGATAGGGCGGCAGGAAGGTGTGCAGGGTCACCGGCTTGCCGTCGGTGGTCATGCCCGAGACCCCGGCCCGCAGCTCGAAGTGCAGGTGGATCGTCGTCGGCGTGCCGCCGAAGTCGTTCGACACCTTGCCGAGGTTCTGGCCCCTGGCGACCTGATCGCCTTCCTTCACCGCCAAGGTCGACATCTGCATGTGCAGATAACGGTAGGTGTAGTGGGGCGCGGCCTTGGCCACGAGCGTCACGGTATAGGTCCCGATGTCGGTGATCGTCCCGGCCTCGGCGGCCACGGCCCAGTGCTCGTTCTTCTTGCAGGTGGCGGGGCGAATGTCCTGACCCTGGTGGCCCGTGCCAGAGCCGGCGCACAGCGGGTTCGAGCGCGAGCGCGCCTCGCAGAAGGTGTCATGCCAGGGCAGGCTGTAATTCAGGCTGTCGCACTGGTTGGGATGGCCGGCCGGGCCGCTGCCGCCGCCCGGGCCATAGACCTGCGAGTTCGGAAAACCCGCCTCTGCCAGAGGCCAGCACATGTTCGGCGACCAGACGGTGCGGTCCAGATAGCCGGGACCCTGTCCGGGCGGGATGGCGCCGGCGGGGGCGTGATCGAAGCTCGCCGAGGTCGGCCCCGGCGGATCGGCCGGCTGGGCGGCGGGATCGGGGCTGGGCGGGATCGGCTCGCTGGCCGGCTGCTCGGCGCCGCCGTCGGCGGGCGCGTCGTCGGCCTTGGGCGGACCGGGCTCGGGCGAGGGCGGCTTGGGCGCCTCGCCGGCGGGCGGCGGCTTGGTCGTGTCGTCGCAGCCGGCCAGCGGGGCCAGCAGCAGGACGGCGATCAGCGGGATCGGAGAGACGCGCATGATCAGCCCCCCAGGCCGGCGGCTTGCCGCGCGGCCTTGCCCATCACGACGGCCGTGGTCTTGCCGACCAGGCCCAGCACGTAGTTGTCGTCGTGGCACCGCGGGTCGCCGGGCGCGTCGCAGCGGATCTCGACCGTATAGAGCACCCCGAAGCGCACGAAGCTGGCCAGTTGCCCATCGACCGTGCGCTGCACCGTCAAGCCTTCCGGCCCCGTCTCGACCTTCAGCGGCTTGGCCGCCGGCAGCGGCACGGTGGCCGTGGTTCCGCTCAGCGACACCCGGCCGCCCGCCGTATTGGCCGTGATCGTGTAGTAGTCGCCGAAGCTATAGAGCCGGGCGCCAGCGGTCAGCTTCGGATCCCGCGGCAGCAGGATCGGCACGGCGGTCGCGTCGACCTGGGCGCGGTCAAGATTGGCGGCCAGGCTCTCGCCGACATTGGCCGACTGGCGAAGGCCGCCGACCGCCGCCTGCCATTCCACCGTGATCCGGGGCCGAGCCACCACGGCCGCGATCCCGAACCGAAAGGGCGGCGCGCCCGGCGGCGTCTGAGCCTCGCCCTTGGAAATAAGCGCCGCGCCCGCGATCACGGCGACGACGGCGGCCGTCGTCACCCAGCGTCTTCCATCACGCATGACATTCCCCCCACAGAACCGCGTTCGGTCAAACCTTAACGCGGAAAGGCCGCGCTGTTAACCTTTGTCCCATGCTGCGGTGCGATTGAATGGCGACCGGTTCGTCGCTATATGGCGGGACCTTGTTCTCGAGGCCTTGTGTGTGGCGGCCCCGAAGACCTCTCTTTTCGTTCAGGGGATAGGTTTCCCGCCATGCTGCTCACGATGCTGAAGGCCAAGCTGCACCGCGCCACGGTGACCCAGGCCGATCTCGACTACGAAGGCTCGATCGCCATCGACCGCGACCTGCTGGACGCCTCGGGCATCCTGCCGAACGAGCAGGTGGACGTGCTGAACATCACCAACGGCGCGCGGTTCACCACCTACGCCATCGAGGCCCCGCGCGGCTCCAAGGTGATCGGCGTCAACGGCGCGGCCGCGCGCCTGGTGCAGAAGAACGACCTCGTCATCGTCGTGACCTACTGCCAGATGCCGGCCGAGGAGGCGCGCAACTACGCCCCGACGGTCGTGCTGCTGGACGCGGGCAACCAGATCAAGACGGCGGCCTGAGGCATGATCCGGCGCCTGGCCCTCGTCGCGTTCGCCGCCGCGGGCCTCGCCGCCTGCTCGGCCAAGCTGCCCGAAGGGGTCGACGAGGACGCCCTGGCTCAGGCCGTGGGGCGTCAGATCGGCTCGCCCTCGACCTGCGTGATGATCGCCGACGCCCAGGGCCGCCTGGCCTGGCGCGCCGGCGGCTATATCACCTGCGCCCGCGAGCTGCCGTCCTGCGAGGGCGGCCAGACCACGGCCGAGGCGGTGCTGAAGGCCAATCTGGGCAAGCCGGCCCGCTTCCTCAGCTGCGCCAGCCCGGCCGCCGCGGCCAACACCGTCGGCTGGGCCGTGGGCCCGGTCCCGACCAGCCCCGGCAAGCCGGGTCGCCAGCTGACCTATGTGGCGGTCATGGAAGGCGACAAGGCCCTGCCGGGCCGCGAGATCGGCGAACGCGTCGAACGCGCCTTCGAGAAGGCCGGGTTCTAAAGCGCGAAAACCTCGCCCTTCGACAGGCTCAGGGTGAGGTTTTCGACTGAACCGACTGAGGTGACGCCCTCACCCCGAGCTTGTCGAAGGGCGAGGGCGCGGCCCGCTACTTCGCCGCCTCGTACACCGCGTTGACGTCCACCCGCACCTTCAGTTCGCCGGCCGAGACGCTGGTGGCGTCGGCCGCCTCGCGCTTGGCGAAGGCCATCATCGGCACGGGGGGCGAGACGGGCGCGTAGCCGCCGCCTTCGCTCAAATTGACCAGCCGCACCGCCTTGTAGCCGGTGGCGCGGCCATAGAGCTCGGCCTTGGCCTGCAGAGCCTTGACCGCCGCCAGCCGCGCGGCGTCCTCGGCGGCTTGCGGATTGGCGAGGCCGAAGCTGATCCCGTTGACGGTATTGGCCCCGGCCCCGACGGTGGCGTCGACCGTCGCGCCCAGCCGGGTCAGGTCGCGGACCGTGATCGTCACCTGGTTGCTGGCCTGGTAGCCAGTCAGCTTCGGCGGCTGGTTCTGCTCATAGGCGTACTGGGCGTTCAGGTTCAGGTTCGAGGTCTGGATGTCGCGCTCGGCGATGCCGGCCTTCTTCAGCGCGGCCATCACCTGGTTCATCCGCGCGCCGTTGGCCTTCAGGGCCTCGCCGGCGGTGGCGGCGCTGGTCTCGACGCCGAGGGTGATCGTGGCCATGTCCGGCGCGACGCGGGTCTCGCCGAAGGCCGACAGGCTGAAGGTGGTTGCCTTGAAGGCGGCGTCGCCGTCGGTCTGGGCCAGGGCCGGGGCGGCGGCGCCCAGCAGCAGCGCCCCGCCGATCAGGGCGGGGATGATGGCGGGATGGCGAGCGGTGCGGGTCATGTCTTTCTCCAGGAGCGGCCGGCGCGGTTAAAGCGTCGCCGGAGCGCTATGGATCCTTCGTGACAGGCTCTACCTGAACCGGAGCTTTAAGCCGCGTTCGGCTCATGCTAATCCGCCCGCTCGCCGCACGTTCATCCGTGTCCGCGCGGGCCTGTAGCTCAATGGTTAGAGCCGACCGCTCATAACGGTCTGGTTGGGGGTTCGAGTCCCTCCAGGCCTACCACCCGCCAGAAGCTTTCAGAGACAACCGCTTAGCGCTTCCACTGTGCGCAGAGCCCTAACGAGTTCTGCTTTTGTTCTCGTTCGCGGCCGCAGTCTAAGTTTGCTTTAGAGTCCACGTCAAACGCGGACGCACACCCCTCCGCGCCCAATCGACTCTTCCGCGCCTCGCAGGCACATTTCTTAACGGCGGGGACGTTCCGGCGCCGTCGCGAACGCGAAGCGGGACGTGCTGACGCCGTCATCCCAAGATCCCGGGCTGAGGAGGCCGTGATGGACATCGATCCCGATCGCCTGCGCGCGATCGTGGGCGCGCTGGGCGGCGTGGCCGTCTACGGCCTGGTGCAGTTCGGCGCGCTGGGCGGGGCGAGCCCGCGCGAGCTGACGGTGCGGCTGGCCTGCGCGACGGCCTCGGCCGTGATCCTGGCCGGCTTCTTCGTCCGGGCGGCGCTGCCGCTGATCCCGTGGACGCCGCTGCGCGAGGCCTATCTGTTCGGCTTCGCCATCGGGGCGTTCAGCTGGGAGCTGTTGCCGCTGCTGTTCCGGGTGGTCAAGCGCCGGGCCGCCGAGCGGGTGGAGAAGCTGTGACGACGGCTTAGAACCGCGAGGGGTAGGCGCGGGCCGTCCGCGCGGTGTTGTGTCGCGCGCCGGGGCAGTCGACGCCATAGGCCGTCGCCGTTTCGGCAAGATAAGGGCCGCGATCGGCGCCGCCGTTCAGGGCGGCGCACGACACCGCGGTCTTGTAGACCGCCGCGCCATCGCGGCCCAGTTCGCCCATGAACATGTCGAAGGCCAGGTCCATCAGGCCCCGCGTCGCGGCGCGGGCGCGTTCGCCGCCGCCGAAATCGGTCGAGACCTCCTGCCGGGCCGAGGTCTCGCGAGCGCCCGCCACGCCGGACGTCAGGCCGGTCCAGCGGGACTCGTACGAGGCGTCGACCGTCTTCTCGCGCACCACCTGGCCCGTGCGCCAACGCACCAGGCGGAAGGTGACGCGGGCAGACGCCAGCTTGTCGGCGCCCGGCCAGACATTGGGGCCGCGCAGGTCGTCGAAGTCGGCGTACAGCACGTATTCGGCGTCCAGGCGGCTGGGGGCCAGCATGTCGGCGCGGCGCAGATGGTCGGTCAGGCTGTCCAGCACCTCGGCGCGGGTGGGGCGAGTGTTGAACAGGCCGCTTTCGGGCGCGCCCTCCACCGCCTGGACGGCGACGTTGCGATAGAACGGGCGGGCCGGAGAGGCCACCGCCACGGCGCGGGGCGGCATCGGCGGCTGACGCAGCAGGGCGACGTCCTCGCGCGTCGCGCAAGCGGCCAGGAGGCCGGCGCTCGCCAGCAGCACGGCCAGTCGGATGGTGTTGGTCGTCATCGCGATGCGCTCCCCAGATAGCGCGCACTATCCGGCGCAATTCTGAAAAGAGCTTGAAGGTCAGCGCGCCGCGCGGGTTCGGGCGATGAAGGCGGCGTGGTCGGGCAGGGGCGCCACGGCGTCGTCGATGAGCGTGCGCAGGTCCGCCAGGAAGCCGTCCAGCTGCGCGTCGCTGATCCCGTCGGCCAGCGGGTGGCGACCGCGCGGGACGACGCCCTGGCCGATCAGCACCTGCAGCCACGAGAGCTCCAGGAACAGGTCCTGGTCCTCGCGCAGCAGCTGGCCGGCGCTCTGGAACAGGGCGATCTTGCGCGCCAGCGTCTCGGGGATCGGCATGGCCGCGCAGTGGCGCCAGAACGGCGTGGCGGCGCGCCGCGTGGCCTTGTAGTGCAGCACGATGAAGTCGCGGACGCGCTCGTATTCCAGCGCCGTCTGGCGGTTGTAGGCCTCGACGACGGCGGCGTCGAAATGCTTGTCGGGAAACATCGAGACCAGCCGCGCCAGGCCCGATTGGATCAGGTGGATACTGGTGCTCTCCAGCGGCTCCATGAAGCCCGACGCCAGGCCGATGGCGACGACGTTACGGTTCCAGAAGCGCTTGCGGCGCCCGGTCACGAACTTCAGCGGGCGCGGCTCGGCCAGCGGCTCGCCGTCCAGCCCGGCCAGCAGGGCGGCGGTCGCCTCGTCGTCGGTGACATAGCGGCTGCAATAGACATGGCCGTTGCCGGTGCGGTGTTGCAGGGGGATGCGCCAGCGCCAGCCGGCCCGGTCGGCGGTGGCGCGGGTGTAGGGCAGCAGCGGTTCGGTTCGCGCGCTGGGAACGGCCAGGGCTCGGTCGCAGGGCAGCCAGCGCGACCAGTCTTCATAGCCGGTCTCGAGCGTCTCCTCGATCAGCAGGCCTCGGAAGCCCGAGCAGTCGATGAAGAGGTCGCCGGCGACGGTCTCGCCGCGCTCCAGCACGACGCTGTCGACGAAGCCGTCCGGCTCGCGCAGCGCGGCGCGGGCGATCTTGCCCTCGATCCGGGCCACGCCCAGGCCTTCGGCGAAGGTTCGCAGGAAGCGGGCATAGAGGCCGGCGTCGAAGTGGAACGCGTAGGCCAGGCCCTGCAGCCGCGTGTCGCCCACGCGGGGCAAGCGCCCGAACCGGTTGGCCTTCGCCGCCGCCGCGTTCAGCGAATAGTCCCAGAGGTCGCTCGCTCCGCCCGCCTGCCGATGCCGCAGCCAGAACTGGTGGAAGTCGGTGATCCCCAGATCCACCCCGATCCCGCCGAACGCGTGCAGATAGCGCTCGCCCACCCGGCCCCAGTCGACGAACTCGATGCCGAGCTTGAACGAGCCCTGGGTCTCGCGGACGAAGGCGTCCTCGTCGAGACCCAGCGTGGCGTTGAACAGCTTGATGGCCGGGATGGTCGCCTCGCCGACGCCGACCGTGCCGATCTCGTCGGATTCGATCAGGCGGATGTCGAGGGCGCGGCCGAAGGTCTTGGCCAGCAGGGCGGCGGCCATCCAACCGGCGGTCCCGCCGCCGACGATCACCACCGTCTTGATGCGTGGATCGTCCATGCCTGTCTCCCTGTCCTACCCTTAGGCCAAAAAAGAGCCCCTGTCGGGCAGGTCCGACAGGGGCGCTCAAGGCTTCGGGGAAGGCTAGGCGCGGCTTAGAACTTGTAGTTCAGGCCGATCAGGTACGTGCGGCCGTAGCGCTGGTAGTCGATGACCTGCCGCTCGTCGTTGTTCTGGAAGGTGGTGAACGGCTCGTCGGTCAGGTTGTTGACCTGGGCCAGGACCGAGAGGCCGGCCATCGGACCCTTGTCGAACGTGTAGCCGATCTGGCTGTCGACCACCGACTCGCCCTTGACCATCCGGTAGTTGCGGCCGTTGCCGAAGCCGGTGACCTCGCCCAGGAACTTGGAGCGATAGCGGTCACTGACCCGGAACGAGAAGCCGTTCTTCTCGTAATAGACGGTCAGGTTGGCCACGTTCCGGGACAGGCCTGGGATCGGCTGACGCGGATCGCCCGGGTTCGGCTGGATCGAGCTCTTGGTGTACGAGGCGCTGAAGGTGGCGCCGAAGCCGTCCAGAGCCGGGGTCAGCAGCGCGCCGGGCATCGAGGCGGCGAACTCCAGGCCCTTCAGGCTGCCGCCCTTGCCGTTCTGCGGCGTGGTCACCAGGCCCAGGCGCGTGGCCGGGGTCGGGCCGCCGCCGATCGGGAAGCCGGTGAAGTCGAACACGACGCTCTGGTCGTACACGTAGGTCTTCAGGTCCTTGTAGAACGCGGCCAGCGAGATGTAGGCCTGACGACCGAAGTACTTTTCGTACGACACGTCATAGGCGTCGGCGCGCCAGGGCTCGAGCTCCGGATTGCCGCCGGAACCGCTCCAGGCCGAGAAGTTGACGTTGGTGTTGCCGGCCTTGGACTGGTCGTAGCTGAAGGTCTTGCTGGCGCGCATCTGGTCCATCCGCGGACGGGCCAGGGTGCGGGCGACCGCCAGGCGCAGGCTTTGCTCGGCCGGCAGGTGGAACTGCAGGTTCACGCTCGGCAAGAAGTCCGTATAGACCTTGCCGCCGGACAGGGTGGTGCGGACCACGCCCGTGCCGGTGCCGCTGGCGCCCAGGGCGGTCGAGCTCTGGTCGGTGCGGACGATCTCGAAGCCGAAGTTGCCGGTGACCGGCACGTCGCCCATGGCGGCGTCGATATTGGCCTTCAGATAGCCGACCGCGACCTTTTCGGTGACGTTCCAGCTCTTGACCAGCACGTCGGCGTTCGGGTTGCGGACCAGGTCATAGGCGCCGCTGGCGACCAGGGCGAACGGGTCGTAGCTGACCATGTTGCCCAGCCCGATGAAGGCCAGCGAGGTGTTGCCGACGATCGCCGACGAGGGGATGGAGACGCTGGCCGGCGAGCCCTTGGCGCGCAGGAACCATTCGTCATTGACCAGGCCCTTGGTGCGTTCGCTGTAGTTGAAGCCGGCCTCCACGCTCGACAGCCCGCTGTCCAGCGCGCGCTGGGCCGACAGGCGGACGGCCTTCAGCTCGTCCTGGATACGCGGCTGGTTCAGATAGCCGTCCTGACCGCCGGTGATGATGTCGCCGCCCCAGCCTTGCGGGCTGGTCAGCTTGATCAGGCTGGGATCGGCGTAGTTCAGCGTCGACTTGAAGATCGCCTTGCCGTTCTCGTCGATCGTGAAGGTCATGTTGTCGGTCGCGCCCACGCCGGCCCGGCCCGTGCCCGAATACGATTCCAGAACCTGGTCGGTGCGCTTGACCCGCGACCAGGACAGGTCGCTCATCAGGGTCCAGGCGTCGCCGACGTGGTACTTGGTGTTCCAGCCCACCGACCAGATGTCGGCGTCGCGATCGTTGCCGTCGTTGCGGACCACGCCCTTGACGCCGTTGAAGGCGCCGCTGGTGACGAATCCGCCCGAGGCCTTGGCGTTGGTCAGCGGCACGCCGCCCCACACCAGCGGCAGTTCGATGCCGCGCTGGATCTGGTGGTTCTTGAAGGTCGAATAGAAGACGTCCAGCGAGGTGCTGACCTTGTCGGTCGGCGCGTACTCGACGACGCCCATGAAGCCGTCGCGCTTGAGCATGCTGGACTGCACGTACGGCTTGGCGCCGCCGATCACCAGGTTGCCGGCCGAGTCGGTGGGATAGCCCCAGGCGTTCCACCGCTCGGCTTGATACGGCGACTCCAGGTGGGCGTAGCCGAGCGCCAGGCCCAGCTTACCGTCCATGAACTGATCGATGTACGAGATCGACAGGCGGTTGCCGTGCGCCTTGGTGCCGGCGTTCAGGGCGCCGATGTCGTTCCACTCGTAGCGCGCGCCGATCGCCAGGGCGCGCTTGCCGAACGCTAGCGGACGGACGGTGCGCATGTCGGCGGTGCCGGCCAGGCCCTGGCCGATCAGGCCCGCGTCCGGGGTCTTGTAGACCACCACGGCGCTGAGCAGCTCTGACGGGTACTGGTCGAACTCGACGCCGCGGTTGTCGCCGGTGGTGACTTGCTCGCGGCCGTTCAGCAGGGCGGTGGTGAAGTCCGGCGCCAGGCCCCGGATCGAGATCACTTGCCCGCGGCCGTCCAGGCGCTGGGCGGTCAGGCCCGGCAGGCGCGCCAGCGACTCGGCGATCGACACGTCGGGCAGCTTGCCGATGTCCTCGGCCGAAACCGCTTCGACGATCGAGGTCGAGCTCTTCTTCAGCGAGATGGCGCCCTCGATGCCGCGGCGAATACCGGTGACGACGATCTCCTCGACCTTGGAGTCGTCCGTGGCGGCGGCGGTCTTGGTCTGGGCTTGGGCCGCGCCCGTCATGGCGAAGGCCAGCGCCAGGCCCGTGGCCCCGCCGGCCATCAGCCAGGCGCGACGGCGCGAAAATGCGGTGGTCATGAAGTCTCCCTCCCTGTCCGGCTCTGCGCTGTTGGAGTCTGCGATCGGGCCGTTGTGCAAATTACCGCAAATTAACGCGCGGTAATCAACCCAAAAAATTGCAAATTGACGACAGGGCCGTCCGCGATGGGGCGGAAGAGGGCCTTGTGTGGCTTCCGTGCGCCACTGATCGGCGGGTTCGGCTCGGTCAATCTCCTGCAAACCGCATAAAGAGAGGCGATTGACAGGGTGTCCCGGCTTCTGCAAATTCTTGCAAAGAATTGCAGCGGCGGTCGAGACGGGTCGCTCACGGGGGAGGGAGCTATGCGGGCCTTGGCGCCTTGGCGACGAACGTTGCTGGCCGTGACCGCCCTGGCCGCGCTGGCCGGGGGCGCGACGGCGAAGGCCGAGCCCGGCGCCTACCGCCTGCGTCAGCCACGCGACGAGGTCATCTACTTCCTGTTGCCCGATCGCTTCGAGAATGGCGACGCGACCAATGATCACGGCGGCCCGGCGGCGGGACCGCTGGTCGACGGCTTCGATCCGACGCGGGCGGGCTTCTATCACGGCGGCGACCTCAAGGGCGTGACCCGCCGGCTGGACTATATCCAGGGTCTTGGGGCGACGGCGATCTGGCTGGCGCCGATCTTCAAGAACCGTCCGGTACAAGGCCCGCCGGGCCACGAGTCGGCGGCGCACCACGGCTACTGGATCACCGACTTCACCGATGTCGATCCGCACTTCGGGGACCAGGGCCGACTTCAAGGCCCTGGTCGACGCGGCTCACGCGCGGGGCCTGAAGGTCTATATGGACATCGTGGTCAACCACACGGCGGACGTGATCCGGTACAAGGAATGTCCCGAGGGGCCGTGCCCCTATCGAAGCGTCGCAGACTACCCCTATGTCCGCCGAGGCGGCGTGGCGGGCGCGCCGATCAACGACGGGTTCGACGGCAAGGATTTCAGCAAGCTGACGCGCCCCGACTGGGCCTATACGCCCTATGTCCCGGCCGGTCAGGAACACGTCAAGAAGCCCGACTGGCTCAACGACCCCATCTACTACCACAACCGCGGCAACAGCACGTTCGCGGGCGAGAGCTCGCTGACCGGCGACTTCGACACGCTGGACGACGTCTTCACGGAAAACCCCCGCGTGGCGGCCGGCTTCATCGCGATCTACGGCCAGTGGATCGACGATTTCGGCGTCGACGGCTTCCGCATCGATACGGCCCGTCACGTGAACCCGGAGTTCTGGCGGGCCTTCGTTCCAGCCATGCTGGCGCGGGCCAAGGCCAGGGGGATCCCGAACTTCCACATCTTCGGCGAGGTCTTCGACCCCGATCCCGCGATCCTGGCCAGCCATACCCGCCGCGACAAGCTGCCGGCGGTGCTGGATTTCGCCTTCCAGGCGGCGGTGACCGACGTCGCGATCGGGCGCGCGGGGACCGACCGCTTGGCGCGCGTCTTCGCCGCCGATCCGGACTACGAAGGCGGGGAAGAGGGCGCGGCTCAGCTGCCGACCTTCCTCGGCAACCACGACATGGGCCGCATCGGCTGGTTCATGCTCAAGGCCAAGCCGGCGATCTCCGACGACGAACTGCTGGCCAGGGTGACCTTGGCCAACGCCATCATGCTGACCGCGCGCGGCGTTCCCACGATCTATTATGGCGACGAGCAAGGCTTTACCGGCGACGGCGACTACGCCGACAGCCGCGAGGACATGTTCGAAAGCCAGGTCCCCAGCTACAACGACAACCGCCTGATCGGGTCCTCGGCCAGGGGCCCGCGGTCGGCGTTCCGGACGGACGCCCCGCTCTACGGCCGCATCGCCGAGCTGGCCAAGCTGAGGCGCGTGACGCCCGCCCTTCGCGAGGGCCGGCAGGTGACGCGCGTGGCGGGCGACAAGCCGGGCCTGCTGGCGTTCTCACGCCTTCTGGACAAGACCGAGGTGCTGGCGGTGTTCAACACCGGCGACCAGACCTTGAAGGCTAACATTCCGGTCGAGGCGAGCTCGGCGGCTTGGCGATCGCTGCGCGGCGCTTGCGCCGGGACGGCGGCGGCGCCGGGCAGCTATACCATCGAGCTCAAGCCGCTCGACTACATGATTTGCGTTTCCGAGGGACGATAGTGACACTGCAGGTTCTGGTTCGACCCGACGCGGAGACCGCGATGAACGCCGAATGGTGGCGCGGCGCGGTGATCTATCAGGTCTATCCGCGCAGCTTCGCCGACTCCAATGGCGACGGCGTCGGCGACCTGCCGGGCATCACCGCCCATCTCGAGCATATCGCCTCGCTGGGCGTCGACGGCGTGTGGCTGTCGCCGTTCTTCCGCTCGCCGATGAAGGACTTCGGCTACGACGTCTCGGACTATCGCGACGTCGATCCCATCTTCGGGACCCTGGCCGACTTCGACGCCCTGATCGCCAAGGCGCATGCGCTGGGCCTGAAGATCATCATCGACCTGGTGTTCTCCCACACCTCCGAGGAGCATCCCTGGTTCGCCGAGAGCCGGGCCAGCCGTGACAACGCCAAGGCCGACTGGTTCGTCTGGGCCGACGCCAAGCCCGACGGCAGCCCGCCCAGCAACTGGCAGTCGGTGTTCGGCGGTCCCGCCTGGACCTGGGACGCCCGGCGCGGCCAGTACTACATGCACAACTTCCTCAGCAGCCAGCCGCAGCTGAACCTGCACAATCCCGCGGTTCAAGACGCGCTGCTGGCGGTCACCCAGTTCTGGATCGACAAGGGCGTCGACGGCTTCCGCTTCGACGCCATCAACTTCTCGATGCACGACCCGGCCTTCACCGACAATCCGCCGCTGCCGCCGGGCGGTAAGCGCACGCGGCCCTTCGACTTCCAGGACAAGATCTTCAACCAGAGCCACGCCGACATCCCGAAGTTCCTCGGCCGGATCCGCGCGCTGACCGACGCCAGCGGCGGCCGGTTCTCGGTGGCCGAGGTCGGCGGCGATCATGCCGAGCGCGAGATGAAGCTGTTCACGGCTGGCGAGGAACGGCTGAACAGCGCCTATGGCTTCGTCTATCTCTATGCCGACCGGCTGGCGGCGGACATGGTGCTGGACAGCGCCGCCCGCTGGCCCGGCGAGGATGGCGAGGGCTGGCCGTCCTGGACTTTCTCGAACCACGACGCCCCGCGCGCCGTCTCGCGCTGGGCCGAAGGCCGCGACCGCAAGGCCTTCGCCGAGATGTGCCTGCTGCTGCTGATGGGGCTGCGCGGCAATGTCTTCGTCTACCAGGGCGAGGAGCTGGGCCTGCCGCAGGCCGACGTCCCGTTCGAGCGCCTTCAGGACCCCGAGGCCATCGCCAACTGGCCTCAGACCCTGGGGCGAGACGGCGCCCGCACGCCGATGCCATGGATCGCCCACGCGCCGAACGCGGGCTTCTCGGTCGTCGAGCCGTGGCTGCCGGTCGATCCCGAGCATCTTCCGCTGGCCGTCGACGCCCAGGAGGCGGACCCGGCCTCGACCCTGCACGTGGCCCGCCGCCTGATCGCCCTGCGCAAGGCCTATCCGGCGCTGCGCACCGGCGCGATCAGCTTCGTCGACACCAACAGCCCGCTGCTGATCTTCCAGCGCGGGGAGGGCGCCGACGCGGTGCTGCTGGCGTTCAACCTGGGCTTTGAGCCGGCGGCGTGGTCGCTGCCGGAGGGCTGGGTGAGGGTCGACGGGGTGAACCTGGGCGCGCCGGGGGAGATGCCGGTATGCGCGGGGCTGGTGGCGCGGCGGGAATAATCCCGAAGCGCTTTCCATTGCGCTGCCGTCCTGGGCCTTGTGCCCAGGATCCATTGTTCAATCCATGCTGCGATGGCCTGAGCGGAGCCGTTCTTGGCGGTCGCCCGAAGCGCCGAAGTTCGCGCCGCCATGGGGCCTCGCCACAAGGGCGAGGAAGGCGGCTTGGGTTTACGGTGACATCACCCCCCGCAGCTCTCCCGGATGATCAAATCCGTCGGCACGCGCTCCGAGCGGCTGGCGCGTTCGCCGCTGTCGAGCAGCTTGGAGACCATCAGCCGGCCGGCCTTGGCCGTGTCCTGCGCGATCGTCGAGAGGGCCGGGCTGGCGTAGCGGCTGAACGGCACGTTGTCGAAGCCCATCACCGACACATCGCCCGGCACCGACAGTCCGGCGTGCTTGAGCGCCCGGATGGCGCCCAAGGCGATCAGGTCGGAGGCCGCCACGACGCCGTCGAACTTCACGCCGTGGTGAATCAGCGAGTCGAGCGCGGACTCGGCCGACTCGACCTCGAAGTGGGCGGGGACGATCAGCTCCGGATCGACGCCGAGCTTGGCGTGCTCGAGGGCGTCCAGATAGCCCCGGTGGCGTTGCATGGCCTCCGGCGCCTCGGTGTCGCCGAGGAAGACGATGCGCCGGCGCCCCAGCCGCTGCAGGTGCAGCGTGGCGCGGCGGCCGCCCATGACGTTGTCGGAGCCGACCGAGCAGTAGTTCTGGTCCGGCAGTTGCGCGCCCCAGACCACGAAGCGGTTCTCGGTCTCGGCCAGCCGGTTGAAGGCCGCGTGCAGCGAGCTTTGTCCCAGGAAGATGACGCCCTCGGCGCGGCTGGTGGTCATGGCCGCCGACAGATCCTCGAAATTGGTCGGGGCGATGTGGCTGAGGATCACGTCGCAGTCGCGCTCGCGCGCCGCCTCGCCGACGCCGGCCAGCAGCTCCAGGAAGAACGGGTCGGACATGCCGCCGTTGCGGCCCTGGGGGCGGGGGGTGACGATGGCGATCGTCGCCTCGGCCCCGATCGGGCCGGCGGGCATGTAGCGACGGAACGGATAGTCCATCTCGCGCGCCAGCTTCCAGATCAGCTGCTTGGTGCGCTTGTTGACGGCGGGGCTGTCGTTGAGCGCGCGCGAGGCGGTAGAAATCGAGACCCCGGCCAGCTTGGCCAGATCCTCCAGTCGCGTCGCGCCCTTGCTCACCCAGTCCGTTCCCGCTGCAAAGATTTCTGCAAATTTTTCAGCGATCCATAAAGCGTCGTTCGGTCGGCTTTGCAACGGGGCCGGGTGAAAATCTGAGTGAAAATCACTGCAAACATAGCGCAGCCTGCTAGGGCTGATCCTGTTGGGAGGTTGCGCGAAGAAAGCAAACCCTCTTACCAAATCGTCCACAATCAAAGCGATTTGCGTTGCATCTCGCAGCGGCGCATGGGCAAATAGGCCTCGCGACAACTATGAAAAAATTTGCGAACCAGCTGGGGCAACCAGCGGTCGGAGCGGGCGGAGGATCCATGGCCAGGCAGAGGCTGACGTTCCTGCAGATCTGGAACATGTGCTTTGGCTTCTTCGGAATCCAGATCGGCTTCGGCCTGCAGAACGCCAATGTCAGCCGGATCTTCCAGACGCTGGGCGTCGATGTGAACCACCTGGCGATCCTGTGGATCGCCGCGCCCGCGACCGGGCTGCTGGTGCAGCCGATCATCGGCCACCTCTCCGACCGGACCTGGGGGCGTTTCGGTCGCCGGCGGCCTTACTTCTTCTGGGGCGCGGTGCTGACCACGCTGGGCCTCTTCATCATGCCCCACGCGCCCGCCCTTTGGGTCGCGGCCGGCGCGCTGTGGCTGATGGACGCCTCGATCAACATCACCATGGAGCCGTTCCGAGCCTTCGTCGGCGACAACCTGCCGGACGAGCAGCGGGCGACCGGTTACGCGATGCAGAGCTTCTTCATCGGCCTGGGCGCCGTGCTGGCCTCGGCCTTGCCGTGGATGCTGACCAACTGGCTTCACGTGGCCAACACCGCGCCGGCCGGCCAGATCCCCGACTCGGTGAAGATCGCCTTCTACGCCGGCGGCGCGATGCTGCTGATCTCGGTGCTGTGGACGGTGTTCACGACCAAGGAATACAGCCCCGAACAACTCTCCGCCTTCGAAGCCGCGGAGCACGTCGCGCTGGGGTTCGGTCCGCGCGAGGAGCCCGAGCCCTCGGTGAACGCCTATATCGCGCTCGCCGTGGCCGGCGTGCTCATCGGCTTGGCGCTCGCGGGCCTGGTCTGGGCGGCCAGGCTGGAGAAAGAGCTCTATGTGCTGGCCGCCATGCTGCTTGGCTTCGGCGTCGCGGGCGTGGTCGGGGCGCGCAACAAGCGGATCGGCCGCACCGACAACGGTTTCTCCGAGGTGCTCGCCGACGTGTTCCGCATGCCGCGCACCATGCGCCAGCTGGCGGTGGTGCAGTTCTTTTCGTGGTTCGGCCTGTTCGCCATGTGGATCTACACGACGCCCGCGGTGGCGGCCGTCCACTTCCATGCCGCCAGCGCCAGCTCTAAGGCCTATAACGAGGGCGCCGACTGGGTCGGGGTGCTGTTCGCCGTCTACAACGGGGTGGCGGCCCTGGCGGCGCTGGTGATCCCGCTGATGGCGCGCGCCAGCAGCCGGAAACTCAGCCACGCCGCGTGCCTGGGCCTCGGCGCGCTGGGCCTCTTGTCCTTCCTGCTGATCCGCCAGCCGGGGCTGCTCTGGATCGGCATGATCGGCGTCGGCTTCGCCTGGAGCTCGATCCTCTCCACGCCTTACTCGATCCTGGCCGGCGCGCTGCCGGCGCGGAAGATGGGCGTCTATATGGGCGTCTTCAACATCTTCATCGTCGTGCCGCAGCTGCTGGCCGCGACCGTGCTGGGCCTGCTGCTGAAGACCTTCTTCGGCGGTCAGGCGATCTTCGCGCTGGTCCTGGGCGCGGCCGCGTTCGCCATCGCCGCGGCGGCGACCTTCGCGGTCGACGATCGCGCGCCATCCTCCCTTCAAGCTTGACGAGGGTCTCGCCATGCGCAGCCTGAAACCGATCGCCCTGGCCTCGGCCGCCATCTTCGCCGCGACCTGCGCGCACGCCGCGCCGACCACCTGGGCCTACGCGGCTAAGACCGGCGTCGGCGCGTCCTACGAGGCCTATGTCGACGGCGCGTACAAGCCCGGCGGCAAGACCGGGGCGGTGTCCAAGGTCTGGTTCTCGATCGCCGACGGCGTGCTGACCGAGACCATGTACGGCCTGATCCACGAGGCCCAGATCAAGCAGATGCGCGTGGCGGTCCAGACCGCCTCCGGGCTGGCGGTCGAGGGGACCGACACGACCTCCAAGATCGAATATCTGCACGTCGACGCCGCCGGCCGGCCGCTGTCGCCGGCCTACAAGGTCACGACCACCGACAAGCAGGGCCGGTTCGTGATCGAGAAGCGGATCTTCACCGACCCGGACCGCGACAGCCTGTTCGTGCGCGTGACGGTCAAGGCGCTGAAGGGGCCGGTCACCCCAATCCTGGTGCTGGAGCCGCACATGGCCAACACCGGCGGCGGCGATGCCGGCGCGGCCTCTAGGGCGGCGCTGACGGCTTACGAGGGCAAGGCGTTTCTGAGCCTGAAGGGGACCCTACCGTTCGTCAAGGCCTCGGCCAGCGTGCTGAAGGACAACGACGCGGTTCAGGGCGTCGAAGCGACCACGACCTCGGCCAAGGGGGCGATCGTCCTGACCGGCCGGCTGCCTTCGGTGGCCAAGGAGACGACCGTCGATTTCGCGATCGGTTTCGGTCCCAACGCCAAAGCCGCCGACGCCGCCGCCGCCGCGACGCTCAAGACCGGCTATCGCGAGGTGCTCGCCCGCTTCAACGGCGAGGGCGCGCGGGTCGGCTGGGAGGACTATCTGGCCTCGCTGACCGAACTGCCCCGCCTGCGCGCGGCCTCGGAGGATGGCGGCAAGCTGGTCCAGGCCAGCGCCCTGATGCTGAAGGTCCAGGAGGACCGCACCCACGCCGGCGCCCTGATCGCCTCGCTGTCGAACCCCTGGGGCGACACGGTCGACGCGACCAAGGCCTCGACCGGCTACAAGGCCGTCTGGCCGCGCGACTTCTATCAATGCGCGATGGCCCTGGCCGCGCTCGGCGACAAGGCCACGCCGCTGGCGGCGTTCCGCTATCTGCCGACGGTGCAGGTCGGGGCGAAGACGCCGGGCAACAAGGGCGTCGGCGGCTGGTTCCTGCAGAAGTCGCATGTCGACGGGACGCCCGAATGGGTCGGCGTCCAGCTCGATCAGACCGCCATGCCGATCATGCTGGGCTGGAAGCTCTGGAAGCTGGGCTGGCTGCCCGAGGCCGAGCTGAAGACCTATTACGCCCGGATGCTGAAGCCGGCCGCCGACTTTCTTGTGAAGGGGGGCAAGGTCGATCTGGACTGGAACCACGCCACGATCACCCCGCCCTTCACCCAGCAGGAGCGCTGGGAAGAGCAGGGCGGGTATTCGCCGTCAACGACGGCCGCGGTGATCGCGGGGCTGGTCGTGGCGGGCGACATCGCCGAGGCGGCGGGCGACAAGGCCTCGGCCGCGCTCTATCGGCAGACCGCCGACGACTATTCGTCCAAGGTGGAGGCGCGGATGGTCACGACCAAGGGCGCGTTCGGCGACGGTCACTATTATCTGCGGCTCAACAGCGATCAGGACCCGAACAACAAGAGCAAGGTCGAGGAACGCAACGGCCAGCCGGCCGTCGCCGAGGACCAGATGCTGGACGCGGGGTTCCTGGAGCTCGTCCGCTACGGCGTGCGCCGCGCCGACGATCCGGCCATCGTCGCCAGCCTGCCGAAGCTGGACGACGAGTCGATGGAGGACCTTTACCGCGTTCGCTACGGGTTCACCTTCCCGGGCGTGAGCGGGACCTTCCCCGGCTGGCGGCGCTACGGCGTCGACGGCTACGGCGAGGACACCAAGACCGGCGCCAACTATGGCGCCGACGGCCGGATGCGCCCCGGCCAGCGCGGCCGGGTGTGGCCGATCTTCACCGGCGAGCGCGGCCACTACGAGCTGGCCCTCGCGGGCCTCTCGGGCAAACCGGACGCCGCCGCCGTCAAGAAGATCCGTGACACCTACGTCAAGGCCATGGAGCTGTTCGCCAACGAAGGCCTGTTGATCCCCGAGCAGGTCTGGGACGGCGTCGGCGCCGACAGCGCCCATGGCTACACGCGCGGCGAGGGGACCGACTCGGCCACGCCGCTGGCCTGGAGCCATGCCGAATACGTCAAGCTGCTGCGCTCGGTCAGCGACGGCCAGGTCTGGGACAGCTACGCGCCGGTGAAGGTCCGCTTCGGACGCCCCTGAAACGTGGTTAACGGGCGATTCAGGAATCGGCCCGCAAAGACAAGGTCGACAGCCGTCTTTCAGGCCGGAGACCCCGTTTCATGTCCCGTCGATCGTCCATCGCGCGGAAGCTGACTCTCGCCACCGGCTTGACGATGGGCGTTCTGCTGATCGCCGCCGCTGGGGGCGTCGCGATGCGGGCGGGGGCCGGCTCCGCCTTGGCGCTCGGCCTGCTGGGGGCCGGGGGCGTCTTCACCCTGGTGGTGCTGATCGCCTTGGCCCTGGCCGCCAAGGTGGTGGTCAAGAAGCCTCTCGGGGGGCTGTCTCGGTCGGCCGAGGCCTTGAGCGCCGGCCAGTACGACCAGGTCGTCCACGGGACCGAGCGCGACGACGAGATCGGCGCGGTCGCCCGGGCGCTCGACGGCGTCCGCGCGACCCTGGTCGACGGCGAGCGCCGGAAGGCCCAGCGCGAGGCGCAATGGGCGGCCGCCGAGGCCGAACACCGTCGCCAGGCCGAGGAGGCCGCGGCCCTCGCCAACGCCCAGGCGCGCGCCGCCGATGTCGTCGGCGAGGGGCTGGAACGCCTGGCCGAGGGCGACCTGATCTGGCGCATGCGCGAGGACGCCTTCCAGGGCGACGACGTCCAGACGCCGCGAGACTTCAACGCCGCCGTCGAGCGCCTGCAGAGCACGATGGCCGGCATTCTCGACGCCGCGCGCAACATCCGCGGCGGCTGCGCCGAGATCAGCGCCGCCGCCGACGACCTGTCGCAACGGACCGAACGCCAGGCCGCGGGTCTGGAGCAGACCGCCGCGGCGCTCGACCAGATCACCGCGACGGTGAGACGCAGCGCCGAGGGCGCCGAGCGCGCGCGCCAGGTGACGCTGAACGCCAAGGCCGCCGCCGAGCGCAGCGGGGTGGTGGTCAAGGAGGCCGTCGGCGCCATGAGCGGCATCGAGAAATCCTCCCGCTCGATCACCCAGATCATCGGCGTGATCGACGAGATCGCCTTCCAGACCAACCTTCTGGCCCTGAACGCCGGGGTCGAGGCCGCGCGCGCCGGCGACGCGGGACGCGGGTTCGCCGTCGTCGCCCAGGAAGTCCGCGCCCTGGCCCAACGCTCGGCCGACGCCGCGCGCGAGATCAAGGGGCTGATCAGCGCCTCGAGCGAGCAGGTGGGCAAGGGCGTCAAGCTGGTCGGCGAGACGGGCGAGACCCTGGATCAGATCCTGACCCAGGTCGCCGAAATCAACGATCTGGTCGGCGAGATCGCCGCTTCCGCCAAGGAACAGGCCGTGGGCCTGGCCGAGGTGAACAAGGCCGTGGGCCAGATGGATCAGGTCACTCAGCAGAACGCCGCCATGGTCCAGCAGTCGGCGGCGGCGAGCCACGCGCTGTCGAACGAGGCCGCCGAGCTGGAGCGCCTGGTCGGCCGCTTCCAAATCGGCGCGGTGGTTCACCAGATGCCGGCCCGGGTCGAGCGTCGGCCGGCCGCGCCCGTCTCGCGTCCGGCCGCCGCCCCGACCCGCGAAAGCTTCCGCCAGCGTTATGTGCAGGGCGCCAACGCGCTGAAGACCCAGCCGAGCTCACGGCCAGGGGCGTGGGAGGAGTTCTAGAGCCTGTCTGTCTCAAACGGGATCATTCGAAACAGATAAACAGGCTCGATTTCTTACATTTAGAGCGTGATAGCCGCCGAAACCGCTCACACTTTCGGCTATCACGCTCTAGGCGGAAGCCTAATCCGTGCCGTCCCCTAACAGAGGATCACTGGCGGGATGCTCGTCGATTTCGACTTCAAGGTCCGCCTCGTCTTCGAACACCAAGGGCGCATAGACGATGTTCTTGATCTCGGACTTGGTGAGCAGAACCCTCAGCTTCCTGTCGGCGCGCGGAGTCGCGGTCCGCTGAACCTTCCGATCCTCTAGAATCGCAAGACTGAAGGGCTCCGCGTGGGCCAGGACGAGCGAGGAGATTTGCTTTTCGGCGTCCAAGGTCACGTATTCGAGGAGCCCTTGATAGCCGACCGTGCCGTGGTCGTTCTCGAACTGGGTGAGAACATAGGCATAGGCGCCTTGGGTCTTTTCAATCTGCCAGAACCAGCCGTAAAGCGCGCTCCCGACGCGTTCGCTCCGGCCGATCGGGCTGCTCATGACCCCTCTGGTCGCCAGAAAGGTCCCGACGCAGAGCAGGGTCAGCAACAGCAAGATCCAAGCGAAACTGGCGGAGGTCGCGGTTCCATCGCCGCCCGCCAGGTGCATGGCCTGATAGTACGGGTTTGGATCGGGCGCGGGCCAGGACCAGCGCGTCCAGCTGTTTAGGACGTGACCCAGCAGGAACACGGCCGCCGCGAAGGTGTGCGCGACAAGCGATCCACCCGTGACCATGGCCAGCGCCATGATGGAGTTCGGCGGCGGAGGAGAGGCTTCATGGATCGCGCTACGACCCGTTGCGTACACGCCAGCGACAAAGGCAAATCCGGGGGCGAGCAGGAAGAGCGCCAAGACCAGATTGTAGCTGAATGTCACGTCAGCCTAACGGGTCAGCGATTCGTCGCGCGTGATACGAAACCGAATAGGCCCCGCCGCTGAGCCTTGGCGAGGACGCCTTTGGGGCGTGGAACGATGATGGCCCCATCTCGCGTGCGACGACAGGCATCGATAAACTCGTCCCACGACCGGTCGCCGCGAGCCTCGTCCAACGCTTCGATCATTTCGGGCGAAGTGACCTTCATGAGCGAAGTATATGGCCATAAATCCAGGGAAGCCAAGACCGCCCACGGCTTAAGCGCCAGCGCTCAGATCATGCTCTCAACGGCGTGGCTCGCGGGAACTTCCGGCGACCTCTCGCATCTTTCCCTGGCCGCGCTATATCCGCCGCATGGCCGAAGCGTTCAACGAACTCACCCTCTCCGCCGACAAGGCGACCCGCTATGCCGAGGTGGCCGACGAGATCGCGTCCGTCCTGGACGGCGAGAGCAACCTGACCGCCCGCATGGCGACGGTGGCCTCGATGCTGGCCAACAGCTTCGACCACTATTTCTGGACCGGCTTCTACGTCGTCGATCCGGCCAAGCCGCGCGAACTGGTCGTCGGGCCCTATCAGGGGACGCTAGGCTGCCTGCGCATCGCCTTCGGGCGCGGCGTCTGCGGCGCGGCGGCCGAGACCGGACGGACCCAGCTGGTCGAGGACGTCCACGCCTTCCCCGGCCACATCGCCTGCGACAGCCGCTCGGCCAGCGAGATCGTCGTGCCGGTGTTCGACGCGAACAGCCAACTGATCGCGGTGTTCGACGTCGATTCCGACAAGCCCGCGGCCTTCGACGCCGTCGACCAGGCCTGGCTGGAAAAGATCCTCGGATCGGTCTTCGGGCAATAGTCGGCTAACCCACATATGGCCCGCTGATTGCAGCGGACGGTCCATCTTTCCCTAACCCGCCCCGGAGTAGGACAGGTGGACATGCTGGACGTCGAGACCCTGCACCCGAGCCTGCTGGACGCCGCGGACGTGGCGTGCTGGCGGAATCTCGCCCGGGCCGAGGGCGGGTTTGACAACCCTCTGCTTGGCCCGGACTTCGCGCAAGCCGTTGGAAAGGTTCGCGAAGACGCGCGCGTGGCGGTGGTGCGCCGCGCGGGCGAGGCCGTGGGGTTCCTGGCCTATCACCAGCGCCCGGGCGGCCTGGCCCGCCCGATCGGCTCGCCGCTTTCCGACTATCACGGCCTGGTCGCGCGTCCCGATGCGGGACTTGATCTGGGACAGGTCCTGCGCGCCGCCGACATCTCGGTCTATCGCTACACCGGCCTCGTCGATCCGCACGGGGTGTTTCCGCCCGCGCCGGAGAGGGACCGCCAAGCCTACTTGATCGACCTGCGGGGCACGACCGCCGAAGCCTATCTGGAGGCGATCCGCGCCGAGAGCCCCAAGAAGATCAAGAACTACCGCCGCCTCGATAACAAGCTGGACCGCGAGGTCGGGCCTGTCCGCCTGGTGGCCGGCGACGTTTCCCGCGACGCGTTCAACCTGCTGATCGACTGGAAGCGCGAGCAGCTGGCGCGCACCGGCGGCCACGACTTCCTGCGCGCGGACTGGACGCGCGAACTGATGGCCGAGCTGTTCCAGCGCCGCGAAGGCGACTTCCGCGGCCTGATGATCAATCTCTACGCGGGCGACACGCTGGTGGGCGGCCATTTCGGCGTGCGCCAGGGCGCGGTCTACCATCCCTGGATCGCCTCGACGAACCCCGAGCACGCCGCCTGGTCGCCGGGCCAGATCTTCTTCCTGCGCGCCATCGCCGCCATGCCGGAACTCGGCCTGACCCGCTACGATCTCGGGCCGGGCCACGACCACTACAAGCGCGCTTACGGTCTGAACACCGTCACGATCGGCGAAGGCGCGGCGACGGCCTCGACCCTGGGCGGCCGCATGGCGTCGTCGATGGAGAGCGTCTGGAGCCTGGCGGGCGGGCGCGGCGCCGGGGCCGTCGGCCGCCTTCGCCGCCGCATGGACGCGATCGCCAGCACGGAGCTGACCATGTCCGGCCGCGTCCGCGACTTCGTCGAGGCCGTGGCGCTGAAGGCGAACCGCCGCCCCGGAGATCAGCCGGAGGCCTGATGGCGCGCGTCACGATCATGATCCCGACCCAGCGACGCCCCGACGGCCTGTCCGTCGCGGCGCGTTCGGTGTTCGGCCAGGTCGGGGTCGACCCGGCCGAGCTGGAGCTGGTCATCGTCGACAACGATCAGGTCCCGTCCGCCAAGCCCGTCGCGGACGACCTGGCCAGGATCGCGCCGTTTCCGGTGATCTACGTCAACGAAAAGCGCCCCGGCGTCGCCTTCGCCCGCAACGCGGGGATGGCGCGAGCCTCCGGCGACCTGATCGCCTTCCTCGATGACGACGAGGAGGCGCCGCCCGGCTGGCTGGCCGCCCTGCTGGCCGCCCAGGTCCGGTTCGACGCGGATGTCGTCTTCGGCCCGGTGAAGGCCCGCGCGCCCGCCCACATCACCCAGCACCGCGCCTATCTCGAGCGTTTCTTCTCGCGCGAGGGCCCGGCCGAGGCGGGGCTTCTCGACCGCCACTACGGCTGCGGCGACAGCCTGGTCCGTCGATCGGCCCTGCCGGACCCGGTCGCGCCCTTCGCCGTCGAGCGCAACCTGATCGGCGGCGAGGACGACATGCTGTTCGGGCGCATGGGCGCGGCCGGCAAGCGGTTCGCCTGGGAGCCGGCGGCCTGGGTCTGGGAGGATCCCGTGCCCTCGCGCCTGAACCTCCGCTACACCCTAGCTCGCGCCTTCGCCTACGGGCAGGGGCCGACCTCGCATTGCGCCGCCGCCGTCCCCCCCGACCGTCTGGGCGTCGCGCGCTGGATGCTCATCGGCCTCGCGCAGGGCGCCGTCTTCGGCTTCGTCGCCGGCTTCAAGTGGCTGACCCGCGCGGCCGACCGCGCCGAATGGCTGGACCGCGCCGCGCGGGGCCTGGGCAAGACCTTCTGGTGGGGCCCCTTCAAGATCCAATTCTACGGGAGGACCGCGTGAGCGTGATCACCGACTGGACGGCGGACAAGGCCAAGGCCTTCGGCCGCGACACCCTGATGTTCCGGCACGGCCTGCACGAGCGGCCGATGTTCGACGACGAGGGGCTGGCGCGCCTTCTGGACCAGTATCCGCGCGACAAGCTGGGCGTCTTCACCATGGGCGAGGATCCCAAGGCGTGGACGACCTGGCGCAAGGGCTCGGCGGGCAATCTCACGGGCGACCAGCTGCTGGAGGCCGCCAAGGCGGGCCGCATCTGGCTGAACCTGCGCCAGACCAACGACCATCTTCCCGAATACGCCGCCCTGGCCGACGAGATCTTCGCCGACAAGCAGGCCCACGTGCCGGGCTTGCGGACCTTCAAGCGCGACCTGGGCATGCTGATCTCCAGCGCCAACGCCCAGGTGTTCTACCATCTCGACGTGCCGCTGGTGTCGCTGTGGCAGATCCGGGGCGAGAAGAAGGTGTGGGTCTATCCGGTGGCCGATCCCTATGTGGGCGATCTGGCGCTGGAGAAGATCGTGCTGCGCGAGACCGCCGAGCAGTTCGCCTTCGATCCCGAATGGGACAAGGGCGCGCGGGCGGTGACGCTGAGGCCGGGCGCCATGGTGACCTGGAAGCAGAACGCGCCGCACCGGATCGAGAACGGCCCGATGCTGAACGTCTCGATCTCGATCGAATTCATGACCCCGCCGGCGCTGATGCGCGCCAATGTCATCTACGCCAATGGCGTGCTGCGCCGTCGCCTGGGGGCCAGGCCGCGAATCCAGGACGGCTTCGGGCCGACGGCGCTGACCAAGCTGGCGGTCGCGCGCGGGGCCAAGGCGCTGGGCCTGCAGACGCCCCACGTGCGGCATCTTCCGGTGACGTTCGGCCTCGACGCGAACCGGCCGGGCGTTCTGGTCGAGCGCTGAGGGGCAAATCCCTTCCCCATAAGGGGGAAGGGGCTTACTGCTCTTCAAATGAGTCAGGCGGTCACGATCGAATTGGGCGAAGGCGTCGAGCATGACGCGCGGGCTCTGCGCAACGCGTTCGGATGCTTCACGACCGGCGTGACGGTCATCACCACCACCGCCGCGGACGGGCGCCGGGTCGGCCTGACCGCCAATTCCTTCACCTCGGTGTCGCTGCGGCCGCCGCTGGCCCTGGTGTGCGTCGATCTGAACTCTGCCAGCCTGCCCGCGCTCGACGCCGCCGGCTGCTGGGCCGTCAACGTGTTGCACGCCGAGCACCAGGCCCTGGCCCGCCAGTTCGTGCAGAAGGACACCGACCGTTTCGCCGGGCTCGAGACCGAGACCTGGCGGACAGGCGCCCCGATCCTTCCGGGCTGCATGGCCAATTTCGAATGCGAGACGCATCACGCCTTCGATGCGGGCGACCATCGGGTCTATGTCGGGCGGGTGGTCAAACTCCGCTACGACCCCGATCACGAGCCGCTGGTCTATCTGCAGGGCCGGTTCCGCCGCGTGCATGTCGACGCGGAATAGGCGCGCGGCGCGGCGTACGCGGGCCGAGGGAGCCTTGCACATGAACGGCCTGGTTCGGCGATCCTTCCTGACGCTCGGCGCCGCCGCCTTCGCCGCGCCGAGCGCGCTCGCGCTCGTAAGATCCGAACGGGCCGCGATCGGCCAGTACGGCGACAAGGCCGCGCCGCTGACGGTGTTCGAGAAGGACGGCGCGCTGCACATCGACGGCGGCGGCTTCAAGTCGGCGCGGCTGACGGCGACGGGACGGGGCCGCTACGCGGTCGCGGGCGGCGGCGCGCTGGTCCTGGAGCGGGGCGCCGTGCGCCTGAATGGGACGCGCCTGGCCTTCCACGACTTCGGGGCCGAGACCCAGGCCGCGATCCGCGCCGGCGTGCGAGCCGATCCCGAGGCGCTGCGCCGCCAGGCCCTGGCCGCGACGCCGCCGGTCGAGACGGGCGACAAGCTGCCTTCCGACCTGGTCGACGTCGCGACGATCGAGCCTGGCGTCAAGCTCGACATCCGCTACGCGGGGGCCGACAACTTCATGGGCATTCCGCTCTATGAGCGATCGGCGGCCTATCTGCAGCGCCCCGCCGCCGAGGCGCTGGGCCGCGCGCATCGCGCCCTGGCCGCCAAGGGGTACGGTCTCCTGATCCACGACGCCTATCGACCCTGGTTCGTGACCTGGATGTTCTGGGCCGCGACCCCGTCGGAGGATCACGTCTTCGTCGCCGATCCCGCCCAGGGCTCGCGCCACAATCGCGGCTGCGCCGTGGACCTGACGCTCTACGATCTGAAGACCGGCAAGCCCGCCGACATGCCCAGCCGTTACGACGAGTTCTCGACCCGCGCCTATGCCGACTTCGTCGGCGGGACCACGGCCCAGCGCGCGCGCCGAGCCATCCTGCGCCAGGCCATGGAGGCCGAGGGTTTCGAGGTCTATCCCGAGGAGTGGTGGCACTTCGACTATCGCGACTACCGGCGCTACCCGATCGGGACCAAGACGTTCACGGAACTGGCGGTAGGGCGCTAACCGACAGTTCGCGCATCAGCCGCAAGGCGTCCGTCCCCGCCGCGCCGAGCTGAGTGTTGTCGAACACGCACCACGCCTCGACGGACGTGGCCGACAGCCGCTCGGCCAGGTTCGCCAGGAACGGTTCCTCGTAGGCCGAGCGATACATCACCGGCGAGCCATGAAGACGGTAGTAGACGAGCCCGTCCCAGCCGGCGGGCTCGGCGGCGCGCGGGACCTTGGCGGGATCGGCCGCGACGCGGGTCACGTGGAAGGCGGCCAGCATCGCGTCGGCCTCGGCGGTGAACCAGTCGGCATGCCGGGGCTCCAGCACCGTCGCGCCGTCGACCCGCCGGCGCCAGGTCTCCAGGAATGGCGCGACGATGGCGGGATCGAAGCCCAGGCTGGGCGGCAGCTGCACGAGCAGTGGGCCGAGCTTCTCGCCGAGACCAGCGCATTCGTCGATCAGCCGCGCCAGGGGCTCCTCGATATCGACCAGGCGCCGCTCGTGGGTGATGGCCTTGGGAACCTTGACCGCGAACCGGAAGTCCGGCGGCGTGCTCGCGGCCCAGCGTTCATAGGTCTGGCGCCGATGAGGACGATAGAAGGCGGTGTTGATCTCCACCGCGTTGAACCGGGTCGCATAGCGCTGGAGCCCCGTGCCCTCGGCGGGGAAGGCGTCCGCGATCCGATAGAGGCTCCAGCCCGCCGTGCCGATGCGAATGTTCATCCCCGCACAGCGCGCGAGGGGCGGCGGGGTTCACCCGCGCGGCCGCCAGGCCAGCACCGTCGCGCCCTCGACGCCGACCTTGGCGCATATCGCCTTCATCGGACACGCCCCGCACCGGGGCGCTTCATGCGGGCACAGCATCTGGCCCAGGCCGCGCTTCATCAACCAGTGCAGCTCGAAGAGGTCGTCGGCTGTCCAGGCGTCGGGCGCCAGGTCCATCAGGGCGTGATAGGCGTGGGTCGCATCCCCCGCGCCGACCAGGCCGATCCGCCGGGCGACGCGGTGGATGTGGGTGTCGACCACCAGGGCGCGCATCGCCAAGTCACTAAAGTTCAGCACGCAGGCGGCGACCTCGACTCCGACGCCGGGGAGGGCCTGAAGCTCCCAGCGGGCCTGATCGACCGTCAGGGTCTTCAGATGGCTCAGGGACAGCCAGCCCACCTTGGCCTCGATCATCGTCAGGGCGGTGGTCAGATGCCGGGCCTTGTCGGGCGCGAAGGTGACGTCGTCGATCAACCGCGCCAGGGCGGCGACCGGCGCGCGGGCCAGGTCCTCCCAGCAGCGGAACTCGGCGCGCAACCGCAGGAACGCCGCCCACGAGACGGCGTCGCGGGTGCGGCCGCTGATCGAGGCCTTCACCAGCTGAGAGATCGGGTCCATGCGCGACACCGGCCGCTGCGGGCCGAACTCGCACAGCAGGGCGTCGCGAACGCTCTCCAGCGGCGATCGGGCCAGGGCTAGGGACAGCTGCATGGAGACTCGCTCGACGAGAACATAATGCGAACATTATGTCCGCCGGGCGGACTTGTCCACAGCCTCCGTTGGTCGAGGCCTCAGCCCCGATCGCGGCCCCACAGCGCGGTGACGCGGCGGCGCAGGCGCTGGAGCGCCACCCGCATCGGCGTCGGCGCCCGCATCGGCGCCGGGCGTTCTTCCTTGGGCAGCTCGACTCCGGCGAAGCGCGCGATCAGATCGCGCAGGTCCGGCTCCTGCACCGACAAGGCCGCCTCGACGGGCGTCACCCATTGCAGGGTGCGCTGGCCCTTCTCGGGCCAGACCTTGTGCTCGACGGTGACCCGCAGCGGATAGACCTCGACCGTGACGGGTCGGGACACCCCGCTCTTCAGTCCCTTGAGGTAGTCATAGGTCCCGATCGAGGCCTGCTCGATCACGCCCTCGACGCCGGCTTCCTCGTAGGCCTCCTGGGCCGCGGCGGCGTGGTCGAGCTTGCCCTTCATCGGCCAGCCCTTGGGGATCACCCAGCGCCGAGTCTCGCGCGAGGAGACCAGCAGGACGCGCAGGGTCTCGCCTTCACCGCGCCAGGGCAGGGCGGCGACCTGACGCCGCTTGCCGCGCGTCGGCGGCTTGCTCGTCCCTTGCTTGCGCCTCGACTGCGTCACGTCACTCCAAGCCCTGCGAACCGACCACGCGGCGAGATCCTCCAAGTCCGCGAGAATACCGGTTCGCGGCCTTCACGTCGTGGGCCGCGAGACGCTCGGTCGCCGGCAGGCCCCTCGAAGCCTCCGCGCGTCCGACATATTCCGTAAACGGATCGAATGGCGGAGGGGAAAATCACGTGGGCGGGCGTCTGTCAAATTCATCCGGTGGATTTCTCGCGTCGGGCTCGCCCGCAAGGCCAAGCTGAGGCAGGATCGTCGCGACAAAGCGAACGGGAGTCGCGTCATGGCGTTCACGCTGACCGTCAATGGACAAACCAGGACCGCCGATGTTGACGGCGACACGCCGCTGCTCTGGGTGCTGCGCGACACCCTGGGGCTGGTGGGGGCGAAGTTCGGCTGCGGCGCGGCGCTGTGCGGCGCCTGCACGGTGCATCTGGACGGCGCTCCGGCGCGCGCCTGCGTCACGCCGATCAGCCGGGTGGGAACGCGAGCGGTGACCACGATCGAGGGCGTCGGCAAGACCCCCGTCGGCGCCAAGGTCCAGGCGGCGTGGCAGGCGGTCGACGCGCCGCAGTGCGGCTACTGCCAGGCCGGCCAGATCATGTCGGCCACGGCCTTGCTGACCGCCAAGCCCAAGCCCACCGACGCGGAGATCGACGCGGCGATGAACGGCAATCTCTGCCGCTGCGCGGCCTATCTTCGCATCAAGAAGGCGATCAAGGTCGCCGCCGGCCTCGTGGAGGCGTGACCATGAGCGAGCTTCTCGAAAAGCCCTCGCGCCGCCTGTTCCTGCAAGCCGGCGCGGCCGTGGGCGGCGGCCTCCTGCTGTCGTTCGAGATTCGGGGCGCGGCCCGGGCGGCCGGAACGGCGCCGTCCCTGAACGCCTTCGTCCGCATCGCCCCCGACGGGATCGTCACCATCGCCGCCAAGCGGGCGGAGATCGGGCAGGGCGTTCGGACCTCGCTGCCGATGATGATCGCCGAGGAGCTGGACGTCGACTGGGCCAAGGTCCGGATCGAACAGGCGCCGGTCGACGCCAAGGTCTATGGCGATCAGTGGGTCGGCGGTTCGACCACGACCCCCGACGAGTGGGAGCCCAGCCGCCAGGCCGGGGCCGTCGGGCGAGCCATGCTGATCCAGGCCGCCGCCCAGAAGTGGAACGTCCCGACCGAGGGGCTGGTCACCGAGCCGGGTTTCGTGGTCGATCCCAGGACCAAGCGCCGCGCCGCCTATGGCGAGCTCGTCGAGGCCGCCGCCAAGCTCGCGCCGCCCGACCCCAAGACCGTGCCGCTGAAGGATCCCAAGACCTATCGGATCGTCGGCAAGTTTCACCCGCAGTCGGACAATCTCGCGATCGTCACGGGCGAGCCGCTGTTCGGCATCGACACGCGCCTTCCGGGCATGCTGTACGCGACCTACGCCAAGGCCCCGGTGTTCGGGGCCAAGGTGGCCAAGGTCGACCTCGCCCCGGCCAAGGCGGTCAAGGGCGTGCGCGCCGCGTTCGTCGTGGAGGGCGGGACCGAGCTGGACGGCCTGCTGCCCGGCGTCGCGGTCGTCGCCGACAGCTGGTGGTCCGCCCGCAAGGGCCGCGACGCGCTGGAGATCGTCTGGGCCGACTCTCCGACCGCCGCGCAAAGTTCCGCCACGCTCGCCGCCCAGGCCAAGGCGCTTTCGGCCCAGACGCCACACAAGGTGCTTCGCCAGGATGGCGACGTCGACGCGGCCTTGGCCAAGGCGGCCAAGGTGGTCAAGGCGTCCTACGACTATCCCTTCCTGGCCCACGCCACGCTGGAGCCGCAGAACTGCACGGCGTCTTGGAAAGACGGCAAGGTCGAGATCTGGGCCCCGGCCCAGGATCCCGAGGAAGGCCGCAAGCTGGTCGCCAAGATCCTGGGGATCGCCCCCGAGGCCATCACCATCCATCTGACGCGCAGCGGCGGCGGGTTTGGCCGCCGGCTGATGAACGACGTCATGGTCGAGGCCGCGTGGATCTCCAAGGCCGTCGGCGCCCCGGTCAAGCTGGTCTGGACCCGCGAGGACGACACGCGGCACGACTTCTACCGGCCGGCGGGCTGGTACGACCTGACGGCGGGCCTCGACGCCAAGGGCGACCTCGTCGCCTGGCGCGGCCACGCGGTGAGCTTCGGCGACGACAAGGACTTCGCGCGTGGCGCCGAGATCGACGGCAATCAGTTCCCCGCCCGCGCCATCGCCAACTATGTCCAGGCGGTCTCGACCATGCCGCTGGACCTGCCGACCGGCTGGCTGCGCGCCCCGGGCAACAACGCCTTCGGCTTCGTGATGCAGGGCTTCATCGACGAGCTCGCCCATGCCGCGGGCCAGGACCCGGTCGCCTACCGCCGCCGCCTTCTGGGCGAGGCGCGCCTGCTGGGCGAGCCGGGCAAGGAAGACACCGTCGACACCGGCCGCCTGCGCGGCGTCTTGGACAGGGTCGCCGCGATGTCGGGCTGGGGCCGCGCCGTTCCCGCCGGAACCGGCCTCGGCGTCGCCATGCACTACAGCCATCAGGGCTATGTGGCCGTGGTGATCGAAGCCTCGGTGGGCGAAGGCGGCAAGCCGACGGTCCACAAGGCCTGGGTCGCGGTCGATGTCGGCCGCCAGATCGTCAATCCCAGCGGCGCCGAACAACAGGTTCAGGGTTCGGTGCTGGACGCCATCGGCTCGACCCTGCGCCAGAAGATCACTTTCGAGAACGGCGCGGCGACCCAGGCCAATTTCAACACCTTCCCGCTGCTGCGCATGGCCGAGGCCCCTCCCGTGGAAGTCGCCTTCGTGCTGACCGACCACAAGCCGACGGGCCTGGGCGAGCCGGCCTATCCGCCGACGCCGCCGGCGCTGTGCAACGCGCTGTTCGCCGCCACGGGCAAGCGCATCCGGTCCTTGCCGATCGCCGACCAACTGGCCTAGGTCAGGGGGTCACGCGCTCAGGCAAGGTATCGCGATGTCCCAGGTCACCGTCGTCAGCCACCCGCTGGTCCAGCACAAGCTGACCAAGATGCGCGACCGGACGACCTCGACCAAGACCTTCCGCGCCCTGATGCGCGAGGTCGCGACCCTGATCTGCTACGAGATCACCCGCGATCTGCCGATGGATCCGGTCGAGATCGAGACCCCCGTCGCGCCGACCACGGCCTATGAGATCGCCGGCAAGAAGCTGGTCTTCGCGCCGATCCTGCGGGCCGGCCTGGGCATGGCGGACGGCATGCTGGATCTCGTCCCCTCGGCGCGGGTGGCCCATATCGGCCTCTATCGCGACCACGAGACGCTGGAGGCGGTCGAGTACTACTTCAAGGCGCCCGAGGACATCGCCGGTCGTCTGGTGATCGTCGTCGATCCGATGCTGGCCACCGGGCACTCGGCCATCGCCGCCGTGACCCGGCTGAAGCAGGCGGGCGTCACCAGCCTGCGCTTCGTCTGCCTGCTGGCGGCTCAGCCCGGCGTCGAGGCGCTCCAGGCGGCGCACCCGGACGTGCCGATCTGGACGGCGGCGATCGACGAGAAGCTGAACGATCACGGCTACATCGTTCCGGGCCTCGGCGACGCCGGGGACCGCACCTTCGGCACGCGGTGAGGCTCAGGCGCCCTCCGAAGCCTCGGCCCGCAGGCGCTGGATCGTCGAGACGAGCTGGCCTTCCGAGATCGGCTTGAACAGGATGCCGGCCGGATGATCGCTCTGGATGCGCGTCAGGGTCGCCGGCTCGCGCGAGCCCGTGATGAAGATCACCTTGGCCCCGACCTGCTCATGGATGGCCAGCGCGGCGTCGACCCCGTCGCGTTCGCCTTGCAGGCGGACATCCATCAGGACCAGAAAAGGCTTTTGGGCTAGCGCCATGTCGACGGCGGCGTCGGCCGTCGCCGCCGTGCCGCAGACCTCCAGGCCCAGATCCTCGACATAGATCCGCAAGGTCTCGGTGATGATGAACTCGTCGTCGACGATCAGGACGCGGTCGGGATGCAGCATCAGGCCACGCTCGGCGCGGGCAGGCGCGCTTCCCACCGGACCCCATCGCCCTCGCCGGTCTCGATACGCCCGCCCAGCTGGCGGACGAGCCCCTTGACGATGGCCAGCCCGAGCGACGGCTTCGCATCCTCGGCGGCGGCGGGCAGACCCACGCCGGTGTCGGAGACGCGCAGCGCCATTTCGCCCTCGACGGGCCCCTCCAGCGCCACGGCGATCTCGCCTCCGCCCGAAGGGAAGGCGTGCTTCATGGCGTTGGTGACGAGCTCGGTGATCAGCAGGCCCAACGGCACGGCGAAGTCCAGATCGACCTTCAGAGGCGAGCAATCGATCTTCAAGGTCACATTGTCGGGCGCGCCGGCCTGAAGATGCATCGTCAGCTCCGATAGAAACGCCCCGATGTCGAACGTTTTGAGATCCGCCGAGCCCATCAGCTGGTGGTGCACGAGACCCAAGGCGAAGACCCGCTTGCGAACGTCGTCGAAGGCCGCTGTTCCGGCGGGATCCCTGATCTTGCGCGCGTGCATCATCAGAAGTCCATCCACCACTTGCAGGTTGTTCTTGACCCGGTGGTACACCTCGCGGAGCAGCAGATCGCGTTGCGCCAGGGCGGCGGTGCGCTCGTCGACCAGCCGGGCCAACTCGGCGTTGGCGTCCTGCAGCGCGCCCTGGGCGCGCTCGAGCGCCTCGAGATTCTCGACCGCGAGGCGGCGGGCGGCGATCAGCTCCAGTTCGTACGCGCGCCGCTCGGGGGCCGCGAAGAGGGCGCCGTACAGGCGCTCCTGACGATCGGCGTCCGGCCGCACGGTCAACAGGACCGCGCGAGGACGGCCGTCGCGGTGGTCCAGTTCCAGGAAGGTCTCCTCGGTGGCGCGACGCGTGACCAGCGACGGCTCGGCCTTCAGCGCGTAGACGAACTGCGAGGAGCGGGTCAGGAACGAGCGGAAGGAGCGGCCGACGATCTCCTCCATCGGCAGCCCCAGCATCTCGGCCATTCGGGCGTTGGCCGCCCCGATGACCATGTCCGGGTCCGCTTCGAACAGCGCCACGGGAACGGCGTCGACAAGCGCGGGGGCGCCGCCGCCGTTCAACCCGTCGTCTCCGCCAGGAACGTCTCGACGGCCGCGAACACGGCGTCCGGCGCGCTCAGTTGCGGGTAGTGGCCGCGCGCGTCGAGAATCTCCAGACGCGCGTTGGGCATGTGATCGGCAAGGAACCGCGCGGCCGTCAGCGGGACCACCGCGTCGACGCGGGTCTGCAGCAGCAGGGTCGGCAACGCGCACTCCCCCAGCCGCGCGCGGTGATCGGACATGAAGGTCGCCTTGGCGAACCGCCGACTGAGATCGGCGTTGGCCCTGCTGAAGCTGTAGACCAACTCCTCGACCAGTTCGGGCCTGTCGGGTTGGTCCATCACCTGGGGCGCCAGGGTCTTGGCCCAGCCCTGGAAGTCCAGTTCCATCATGCCCAGGAAGTCCTCGACGTCCTGAAGTTCGAAGCCGCCCTCGTAAGCGCCGTCATTGAGGTAGCGCGGCGACGCGCCGATCATGGCCAGCCTCGCGATGCGGTCGGTGCGCAGGCTGGCGAGCAGAGCGATCATGCCGCCGACCGAGTGCGCCACCACGGTGGCGTCGCGCAGGCGCAGCGCGTCGAGGATCTCGACCAGATCGTCCGCGTAGCCTTCGAGCGTGCGATAGCGTTCGGGGTCGTAGTGCGCGAGGTCCGACGCGCCGCATCCCATCTGATCATAGAGGATCACGCGCCGCGTCTCGGCGAAACGGTGCGTCAGTCGCCGCCAGATCGCCTGGTCGGCGCCGAAGCCGTGAAGCAGCACCAGGGCGGGCTCGCCAGAGCCGACTTCGCCGACCGCGTGGGCCTTGAGGATCGCGTCATCGGACGTCGACGATCTTTTTCGGCTGAAGACTGACTTCGGCATGTGAGCCTCCCCCTTTTTTCTTAAGCCTAGAAGGCTAGGGCCCGTCAGCTTCGCCTTGATCGACAACAAGGCGCGGCGACGTGCGACGCCATGTCACAGTCGTTATTGTCGATTCCGCAACCCCTGATCTTCAATGCCGGTCTCGCGAAGGACCGATTATGGCCGCTCAGTTCGGTAGCGCTTTGACGAAGGCGCGGACCACTGTGGCGGAATTGTCCGACGCCAGGGCCATGAAGGTGTGCATCTCGTTGGCCCCCGCGCCGCCGCCCGCCAGGTCCGACAGGCTGCGGAAGGCGATGAACGGGGTCTTGTTGACCAGCGCCACGTGGGCGACCGCCGCGCTCTCCATGTCGACCAGGCGGGCCTCGAACGTCGCGCGCAGATATTTGCGATAGGCCGCGTTGTCGAGGAAGACCGGGGCCGAGACGCCGTTGCCGCCCACCACCACCTTCGGCGCATGGACCAGGCACTTGTCCGCGGCGCAGCGTTGCAGAGGCACGGCGGCGGCGACCTTGCGCGCGGTGTCCAGCAGCGCCGGATCGGCCGGGAACCAGACGCGGGCCGGCGCGGACAGATCGGTCCCGGGCAGGATGATCCCTCGCGGATAGATCATGCCGTAATTGGCCAGCGGGCTGTTGCTGATGCTGGGCGAGACCTCGAAACCCTTGTCGGTTTCGCGGGCGAACGCGCTTTCCAGGTTCTGCGCCCATTGGTCGGCCACCACCACGTCGCCGATGTCCAGCCCCTCGTCGACGCCGCCGGCGATGCCGGAGAAGACGATGCGGGTGATGTTGAAGCGGTCCAGCGCCATCTGGGTGGTCATGGCCGCGTTGACCATCGACACGCCGCTCAGGAACACGACGACCGGCTTGCCCTCCATCTGGCCAGTGGTGAAGCGCACGCCATTGACCTCGTAGGTCTTGGTCAGGCTGGTCGCCGCGCTGAGCGCCCCGATCTCCGGCGGGAAGGCCGAGATCACCGCCACGCGCGGCGTCTCGTCCAGGCGCTGGGCCAGGGCGGGCGAGACGAACAGGGCCAGAAGGACAAGAACGAGGGCGGGCAGGCGCATGGCGACTCCTTGGCGAGGCGTTCGACTGCTTAGCGGCCAAGTCGCGCAGGCCCAAGGGCCGATGCGGGCTTCGGACGCGCCGCGCCGCGTCTGCTCACGCGCCGAGCTTGATCAGGCCTTTCAGCCAGGCCAGCAGATCACGCCACCACGCCAGGAAAGCCTCGACGACGCCGGTGGCCTTCGGCGGCGGGACCGGCTTGGTCTCGACCGGCACGAACCAGCTGGGCGCGGCGGGCGGGGCGCAGTTCATGCGCATGCCGACGCCCTTCAGATAGCCGCGCCGGACGCCGCCGGACTGGATGGCCTTGGCCACGGCCCGGTCGTGCTTGGCCGCTCCTGTCAGCCGGCGGATCCAGCCTCGGAACGGCAAGACGTGCTGGGTCGTGTCGCGGACCTCGGCCACGCCGGCGCCATAGGCGGCGTCGGCGACCTTCTTGCCGCGCGAGCGCTGGTCCGGCGGCGGGGCTTCGTCGAGGTCGGGTCCCAGCGCCGCGTCCAGCTTGCCGATCTCGGCGGCGATCGGCTCGCAGCGCGTCAGGCCGGTCAGGTCATAGGGATTGTCCACCGCCCTCTGCAGGACCGGCGGGATGGTCTTGCGCTTGAGGTTCAGGTCTTCAAGCGGCGCGGTCGCCGCGTCGCGGAAGGTGTCGTGCTCCTGCAAGGTCCCTGGATCACCGGCCAGGGCCGGACCGGCGAGGGCGAGCGCGACCAGGGCGGGAAGGGCGCCGCGCCGGGGCGTCATGGCCGCCGGACCACCTGGCCGCCCTTCATCACGAAGACGACGTCCCTGGTCGCCTCGATCGCCTGGGTCGGGTCGCCCTTCACCGCCACGATGTCGGCGAGATAGCCGGGCTTGAGCTGGCCCAGGTCGCCGGCGCGGCCCAGCACCTTGGCGTCAACGGCCGTCGCGGCCAGCAGGGCCTGGGCGGGGCTCATGCCCTCCTTGACCAGCCACACCAGTTCACGCGCGTTGTCGCCGTGCCGGAAGACGCCGACATCGCTGCCCAGGCCGATGGTCACGCCGTTCTTGACCGCCAGCTTGAAGGCCCGCTCCGCCGTCTGCATCGCTGGGGTCGGCGGCGTCTTGCCGGCGACATAGCCGCCGAAATAGGTCGAGGTGCTCTCGACCGCCGTCAGGGTGGGGAAGAATACCACGCCCTTCTCGGCCATCAGCTTGAAGGTCGCGTCGCTGCCGCCATAGCCGTGCTCGATGGTGTCGACGCCGGCCAGCACCGCCCGACGCATGCCCTCGTCGCTGGAGGCGTGGGCCGAGACCGGGCGGCCAGTCGAGTGGGCGGTCTCGACCAGGGCCTTCAGCTCCTCGAGGCTGAAGGTGGGCTGCGTGGAGCCTTCCGGCCCGACCCTGTAATCGGCGTAGACCTTGATCCAGTCGGCGCCGGCGCCGGCCTGCTCGCGCACGGCCTTGATCACCTCGGGAACGCCGCTGGCTTCCTGGGCGCCCTGTGGCAGCTCGGCCTCGGGATTGTAGTTGCGGCGGGCGGGGCCATAGGCGCCGGTCGCCACGATCGCCCGGGTCGCCACGAACAGGCGCGGACCGGGGATCAGGCCGTCATTGATCGCCTTCTTCAGCGGCACGTCGGCGGTCCCGACGCCCTCGGTGCCGAGGTCGCGCAGCGTGGTGAAGCCGGCCTCCAGCGTCGCCTTGGCCTGCACCGCCGCCCGCAGGGTGCGATAGGTCGGCGTCTCCTTCAGCACCTGATCGTCCCACAGGGTCTCGTTGTAGGGGTGCAGGAAGAGATGGCTGTGCAGGTCCATCATGCCCGGGATCACCGTCGCGCCGGGCAGGTCGATGACCTCCGCCCCAGCGACTTCCACCTGGGCGGCCGGGCCGACGGCGGCGATCTTGCCGTCCTTGACCAGCACGACCCAGCCCTCGCGTGGCGGCGCGGCGCTTTCGGCCGTCCAGACCTTGGCGGGCTTGAGCAGGACGGCGGGGCCGGCGGCCGCGAGGCCGGGGCTCAGGAGCAGGGCGAGGGCGGTAAGCAGGCGGCGCATGATCGACTCGCACGATGGGACCGCGCCAGCTAAGCCCAAAACCGTGTCAGACGCCAAAGCGTAGATGGATGAGCGGATAGGGACGCCCTTGGCCGTCGGTGGCCGACCAGCCCGTACGCTCGAAGCCCATATGCTCGTAGAAGCCGACGGCCTGAGCGTTTTGGGCGTTGACCTCGGTGGTCAGGATCGGGTGAACGGCGAGGGCGTATTCGATCAGCATCCGCCCGATCCCGGCGCCGCGATGCTCGGGATCGATGAACAGCGCCTCCATGTGGGCGTCGTTGATCAGCATGAAACCCACCGCGCGGTCGCGGCGGTCGACCGCCAGCATCAGCGGCGCGCCCGGCAGGAAGGCGGCGACCTCCCGCCCGATGGCGGCGCGGTCCTCGGGCGTTAGGAAGTCATGGGTGGCGTCCACCGCGGCGGCCCAGATTTCCACGACGCGATCGCCGTCCTCGGGACGGGAGGGGCGGAGCTTGATCATGACCGGCTTCTTGGCCCGAAAACCCCGCCCTTCGGCAGGCTCAGGGTGAGGTTTCTACCGCGGGCTCGCAACCGTCGTCACCCCGAGCCCGTCGAAGGGCGAAGACGCGGCGATCAGATTTCCTGATTGTACTTGCCGACCCGGTCGCCCAGGCGCGGCTTGACCTCTAGTCGGAACAGGGCGCGCATGTCGTCTTCCGACTGGGTGCTTTCGACCACCACCACGACCTCGGGCTTGTTCGACGAGGCGCGGACCAGGACCCACGAGCCGTCTTCCAGGTGGACGCGCACGCCGTTGACCGTGATCACCTCGGTGATCTTGCGGCCCAGGATCGAGCCCCCGGCGGCGAACAGGTCCTCGTATTCCTTCACCACCTCGGCGACGACGCCGTACTTCTTCTCGTCGTCGCAGTGGGGGCTCATGGTCAGGGAGGTGAAGGCCACCGGCAGGGCCTTGCGCAGATCGCTGAGCTTCTTGCCGGGATTGCGATCCAGCATGGCCAGGACGGCGGCGGCCGCCGTCAGGCCGCAGTCGTAGCCGTAGCCCAGTTCGCCGTTCATGAAGAAGTGGCCGCTCTTCTCGAAGCCGGCCAGGGCGCCCAGCTCGGCGCTCTTGCGCTTGATGTAGCTGTGGCCGGTCTTCCAGTAGACGACCTTGCAGCCGTGCCGCGCCAGGATCGGGTCGGTGGCGTAGAGACCGGTGGACTTGACGTCGACCACGAAGGTCGCGCCGGGATGCAGCGGCGCCAGGTCGCGAGCCAGCATCAGGCCGATCTTGTCGGCGAAGATCTCCTCGCCCTCGTCGTCGACCACGCCGCAGCGGTCGCCGTCGCCGTCGAAGCCGAAGGCCAGGTCCGCCCCGTGCTCGCGAACGGCGTGGGCCATCTCGTGCAGCATCTCGGCGTCTTCCGGGTTCGGATTGTACTTGGGGAAGGTGTAGTCGAGGTCCGTGTCCATCGGCACGAGGTCGGTGACGCCCATCTTCTTCAGGGCTTCGACCACGAAGGCGCCGGCCGTGCCGTTGCCGCAGGCGGCCACCACCTTCAGCGGACGCGAAACGCTGGCGCGCTTGGCGACGTCGTCAATGTAGCGCTGGGCCTCGCCCGCCACGCGGACCAGCTTGCCGCCGTCGCGCTCGACGAACTTGGCGCCCAGCACGATCTCCTTCAGGCGGCCCATCTCGTCCGGGCCGAAGGTCAGGGGACGCTGAGCGCCCATCTTGACGCCGGTCCAGCCGTTCTCGTTGTGGCTGGCCGTGACCATGGCCACGCAGGGGATGTCGAGGTCGAACTGGGCGAAATAGGCGGTCGGCGACAGGGCCAGGCCGATGTCATGCACCTCGCACCCGGCGCTCAGCAGGCCGAGGATCAGGGCGTTCTTGATCGAGCTGGAATAGGAGCGGAAGTCGTGGCCGACGACGATCCTCGACTGGCCCAGCTCGTGGATATAGGTCCCCAGCCCCAGGCCCAGCGCCTGGACGCCCAGCAGATTGATCTCGGGCCCGAACAGCCAGCGCGCGTCGTACTCGCGAAAGCCTGTCGCCTTGACCAGCGCCTCGTTTTCGTACGCGGCGGTATTCGGAACGAGATCGGCGCGGGGGGCGGAGAACATCGAAAGCTCGCTTCAGTTTTGAGGAGGCCGCTTTAGCCGTCTCTTGGCCGGACGGCTAGCACGATCACATGACAAGGTTCGGTAAATTCAGGAATGACCTAGATCACGCCGGCGCGGAGCAGGTCGTGGACATGAAGCACCCCGACCGGACGACCCGCGTCGACCACGAACAGCACGGTGATCCGCCGCTCGTTCATCAGCTTCAGCGCCTCGGCCGCCAGGGCGCCCGGGGCGACGGTCAGCGGACTTCGGGTCATGACCTCGCCCGCCGTGTGCCCGAGCAGCCCGTCCATGTGCCGTCGCAGATCCCCGTCGGTGATCAGGCCGACCAGCCGGCCCGAGGCGTCGACAACGCCGACCGCGCCGAAACGTTTCTCGCTCATGATCAAAAGCGCGTCGGGCATGGCGGCCTCGGCGCCGATCAGCGGCAGTTCGTCCGCGCCATGCATCAGGTCAGCGACCGTCCGCAGCATCGCGCCGAGCTTGCCGCCCGGGTGGAACACCCGGAAATCGCTGGCCGTGAAGCCGCGCCGCTCCAGCAGGGCCACGGCGATGGCGTCGCCCAGGGCCATCTGCAGGGTCGTGGAGGTGGTCGGCGCATTGACCTCGGCCGTGGCCTCGGGCGCGTCCGGCAGCAGCAGCACGATGTCGCCCCCGCGCCCCAGCTGGCTGTCCGCCACGGCGGTCATGGCGATCAGCGGGATCGAGAAGCGCTTGGCGTAGGCGATGATGTCCGACAGTTCCCGCGCCTCGCCGGACTTGGACAGCCCCAGGATCACGTCGTCCGGGCCGATCATGCCCAGATCGCCGTGCGAGGCCTCGGCGGGGTGGACGAACATCGCCTGGGCGCCGGTCGAGGCCAGGGTGGCGGCGATCTTGCGCGCCACGTGGCCGGATTTGCCGATGCCGGTGCAGACGATCCGGCCCTTGGCGTCGAACAGCGTCTCGACCGCCCGGGTGAAGGCCTCGCCCAGCGACTCCGACAGCGCCGCGAGGGCCTCGGCCTCGATGGTCAGGACGCGGCGACCCACCGCCACGGCGTCGAACGCGCTCATCGCGGCGCAGCGCTCGGCATCTGGCTGACGGCCTCGACCGCCTTCTTGGCGGCCTCGTCGCGGCGGGCGGCGGCGTCCTTTTCCCGCTGGATCTTGGCCTTCATCTCGGGCGTCTGCTGCACGGGCATGTGGCCGAAGGGGCCCCACGAACGGTCGCCTTGACCTTGCGGCCAGACGAGGGACAGGGCGATCAGCGCCGCGGCGATCAGGCCCATCAGCGGCATGAAGATGCGATCAGGCATGGTCCGCCTATAGCACGGGCGGCGGCGTGGGGGAGGGGCGATCGCGGCTTCGGCGCTTGACGCTTCGACCGGCTGGCCTTAGCCCGCGCCCTGACATTCGCCGACACGCCAAGGACGCCCGATGCCGACCCTCGTTCTGCTCCGCCACGGCCAGAGCCAGTGGAACCTTGAAAATCGCTTCACGGGCTGGGTCGATGTCGACCTGACCGCCGAGGGCGAGGCCCAGGCCAAGAAGGGCGGCGAACTGATCGCCGCGGCCGGTCTCCAGATCGACCATCTGTTCACCTCGGTGCAGACCCGCGCCATCCGCACCGGCAATCTGGCGCTGGACGCCGCCAAGCAGAGCTTCGTGCCGGTCACCAAGGACTGGCGCCTGAACGAACGCCACTACGGCGGGCTGACCGGTCTGAACAAGGCCGAGACCGCCGAGAAGCACGGCGCCGAACAGGTCACCATCTGGCGCCGGTCCTACGACATCCCGCCGCCGGAGCTGGCGCCGGGCGGCGAATACGACTTCAGCAAGGACCGCCGCTACAAGGGCGCGACCCTGCCGACGACCGAAAGCCTGGCGACGACCCTGGTGCGCGTGCTGCCCTATTGGCAGAGCGACATCGCTCCGCATCTGAAGGCCGGCGAGACGGTGCTGATCGCCGCCCACGGCAATTCGCTGCGCGCGATCGTCAAGCATCTGTTCGACGTCCCGAACGACAAGATCGTCGGCGTCGAGATCCCGACGGGCAATCCGCTGGTCATCACGCTCGACGACCAGCTCAAGCCGACCAGCGCGCGCTACCTGGACGAAAGTCGCGCCGAAGCGCTTCCCCAGGTGGCCTAAGCGCCGCAAGCTTCACCGGAAGCCCTTGGAAACACGGCGTTAATTTTGATCGGTGCATGGTCGTCCCTAATCTCGGGATTCCATGCCGGACATGAGCGCGGTCGCCACCCCTCCACAGGAATACAAGCGCCTGACGCAGCATGACGTTGACGTCATCTGCGCCAAGCACGATCGCCTGTGGTCGGCGCGGATGGGCGGGGCGCGCGCCGTCTTCGCGTTCTGCGACATTTCGGGGCTGGCTTTCCCGGGGCGCAATCTCTGCGACGCGGACTTCACCGGCGCGGTGATGGCCGGCTGCGACCTGCGCAAGGCCAAGCTGGACAACGCCAACTTCTACGGCGCGGACCTTCAGGGCGCGGACCTGACCGACGCTTCGCTGCGGCGCGCCGACCTACGCGGCTCCAGCCTGCGCGGCGCGAACCTGACCGGCGCCGACATGTTCGAGGCCGATCTGCGCGAGGGCACCATCGCGGCGGCGGATCGCAAGGAAGGCTATCGCGTCATCGAGCTGACTCAACGCGAGGCCTACGCCTCCGGGGCCAACCTCTCGGGGGCCAATCTGGAGCGCTCGCGGCTGTCGGGCATCGTCGCCACCAAGGCCGACTTCAGCGACGCGGTCCTGAAGGACGCCAAGCTTGTCCGCGCCAATCTGAAACAGGCCAATTTCAACGGCGCCAATCTGGCGGGGGCCGACCTGTCCGGCGCGAACCTCTCGGGGGCGGACCTCCGAAACACGGTGCTGATCGGCGTCAAGACGATGTCGTGGAACATCAGCGACACCAATCTGGACGGCGCCCTCACCGACAAGCCGTTGGGCAAGAGCGTCTCGGACCTGCCTTACGAGGAGATGATCGCCGACCACGCCCGCTGGATCGAGACCGGCGGCGCCGAGGGCAAGCCCTCGGTCTTCGACAATGCCGACCTGCGCAATCTGCGCTCGATCCGGGGCTTCAACCTCACCGCGCTCTCGGCCAAGTCGGCGGTGTTCTACGGCCTCGACATGGAGGGCGTGCAGATGCAGGGCGCTCAGCTGGAAGGCGCCGACCTGCGGGCCTGCAACCTGCGACGGGCCGACCTGCGCGGGGCGCGGTTGAAGGGGGCCAAGCTGTCCGGCTCGGATCTGCGCGACGCTCAGCTGGGGCCGCTGCTGATCGCCGCCGACCGCGTGCTGCCTTGCGACCTGACGGGCGCGATCCTGACCAACACCGATTTCGCGCGCGCCGATCTGCGCCAGGCCCGTATGGCCGGGGCCGACGTCTCGCGCGCCAACTTCACCGGAGCCTTGCTTCGCGATGTCGATCTGACGGGCGCGATCCGTCTGGCGGCGCGCGGGCTAAACGACGTCCTCTGAAGAAATCGCGACAAACGGCCGCAGGCTTAACGCTTCGCTCGTCCCTCGTTGCTACTGTCCGCGTAACTTAGAAAATAACCATCACGGGGAATACGTTATGGACGCCGCGCAAAGCGTGGCCGGGCGGCGGCGCCTGAGCCAGGCCGAGCTCGACATGATCGTAACGGCGCACGAGAAATTCGTCACCGGCAAGCAGGGCGGCAAGCGCGCCTCCCTCCGTTTCGTGCAGCTGTCGGGCCTTGATCTGTCGTTCCGGAACCTCGTCGACGCGGACCTCACCGCCTCGATCCTGGAAGGGTGCCGCCTGGTGCGCACCAAGCTGGACCGCGCCAGCCTGTTCGGCTGCGACCTGCGCAAGAGCGACATGCGTCAGGCCTCGCTCGTCCGGGCCGACCTGCGCGGCGCCTGCCTGCGCGGCGCGAACCTGGCCCAGGCCGACCTGACTCAGGCCGATTTCCGCGAGGGCCAGATCGCCATTCCCCACCCGCGCAAGGGCCTCGACACCCTGCGTCACGAGACACGCCAGGGCGAGGTCGACGAGGTGAACTTCTCGGGCGCCACCCTGGACGGCTCTCAGTTCGAGGGCGTGTCGGCGTTCAAGGCCGATTTCAGCGACTGCTCCCTGCGGGGCGCCAAGCTCTCCGGCGCCAATCTGAAGGAGGCCAACCTCGCGGGCGCCATTCTCGACAACGCCGACGTCAAGGGCGCCAATCTCGAAGGGGCCAACCTGTGCGGCGCCGTGATGGCCAATGTCGACACCTCCGCGGCCCGCGTCAGCGGCGCCAGCATGAACGGCGCCTTGGGGGCTTCGACGCGTGAAGCCGTGGCCAAGGCTCAGGAACTCTACAAGCGCGCCACCGATAATCAGCTGTGGTGCCAGACCGGCGGCAAGGAAGGTCAGGCCGCGCGCCTCGACGGCGAGGATCTGCGTCCGCTGGGCGACAAGCTGAAGGGCCTTCGCCTGACGGCGATGAGCGCCAAGGGCGCCTGCATGGTGGGCCTCGACCTGTCGGGCGCGCAGCTGCAGGGCGCGAACCTGACCGGAGCGGACCTGCGCGCGGCCAATCTTCGCGGGGCCGACCTGCGCGGGGCGCGGCTGGCGGGGGCGAACCTGACCAAGGCCGACCTGCGCCAGGCCTTCCTGTCGCCGCTGCCGCTGGGACCAGACCGCCGCACGCCGGCGACCCTGCAAGGCGCCCGGATCCGCTACGCCGCGGCGCAGACCGCCGATCTCAGCGAAGCGATCCTGGATGGCGCGGACCTGCGGGGCTCGGACCTGACCGGCGCGCGCGTCGCCAGGGCCAGTTTCCGGGACGTGGATCTGAACGCGGTTCAGGGTCTGGATCTCTCCATGCCCTGAACGAAAAAGGCGGCGCCCGAAGACGCCGCCCAAGTTCAGAGGGATTGGGGAGACAAGATATCGGGCCGCCCTTAGGCGGCCTTTTCGCCTTCGATCAGCGGCGAGGCGCTGGTCTTGATTTCGACGGTGCGCGGCTTCAGAGCCTCGGGCAGTTCGCGCTTCAGCGCGATCGACAGCAGGCCGTTCGAGAGATCGGCGTCGACCACCACCAGGTAGTCGGTCAGCTGGAACTTGCGCTCGAAGTTGCGCTCGGCCAGGCCGCGATGCAGGTACTGCCGCGCCTCGTCGTTGGCCGCCTTGCGGCCGGTGACGGTCAGCAGGTTTTCCTTCACCTCGACGTTCAGCTCTTCCGGCTTGAAGCCGGCCACGGCGATCTCGATGCGGTAGTCGTTCTCGCCGGTGCGTTCGATATTGTAGGGGGGATAGCCCGAGGCCGCTTCGTTACGGGCGGCGGCGTCCAGCTGGTCGGCGAGGCGGTCGAAGCCGACGAGCGAGCGGTACAGGGGCGTAAGGTCGAGCGTACGCATGGGGTCAGATCCTTCTCATCAAGCAAGGTCTTTGAATGTGCGTCCCGTCGGCGACCCGGGTTCGGCGTCGCCTGTGGTCCGGAAGGCCCGGTTGTCCAGCGCCTTCGTCCAGGTAGTTGGTGAGCGGTTTTCCAGGGTTCAAGGCCCCTCGTTTCGAAGAACCTGAATCGTTGACGCGTGCCGAGCCCCGGCTAAGGTCGCCGCGCCCACTTCGCCGGAGGACGCCCCATGCCGCTTCGTCGTCACGTTCTGCTGGTCGCCGCCGCGCTCAGCCTCGCCGCGCCCGCCGCCTTCGCCGCCGAGGACGCGGCCTTGAAGGCCGCCGTCGCCTCGCCCACGCGCCCGGCCGCCGACGTCGCTCGCGACGGCGCGCGCCACCCGGTCCAGAGCCTGACCTTCTGGGGCCTCAAGCCCGGCCAGACCGTGATCGAGATCTCGCCCGGCGGCGGCTACTGGACCGAGATCCTGGCCCCCTACGCCAAGGCCACGGGCGGGACCTACATCGCCGGCGTCGCCGACCTGTCGAACCCGAAGCTTTCCGAGGGGGCCAAGAAGGGCCGCGCCGACTTCGAGGCGCGCTTCGCCGATCCGGCCAAGTACGGGACGCCCCGGTTCGTGAACTTCGGTCCGGTGTCGGGTCCCCTGGGCGCGCCCGGTTCGGCGGATCTCGTGCTGACCGCCCGCAACGTCCACAACTGGACCGTGACGCCCGGCATGGCCGACAAGGTGTTCGCCGACTTCTTCGCGGTGCTGAAGCCGGGCGGCGTTCTCGCCGTCGAGGACCATCGCGCCGATCCGCGCTCGGAGAAGGCCGCCGGCGCCGACGGCTATCTGAACACCGCCACCGTGGTCGCCCTGGCGGAGAAGGCCGGCTTCAAGCTGGACGCCCAGTCGGAGATCAACGCCAACCCCAAGGACACCAAGGACCATCCGTTCGGCGTCTGGACGCTGCCGCCCACCCGGCGCACCGCCCCGGCGGGCCAGCCGGCCAATCCCAACTTCGACCGCTCCAAGTACGAGGCGATCGGCGAGAGCGACCGCATGACGCTGCGCTTCCGGAAGCCGGCCTGATCTTCGGCGGCCCGACTTTGGCCAAGGTCGGCGGCGAAGCTGGCGTGAGCGACGGGGGAATGATGGTTCGGTCACAGCAATGGTCGCGCCGCGGCGTGCTGGCGAGCGTTGGCGCGCTGGCCGCCTGCGGCCGCAAGCCGGCCCAGGGCCAAGCCAAGGCCGCCACGGGGCCCGAGACCATCGAGGCCGCCGTCGCGGGCGATTGGCGCCCGGCGGCGGATCGCGCGCGCGACGTCTGGCGCCACCCCGTCGAGACCCTGAAATTCTGGGGCCTGAAGCCCGGCCAGACGGTCGTCGAGTTCTGGCCCGGCGCGGGCTGGTACACCGACATCCTGGCCCCGTTCCTGGCCGACACCCACGGCAAGCTCTACGCCGCCGTGCTGCAGGCCAGCGACCCGTCCGATCCGGCCGCGACCGAGATCGTCGAGGGGTATCGCCGCAAGCTGACCGAAAAGAAGAAGATCTACGGCGACGTGACGTTCACCGCCTTTGGTCCCACCAGCGGAGCCGTGGCCCCGGCGGGGAGCGCCGATCTGGTGCTGTTCCTGCGCAATCTGCACAACTGGATGGCCGGGGGCATCGCGGAGAAGGCCTTCAAGGACGCCTTGGCGGCGCTGAAGCCCGGCGGGGTTCTCGGGATCGAGGAGCACCGGGGCGAGCCTGGCCGGGTGCAGGACGTGCTGGCCGCCGACGGCTATGTGCAGCAGGCCTATGTGATCCAGATGGCCAAGGAGGCGGGGTTCCTGCTGGCCGCGACCAGCGAGATCAACGCCAATCCCAAGGACACCAAGGATCACCCCTTCGGCGTCTGGACCCTGCCGCCCACCCGCCTGTCGGCGCCGCGCGGCGAGCCGGCCGAACCGGGCTTCGACCATTCCAAATACGATGCGATCGGGGAGAGCGACCGCATGACCCTCAAGTTCGTGAAGCCGAAATGAAGAAGACGCTGATCCTCGCGGCCGTGCTGACCGCCATCGTCGCCACGCCGGCCTGGGCGGAAAAGACCGCGCCGGCCGGCAAGGTGTTCATGTTCCTGGACAAGTTCCTGAAGGTGCCCTCGGCTGAACGCGCGCGGATGAAGCTGGCCTACGCGGTCCGGCGCGACGGGCGTCCGCTGCCGAACGTCACGGCGACCCTGGTCGAGAAGAACGGCGCGCGCACGCCGCTGCCGGTCAACGCCGACGGCTATTTCGAACGGCTGCCGACCCTGCCTCAATTGGCGGGCGAGGCCGACGTGGTCTTCGACGTGCCTTCGGACTGGAAATTGGGGACGGCCATCGACATCAGGCCTCAGCTCAACCCGGCCGCCGACTATGACGCGCGGGAGTTGGTCGCGACGGTGGATGAAAGCAACCGCGCGATCGGCAAGGCCGCTGGCGCGTTGTCGTTCATGGCCCCGAAGATGACGGGCTTGATCTTTCCCAAGGCCGAGAGCGGAACCGTGATCTTCGCCGACGGCCGGTCCGCGCCGCTGCCGCAGGTCAAGGACGCGCCCTACTTCCGACCCGCCGACCACCAGGGCGCCGTACGGGTAAAGTTGACAAAAACGCCGACTAAGGTCGGGTTCTACGACGGTAAGAAATAAGGGTCCGAGCCGTCTGAACGCTGTTTACTCATCGGCTCGGGCCGGTCTAGCTATTCGCAACTCAAATTCGCGCAGAGGGAGATCGCGCTCATGGCCACGCTTCAAGAAATCACCGATCGCATCAAGGCCGCCGTGGGCGACGACAGCGGTCTGGGCAAGAGCCTCAAGTTCGACCTGAAGGGCGAAGGCTTCATCCACATCGACGGCGGCTCGGTCACCAACGAGGACAGGCCCGCCGACCTGACCATGACGCTCAGCAAGGATGATCTGGAAGCCATCGGCGGCGGCTCGCTGGATCCGACCATGGCGGTCATGACCGGCAAGCTGAAGCTGTCGGACATGGGCACGGCCATGGCGCTGCAGCCCAAGATGGGCGCTCTGTTCGCCAAGATGCGCTAAGCCGAAGATGACGGAAGCGCCGGCGCGTCTGGTCTCGATCCCCGAGGCGCCGGTTCCCGATCACGGCACGGCCGAATGGTTTCGCGGCGCGGATGGGGCGACCCTCCGCGCCGCGACGTTTTTCCCGCCTGGCCCAGCGCGGGGCTCCGTGGTGGTCAGCCCTGGCCGCAGCGAGCCGCTCGAGAAATATTTCGAGGTGGTCGAGGACCTCCTGGCGCGCGGCTTCGCCGTATTGCTGCACGACTGGCGAGGGCAGGGGCTGTCGGCCCGCGCCTTGCCCGACCGCCTCAAGGGCCACGCCCGCGGCTTCAAGACCTTCGTCTCGGACTACAAGGCGTTGCTCGACACGTTCGAGGCGCGCCTGCCCAAGCCCTGGATCGCCGTGGGGCACTCGATGGGCGGCTGCCTGACCCTGATGGGTCTGGCTCATGGCGAGACACGGTTCGCCGCCGCCGTGCTGTCGGCGCCGATGTTGGGCCTGAACACCGCCGGCGTGCCGCCGTGGCTGGCCACGCCCCTGGCCTGGACCCTGTCGCGTTTCGGTCTGGCCGGCGGCTACGTGTCCGCGCCCTATGATCCGCTGGTCCAGACCTTCGTCGGCGACGCCCTCACCCATGACGAGGCGCGCTACGACCGCTATCACGCCCAACTTCGGGCCGATCCCGAGATCGCTCTGGGCGGCGTCACCTGGGGCTGGGCCGACTTCGCCATCTCCGCCTGCGCGTGGTTGCGGCGGAGCAAGAGCGTCGAGGCGATCGCCGTCCCGGTGACCTTGGTCGCCGCCGAGCTCGACCACCTGGTGCTCAATTCAAGCCAGAAGGCCATCGCCGGCCGCCTGCCCAAGGGACGCTATGTCGAGGTCCCGGGCGCCTTCCACGAGATCCTGATCGAGACCGATCCGCGCCGCGCCGTGTTCTGGAAGGCCTTCGACGAGACGGTCGATCCGATCGCCCCGCGTGAACCCCTTATTTCGCCGAACGCCTCAGACTGACCAGCGCCTCGTCCAACGGGCGGCGGTCGCCGGTGACGACCATCTGGCCGCCGTTCGGGCCGACGGGCTCGCCGCGCCAGTTGGTCACCAGGCCTCCGGCGCCTTCAAGCAGCGGAATAGCGGCCTCGATGTCCCAGGCCTTCAGCCCCGCCTCGATGACCATGTCCATCTTGCCCATCGCCACCATGGCGTAGGCGTAGGCGTCGCAGCCCAGGCGCGCCAGTTTCGACGCCGCGCGCACCTGCAGCCAGGCGCCGCGCTCGGCCCCGTCGAAGCAGGCGTCGGGATCGGTGGTGGCGATGACGGCGTCGGTCAGGGTCGCGCATTCACGCACGCGGATCGGCGTCTCGGTCCCACCCGCGACCAGGCGAGAGCCTTGGGCGGAGCCGACGAACACCTCGCCGACATAGGGCTGGCCGATCGAGCCCAGCACCGGCCGGCCCTGGTGGCGCAAGCCGATCAAGGTGGTCCACAGCGGCAGGCCGGAGATGAAGGCGCGCGTGCCGTCGATCGGATCCAGCACCCAGACGAACTCGGCGTCCGGGCGGTCCTCGCCATATTCCTCGCCGATCACGCCGTGCTCGGGAAACCGCTCGGCGATCAGCTGGCGGATCGCCGCCTCGGCGCCGCGATCGGCCTCGGTGACCGGGTCGAACCCCGCGTGGGTGTCGCGCGGAAGGTTCTTGCCCGCGGCCTTGTCCTCCAGCCCGTGCCCAGCCCGGAACAGCGGCAGGATCGCCGCCGCCGAGGCGCGGTTCAGGTCGAGAATGAAGGCGTCGAGCGCGGCGAGCCGGTCAGCGGAGAGCGTCATGGGCGGGGTTTAGCCTCCCCGCCGTCGCGACGCCACCAGCGACTTCAGGCGTCGACGTGCTCGGCGCCGCCGTTCAGCGACTTGGCCAGATCCAGCAGGCGACGGCGCGGACGCTCGCCCAGCAGGTAATAGGCGCGGATCAGGTCCAGCGTCTCCTTGCGGGCGAACATTTCGCCGCCCTCGGTCGACTCGCCGGCGCCCTCGCGACGCGTGTCGGACAGGCCGTCGTAGAAGTAGCCGACCGGCACTTCCAGCGCCTCGGACAGCTGCCACAGACGCGCGGCCGAGATCCGGTTGGCGCCGCACTCGTACTTCTGGATCTGCTGAAACCGCACGCCGACAGCGCCCGCCAGCTGCTGCTGGGTCAGGCCCAGCAGACGGCGGCGGCGACGCAGACGCTTGCCCAGGTGAACGTCGATGTCGTTACCCATGGAAGCCATGCCCCCTCGTTTTTCCCGACCCGTCCCAGAACGGAACGGCCTGACGTCACCGCCGCAAGTCGCGTGCCGGGCGAGCGCCAGGCGAAAACGCGTGCGGTTTCGCCGGCTGGCGCGCGCCCGATTATGGAATTCGTCCCCGTCTGGTTCAGATCTGAACAAGAAGGGGGGCGAGAGAACGTTGCGCGATGCGTGCGGGCTAACCTAGTAAGGACGCATGTCGGATAAGCGTCGGCCCGCGGTTCAAGATTTCCTGTGGCGGTTGGAGGCCTTCGGCTTCGATCTGTTCATCGGGGCGGTTCGCCTGATGGGCGTGGACCGGGCGTCGGACTTCGGGGGCTGGCTGGGACGGACCTTCGGCCCGATGAGCGGGGCGCACAAGGTCGCCGCGCGCAATCTGAAGCTGGCCTTTCCCGACAAGGACGCCGCCTGGCACGCGCGGATCCTGGACGAGCAGTGGGAGGGCCTGGGCCGCTCGTTCGCCGAATTCCCGTTGATGGACAAGATCCTGCCGTCCACCGGCCGGGTCGAGGTGGTGAACAAGGAGCGCCTCGCCGAGATCGCCGAGCGCAAGACGCCGGTGGTGTTCGTTTCCGGTCACCTGTCGAACTGGGAGGTGATGCCCGCCGCCATCGTCGACAGCGGCGTGGTATGCGAGATGACCTATCGGGCGGCCAACAACCCCTATGTCGACCAGCGTATCAAGGACAGCCGCTTCCGCTACGGGGTCCGTCTGTTCGCCCCGAAGGGCGGCGACGGCTCGCGCGAACTGCTGAAGGGGATGATGGAGGGGCGGTCGGTCGCCCTGATGAACGATCAGAAGTTCAACAACGGCGTGGCCGCGCCGTTCTTTGGCCATGACGCCCGCACCGCGCCGGCCCCGACGCGACTAGCGATCCGTTTTGGCACGGTGCTGCAGCCGATGTCGGTCCAGCGGTTGAAGGGCGCGCGCTTCCGGGCGGTGGTGCACGATCCCATCGTCCCTCCCAGCACCGGCGACCGAACCGCCGACATCGAGGCCGGGGTGCGGATGATCAACGCCTTCCTGGAAGAGCGCATCCGCGAGCGGCCGGCGGAGTGGTTCTGGGTCCACCGCCGTTGGCCCAACGAGGTCTATGCGGCCCTGGCCCGCCGAGAAGCCGAGGCCGGCTAGATCTCGACCGCCGCGTCCTTTTCGCCGGAACGGCGGAACGGGCCCGCATAGTGCGGATCGACGCGACGCCTGCGACAGGGGCCGAAATAGTCCGAAGACCGAATGAACGGCCGCGGATGGAAGATCACCGTGTTGATACGATCCAGTAGCGAGCGGGCCGTGACCGGCTTGACCACCACCTCGGTCACGCCGGCGTCGCGGGCTTCGAACACGCGGTGACGTTCCGCGAAGCCCGTCAGCATGATGATGGGCAGGAACGGATCGACGGCGTCGGGCGAATTACGAACCAGCTGCGTGAACTGAACCCCGTCCAGCGGGCTCATCTTGAAGTCGACGATGGCGATGTCGGTGCGCCAGTCGCGCAGGACCTGCAGGCCCTCGGCGCCGTCCATCGCCTCCCGGATGTGTTTGACGCCCACCCCCCTGAGGATCGTCGAGACGATCGAGCGGATATGCTGGTTGTCGTCCACCAGCAGAAAGCGCAGCTTGTCCAGCGCCACCGACATGCGGGAGCCGCCTCCTCGAGAGTCTTCGCGGAAAAAGAGGTATTGAGCGCCGCTCCCCCAGCGACCTCAAGGCCCGATAACGCCGGCATTGCTAGCGAATGATTTCCACTCGCGCCAGAGGCGAAATGTAACAATTTCAAACACGAAACGGGCCGGCGCCGACCATCAGCGACGGATCCAGGTTCCGGCCGCGCCACTTCATGCGCCAGCAAAGGTGAGGACCGGTGGCGCGTCCCTCCTTGCCGCTTTCGGCGATCAGCTGGCCCTTCGACACATAGGCGCCCGCCGGCGCGACGATCCTCGACAGGTGCAGATAGGCGCTCACCAAGCCCTGCCCATGATCGATCAGGACAAGGCCGCCCTCGTAGTGCAGACCGGTCTCGGCGAAGCAGACGAGACCCGAGGCGGGCGCGCGTACCGGCGTGCCGACGGGCACGGCGAGATCCATGCCATAGTGCGGGCGCTTGGGCTCGCCGTTCAGAATGCGCTGGCCGCCGAACCGCGCGGAGCGTCGCGCGTCGGCCACCGGCGGGACGAAGCCTTCGCGGAAGCCCTCCAGATCGGCCTGGCTGGCGAAGCCGGCCGACTTGCGGACGCCCTCGGCCTCCAGGCGCGCCAGCAGCGCCGGGTCGGTGGGCGTCACCTGTTCCGGCGGCAGGCCATCGATCCGCTGGATGTCGAAGTCGCCGACGGCGATCGCGCGCTCGTCGACGGCGGAGCCGTCCGGCGTCGTCACGGTCAGCTTGCTCACGGGCGGCGCGTCGCGGTCGAAGCCGACCACGAACCAGCCGTTCGCCGAGGCGGTGGTCAGGATCTGGCCGTCGACATCGATCACCGCGCGCGGGGCGGTGCGCCCGACCGCGAAGCCGCCCTGCACGAACTTGCCCGAGAGCGAAAGACCCGGCGCGCTGGCTTTGACGGTCCCGCCAAGCGCGGTGAGCGGCAGCGCGGCGAGGACCGCGCGCCGGTTCAGCCTTGCCGCCAACGCCGCAGCGCCTCGGCGGGACCGGCATAGGCTTCCTGATGCTCGGGGCTCCAGTAGCGCAGGGCTTCCAGCGGGATTTGCCGGTTGCTGACGGCGCACAGCACGAACCGCCCAGGGCTCAGCACGGCGTATTCGCCATCGCCATAGTGCAGAACGGCCAGGCCGTCCTTTCCGAGATCACGATCGAAAGCGTTCATGGATCACAGTCTACGCCATGCGGCGGCTTCAGAACAGGTCGCCTTGGCCGACCGGCGGCGTGGCGGGCCGGAGGCGAGGCTTGCCGGCCGGCGTGGGCGGGATGAGGCCGCCGTCGCCGTCAATCACCGCGTCGCGGTCGCCGCTCTTGAACTTCAGGTTCACGCGCTCGCCCGAGACCAGCTCGGCCGCAGAGCGGGCCAGGGACCCGTCGGCCTTGCGGACGAGGGCGAAGCCCAGCTCCAGCGGTCGTTCGGGGTTCAGCGACTGGCGCAGCTTGTCCAGGTTGGTCAGTTGGTCCTCGGCGCGGGTCAACCGGCGCCGGGCCGCCTCCCGCAGGCGGTCGCCCAGCGCGGGAAGGCGAGCGTGAGCGGCGGCGCGCTCCGGGGCTCTCGTCCCGCAGGCGTTCAGGCGGCGGGAGAGGTCCGCCAGGCGGTCGGCCTTGGCCGCATGCTGCCGGCGCAGGGCGTCCGGGGTCAGGCGAGCCGTAACCTTCAGCAGGTCCTGGGCGTGGACATTGGTGTTGCGCTGCAGGGCCGCGTCCAAACGTCCCGAGGCGATGTCGAACCTTTGCTGGGCCAGGGCCAGCAGGTCGGCAGGGCGCGGCAGGCCGCGCGCGGCGCTGACCAGGCGCGTGCGGCGCTCCTCGATCGTTCGCGACCCGCAGCGGTTCAGCCGGCGATCGAAGTCCGAGATCAAGGCCCGCAGCTCGGCCAGCACCGGCGTCGCCATCTCGGCGGCGGCGGTCGGGGTGGGGGCGCGGCGGTCCGAGACGAAGTCGATCAGGGTGGTGTCGGTCTCGTGGCCGACGGCCGAGATCAGCGGGATGGTCCCTTCGGCGACCGTGCGGGCCAGGGTCTCGTCGTTGAAGGCCCAGAGATCCTCGACCGAGCCGCCGCCGCGCGCCACGATCAGGATGTCGGGGCGCGGCACGGGGCCGTCGGGCTGAATGGCGTTGAAGCCCCGGATCGCGGCGCAGACCTGGCTGGCCGCCGCCTCGCCCTGGACGACGACCGGCCAGACTAGAACCCGGCAGGGCCAGCGGTCGCGGATGCGGTGAAGAATATCGCGGATCACCGCGCCGGTCGGGCTGGTGATCACCCCGACCACGGCGGGCATCGAGGGCAGGGGGCGCTTGCGCTCGGCGGCGAACAGGCCTTCGGCGGCCAGCTTGGCCTTCAGGCGCTCCAGTTGCGCGAGCAAGGCGCCGACGCCGGCGGCCTCCATGCTGTCGATGACGATCTGATAGCGGGAACCGGCCGGATAGGTGGTGATCTTGCCGGTGACGATGACCTCCAGCCCGTGCTCGGGCCGCACGCCGAGGCCCCGCACATTGCCCTTCCACACGACGCCGTCGATGGCGGCCTTGTCGTCCTTGATGGTCAGATAGACGTGGCCGTTCCCGTGGTGGGTGACCTTGGAGAGCTCGCCGCGCAGCCGCACGAAGCCGTAGCGGTCCTCCAGCGTCCGCTTCAGGGCGAAGGCCAGTTCGGAGACCGAATAGGGCGGGGCGTTGGAGTCGGTTGGCGGTAGGTCGCTCATGGGTCCTGTTTAAGAGGGAAGTCCGTGGAGGTCATCGGTGTTCTCGCTCGACCTCCACGTCGTCATCCCGCGCTTTATGCGCGGGACCCATGGTTCAGCTTTCGTGTGCGTGTGAACTTCCGCCCCGCCCTTGCGACGGACCAATGGGTCCCGCGAACACGTCGCGGGATGACGGTTGAAGGCCTTGAAACGCAAAAATCCCGGGAAGCCGCGCTTCCCGGGATCCGCCGCCCTGAGAGACTTTTGTTCTTCTTAGATGTAGCGGCGAAGCGAGCGGGCGAGTTCGGTGGCGCCGCCCTTCTTCTTGGTCTGCTGGGGCTGGTAGGCGACCCGGGCGTGTTCGACGCAGTAGGGCGCGCCTTCCGACGAGCGGCGGCCGCAGAAGGTGAAGCCTTCCGACGACGGATCGCCGATCGGCCACTTGCACATGTGCGCGCCCAGGGTCAGCACGGTGGCCGAGCCCGGCTCCTCGTGCCGGAACGCCGGCAGCGGCGCGGGCGCGGCGGCGACCACGGCGGTCGGCGCTTCCACCGGTGTCACGCGACGCGGCGCCGAGGGCATGGCCTGGGCGGCCGGACGCGCGGGACGCGGGGCCTTGAAGGCCGGACGGGCGGGCTGCGACGGCGCGGCGCGGCCCGACAGGCCGAGGCGGTGAACCTTGCCGATCACGGCGTTGCGGGTGACGCCGCCCAGCTGCTTGGCGATCTGACTGGCCGAGAGGCCGTCCAACCAGAGCTTCTTCAGGGTGGAAACCCGTTCGTCGGTCCAGCTCATGTCCCATCTCCGCCAATTGGCGGGGCAGGGCGCCCCAGCGCCCGACCCCATATATGGTGCCCCGACCGCCCCGCCGGCGGTCGTCCTACTAGATATCGTAAAGAATGCGTTAAAACACACAATGGGCGCCCACGACTCTGTCCACAGAAACAAGATGTTGATTCCGGCAAGCCCGCGCTTGCGAAACGGGGTTCCAAGGCGCACATGGCCAAGCAACACAACGGGTTGAGCCGATGAGAGACATGGCCGAGAGCGTCATTCCGCCGCAGCCGCGCGACTATCACGGCTGGAATTGGTCCGGGTTCGTCACGCTGTATCAGCGCGAGATCCGCCGGTTCTGGAAGGTGGGCACGCAGACCGTCGCCGCGCCCGTGGTCACCACGCTGCTCTACATGCTGGTCTTCGTGGTCGCGGTCGGCGCAAGCCGGCCGGCGGTGGGCGGCGTGACCTTCGGGCATTTCGTGGCCCCGGGCCTGATCATGATGGCCATCCTGAACAACGCCTTCGCCAATTCGTCGTCCTCGCTGATCCAGGCCAAGATGATGGGCCTGACGCCGGACTTCCTGACGCCGCCGCTGTCGGCCCTGGAGCAGGTGCTGGGCTTCACCCTGGGCGCGGCGACGCGGGGCGTCGTGGTCGGCGCGGTCACGGCCCTGGTCATCGGCGTGCTGCCCGGCGCGGGCCTGTCGGTCGCCCATCCCTGGGCGATCCTCTATTTCGGCCTCACCGCCTCGCTGATCCTCGGCCTGGCCGGCATCCTGGCGGGGCTGTGGTCGGAGAAGTTCGACCAGTTGGCGGCCGTGACCAACTTCCTGATCATGCCGATGACCTTCCTGTCGGGGACCTTCTATCTGGTCGACAAGCTGCCCGAGCCGTTCCGCTCGGCCAGCCACTTCAACCCGTTCTTCTATCTGATCGACGGCTTCCGATACGGCTTCATCGGCCACGCCGACGGTTCGATCCTGATAGGCGTCGTCAGCATGGGCGTTCTGACCGCGGGCATGTTCCTGTGGTGCTGGCGCCTGTTCGTCACCGGTTACCGTCTGAAGAGCTGACCGGCGCCTGTGGCGCGCGCGCCGAAATCGCCGAATTTCAGAGCGCTTTCATGGGCCTTCGATTGACACGACCTTGTTCCGCGGCGACAACCTGCGGCCTTCCGGTCCCCTCGCTCACGGCGTGGGGGCTTCTTTCCTTTTAGGAGGGCCGGTCTTGAGCACCGCGACGTCGTCCAACTCCTCGCAACAGCACATCATGGGCGTCTACAACCGCGCCCCGCTGGCGTTCGAGCGAGGCCGAGGCGCGCGCCTGTTCTCGACGGACGGCGGCGACTATCTGGACTGCGTCGCCGGCATCGCCACCAACGGCCTGGGCCACGCCCATCCCGCCCTCGTCGAGGTCCTCAAGACTCAGGGCGAGAAGCTGTGGCACGTCTCGAACATCTATCGGATCCCCGAACAGGAAGCCCTGGCCGACGCCATCTGCGCGGCGACCTTCGCCGACGTGGTGTTCTTCACCAACTCGGGCACCGAAGCCGTCGAGTGCGCGCTGAAGACCGCGCGCAAGTATCACTCGGCCAACGGCCAGCCCGAGCGGGTCGATATCTACGGCTTCGACGGCTCGTTCCACGGCCGCACCTACGCGGCCGTGAACGCCTCGGGCAATCCCAGCTATGTCGACGGCTTCGGGCCGCGGCTGCCGGGCTACCAGCAGCTGACCTTCGGCGACCACGAGGCGGTCAAGGCCGCCATCGCCCGCCCGACGACGGCGGCGATCATCATCGAGCCGGTGCAGGGCGAGGGCGGCGCCCGCGCGCTGCCGCCGCAGTGCCTGAAAGGCCTGCGCGAGCTGTGCGACGAGCACGGCGTGCTGCTGATCTATGACGAAGTGCAATGCGGCATGGGCCGCACCGGCAAGCTCTTCGCCTATGAGTGGGCCGAGGGCGGCGAGCCGCACATCATGTGCGTGGCCAAGGCCCTGGGCGGCGGCTTCCCGATCGGCGCGTGCCTGGCCACCACCGAGGCGGCCAAGGGCATGACCGTCGCGGCGCACGGCTCGACCTTCGGCGGCAACCCGCTGGCCATGGCCGTCGGCAAGGCGGCCTTCGACCTGATCAACTCCGAAGAGACGCTCGACAACGTCAAGACCGTCGGCGGCTTCTTCACCCAGCAGCTGAACGGCCTGAAGGACCGCTTCCCGGACGTCATCGTCGACATCCGCGGCAAGGGCCTGCTGATCGGGATCAAGCTGATCCCGAACAACCGCGAGTTCATGGTTCTGGCCCGCGACCAGCATCTGCTGATCGCCGGCGGCGGCGACAACTGCGTGCGCCTGCTGCCGCCGCTGAACCTGACCCTCGAGGAGGCCAGCGAAGCGATCGCCAAGCTCGAAAAGGCTTGCGAAGCCGCGCGCGCCAAGGCGGCCGCCTAAGGCTCTCTTTCTCCGTCTTCCCGGCGAATGCCGGGACCCAGATCAAGCCCGCTGACCTCCCGGATGTATCTGGGCCCCGGCCTTCGCCGGGGAGGCGGGAACAGGGATAGGCTGATGACCCAACCCCGCCACTTCATCGACCTGTGGAAGCTGGACGGCGCCACCCTGCGCCGGATGCTCGACGACGCCCACGCCCGCAAGGCCGCCCGCAAGGGCTGGCCCCAGGGCAAGGTCGACGCCGACGCGCCGGCCAGGGACCGCGTGCTGTCGATGATCTTCCAGAAGAACTCGACCCGCACCCGCTTCTCCTTCGACGCGGCCATGCGCCAGCTGGGCGGGGCGGCGATCATCTCCACCGCCTCCGACATGCAGCTGGGGCGGGGCGAGACGATCGAGGACACCGCCAAGGTGCTCTCGCGCATGGTCGACGCGGTGATGATCCGCGCCAACAGCCACGCCGACGTCGAGCGCTTCGCCCAGGTGGCGACGGTGCCGGTGATCAACGGCCTGACCGACAAGAGCCACCCCTGCCAGATCATGGCCGACATCCTCACCATCGAGGAGCATCGCGGTCCGATCGCCGGCAAGACCATCGCCTGGGTCGGCGACGGCAACAATGTCTGCTCCAGCTTCATCCACGCCGCGCCGCTGCTGGGCTTCGAGCTGAAGATCGCCTGCCCGGCGGTCTATCACGCCGACCTGCACGACCTGGCGCGGGCCGAGAGCCTGCGGGGAAAGGTCAGCATGACCACCGACGTCAAGGCCGCCGTCAGCGGCGCCGACGTCGTCGTGGCCGACACCTGGGTGTCGATGGGCGACACCGACCATGACGAGCGCCTGGCCGCGCTGGAGCCCTATCAGGTCGACGACAAGCTGATGGATCTGGCGGCGGCGAACGGCGTCTTCCTGCACTGCCTGCCGGCGCACCGGGGCGAGGAAGTCACCGACGCGGTGATGGACGGGCCGCGTTCGTTGGTCTGGGACGAAGCCGAGAACCGCATCCACGCCCAGAAGTCGGTCCTGGCCTGGTGCTTCGGCGCGATCGGCTGAGGGTTGCCGGCCGGCGCCCGGTTGGAAAGCGCCGGCCGACCGTCCCGCCGCGTATGGGCAAGAGCGGCGGAACGATCATGGCGTCGGGCGAATCGCCGGGGCCCGCAAGAACCCGGATGCCTGGGCGTACCCGATCTAGAGACCGCGCGTCGCGGCGCGGCGGCGACGAACGGGCTCGCAATTTCGCGCGGACCGCTTATCTAGCCACCCCATGACCGACATCGCCCCCAACACCCGCGTCCTCGACGACGTCGTTTCCGCGTTCCAGATCGAGGGGCTGCCCGTGCGCGGCCGCGTGGTCCGCCTCGGCGCCGCCGTCGACGAGGTGCTGACCCGCCACGCCTATCCCGAGCCCGTCGCCAACCTGCTGGGCGAGGCCTGCGCCCTGGCGGCGCTGGTCGGATCCAGCCTGAAGTTCGACGGCCGGCTGATCATCCAGGCCCAGGGCGACGGCCCGGTGCGCTATGTCGTGGTCGACTACGACACGTCCGGCGGCCTGCGCGGCTATTGCCGGTTCGATCCGGACGAGGTGGCGGCGGTTTCGGAGGGCTTCGCCCGTCCGGGGGCAAAGACCCTGCTGGGCGGCGGCGTGTTCATCATGACCCTCGACCAGGGGCCGGACATGGACCGCTATCAGGGCGTGACGCCGATCGAGGGCGAGACCCTGGCCCTGTGCGCCGAGCAGTACTTCGCCCAGTCGGAACAGACCCCGACCCGCATCCGCCTGGCCGTCGGCCAGGTCGACACGGGCGAGGGCGCCCAGTGGCGCGCCGGCGGCATCCTGATCCAGGTCATCGCCGGCGATCAGGCGCGCGGCGACACCCAGGACGCCTGGACCCACGTGCAGGCGCTGTTCGAGACCACCGGCGAGGACGAACTGATCGATCCCACGGTCTCGACCCCGACCCTGCTGTGGCGTCTGTTCAACGAGGACGGCGTGCGCCTGCTGGACGAAAAGCCGCTACGGGCCTTCTGCCGCTGCAACGAGGATCGCATCGGCGTGGTAATGGACTCGTTTTCGGCCGAGGAAGTGGCCGAAATGATCGAGCCCGACGGCAAGATCCATGTGACGTGCGAGTATTGCTCGCGGGTCTACAAGCTGGAGCCGCCTGAAGCCGCCTGAGGACGCCGCCCGGCGGAAAGGCGGCGCTCAGTTCAGCTTCAGCGCCGCGCCGGGCATGTGCAGCGAGAACTCGGGAATCTCGACGTCGAACAGGTCGCCCTCGTCGGTGACCATCTGATAGCTGCCCCGCATCGCGCCCGAGGGTGTCGGCAGGGGGCAGTTGGAGACGTAGCGGAAGGCCTCGCGCGGCTTCAGCTCCGGCTGTTCGCCCACGACGCCGCTGCCCTCGACCTCGTTCACGCGGTTGAAGCCGTCGGTGATGGTCCAGCGGCGCGCGATCAGGGTCACGGTCTCCTCGCCGTGGTTCTCGATCTCGACGGTGTAGGACCACAGATAGAGGCCCTGCTCGGGCGAGGACTCCTCGTGGGCGTAGGTCGGGAAGACCCGCACGAGGATGTCGCGCGTCCGCGCCTCGTAGGCCGAGGCGTCGTGGCCGCGACGCCGGCGCATCCGCTGCATCGGCGGGGAGGTCTCACGCCTGATCGAGCGCACGGGTCACGTCTCGGGTCAGATCGGCCAGGCTTTCCAGGCCCACGGACAGGCGCACGCCGCCTTCGGTCACGCCCAGCGACGGGCGGTCGGCTTCGGGGACCGAGCGGTGGGTCGTGGTCGGCGGGTGGGTCGCCATCGACTTGGCGTCGCCCAGATTGTTGGAGATGTCGACGATCTCCAGCGCGTTCAGGAACTTGAAGGCGGCCTCTCGCGTGCCGAGGTCCAGGGCGATCACCGTGCCGCCGCCGGTCATCTGGGTCTTGGCGACGTTGTAGCCCGGGTGGTCGGCGCGGAAGGGATAGAGGACCTTCTCCACCTTCCTGTGCTCGGCGATCACGTCGGCCAAGGCGGCGGCGGTGTCGGCCTGGCGGCGGACGCGCAGGTCGAGGGTTTCCAAGCCCTTCAGCAACACCCAGGCGTTGAACGGCGACAGCGAGGGGCCGGTGTGGCGCAGGCTGTCGCGATAGAACTCCTCGTTGATCGCCTCGCTGGTCAGGATGGCCCCGCCCAGCACGCGGCCCTGGCCGTCGATGTGCTTGGTGGCCGAATAGACGACCACGTCCGCGCCCAGCTCCAGCGGCTTCTGAAAGATCGGGGTGGCGAAGACATTGTCGACGATCACCTTGGCGCCGACCGCGTGGGCCAGTTCGGACACCGCGCGGATGTCAGTGATCTCCAGCACCGGGTTCGACGGCGTCTCGATCAGCACGGCCTTGGTGTTGGGCCGCATCGCCGCTTCCCATTCGCGAAGATCGGTGGCGTCGACGAAGGTCGTTTCGACGCCGAAGCGCGGCAGCCATTCGCTGACGATCCAGCGGCACGAGCCGAACAGCGCCCGCCCGGCCACCACGTGGTCGCCCGCGCGGACCAGGCCCATCAGGGACGCGTGGATCGAGGCCATGCCGGTCGCCTGGGCGCGGCAGACCTCGGCGCCTTCGAGCAGCGCCAGGCGGTCCTCGAACATCTTCACGGTCGGGTTGTTGAACCGCGAATAGACGAAGCCCGGGTCCTCGCCGGCGAAGCGGCGGTCGGCGCCCTCGGCGCTGTCATAGGTGAAGCCCTGGGTCAGGTAGAGCGCCTCGGCGGTCTCCATGAACTGCGAGCGCGCGATGCCGCCTCGGATGAGCTTCGTCGCGACGTCCCAGTCTTTCGGATCCTCGGCCACCGGCTGCTCCTACGCTTGAACCGCGGGCATAGAGGGCGGGGAGGGGGTCTGGGTCAAGCGCGAACGCCTCTTCCGCGACCGGAGAATTGTCACGGGCGAAAATCATATTGTCACGGGCGAGCCCGAGGTCCTTGCCGCCTTGCCTTTGCGGCCGGGTTTGGCGAGTGTCCCGCCGATGACCGACGCCCATGCCGCGGGGATTCTTCCCTGTCAGACCATCGAGGACCTGATCGCCCAGGACGCGATCACCTCGGCCACGCCATTCGACGCCGACCAGGTGCAGCCCGCCAGCCTCGATCTGCGGCTGGGCGCGCGCGCCTGGCGCATCCGCGCTTCGTTCCTCCCGGGCCTGACCCGCAAGGTGCCCGAGCGCCTGAAGGACGTGGCCATGCACGAGCTGGACCTGACCAAGGGCGCCGTGCTGGAGAAGGGCTGCGTCTACATCGCCGAGATCCAGGAGCGCCTGGCCCTGCCGATGACCGTGTCGGCGCGCGGCAATCCCAAGAGCTCGACCGGCCGCGTCGACGTGTTCGTGCGCCTGTTGACCGACCACTCGCGCGCCTTCGACGACGTCGACGCCGGCTATACGGGGCCGCTCTATATCGAGATCGCGCCGCAGACCTTCTCGGTGCTGGTCCGCGCCGGCACCCGCCTGAACCAGTTGCGCCTGAAGCGCGGCGAGCCCGCCAAGCTGGCCACCCGCAGCGTCGGCGTCGACCTGATGCCCGATACCGGCGTCGTCGGCTTCCGGGGACGCCGCCACGCCGGGGTCATCGACCTCGACCACGAGGACGGCCACGATCCCCGCGATTTCTGGGAGCCGCTGGAGGCGCGTCACGGCGAACTGCTGCTGGATCCGGGCGAGTTCTATATCCTGGCCTCCAAGGACGACATCGAGATCCCCGCCCTCGAGGCCGCCGAGATGACGCCGATCGACCCGTCGGTGGGCGAGTTCCGCGTCCATTATGCCGGCTTCTTCGATCCCGGCTTCGGCACGGAGGAAGCCGCCGCGGTCGGCTCGAAGGGCGTGCTGGAGGTGCGCAGCCACGAGACGCCGTTCCTTCTGGAGGACGGTCAGACGGTGGCCCGGCTGGTCTACGAACCGCTGACGGCCCGTCCGGAGCGCCTCTACGGCGAGGGCGGCTCGCACTATCAGCGTCAGGGGCTGAAACTGTCCAAGCACTTCAAGGCCTGGTCCTGACGGACCCGTCGGCGCCTGTCGCACCCGGCGCCGCGCGGCAACCCGCCGCACCACATCTAGTGGACACTGAGTGCTGATGCACAAATCCTGGGGCCGTTCTCGCGAGCCCGGCGACTCACCCGCGTGGCTTCGAGGACGCTGAACGCTCCCGGGAGGCCGCCATGCTCCGTCTTACTCAAGATCCCTTCGTGATCCTGCAAGGCCGCGTCGAGGCCTGGGAGCGGTGCGCCCGGATCCCCGGCTGCGACAAGGCCGTCTGGCGTCAGGACGGCGAGGGGCGGGTGATCCGCTGGTCCGACTTCGGCGACCGGTTCTCGCGCTATGGCTGGGAGGTGGTCACCCGCCGCGGTCCCCGCGCTTGGGGCCGCGGTCTCAAGCGGCTGGAGGCCGTCCACTGGCGCGGCGTGACGGGCGAGCGCCCGTCCGGCGATCCGTTCCTCGGGCGCGAGGCGGCCTAGAGGCGTCAGGCATGCCCGACAAAATGACAAACACGCTTGACACCTAGCGCGCTCTGAATGACAAGTATCCTTGTCAAATTGAGGAGGGTGCTTGTCAATGTCGGATGCCGTGAAGCCTACGTGGCCGAGATGGGCGCTGTTCTTCGCCGGCGCCGCCGCCCTGTCGGCCATCCCGTTCGGCCTCGCCTTCTCCCATGCGCTGAAGGGGGCCGCTATGCTGGTCGCCATGGGCGTCTGGTTCGTCGCCTACATGGCCTATGTCTTTGTCGGCTCCTCGCGCCTGAAGGCGGGGCGGATCGGACCGGCGATGCGGCGTTATCGGCGCAGGCTGGCCGGCGCGATGCTGGCCTATTGCGTGGCGCTGATGGGCTCCCTGGCCCTGCTGCGCGGCGGCGCGCTGACCGGTCCGCTGCTGTGGATCGTGGCCGCGGCGCCGGCCATCCCGATCCTGGGCGTGCTGGTCGTCATGGGTCTCTATCTGAAGGAGGAGCCCGACGAGTTCGAGCGGGCCGTGCACGTCGAGGCGATGCTGTGGGGGCTGGGCGTCGTCCTGGCGCTGACGACGGTCTGGGGCTTCCTGAGCAACGCCCAGGTCGTGCCCGCGCCGCCGCTCTTCCTGGTGTTCCCGTTGTTCTGCCTCGCCTGGGGCGTGAGCCAACCCCTGATCCGGCGGCGGTACCAATGAAGAACCGCCTGAAGGTCCTGCGCGCCGAGCGCGACTGGAGTCAGGCCGACCTCGCCGACAAGCTCCAGGTTTCCCGCCAGACCATCAACGCGCTCGAGACGGGCAAGTACGATCCCAGCCTGCCGCTGGCCTTCCGGATCGCCCGCCTGTTCGAGCAGCCGATCGAAGCCATCTTTCAGGACGAGGCCTGAGGGCCCGCCTGTTCGGAGGACATGTCCATGACCCTGATCTCGCGATTTTCGAAGGTCTATGGTTCCAGCCGCCTGCTGCGCGGCCTGCTGTTCGGCGTCATCGCCGCGCCCGTCGGGTATCTCCTCGGCCATTGGCTGGCGTCCCTGCCGACCCTTGGCGACTGGAAGCCGGACTGGTCCGACCTGCTGGCCGTGACCGTCGGGCTGTTGATGGTCGGCATGGGCGTCGGCATCCTGATCGTCTCCGCCAACCGAAAGGCGCTGGGCCGGCAGCTCGATCCCGAACGCGGCGTCCCGGCCACGCCGGCCCAGACCATCTACTATGTCCAGAACGCGGTCGTTCTGCTGCTGGCGGGCGTGATGATCGTCACGCCGGTGGCGGTCCGCGCGGCGTTCGACGGCCCGCCCGTGATCATCGCCTCGATCGCCATGACCGGCCTGATCGCGCTGTTCCTGCTGCAGAGCGCCGTGAACCTTTCGGTCTGGATGCGCAGCGACGAGCTGGTGCGTCGGGCGATGGTCGAGATCGCCGCCTTGGCCTTCATGATCCTGCAGGCCGCCCTGTTCCTGTGGGCCGCCGGGCAGAAGCTGGGCCTGCTGCCGGTGCTGACCCTGTGGGACGCCACGCCGGTGATGATGGCGGTCTATCTGCTGATCAGCTTCGTCGTCGCCTGGCGTCGCGGCCTGACCTAGCGGCCCAAGTCCTTTCCACGTCCTCGCCTTTGCCCGGCGCCCTGTCGCCGAACCCTTCCACGCGTCCATGCTTAAAGGAGAAAGCCATGCGCATGCCTCTGTTCCGCTCGCAAGTTCTCGCCATCCTCATCGGCGTCCTGACCGCCATCGGCGTCTTCGGCGGCCGCGCTCACGCCGCCGACCGGATGACCGTCACGGTCACCGGCAAGGGTCCCGACGTGGTCCTGATCCCCGGCCTGGCCTCGTCGGGCGCGGTGTGGGACGCCACCGTCAAGCAACTGTCGGCCACGCACCGGGTCCACGTCGTCCAGGTCGCGGGCTTCGCCGGCGCCCCGGTCGCCGGCAACGCCGAGGGGCCGGTGGTCGCGCCGCTGGTCGAGGCGGTCGACGCCTACATCAAGTCGGCCCATCTGAAGGCGCCGGCCGTGATCGGCCATTCCATGGGCGGCTTCACCGGGCTGCTTCTGGCTCAGCGCCATCCCGAGGACGTCAGCCGGCTGATGATCGTCGACAGCCTGCCGTTCTTCTCGGTGCTGTTCTCGCCCAGCGCCACGGCCGAAAGCATGAAGCCCCAGGCCGAAGCCATGCGCGACGGCATGACCGCCATGAGCGCGGACGCCTTCGCCAGCCAGCAGGCGATGACCGCCCCGCGGATGGTCAAGTCGCCGGAAGGGCAGAAGCTGATGATCGCCTGGTCGCTGGCCTCGTCGCGGTCGGTCGTCGGGCGGGCGATGTACGACCTCCTGACCACCGACGCCCGGGCTGGGCTGGCGGCGATCAAGACGCCGACGACGCTGCTCTATCCCTATGACGAGGCGATGGGCGCGCCGACGGCGGTGATCGACGCGACCTACGCCCAGGCCTATGCGGGCCTGCCGGGCGTGACGCTGAAGCGCATCGACGACAGCCGCCATTTCATCATGCTCGATCAGCCCAAGGCCTTCGCCGACGCGGTCGACGCTTTCTTGCGATAGGCCGCGACCCGGTCCAAGCTCAACGACAACGATCAAGTGGGGGATATCATGTTCAGCAAGCTTCGCCGCCTGGCGGTCGGTCTGGTTTCCGTCGTCGTCCTCGGCTTCGGCGGCGCGGCGCTGGCCGAGCCGGCCCTGTGGAAGATCTCGGACAAGGACTCGACCATCTATCTGTTCGGCACGATCCACGTGCTGCGGCCCGACACCCAGTGGCGCTCGCCCAAGATCGATAAGGCCCTGAGTTCGTCCGGCGATCTGACTCTGGAGATCATCGGCGCCGACGACCCCAGCGTGATGCAGCCCCTGGTGCTGAAGTACGGCCTGGATCAGGCCCACCCGCTGGCCGACAAGATCTCGCCCGCAGCCTATCAGCAGGCCACGGACCTGGCCAAGGCGGGCGGCATGCCGCCGCAGATGCTGAACGTGATGCGTCCCTGGCTGGCGGCGATCTCGCTGTCGCTCGTGCCCGTGGTCAAGGCCGGCTACGATCCCAAGAGCGGGGTCGAGCAGGTGCTGACCAAGGAGGCGCAGGCGGCGGGCAAGCCCAAGAACGCCTTCGAGACGCCGGAACAGCAGATCCGCTTCTTCGCGGACCTATCGCCCAAGGCCGAGGCCGACTTCCTGGCCTCGACCCTCAAGGACGCCGACGAGGGCGTGAACAAGATCGACAAGATGGTCGCCGCCTGGGCCGCCGGCGACACCGCCAGCCTGGAACAGCAGTTCGTCTCGGAGATGAAGGGCCAGTACCCCGAGCTCTACGAACTGCTGATCGTCAAGCGGAACCAGAACTGGGCCGATCAGCTGAAGACCAAGCTGGCCGGCTCGGGCGTCAGCTTCGTCGCCGTGGGCTCGGGCCACCTGGTCGGTCCCGACAGCGTGCAGGCGCAGCTCGCCAAGCTGGGGATCAAGGCCGAGCGGGTGGAGTAGTAACGATCTTCCCGGCGAACGCCGGGAGCCAGATCCTCGGGCGCCGAGGCTGACGGGAGGCGTACCGAGTTCCAGGCCTCCACCCTCGCGCCTTCCATCTGGGCCCCGGCGTTCGGCGGGAACGTCGGATAGGCGCTATTCCGCCGCCCGCAGATAGATCGAGCGCTTCGGCGTCGTCATCACCCGCCCCAGCATGGGAGCGAAGGCCTCCAACGGCATCGACTTGAAGTTCGGGTCGAAGGCCTCCTGGTCGTAGACATGGCAGAACTTGGCCGTGTGCTCGAAATCGGGATGCCCCCGGAACTGGTCGCGCATGTCGCGGTCCAGGCCCAGGTGGTGGAAGAAGTAGTAGCCCTGGAAGATTGCGTGGTGGGCCACCATCCAGTGGTTCCGCTCCGAGACGAACGGCTGCAGGATCGCCGCGGCGATGTCGGCGTGATTGCGCGGACCCAGGATGTCGCCGATGTCGTGCAGCAGCGCGCAGACGACATATTCCTCGTCCTCGCCGGCCTGGTGGGCGCGGGTGGCGGTCTGCAGGCTGTGCTCCAGCCGGTCGATGGCGAAGCCGCCGCAGTCGCCCTTCAGCAGGTTGAGGTGCGCGATCAGGCGGGTCGGCAGCTCACGGCCGAACTCCGCCGAGGCCTGGGCGATGATGCCCCAGTCCTCGGCCGTGCCCTCCGTCATGGCATGAAACTGGGCGCGCCTTTCAGCGTGCGGATGGTCCTCGCCGTCGGCCATGGCGCTTCTCTCCCAAACGTCTGTTTGAGGCGATCGTGCGCTCGAAGACGGGCAGCGTCAACGCGGCGACAGCACCGCCACGATCCAGGCGCCGCCCCAGGCGGTGCAGACCACGGCCTCGTCGTCCACCTGGGCTTGACGCTTCAGCAGCTCCCAGGTCGGCAACTGGCGGTTGGCCAGCCACATGGTCAGCCCGAACTTGCCGCCGGGGCGCAGGTTCTTCTGGTAGTGCTTCAGCACCTCGGCCATGTCGCCGAGGAACTCCGCGCACTCGGAGAAGACGATGGCGTCGAAGGTCTCGTCGGTCTCGTAGGCGCTGCCGTTGCCGACCTCGAAGCGGACCGGGCCGTCGATCGGCGTGACCTTGGCCCGCTCGCGCGCGCGCTCGATCGCCAGGTTCGAGATGTCGACGCCGTGATAGGCGGACGGCCGGTGCAGGGCCAGGGTGTGATAAAGCGCGCCTTCGCCGCAGCCGATGTCGAGAACGGCGGGGTTGGGCCGGGCGCTGGCCAGCAGCGAGGCCAGCAGCCGATGGTGGTGGCGCTGGTCGTTGCGCCACAGCCGGTCGAGCACGCCCGAGGCGTAGTCGGCGTCCCAGTCCCAGCCGGCCTGAGCGTCGCGCGGCGGGGTGCTCCCGCGTTTGCGGCCGAACACCCGTCCGACCCAGGGCCGATCCAGAGCCGACAGTTCGATAAATCGCCTCAGCTTGCCGTAAGCCATTCGCGCAGCGCCCCCCAGGTTCGACCGCCGATCCCCCGATCGGGCGGTGATGGTCGGGAGATAACCGTGTTCAGCGGTGCTTCCAAGCGCCGATCGCGCGGTCGCGCGCGGCGGACAACCACGATGGGGATTGGTCTAGACTTCCGGGCTGGATCGGCGGCCTTGGAGCGGGCGGGGGGAATCGAACCCCCGACATTCAGCTTGGGAAGCTGACGTTCTACCTCTGAACTACGCCCGCAAATCCTAGGAAGTTCAACTATTTACCAGTCAGTTGAAGTGCTGCTGCCAGCACGTTTTACAGACCGTTTTACAATTTCGTTCCGAGGACGTTCCCTCTAGCCGGTCTTTGCCGCTCCCTCAAGGCGCCTGATCAGCATTTCAGCCATCGTAGAAGGATCGACATAGTGCTTGCGGATGTTGCTCACCCGGTTGACGGTCGCGGTCTTATCCAGGCTGACAAAACTTGAACTGAAACCAACATTTCTGGACCACGTGAATTCAAGACGGGCTTATACCCCCTCCGACGACCACTTTGATTATTGTTTTCATTGATTTTTTTACGTTCGACTATGCCGCCGCCCTCAGAGCCGTCTTGACGAAACTTGACGCGCCTCAAGATGCGTTCGCCCAGCCGATGCGGTGGTTACGCCGGCTCCCTTATCGTCTCTAGGGCGGAGATGGCAGACCGCCTATTGCACCGGCGATTGAGGCGGACCATTTCCGGTATGGCGTCAAATTGAGGCACATGACGTCGGGAGACGGTCCGGAGACCAAGGATCGCCCCCGACCTATCCCGGAACTTCATTCGGTCTGCTATCCGGAGAGGATGAGCCAGGAAGCCCGAGTCCTTAGACGCATCGATAGCGCGGACGGTAAGCGCTATGCCGAGCTAACCGCGCGCGGCGGCTTCTATGTTTTTGAGGAGTACGCTGAAGACCGCGACGGCGAATACGTGTTCATGGCGCCAAGTCACTGCTCTGGTCTTTATGCGACCCAAGCGGAAGCTGAGCGCGACATGATCGCTCAGCTTTCTTGGATCAGAGACTCCGGCGCCTCTTAACCAACCTTCTCCGTCCCTCCCAACGTCAGCGTCGGAAGCTCCAGAACCGCCGGAACTCACCTCTGCTACCCCACCAGCGGACGACCTCGTTTCGCCCGCCAGTGACTCACTAATCGATTTCTCGACGCCCCCCCGGTAAGGGGATGTCGACCGCCCTCTAGCGCGGACAATACGCCGCAACAGGCGGTGACCGCCGTTGACTCCGGGCGCGCTCGATACGAGAACATATGGCGAACACGGAGAGCCCCATGACGCCCCCACGCGCCGGTCAGCGCGCGAGCCCGCACGCGCCTGTTAAAGACCGGATCAGGGGGAGCTCTAAGATCGGAGCTCGCGCGGCGACCAGTGACAACCAGGTCCGGGAGATCGAGGCCGCCGGCTTCAAGGTCGAGCCCAAGCGGATCATCAAGGAGACGATCTCAGGGTCTCACGCCGCCATGGAGCGTCCCGAGTTCGCAAAGCTGGTGGACCGCCTTGAGAGCGGGGACGTCCTGATCTTCACGAAGCTCGATCGCCTCGGTCGCAACGCGATGGACGTCCGCGCGACCGTGGAACGGCTGGCGAGCGACGGCGTGCGCGTTCACTGCCTCGCGCTCGGCGGCGTCGACCTCATCAGTCCCGCAGGAAAGATGACGATGGGGGCACCACCGGCACGCTGCTGGGCAACCAGCGCGAGGGCGTCGGCGTCGAGCGCGTCGACACCCTGACCCTGGCGCGCACGCCGGTCGAGCCGCCGCGCGGCGACGCGGTGGTCTACATCTCGGACCAGCACGGCGCGATCCGGGTGGTGGGGCAGCGGCTAAAGACCAATATCGGCTACAGCACCTCGCGCATGAACTATCTCTATCGCCCGGCGGGCGGTGGGGCCTGGACGCCGCTCAGCAGCTATGACGACGACGCCCACACCGGTTTCGCGCCGGTGTCCGTGGATCGCGAGCTGAACGCGGCCTACGGCTTCGAATGGATCGACGGCCGCATGGCGGTGGTGCGGCTGTCCCTGGACGGCGCGATGAAGCCCGAGGTGCTGGCCGCGCGCGACGATGTCGACGTCGACCGGCTGATCCGCATCGGCCGCGATCACAAGGTCGTCGGCGCCAGCTATGCGGTCGAGAAGCGCGAGGCGCTGTTCTTAGATCCGGCCCTCGAGGGCCTGGCTCGCGCGCTTTCGCGGGCCCTGCCGGGCCACCCGGGCGTCCACTTCGTCGACGCCAGCCAGGATGGATCGCGGCTGCTGCTGTGGGCCGGCAGCGACGTCGATCCCGGGCGCTACTACCTGTTCGATCGCACGGCCAAGAAACTCAGCGAAGTGATGGCGGACCGGCCGCAGCTGGACGGCATGAAGCTCTCGCCGGTCCAGCCGGTCAGCTACAAGGCGGCCGACGGGACGATGGTGCCGGCCTATCTCACGCTGCCGCCGGGTAGCGACGGCAAGAACCTGCCGGCGATCGTGATGCCCCACGGCGGACCCAGCGCGCGCGACGAGTGGGGCTTCGACTGGCTGGCGCAGTTCTTCGCGCATCAGGGCTACGCGGTTCTGCAGCCGAACTATCGCGGGTCCAGCGGCTACGGCCAGGCCTGGTTCCAGAAGAACGGCTTTCAGTCCTGGAAGACGGCGATCGGCGACGTCAACGACGCGGGGCGCTGGCTGCTGAGCCAGGGCGTCGCCGAGCCGGGCAAGCTGGCCATCGTCGGGTGGTCGTACGGCGGCTACGCGGCGCTGCAGTCGTCGGTGCTGGATCCCGAACTCTTCAAGGCCGTGGTGGCGATCGCCCCGGTCACCGACCTGGACGCCTTGCGCGAGGAGCGGCGTGAGTTCATGGACTTCAAGATCTACGACGCCTTCATCGGCCGGGGTCCGCACGTGCAGGAGGGCTCGCCCGCCCGCAACGCCGACAAGATCAAGGCGCCGGTGCTGCTGTTCCATGGCGACGAGGACTCCAATGTCCGGATCGGCGAGTCGCGCCTGATGCAGGCTCGGCTGAAGGCGGCCGGACGGCGGGTCGAGCTGATCGAGTTCAAGGGCCTCGACCACCAACTCGACGACGCCGCCGCGCGCGCGCGGATGCTGGACCAGGCCGACGCTTTCCTGAGGACTTCGCTCGGTTTCTAGCCTCGGCTCCGGCCAAGCTGACCCAATTGCGCCGCACCCTGCTCGCCTTATGCGATCGAGACAGGGACGGAGGCGATTGTCGCGTGACCATTCAGACACCCGCGCTGGGCGGCGAGGAGCGCGATCGCGAGCCGCGCCGCCTCAGGTTCGGCGCGGTGAGCATCGACCTGGAGACGCGTCTGGTGCGGACGCCGGGCGGCGGCGGGGTTCTGGAGCCGCGCGCCTTCGACGTGCTGCTGACGCTGTTGGAGCGCCCCGGCCTGACCGCCTCCCACGAGCATCTGATCGAGACCGTCTGGCGGGGGATCGACGGTTCCAGCCGGGCGCTTGGCCAGGCGGTCGCCGGGCTGCGCGGCGCTCTGGGCGACGACGCCCGCGCGCCGCGTTTCATCGAGACCGTGACGGGCCTGGGCTATCGCTGGATCTACGAGGAGCCGCCGCTGTCGCCGGTTTCGCGTTCGCCATTCTGGTCCGCCTGGATCGCGCGTAACGGCCGGTTGGCCACCATGATCGGCGGCCTTGGCGGCGACGTCGAGGCTTGGGGACGCGGAGCTCGCCGCCGCTAGAGCGCTATAGCCGAAAGTGCGGGCTCTAGACGGGGAGGGGGCCCAGGCAGCGGCCCAGCGTGTCGGCCAGGGCCGAGACCTCGATCGGCTTGGGCAGGATCTCGTCCATCCCGGCGGCGCGATAGCCTTCCATCTCCTCCTCCAGGAGGCTGGCGGTGACGGCGACGATCGGCACGCGGCCTTCGCCGCGCTCCTCTTCCTCGGCCCGGATCAGGCGGGCGGCCTGGACGCCGTCCATGACCGGCATGTGGACGTCCATGAAGATCGCGTCCCAGCGCCGCGCGCGCCAGGCCTCCAGGGCTTCGCGTCCGTCGGCGGCGAAGCCGCACTCGACCCCGAAAGGCTCCACCAGGGCCGCCACGATCCGGCGGTTGATGGCGTTGTCGTCGACCACCAGCAGGCTGCGGCTGTCCGAGGGCGACGAGACGGACGCGGAGCCCTCGATCGCGGCCGGCGCGACGCGGGGACAAGGCGCCACCAGGGTGAAGGTCGAGCCCGCGCCCAGGGCCGACTCGACCCGGATCTCGCCGTCCATGTGCCTGGCCAGGGCTCGGCACAGCGCCAGGCCGACCCCCAGCCCGCCGGCCTCCCGGGTCGAGGAGTCGTTGGCCTGGGCGAACTGTTCGAAGATTATCGCCAGCTTTTCGGGCGGGACGCCCTCGCCGGTGTCGGCGACCTCGATGCGCAGGCGGTCGGCCTCGCAGAGGATCCGACAGTCGATCCCGCCCTCGCGGGTGAACTTCAAGGCGTTCTCGATCAGCTCGCCGGCGATCTGGCGCAGGCGGGCGATGTCGCCCAGCCGCGTCTCGTCCGCGCCGGCTTCCAGCAGAACGGTCAGCCTGAGCTTCTTGGCCTCGGCGACCGGCCGATAGATGTCGTCCAGCAGCCAGGCCAGGGTGGCGGGGCGGAACGGCTGCGGATCGATGTCCAGCGACCCGTCCTGCAGGCGCGACAGGTCGACGATGTCGTCGACCATCTGCCGCAGCCGCCGCGCCGCGCTCTTGATCTCGGTGACCTGATCCTGCGCGGACGCGGGCAGGGGCGCGCGGGCCAGAACCTGGCCCAGGCCCAGGATGGCGTTGAGCGGCGTGCGCATCTCGTGGCTGACGGCGCCCAGGAAGCGGGACTTGGCTTCGTTGGCGGCGGTGGCGCGGCCCCGAGCCTCTTCCAGTTCGCGCGTGCGCAGCGCGACGCGGTGCTCCAGTTCGCGGTTCAGGCAGTCCAGATCGTGGCTTCGGCGCGCGATGTCGCGAAGCAGATCGCGGTTCTCGTCCCGCAGGCGGATGGCGTCCACCAGCAGGGCATGGTTGTTCCGGTGGCCGGCCAGCATCACCAGCCAGAAGATGACGCCCAAAACGCCCAGAACGCCGTCCTCCTGGCTCGCGAGGATCATGGTCAGGGACGCTGGCAACAGGATCAGCGTGATATAGAGCCGGCCGGTCATCTTGAGCGGGGCCAGCACGCCCGTCGCGCCGCCGGCCAGGGCGGACAGCACCACGATCACGACATAGCGCCCGCTCTGGCTCTCGATCGGGAAGCGGGCGCAGGCCAGATAGGCCCACAGCGCCGCGCTGACCAGCAGGCCCGCCGAAAACACCCCGGCGAGGACATCCAGGCGCTCGCTCAGAAACCGGCCTCGGAGCGAGGCCACCAGCAGGCGGTCGACGATCAGGCGCGCGGCCAGCACCGCCAGGGTGATGGCCAACCAGGGTCCATGGAAGCCGATTTCCCGCCCGCCCATGGCCAGGGTCACGCCGATCGCCGCCGCGGCCTGCACCGCCATGGTCGCCAAGCCGTTGCGCGAGGCCTGACCCAGGAGCGCCAGCGCTAGAGGCTGCTCCCTTATCCGCGATCGGGCGCGTGGCTGTTTCATCTTCGCGTCTAGGAAATCGTTTGCGCGACTATGCTCCTGTCAAGCTGCCAGGTCAGCCCGTCGGGTGCGCGACAAAGCGACACGCCGGACGGCTAACGGCCTGATAACCTTGCTGAATCGAGTCGACGCGCTGGATGTGCGCCCTCGCCGCGCGGTCATCGGCGCGGGCCAGAACGCGAAAACGCCGCCCGGAGGACCGGGCGGCGTCGAACCTGGGCTCGCGAGCGCGCGCCTTATTGCTGGGGCGGAGCGCCTTGCGGCGGGGGCGGCGGGGCGCCGCCGCCTTGTTGCTGCATGCGGTACTGACGCATCTTTTCCAGAGCGGCCTTCAGCTCGTCGAGCGTGATCTTGCCGTCGTTGTTGGCGTCGACCATCGCGAAGCGCTCTTCCGGACGGCCGGCGGCGGTCCATTCGGCCTTGTCGACGGCGCCGTCGCCGTTGGTGTCCCAACGCTTGAAGATGTCCTCCGGCGCCGGCATCTGGCGCGGGGCGTCCTGGGCCAGGGCGACGCCGGCGGCCAGGGTGGTGATCGAGGCAAGCGCGACGAGGAGCGTGCGGCGCATGGAGGGTGTTTCCTTCCCGGGTGAATGTCCCGACCGATTCCAATGCCCCGCTTTTGTTGCGGCCATGTTTCGAGATTGCGGCGCTCGCGGACGGGCGGCTCAGCCCATGGGCTTGTCCAGCGAGGTCGGCGGCTGGCTGAACCAGCGCGGGCCGTCGGCGGTCATGTGGATGCAGTCTTCCAGCCGCACGCCGAACTCGCCGGGGATGTAGATGCCCGGCTCGTCCGAGAAGCACATGCCCGGCGCCAGCTTGGTGGTCTCGGAGAGGACGAAGTTCACCGGCTCGTGGCCGTCCATGCCGATCCCATGGCCGGTGCGGTGCGACAGGCCCGGCAGCTTGTAGCGCGGACCCCAGCCCAGGCTGTCGTAATAGGCCCGCACGGCGCGGTCGACCGCGCCGGCCTCGACGCCGACCTGGGCCGCCTCGAACGCCACCTGCTGGCCGCGCGCCACGTCGTTCCAGACCTTGCGTTGGCGGGCCGTGGGCTGGCCGAACACGAAGGTGCGCGAGATGTCCGACTCATAGCCGCCGACATTGCAGCCGCAGTCCATCAGCACGACCTGGCCCTCGCTCAGCACCTGGGGCTGGCGCGAGCCGTGCGGATAGGCGCTGGCCTCGCCGATCAGGATCAGGTTGAAGCTGACCCGCGCGCCTTGCGCGACGGTGAAGTCGCTCATCAGGGCGGCGATGTCCTTGGGCCCCATGCCGGCGCGCACGTTCGCGTGGGTGTGGCGCAGGGCGGCGACCGTGATGTCGGCGGCGGCCTGCATCAGCGCGATCTCGGCCGGCGACTTGATCATCCGGCAGCCGCGAAACACCGCCGCGCCCGAGCCGATCTCCGCGCCCGGCATCGCGGCCTTCAGGCCATCGACGATGAACAGGCGGGTGGTCTCCTCGATGCCGATCTTGCCCGAGGCCAACTTGCGGTCGGCCAGCAGTCCCGCGGCGATCGCATAGGGGTTCTCGTCCTCTTCCCACGGACGCACCTCGGCCGGCACGCTCAGGCTCTGGCGGATCGAGGGCTCCTCGAACTTCGGCATCACCATGCCGACCGGGCCCTCGCGCGGGATGATCGCCAGCACCGGCCGCTCGCTGCGCCCCCACTGGGCGCCGGTGAAATAGTCCATCGACGAACCGGCCTCGGTGATGATCGCCGAGAGGCCGAGCTTGCTCATCAGCGCCTGGGCGCGCGCCAGCCGCGCTTGACGCTCGACCGGGCCGATCAGGGCGAGGCCGTCGGTCATCTTCTTGGCAGGCGCTTGGAGCGCCCAGGCCGGAGCGCCCGCGGCCACCGCGCCGGCTGCGACGCTTCCCAGAAAGCCGCGGCGATCGAGCGCCAGCGATGCGGTCATGTCGTATTCCCCTGAGACCCTATCGCCGACGAGGCGCGGCGTCGTTGGCTCCTTTTCGGCCGGGCGGGCCGAGACTGGCAAGCCCTCAACGCGAAACGCCGCCCGGTCTTTCGACCGGACGGCGTCCGCTAGCCCTTCACGCAAACGACTTGGCGCAGCGTGTGCACGATGTCGACCAGATCGCTCTGGGCGGTCATCACCGCGTCGATGTCCTTATAGGCCATCGGCGTTTCGTCGATCACGTCCGCGTCCTTCCGGCACTCGACGCCGGCGGTGGCCGCCACGTGGTCGGCGATGGTGAACCGGCGCTTGGCCTCGTTCCGGCTCATCGCCCGCCCGGCCCCGTGCGAGCACGTGCAGAACGAGTCCGGGTTGCCCCGGCCGCGCACGATGAACGACTTGGCGCCCATCGAGCCCGGGATGATGCCCAGCTCTCCGTCCTTGGCCGACACCGCGCCCTTCCGGGTCAGGTAGACGTCCTTGCCGAAGTGCTTTTCCCGCGACACGTAGTTGTGGTGGCAGTTCACCGCGTGCTCGGTCACGGTCAGGTCCGGGAACGTCTTCTTCAGCACGGTCAGGACCTGGTCCATCATCACCTCGCGGTTAGCCAGGGCGTACTTCTGCGCCCAGGCCACGGCCCGGACGTAGTCGTTGAAGCCCTCGCTGCCTTCGGCGAAGTAGGCCAGGTCCTCGTCCGGCAGGTTGATGAACCACCGGCGCATCTCGTGCTTGGCCCGTTCGATGAAGTAGGTCCCGAACCGGTTGCCGACGCCCCGCGAGCCCGAGTGCAGCATCACCCAGACGTCGCCGGCCTCGTCGACGCACAGTTCGACGAAGTGGTTGCCGGTGCCCAGCGTGCCCAGGTGGCCGTAGCCGCGCGGGTGAGCCGCCTTCGGGTTGCGGGCCACGATCTCGTCGTAGCCGTCCTTCAGGCCCGCCCACTTCTCGGCCGCGATGGCCGGCGGCTCGGACTGCCAGGCGCCCTTGTCGTTGCGCCCGCCGTTGTCGGTCCGGCCGTGCGGCACGGCGGCCTCGATGTCGGACCGGACGCCGAACAGGTTGTCCGGCAGGTGTTCGGCCCGGATCGAGGTGCGCGCCGCCATCATGCCGCAGCCGATGTCGACGCCCACCGCCGCCGGGATGATCGCCTTGTAGGTCGGGATTACCGAGCCCACGGTCGCGCCCATCCCCCAGTGCACGTCCGGCATCACCGCCACGTGCTTGTGGATGAACGGCAGGCTGGCGACGTTGCGCAGCTGCTTCAGGGCGGAGTCCTCGATCGGGACCCCTTGGGTCCACGCCTTGATCGGCGCGCCCTCGCTTTCGATATGCGTGAAGCCGCTCATCGGCTTCTCTCCTCTTGCTCCCCCTCCTGGCGTCAGGGCCGGCAAGTGTTTCCGCACAAACGAAAAACCCCTCCGGCTCAAGGCCAGGAGGGGCTTTTTCGGACTTCCCGAGTTCCGTCGAACCCTAGACCGTGATCCCCTCCAACGCGCGCGCGTTCGCATACTCGACCTGGCGGTCGAGCATGGTGAACAGCGGCGAATTGGTCCGGGCTTTGTGCGCCATGGTCCTCATCCTTCGGGAGCCGGCCGATTACGCTGTTATGCAACGCGCCGCCAGATGGCGTTTCACGAGGCTGACGCGGAAGTTGAGGGGTGTGGCGAAAAGGTCGCGTTCAGGGCCGCGGCGCGGGTGGGGCTTCATTGATGAGGCCGACCTTGCTCCAGCCGTGGCCCTGCAGGCGATTGAGGACCGCCATGAAGTCTTCGTACTTCACGTTGCCGGGTGCTCGGATCATGACGCGCTGCTGATCCGCCGGCACGCCGGCGAAGCGAGCCGCCACATCTTGGGTCAGGGAGTTGAGCGTCGACGGCTTGCCGTCGACCATCAGATGACCGTCGGGCTGGATGTTGACGAAGACCGGGCCGTTTTTTACGGCCGCGACGGGCTCGGCCGGTGGAAGGTCGATCTTGATGCGAACCACGTGGGTACCGAGCAACGCGGCGATTACCGCCACGAGGCCGACCAGAACGCCGACCGCGATCTTGATCCCCCGCTCCATCGCCTAGCTCTTCCCGCGATCGCGCCCGAAGTTGGGCTCCGCGCTCTCCTGGCCCGCCGCCACGATGCCCCGGCGGATCGCGCGCGTGCGGGTGAAGTGGGCGTGCAGGGTGTCGGCGTCGCCCCAGCGGATGGCGCGGCTCATGGCCTGCAGGTCCTCGGTGAAGCGGCCCAGCATCTCCAGCACCGCGTCCTTGTTGGCCACGAAGATGTCGCGCCACATGGTCGGGTCGCTGGCGGCGATGCGGGTGAAGTCGCGGAAGCCCGAGGCCGAGTACTTGATGACCTCGTTCTCGGTGACGTTCTCCAGGTCCGCGGCGCTGCCGACGATCGTGTAGGCGATCAGGTGGGGCAGGTGGGAGACGACGGCCAGCACGAGGTCATGGTGCTTCTCGTCCATCAGCTCGACCTGGGCCCCGAAGGCGCGCCAGAAGGCCGACAGCTTGGCGACGGCGGCGGCGTAGGCCTCGGCCTCGCTGTCGAGCGGGGTCAGGATCGTCCAGCGGTTCTCGAACAGCTCGGCGAAACCGGCGTCGGGACCCGACCGCTCGGTGCCGGCGATCGGGTGGCCCGGGATGGCGTGGATTTTCGAGAGATCCTGGGCGCGGAAGGCCTCGCCGACATTGCCCTTGGTCGAGCCGACGTCGGTCAGGGTGGCGCCGGGCTTCATGGCCGGGATCACCTGGGCGGCGAGTTCGGGGATCGACAGCACGGGCGTGGCGATGACGACCAGGTCGGCGTCCTTGACCGCCTCGGCGATGTCGCCGGTCACATGATCGGCGATGCCCAGTTCGGCGACGCGGGCGCGGTGGGTCTCGCTGGCGTCGGTCACGGTGACCTCGCCGACGACGCCATGCTGGCGCGCCGCGCGAATGATCGAGCCGCCGATCAGGCCGCAGCCGATGACGGTGAGCTTGGGGTAGAGGATACCGGGGTTAGACATGGATAAGGCTCACTCTCATCCGTTCTTCCCGGCGAATGCCGGGACCCAGATTCATCCCGGGCGTTTGGGGTGAACGCGCCATGCGGCCGCGCTGGCCAGATAGGCATTGGGGGGCTCGATCTGGGCCCCGGCATTCGCCGGGGAAATCGGGGAGTCGGAAGGTCATTGCCCCAGAAACTCGCCGAGCAACGCCACCACGGCCCGGTTCTGCTCTTCCAGGCCCACCGTGATCCGGATCGAGTCCGGCAGGCCGTAATTGGCGACGGCGCGGACCAGATAGCCTTTCGACGCCAGGAAGGCCTCGGCCTCCTTGGCGGTCTTGCCCGGCGTGGTCGGGAAGGTCGCCAGCACGAAATTGGCCGCCGACGGCGTCACCTCCAGCCCAAGTCCGCCCAGCTGCTGGGCCAGCCACGGCCGCCACTGCTCCACCAGCGCCAGCGAGCGGGCCTGGAAGTCGTCGTCGAACAGGGCCGCCACGGCCGCTTCCTGGCCGGGGATCGAGGTGTTGAACGGCGGGCGGATGTGCTCGATCGGCGCGATGATGTGCTCGGGCGCGTAGCCCCAGCCCACCCGAAGCGCGGCCAGGCCGTGCAGCTTCGAGAAGGTGCGCGTGACGATCACGTTCTCGGCCGCGCGGGCCAGATCCAGACCGTCCTCGAAGCGCGGGTCGCTACAGAACTCGGCATAGGCGCCGTCCAGGACCAGCACCACCGACGGCGGCAGGGCCGCGTGCAGGGCGCGGATCTCCTCGCCCGTCAGCCAGGTGCCGGTCGGGTTGGCGGGGTTGGCGATGAAGACCAGGCGCGTGCGCTCGTCGACGCACTTGACCACCTCGTCGATGTCGATGCGGTGGTTGATCTCCTTGGCCATCCGCACCTCGCCCTGACAGGCGCGGGCGCCGATGGCGTAGGCGGCGAAGCCGTGCTCGCCCTGGACGATGTTGTCGCCGGGCTCCAGATAGACCTGGCACAGCAGGGCGAAGATCTCGTCGCTGCCGTCGCCGAAGGTCAGGCGCTCGGGCTCCAGATTGAAGCGCTTGGCGACGGCGTCGCGCAGGATATTGGCCTTGCCGTCCGGATAGATGTGCAGCCGATCGACGGCGTCGCGATAGGCCGCCTTGGCCTTGTCGCTGCTGCCCAGGATGTTCTCGTTGCTCGACAGCTTGACCGGATGGGCGATGCCTTCGACCTTCGACTTGCCGCCGACATAGGCGTGGATGTCCAGGATCCCGGCCTTGGGCACGGGACGGGGCGCGGCGAAGCGATCGGTGGTCGGGGCGGTCATCGGCTTACTCGGTGTTCGGACGTCCAAGTGAGGACGCGCGTCTCTTACACGTCGAACTGTTCCGGCGCAGCCCCGATGACCCCCGTAAGTTGGCCGGGCGCGCGGGCCAGGCGCGCATCGTGCGGCTGGAAGAAGCCGGACAGGGTGAAGAGCTTCAGGCCCCCGGCCTCGGCGATCAGCTCGGCGGCGACGTCGGTCTGGCTCAGCGCCTCGACGATGGCGGCGGCGCTCTTGGGGGAATCGGTGACCCAGAAGGTCTGGTCGCCGCCGGTGGGCTCGACCTCGACCTCCGCCACGGCCAGCGCCGCCTGCGGACCCCAGGCGGCCAGGCAGGGCAGGGCGGCGAACACCTTCAGCTTCGGTTCGGCCAGCAGCCGGCCCCACCAGGGCGTGTCGGCGGCCAGCGGCAACACCGCCACGCCCCACGGCGCGCGGGCGATGGCCAAGGCGTCCTGCGCCGTGGCGGCCACCGACAGGCGCGGGGCGGTCCCGAACCTCAGGCGGGCCAGCTCGACCGCGCGGGCCGGATCGCGCCCGCCAAAGACGCCCAGGTGATAAGGACCCTGGCGCGCCAGATTGTCGGCCATGATCTCGCGCCAGACGCGGATCACCAGCGCGTCGCTGGCCGCCCCGCGCGGCGCGCCGAGGAGCTTGCGGACGATCTGAGCCTCGCGGCCAGGACGCAGGCCGAACCCCGTGTCGCCCGATGCGCGCTTGGCCGCGGCGACGGCGCCGGCCAGGCTGGCGCGCTCGTCGAGCAGTTTCAGCAGTTCACCGTCGATGGCGTCGAGCCGCCATCGAACCTCTTCGAGAGACGGCGTGGCTTCCGTCGCGTCGCTGCCCATGTTCTTCCCCGAAATTGGAGGGCGGACCATAGTCTTTGCCGCCGAACACGCAATAGCCAGCCTTATCGGCAAGAAAATTGCGTTTCGGCGCGCGGCGCTCGATCAATAGACTTTCGGGGCTGGTCCGGTGTCGAGCACGCCCAGCAGCGTGCGGCCGTCGCGGAATTTAAGGTCCGCCTCGATGACCGGCTCGGCCCCGATGGCCTGGGCGGCGGCGGCCACGGCCTGCTCCGGGGTCTCGGGCGGACGCGACGGGTCGGCGCGCTCCTTGATCGCGACGCTCAGCGCGCCCGTCACCCGGCCGTCGGCGTCGACCGAGAGCACGCCGGACTTGGCCTTGCCCTCGGCGTCGCCGGCCAGGATCTGGCTCTGCTGGACGGTGATCTGCCCGCCGGCCTGGCTCCACCGCTGAACCGCCGCCGCCCAGTTGCGACCGCGTAGCGCCGAAACGTGCGACAGCCGGGTCTCCAGCAGCAGCGACGCCTGCTTGTCCTGGGCGATGCGGCCGAGCAGGCCGGTGAACGCCGTCCGCGCCCCGTCTGCCTTGAAGAAGATCGCGCCCTGGTCGTCGGGACCGGCCCGCAGATGCAGCTGCACGTGCTCGGTCGAGACCAGCTGAAAGCGCGCGGCGCCCGGCGCGGGGACGAAGTTCAGCTTCGCGCCCTCGACCGAGATGCGCGGCGGGTATTCGCCAAGGTGCGAAATGCTGGCCCGGATCGCCTCGCCCCGGATGACCACGTCGCCGTTTTCGGGGCGGGTCAGGATCACGCCCTCGGGCGCGACCAGCACCCAGTGGGTCAGGTCGAAGATCTCGGCCTCGCCCTTCAACGTCGGCACGCGCAGCGCCCAGCCGGTGGGCTCGGCGATGCGGGCGTCGGTCAGGTCGACGTTCATCCGGAACGGAAAGCCGTGGAAGGTCCGGGCGCTCCAGGCCAGGTCATAGCCGCGCGATTTCAGGTCGGCGGCGGCGGCGTCCATCCGCTGCTCGGCCTGCCCGCGCAGCCAGAACCAACCATAGCTCCAGCCGCCGGCGACCAGGGCCGCGAGAATGAACGGCGCGAACAGACGGCTCCGCCGAGCCTTCGCGGGGGCTTTGCGGGACGGGGCGGCGTCGTTATGGGTCATGAAGGGGCGCGTCCAGTCGGGATCGGTGATGGCTTTGGCAGGCGGCGGCGAGGATCGCTGGGTGTTCGGTTACGGATCGCTGATGTGGCGGCCCGGGTTCCCGTTCATAGACCGAAGACCGGCCGTGCTCCACGGTCGCCGCCGCGCCTTCTGCATCTATTCGGTCCACCATCGCGGCACCTATGAGCGGCCGGGCCTGGTGCTGGGCCTTGCGCCCGGCGGCGCGGCGCGTGGCGTCGCCTACCGCGTGGCGGCCTCGGAATGGGCGGCGGTCTACGCCTATCTGCGCGAACGCGAACAGCCGACCGAGACCTATTTCGAGACCTGGCGCGAGGTTAAGATCGACGCCGGCAGGGTTCCGGCGCTGGTGTTCCTGTCCGATACCAAACATAGCCAGTGGGCCGGCGCCCTGACCCTGGAGCAACAGGCGGCGCTGATCGCCGGCGCCAAGGGCCTGTCGGGCCGCAACATCGACTATCTGCGCGATCTAGTTCTGCACCTCCGGGAGGACGGGGTGCGGGATCACGCGATGGAGACGCTGCTGAAGATGGTGGAGGCCATTGAGGGGGCGGCCTAGAGACCCATCGGTGCGAAGCGAAATCCTCTTCCTTCGACAAGCTCAGGATGAGGGTTTCGACTGACGCGACGCCGAACTTAGCCCTCATCCTGAGCCTGTCGAAGGACGAGGGCGGCCCGCTGACGGCTAGAGCCCCTCATCCTCCAGCGCCTTGGTCGCGCCGTCGATGCGGGTCTGCAGTTCGCGCATGAACTCCGCCCGCTTCAGGCCGGCTGGAATGGGCTCCAGATATTCGAACACGATCGTCCCGGGCTCGCGCAGGAAGCCCTTGTTCCAATGGCTGCCGCAGTTAAGGGCCAGCGGCGTCACCGGCATGTCGAGCTCGCGATAGAGAGCGGCGATGCCGGGCTTGTAGTCGCCGGGCTGGCCCGGCTCGCCGCGCGTGCCTTCGGGGAAGATCACCACCTGGCGAGTCTCCTTCATCCGGTCGACGGCGTCGCGGACCAGCTTCTTCAGCGCCGCCGAGTGGCCGCTTCTGTCGACCACGACCATCCCAGCCTTCAGGCCGTGCCAGCCGAACAGCGGCACCATCAGCAGCTCCTTCTTCATGACGAAGCAGGCGTCGGGCAGCAGGGCGAACTGGCTGAAGACGTCGAACATCGACTGGTGCTTGGCGGCGACCAGGGCCGGCCCCGTCGGGCGATACCGCTCGCCGCGCACCTCGACCCGGATGTCGGCCAGCCAGCGCAGGGCCCAGATCAGGCCCCGGGCCCAACCCCGCAGGCACCAGGTATTGGCGCGGCGGGGCAGGGGGAAGGTGACGATCATGCCGATCGCCCAGACCGCCGACCACAGCCAGAAGAACAGCTGAAACAGGAACGAACGCAGATAGATCAAGACGCTTCCTTCGCCGCCGGGGCGGGCTTGTCCTTGGGCCCCAGGCCGAGAAACGCTTCGCGGCCCAGGATCGCCAGGTACTTGCAGTATTCGACGATCATGCGGCGGGCGCTCAGACTCGTCTTCCACCAACGGTGGGCGTTGAGGTCGGTCTTGACCGGGTAGGGGTAGAGCTTGACGCCCGGCATGGCCGCCGACAGCTCCAGCATCGAGCGCGGCATATGGTAGTCGGCCGTCACCACGATCAGGCTCTTGTAGCCCTTCGATTGGGCCCAGTCAGCCGTCTCGCGGGCGTTGCCGACGGTGTTGGCGGCGGAAAAGCCGAGGTCCACACAGCAGTCGTAGATCGGCTTGACGGCCTTGGTCACCGTCTGGACGTCGGCGCGCGTGGCCTCGCGATTGACGCCGGAGATCAGCAGGCGGCGGCCCTTGCCGTCCTCCAGCAGCTTGGTGGCGGCTTCCAGTCGCAGGGTCGAGGCGCCGGTCAGGGCGACCACCCCGTCGGCGACCGGCGGCTCGGGCGCCGGGGTCGAATGGTCCACCCGGCCGGTGAAGGCCAGCAGGCCCAGGCCCCAGATCATCAGAGCGATCAGCAGCGCGGCCAGCGTCTTCATGGCGCCCGCGTCGTCTTCAGAGTCTTCACGGCATCTCCCCCACGATGCGCGACGCCGCCAGGCGCGCCGACAGGCCGGCGATCAGCGCCGCCAGGACCGGCGCCGGCGCGGCGGCCAACAGATCGCTCCAGGCCAGCGGCAGGACGGGCGCGATCCCCGCGCCGCCCCCGACCGACCGCGCGAGCGCGCCGATGATGGCCGCCCCGGCGCCGCCCAGCAAGCCCGCCAGCGCGCCCATGGCCGCGAAGCGCGCCTGGAACAGCCCCGCGATGAAGCGCTGCTCGGCGCCGGAGAAATGCAGCACCTCGATCACCTCGCGGCGAGCGGCCAGGCCCGCGCGGGTGGCGAAGGCGATGACCGCGGCGGTCGCGGCGGCGATCAGGGCGAAGACGCCGATGGCCGCCCAGCGCGCCAGGTTGGCGGCCCGCTCGATATCGGCGATCCAGCGGCGGTGATCGTCGACCGTGGCGTCTATGCCGGCGGTCTTGAGAGCCGCGTCGAGGGCCTGGGCGCTGGCCGGGACCTTGGGATCGAGGTCCAGGGTCACCAGCCTCGGCGTGGGCAGATCATCGACCAGGGCCTCGCGCCCGATCCACGGCGCCAGCAGGGCTTCGGCCTTCTCGCGCGGCAGGGCCTGGGCCTCGACCACGCCCTTGACCCCCGACAGGGTCTCGGCGGCGCGCGCGGCGGCGCTGTCGGGCGTCTCGCCGGCGCGCGCCCGCACCACCACCGTCGCCGAGCCGGTCAGCTGGGCCGTCCAGCCCTGGGCGGCGCGGTTCGAGGCCAGGGCCGCGAAGGCCGTGAGGCAGGCCAGGAAGCACAGGACCGCCACCACGAAGACCAGCGCCCCGTCGCGCGCGTCGCTGGGCGGCAGCAGCGGGCCGGGCTTCCAGCGCGAGACCTGGAACAGCGCGCTCATGCCGCGCCTCCCGGAACGGCCAGCCGGCCGTTTTCCAGGTGCAGGGTCGGCCGGCCGGCGCGCGCCACCAGATCCTCGTCGTGCGTGGCGATCAAGACCGTCGTGCCCAGGCGGTTGAGCTCGACGAACAGGCGCAGCAGGCGCAGCGACATGGCCGGATCGACATTGCCGGTCGGCTCGTCGGCCAGCAGCACGTCGGGCCGGTCGACCACGGCGCGGGCGATGGCCAGGCGTTGCTTCTCGCCGCCCGACAAGGTGGCCGGCAGGGCGTGCATCCGCTCTCCCAGACCGACCCAGGTCAAAAGCTCGGCGACGTCGTCGCGATAGGTCGTCGGCTTGCGCTTGAGAATCCGCAACGGCAGGGCGGCGTTGTCGAACACCGACAGGTGCTCCAGCAGGCGGAATTCCTGGAACACCACGCCGATCCGGCGGCGCAGGAACGGCAGGTCGGCGGTGTGGGTCAGGCTGACGTCACGGCCGAACAGCTCGACGCGACCCCGTGACGCACGATGCGCCAGATAGATCAGTTTCAGCAGCGAGCTCTTGCCCGCGCCCGACGCGCCGGTCAGGAAATGGAACGAGCCGGGGTCCAGGGAAAAGCTGATATCGCGGAGCGTTTCCGGCGCTCGCCCATACCGCATCGAGACGCCTTCGAAGCGGACCACCGGAAGGGCGTCATCGCCCTGTTCTGTGTCGATCCGCAAGGCGCGTCACTGGGCTTTCTGGACATCAGGGTTAAAATCGGCGACCCCGTTAAGACATGTGGGGTTCGTTCGATTCGCGGCCATGATACTGACCTGCCCGGAGTGCGCCAGCCGCTATTTCGTCGACGACTCCAAGGTCGGATCGGCGGGTCGCGTCGTGCGTTGCGCCTCGTGCGGGCACCGCTGGACCGCGCGTAACGAAGAGGCGCTGGACCTCTTCGACGAGCCCGAAGCGCCGACCCTGGCCAGGCAGATCGAGAGCGTCGAAGAGAACCCGGAACCGCCGGCCGCCGAGGTCGAGGAGCCGCCGGTCAGCGCCTTGCCCGGCGAAGAGCTTCCCAAGGTCTTTCGCGCCCGCGCCGACGCCGAGCGCCGGCTGCGAGAGGCGACCACCACCGGCGTCATCTGGGCCGGCATGGCCGCGGCCATGGCCGTGATCGTCGTCGCGGCGCTGATCTTCCGCATCGACGTGGTCAAGATCCTGCCCGGCTCGGCCGGGGCCTACGCGGCGGTCGGCTTGCCGGTGAACACCGTCGGCCTGGTCATCGACCGCGACAGCATCAAGGCCCAACCCTTGATGCGGGATGGCCACGCGGCCGTCACCATCACCGGCACGATCCGCAACATCACCGAGCACGACGTCGTCGCGCCGCCGCTTCGGGTCGAACTGCTGAACAAGGAAGACAAGCGCGTGGCCGGCCAGCTGGCCGCCGCCGCCGACGCCAAGATCCCGCCCGGCGAGGTGCGGCACTTCTCGATCACCTTCCTCAATCCGCCACGCACGGCCAAGGACCTGCAGATCGCCTTCGCCACCGAGCCCGGCGCCGCCAAGGCGGTGAAGGCGGCGCTGAAGACGCCGCAAGCGCATGGCCAAGAGCCTGAATTGTCGCTGCGCGGCGCCCAGGACGCGCCGGCGGGCGCCGAACCGGCTGGACAGGCGCCCCCGGGACATGAGAGCGGGGGGGGGAACCCTCCCCACCGACTCTCACGAACCCGCGCCCCATGAATGATACTCAGAAACCGGAAGTCCTGATCTCGGAAGCCGAGATCGCCGAGCGGGTTCAGGCGCTGGCCGACCAGATCGCGCCCCGCATCGACGACGACACCGTGGTGGTCTGCCTGTTGACCGGCGGTCTGTGGTTCGCCGCCGACCTGACACGGGCCCTCTACAAGGCCGGCCGCGACGTGCGCTTCGACGCCCTGTGGCTGGCTTCCTATCACGACGAGCGCAAGAGCTCGGGCCGTTGCGAGGTCCGCGCCGACCTGCAGCGGCCGCTGGTCGGTCGCCGCGCCCTGGTCGTCGACGACGTCTTCGACACCGGCCTGTCGCTGTCCGAGGCCGCGCGCCTGGTCAAGGACGCCGGCGCCAGCGAGGTGCTGACCGCCGTCTTCGCCCGCAAGCCCTGGCCGACCTCGCGCGGCATGGAGCCCGATTTCGTGGCCTGGGAAGCGCCCGCCCGTTATCTTGTCGGCTACGGCCTCGACGACGAGGGCAAGAGCCGGGGCCTGCCCTATATCGGCGCCATGGATTAGGTCCAGAGCCTGTCTGTTTCGAATGGGACCATTCGGAACAGATAAACAGGCTCGATTTCAAACCTTTAGAGCGTGCTAGCCGCCGAAACCGCCCACACTTTCGGCTAGCACGCCCTAGGCGGCCCTTCGGGCGGCCGACGGCGTATTGTCGCCGATGTCGAACAGGTTGACCCGGTTGACCAGTTCCTTGGATTCCGAGTGCAGGGCGTGCGCTGCGGCGGTGGTCTCCTCGACCATGGCCGCGTTCTGCTGCACCACCTGATCCAGCTGGCCCATCGTCGTGTTCATCTCGCGCAAGCTGGTGGCCTGCTCGTGCGCCGAGGCGGCGATGGCCTTCACCTGGGCGTCGATCTCGGCCACGCGCGCGACGATGCGGCCGAGGGCCTCGCGGGTGCGGCCGACGCGCTCGACGCCGGCGGCGACCTGGTCGCCCGAGACGGTGATCAGCGTCTTGATCTCCTGGGCCGCATTGGCCGAGCGCTGCGCCAGGGCGCGCACTTCCTGGGCCACGACCGCGAAGCCACGCCCGGCCTCGCCGGCCCGGGCGGCCTCCACGCCGGCGTTCAAGGCCAGCAGGTTGGTCTGGAACGCGATCTCGTCGATGACGCCGATGATCATGCCGATCTGACCGGACGAGGTCTCGATCCGCGTCATGGCCTCGACCGCCTCGCTGACGACGGGATCCGAGCGTTCGGCCTCCTCGCGGGCGCCGTGCGCGGCGGAATTGGCCTGTTTGGCGCTCTCGGCGGTGTTCTGGACCGCCGCGGTGATCTCATCGAGGGTGGCGGCGATCTGGATCAGGCTGGCGGCCTGGTGTTCGGTGCGGCGGGCGAGCTCGTCCGAGGCCCGCGACATGTCGGTGACCCCGGCGGTCATGCTCGAGGCGTTGCCGGCGATCTCGCGCATGGCCGCCTGCAGCCTACCGAGCGCCTCGTTGAAGTCCTCGCGCAGGCCCTCGTAGCGGGCGGCGAAGGGCTGCCGCAGCCGCCAGGTCAGGTCGCCGCGCGACAGATGGGCGAGGGCCTCGGCCAATTCCTCCACGACATGGGTCTGTTCGGCTTCCAGGGCGGCCTTCAGCTTGGCCTGTTCGGCGTTGGCGCTGTCGCGCGCGGCCCGCTGGGCCTCGGCCTCGGCGTTGGCCGCGTCGGCGCGGGCCGCGGCGTCCAGCGCCTTGTCGGTGCGCGCGTTGACGGTGACGAAGAGGCGCGAGACGCCGGCGGTCAGCCAGATCAGCGACCAGGCGGTGGCCAGGGTGACCCCGGCGTTCATCGCCAGGCGCAACAGGCTGATCTTGCCCGGAAGCAGCAGGCCCGGCGCGACGAGGGCGGCCGTGGCGTCCACGACGACGACGCCGACAGCGCCGACGGCGACGGCTCGCCAATCGCCATAGGCCACCAGCAGGGCAAGGGCGGCCAGATAGGCCATGCGGGCGTCGGCCTGAAAGGCGTGGCCGGAAAAGGCGGAGATGAACAGGCTGACCTGGCCCACCAGCATCAGGGCGGTCGAGAGGCGCTGGGCGGCGCTGTCGCGCCAGACGGCCCAGCCGCCCCAGGCCAGGGCCGCCAACACCGCCGAGCCTCCGGCCAGCGGCAGGAGCGGTCGGCCCGTGAACAGGCCCGCCGCCGGCGCGATCAGCATCATCGCCGCCACGCAGGCCAGGACCAGCTGGCCGCCGACGCGGCGTTGCTGCTCGATGCTTTCGAATTCGACGAAGTTACGCACGTCACCCCCCGCACCGCTGGACGCAGGGAGGATCGACTTTAACGGTTAATGACTGGTCACGATCGCTCAGGTGCAGATGTAAAAAGTGGCCGTCAAAAGTAAAGAAATCTAGGGATGAATACCTAGATCCACTCGGGTATCACATCCCGCGCCAGGATCTCGTCGTAGGTCGGACGCTGGCGGATCACCGCGTAGCGGTCGCCGTCGACCAGGACTTCCGGGACCAGCGGGCGCGTATTGTACTCGCTGGCCATCGCCGCGCCGTAGGCTCCGGCGGACATGAAGGCCACCAGATCGCCGGCGGCGAACGGCGGCAGCACGCGGTCGCGGGTGAAGGTGTCGCCGGTCTCGCAGACCGGGCCCACGACGTCGTAGACGGCCTCGCCGGTCCGGGGGATCACAGGGCGGATGTCGTGGAAGGCGTCGTACATCGCCGGGCGGACGAGGTCGTTCATCGCCGCGTCCAGGACCAGGAACTTCCGGCCTTCCGGGCGCTCGTGCACGTGGATGACCTCGGAGACCAGAACGCCGGCGTTGGCGGCGATCACGCGGCCGGGCTCGAACGCCAGTTTCACCGGCAGGCCCTTGGTCACCTCGCCGACCATGGCCGCGAAATCGGCGGGCGAGGGCGGTTCGGGGTTGTTGAAATAGGGCACGCCGAGGCCGCCGCCCAGATCCAGGCGCTCGACCGACAGGCCTTCGGCCAGCAGCTGCTCGACCAGACCCCGCATCTTGGCGAACGCCGCGCGCATGGGGGCCAGGTCGGTGATCTGGCTGCCGATGTGGCAGGCGACGCCGACGGGCTCGAGATTGGCGTTGTTGCTGGCGTTGGCGTAGAGCCGCGCGGCCTCGGCGAAAGAGACGCCGAACTTGTTCTCGGACTTGCCGGTGGCGATCTTGGCGTGGCCGCCGGCCGCGACGTCCGGATTGACCCGGAAGGCGACCTTGGCGCGCAGGCCAAGCGCGCCGGCCACGCGCGCGATCAGGTCCAGCTCCGGCTCGGACTCGACATTGATTTCGGCCACGCCGGCCCTCAGCGCGAATTCGATCTCCCGCCGGGTCTTGCCGACGCCGGAGAAGACGATGCGCTCGGCCGGAATGCCCGCGGCCAGCGCGCGGCGGACCTCGCCTTCCGAGACGGTGTCGGCCCCTGCGCCCAGGTCGCCCAGCACCTTCAGCACCGCGACATTCGAATTGGCCTTCACCGCGTAGGCGACCAGCGGATCGACGATCCCGGCGGCGACCAGGGCGTCGCGGAACACGGTGAAGTGCCGCGCCAGCGTGGCGCGGGAATAGACATAGACCGGCGTGCCGACCTCGGCGGCGATCCTCGCCAGCGGCGCGCCCTCGCAGGCCAGCCCTTCCGGGCCGTACTCGAAATGGTTCAACGGACGGTCCTAGTTCGGAGAGCTCGGGAAGCCCTTGCCGGTCGGGCCGCTGAAGGGGTTGTTGGTGCCCGCGATCGGCGCCTGCTTGATCGTGCGGCTGCTGGAGGCCGGGTCGCGGATCTCCTGGTCGCCGCCCGCCCGGGCGGGCTGGTTGGCCTGAGCGGACGCCGCGCGACGCTCGGCGGCCCAGGCGGCCTTCTTCTGGGCGTCCCACAGCGGGGCGGGGCGCTCCAGAGGGCCTTGCTTGCCGCAGGCCGCGGCCGAGACGGCCAGGGCCGCCAGAATCAGCAGGGTGACGGGACGCCCGGTCTTGTTCTTCGGGGGAGTCATGCGAGCACTTCCTTCCAACGCGCGATCTGGGCGCGGACCTGGGCGGGGGCGGTCCCGCCATAGCTCATGCGGCTGGCCGCCGAGGCGGCCGGGGTCAGGACGGCGTAGACGTCCTGGGTGATGCGCGGCTCGATCGCCTGGAACTGCTCCAGCGAAAGATCCGCCAGGTCGACGCCCAGGCCCTCGGCCATCTTTACAGCCGAGCCTGTCACGTGGTGCGCGTCGCGGAAAGGCATGTTCAGCGTCCGCACCAGCCAATCGGCCAAGTCGGTGGCCGTCGAGAAGCCCGCGCCGGCGGCCTTGGCCATGGTTTCGGTGTTCGGCGTCAGGTCCGAGACCATGCCGGCCATGGCCAGCAGGCTCAGTTCGAGCGCGTCGAAGGCCTCGAAGGTGGGGACCTTGTCCTCCTGCATGTCCTTCGAATAGGCCAGCGGCAGGCCCTTCATCACGACGGTCAGGGTGGTCAGCGAACCGAGAATGCGCCCGACCTTGGCGCGGATCAGCTCGGCCGCGTCGGGGTTCTTCTTCTGCGGCATGATCGAGCTGCCGGTCGTGAAGGCGTCGGTCAGCTTGATGAAGCCGAACATCGGGGTCGTCCACAGCACGATCTCCTCGGCCAGGCGCGACAGGTGCGTGGCGGTGATCGCGGCGGCCGACAGGGCCTCCAGCGCGAAGTCGCGGGCCGAGACGCTGTCCAGCGAGTTGGCGGTCGGCCGGTCGAAGCCCAGGGCCGCGGCGGTCTGGTGACGGTCGATCGGGAACGGCGAGCCGGCAAGGGCGGCCGCGCCCAGCGGGCATTCGTTCATCCGGGCGCGCGCGTCGCGGAAGCGGCCGGCGTCGCGGCCGAACATCTCGACATAGGCCATCAGGTGGTGGCCGAACGTCACCGGCTGGGCCGGCTGCAGGTGGGTGAAGCCGGGCATCAGGGCGTCTGCGTGGGCCTCGGCCTGGGCCAGCAGCGCCTTTTGCAGCGCTTCCAGCTGGGCGGCCGAGCGGTCGCAGGCGTCCCGCACCCACAGGCGGAAGTCAACGGCCACCTGATCGTTGCGCGAGCGCGCGGTGTGCAGCCGGCCGGCGGTGGCGCCGATCAGCTCGCGCAGGCGAGCCTCGACATTCATGTGGATGTCTTCGTACTCGTCGCGGAACGGGAAGGTCCCGGTGGCGATCTCGTCCTCGATCCGGGCGAGGCCGCCGAGGATTTCCTCGCCGTCGCTGCTTGAAATCACGCCCTGGTTCATCAACATCCGCGCGTGGGCGCGGGAGCCCGCCAGGTCCTGCGCCCACAGGCGCTTGTCGAAGCCGATGGAGACGTTGATCGCCTGCATCAGTTCCGCCGGCTTGGCCGAGAACCGACCGCCCCACATGGCTTGGCCCTGGCCCATACCGGCCTTGGGCGTATCGGAGGCGTTGTCGGTCATATGAGCGAAGTCCAATCGGAAGCGGGTGCCAAGAAGCGCGGTCCGCTGAGGATGCTGCTTGCGGGCGTCATCCTCGTCGGCGTGGCGGCGGTTCTATACGTCATCGCATCGGCTTCGTTCAAACCCTCTGGCCCCGCCGATCTGCGAGAATTCAAGAAGGGCACGCTGGAAAAGCTCGACGTGCCCGCCACGCCGCGCCCGGCGCCGGACACCGCCTTCACGAGCCTCGACGGCAAGTCCGCGACCCTGGCCGACTTCAAGGGGCGCGTGGTGGTCATGAACCTTTGGGCCACCTGGTGCGCGCCGTGCAAGGCCGAGATGCCGACGCTGGCCAAGCTGCAGGCCGCCTACGCCACCCAGCCGGTCACCGTACTGCCGATCAGCGTCGACCGCGACGGCGACCTGAACCTGGTCAACGAGGAGATGGCGGCCAACGCGCCGCTGAAGACCTGGCGTGACCCGTCGTACAAGATGTCGTTCTCGCTGGAGCCCAAGGCCGGCGGATTCCCGACCACGGTGATCTACGACAAGCAGGGTCGCGAGCGCGCGCGCCTGAGCGGCCCGGCCGACTGGTCCAGTCCCGAGGCGCGGGGTCTGGTCGAGAAGCTGCTGGCCGAGAAGTGATCGACGCCGCCACGCTCGAGGCCCTGGCCGACGACGCCTGGCCGGCTCGGGAACGGGCGCGGCTGGGCGGCTGGCGGCTGAACGCGTCCTCCGGCCGGTCTCTGCGGATCAACGCCTGCTGGCCGCTGGACGCGCCCGATCGGGACCCCGAAGCGGCGCTCGAAGCGGTCGAGGCGTGGTTCGCCGCGCGGAGCCTGCCGGCGCGCTTCAAGTTGACGGATGGGGTGACCGCGCCGGTCAATCTGCCCGAGCGCCTGGCCGCGCGCGGTTACGCCCCGGCCAAGGAAACGCTCGTCATGCTGGGGCCCACGGGCGGAGAAGGGGACGCCGCCGTGCGCCTGACCGCCGCGCCCGACGCGACCTTCGAGACGGTGTTCACCGCCACGGCCGGCGATCCCGAGGACGGCCGTGAGCGCCTGGAGGCCCTGGCGCGCATTCCGGCGCCGGCCCGCTTCGCGCGATTGGACATCAATGGCGTCCCGGCCGCCATCGGCGCCAGCGCGATCGGCGGCGGCCATGTCGGCGTCTTCGGCATGCGTACGTCCCCGAACCATCGCCGCCGAGGCCTGGCCCGCCGCGTGCTCCGCGCCCTTCTGGCCGAGGCCGCGACCCTGGGCGCCGCCCGCGCCTGGCTGCAGGTCGAGGACGACAACGCCCCGGCGATCGCGCTGTACGCCGACGAAGGGTTCGAGGCGGCCTATCGGTATCGATACTGGACGCGATAGCGCCTGTCGGCCTCGCGGGACTTCTCCGCATGCCGATCGCGAGGCGCTCGGTTGGGAATCGGTAATGTCATGGTCATCGCCCGCGAAGGCGAGGTCGCCGATACCGGTCAGGCCAGCGGCCTCCCGAGGGGTCGCGATTTGAGAGAGACGCCACATGAAGAAGTTGATTCTGGCCGCCGCGCTCGCTTTGGGCGTCACGCCGGCGCTGGCCCAAGGGGGCAAGCCCTATGCCGGCCACGAGCTCGCGAAATTGGCGAAGGTGTCGATGGAGCAAGCCGAGGCCATCGCCTTGAAGGCTCGCCCCGGAACGATCAAGGATCGCGAACTGGAGAAGGAAAAGGGCGGCAGCGGGCTGCGCTACACCTTCGACGTGGTGGGCGCCGACGGCAAGAAGTACGAGGTCGGGGTCGACGCGGCGGACGGTAAGGTGCTCGAGAACGGACTCGATAACGACAAAGACTGACGCGCGGCGGGAGAGCACGATACCGGCATGAAGATTCTGCTGGTCGAGGACGACAAGGAAGCCGCCGCCTATTTGCGGCGCGCCTTGTCCGAAGTGGGTCATACCCTGGACCATGCCGCCGATGGCCGGTCGGGCCTGATGCTGGCCGCCGGGGAGCCTTATGACGTTATCGTGCTCGACCGCATGCTGCCGCAGATCGATGGTCTGGCCATCCTGCGGACCATCCGGTCGGCGGGCGTCAAGACGCCTGTGCTTCTGCTGACCGCCCTCGGCGGCATAGACGATCGGGTCGAGGGGCTGGAAGCCGGCGGCGACGACTATCTGGTCAAGCCGTTTGCGTTCGCCGAGTTGCTGGCGCGCGTGAACGCGCTGGCGCGCCGGCCGCCGCCGCAAGACGTCGTCCTGGCTCTGCAGGTCGCGGACCTCCGCCTGGATCTGCTGAAGCGGTCCGTCACTCGCGCGAGCCGGCGCATCGACCTGCAGCCGCGCGAATATCAGCTGCTGGAATACCTGATGCGCAACGCTGGCCGGGTGGTCACGCGCACCATGCTTCTGGAGAGCGTCTGGGGATTCCACTTCGACCCCCGCACCAACATCGTCGAGAGCCATATGAGCCGGCTGCGGGGCAAGGTTGATCGGAACCACGACCAGGAACTGATCCACACGATACGGGGGGCGGGCTATTGTCTGCGCGAGCCCGACTAGTGTTCCGCTCCACCAGTCTTCGCCTCGCGATCGTCTACACCGCCGGTTTCGCGCTTTCGGTGGTGCTGCTCGGCGTTCTCACGCTCTACAGCACACGCGCGGCTCTGTTGGAGCAGTTCGAAACGCGCATCCGCTCGGAGGCGGCCGCGCTCAAGCAGGAGTTCGCGACGGAGGGTCTTCAGGGCGGGCTGGACGCCTTGCGCGAGCGCGACAGAACACCCGGGGCGCTCGACTATGGGCTGATCGGCCCGGACGGCCGCGCTCTGGTCGGTCCCTTCTCCGGGGCCGTCGCCGCCCCCGGATGGGCGACGATCAGCGCCACGCAAACCGACGGCGAGGTTGAGCCGGTCCGCGTGCTGACGACGGTCCTGCCCGGCGGCTATCGTCTGGTCGTCGGGGACGACGAGGAACAGATCGAGACGCTCGACGCCGTCGTCTTGCGAGGTTTCGCGGCGGCCTTGATCGGCGTCGTGCTCTTGGGTGTCGTGGGCGGTCTGGCCTTCAGCCGCGACGTCCATCGCCGCCTGTCGGCCATTTCCGGCACGGCGGAAGCCATCATCGACGGTGACCTGACCCGCCGCGTGCCGGCGCGCGGCGAGAGCGACGAGATTGATCGCCTGGCCCACACGTTCAACCGCATGCTCGATCGCATCGGCGGATTGATGGAGAGCCTGAAACAGGTCTCCAACGACATCGCCCATGATCTTCGCACGCCCCTGACGCGTCTGCGCCAACGCCTCGAGGCCCTGCAGACGTCCGAGCGCGAAAGCGCCGAATCGATCAACGGCGCCTTGCGCGACCTCGACGCCATCCTGGAGACCTTCGCCGCGCTGCTGAGGATCTCCCAGATCGAGAGCAGGGCGCGGCGCGCGGGCTTTCGTACGGTTCGGCTTCGCGACCTGGCCGCGGTGGTGGTGGACGCCTTCACGCCGTCGGCGGAGGAGGCGGGCCAGTCCCTCAGGCTGGTGGGCGATGCCGATCCCGTCATCGAGGGCGACGTCGAGCTGCTGACCCAGATGCTGGTCAACCTCGTCGAGAACGCGCTTCGCCACGCGGGCGAGGGCGCGGACATTCGGGTGGAAATCGGTGGTGTCGGCGACGCCGCGGCGCTTTGGGTTGTCGACAACGGGCCCGGGGTCCCCGCGGGCGAACACGCTCGCCTGTTTGATCGCTTCTACCGCTTGGAAACGAGCCGCTCGGCGCCGGGCAGCGGCCTGGGCTTGGCCTTGGTCGAGGCCGTCGTGAAGCTGCACGACGCGAGGATCACGTTGTCCGACGCCAAGCCCGGCCTGCGCGCCGAGGTCATCTTCGTCAACTGACTCCCGCGCGGCCACGCTCGCGAACGCTTCAGGCCGTAGGGTCATCGGAGACTAGTTTACAAAATAAACTAGTTGATCCATACCTGCGGCAACCAAGCCGGAGCACACCCCATGCACGCGCCGCTCAGCGCCACCGAAAGATCCGCCGTCGCCCGCTCGGGCGAACGGAACGCCCCGATCGGCGCCCTGCGCGCTTTCGTCACCCTGCTGGTGATCGCGCACCACGCGGTGCTGACCTATCACCCGTACGCGCCGACCCCGAAGGCGTTCGACGCCCAGCCGATCCTGTGGACGGCCTTCCCGGTCGTGGACCCTCAAAAGTTCGGCGGCTGGGGGCTGCTGACCCTGGTCAACGACCTCTTCTTCATGTCGCTTATGTTCTTCATCTCCGGGCTGTTCGTCGCGGAGGGCCTGAAGGCCAGGGGCGGGGGCGGGTTCCTGCGCGCGCGGGCGATCCGGCTGGGCGTCCCGTTCGTGTTCGCCGTCGGCCTGCTGGCGCCGCTGGCCTATTATCCGGCCTGGCTGCAGTCCGGCGGCGCGCCGTCGGCGCTCGCCTATGCCCAGGCCTGGCTCCATCTGCCGTTCTGGCCCAGCGGGCCGGCCTGGTTCCTGTGGGTGTTGCTGGCCTTCGGCGCGGTCATCGCGGCGGTCCACGCCCTGTTTCCCGGGATCACCGACGATCTGGGACGGCTTGCCCAGGGCGCGGACGCCAAGCCCGGCCGGTTCTTCGTCGGCCTGGTCGCGGCCAGCCTGTTGACCTATCTGCCGCTGGTGATGACCACGCCGTTCGGCCACTGGACGATGGTCGGACCCTTCCTGGTCCAGACCGCGCGGGTTGGGCACTATTTCGTCTATTTCCTGGCCGGCGTCGCCGTCGGCGCGGTGGGCGTGGGCCAAGGGCTGACCGACCCCGAGGGCAAGCTCGCCAGGCGCTGGTGGCTGTGGCAGCTGGCGCCGACCCTGCCGGTGATCGGCGTCGTCGCGACCATGATCGTCGCCTTCTCGCCCCACCCGCCGTCGCTGACGTTGCTGAACGCGGTCGGCGGCGTGATGTTCTGCCTGTCGTGCGCGACCCTGTCGTATGCCGCGCTGGCCTTCTTCCTGCGCTTCGTCCATCGGACCGGCGCCGTGGGCAAGAGCCTGCAAGCCAACGCCTACGGCATGTATCTGACCCACTATGTCTTCGTCGCCTGGCTGGGCTGGCTGCTGTTGCCGCAAGCCTGGGGCGGCCTGGCCAAGGGCTGCGCGGTGTTCGGCGGCGCGGTGGTCCTGAGCTGGTTGACGAGCATGGCCCTGCGCCGCGCGCCGCTGTTGGGACGAATCCTGTGACCGTCCATGATGCGGCGCTGAAAGGGACTGGCATGAACGACGACCTGAAGACCGTCCAAGAGGATCTGGCCTTCCTGCGCGGCTTGGCCGAGGGCGGCGCCGAGCGCGGCGGCCTGGGCGTGGCCGGCGGGGCCCTATACGGCGCGGCGGGCGTGCTCTACGGCGTCCAGACCCTGGTCTATTTCGCCCAGGAACGCGGCGTGTTCAGCCTTGGCGCGGTCGGCGGCGCGGTGATGGCCTGGGCGCCGACCGCCGTCTTTCTGGTGCTGATGACCATCGTCATCATCCTCGATCGCAAGAACGCGCGGCGCGGCGTCGCAAACCGCGCCGTCAACGCCGCCTTCTCGGCCGCCGGCATCGCCAATCTGGCGCTTGTGATCGTGTTCGCCGCCGCCGCCGGCCGTCACGGGGACTTCCACTACTGGCTGTTCCATCCGGCGGTGGTGTTCATCCTGCAGGGCGCGGTCTGGCAGGTGACCTTCATGCTGCGTCGGCGGATCTGGATGCTGGCGGTGGCCATCGGATGGATCGTCTCGGGGGTGGCCATGGGCCTTCTGATCGAGCGCGCCGACCTCTATCTGCTGATCGCCGGCTTCGGCCTGTTCGCGTTCATGGCCGCGCCGGGCTTCTACATGATGCGCCAGGCCCTGCGGCCGGCGTCCTGAGATCATCGTGGCGCCCCCGTTCGACATCAGCGGGCTCGACGACGTCATCCATGGCCGGGTGCGGCTGGGGATCGTCGCCTATCTCGCCACGGCCGAGGTCGCCGACTTCACCGAGCTGAAAGACCTGCTGGACGTGACCCAGGGCAACCTCTCGGTCCACCTGCGCAAGCTGGAGGAGGCCGGCTATGTCGCCATCGACAAGAGTTTCGTCGGTCGCAAGCCGCTGACCCGCGCGCGCCTGACGGAGGCCGGGCGGGCGGCGTTCGCGCGCTATCTGAAGGCCATGGGCCAACTGGTGGAGCAGGCGGGGGGCGCGGGCTGACCTTTCACCGATTTCCCCGCGAAAGCGGGGATCCAAGCGGTGTTTCCGAGGTCGCCTTGATCGTCCGCTTGGGTGCCCGCTTTCGCGGGGAAATCCGGTTTCAAGGAAATCCGAGCTCCGCTCGCAGTTCGCCCGCGCTCACTCCCGCCGTCCGCAGCTCGCGCAGCGTCTGAGCCTTGTCCCGCTTGGCGTAGCGCTTGCCGTCCGGCCCCACCAGAAGGCCGTGGTGCCGATAGGTCGGGGTCGGCAAATCCAGCAACGCCTGTAGCAGGCGCTGGATATGGGCGGCCTCGAAGAGGTCGCGCCCCCGGATCACGTGGGTGACCCCCTGCAGGGCGTCGTCATGCACCACGGCCAGGTGATAGGCGACGCCGACGTCCTTGCGCGCCAGGACAATGTCGCCGGCGGTCTCGGGTCGGGCCTGGATGAGGCCGGTTTCGCCGTCGGGGCCGGCGCCCTCTTCCACGAAGGTCAGGCCCTCGAAGCCGTCCAGCGCCGCCCGCGCCGCCGCCAGCGAGAGCCGCCAGGCGAACGGCTCGCCGCGCGCCAGGCGCTCGGCCTCCTCATCGGCGGCGAGCGGCGCGCCGACATAGGGAGCCGCCGGCTCGTGCGGCGCGCGACCGATGTCGATCTCCTTCCGCGTCTTGAAGCAGCGATAGACCAGGCCGCGCTCGCGCAGGGTCTCGATGGCGGCGTGGTATTCGGCCAGATGCCGCGACTGTCGGCGGACCGGCGTTTCCCAGGCAAGGCCCAGCCAGGCCAGGTCCTCGCCGATCGCCGCGTCGTAGTCGGGCCGGCAGCGCGTGGCGTCGATGTCCTCGATGCGCAGCAGGAAGCGACCGCCGACCTCGCGCGCGGCCGCGAAAGCCGTGAGCGCCGAGAAGGCGTGGCCGCGATGCAGAAGGCCCGTGGGCGAAGGGGCGAACCGGGTGACGAAGGTCACGCCAGGCTCAGCCCTGGTTGAACTTCGCGAACATGCCCAGGTGCTCGAACACGGCGCGCAGGAACGCCTCCTCGCCACCCAGCTGCGCCTTCAGCGGCGCGAACTGTTTGAAGCCGATCATCTCGGCCAGACCGTGACCCGCGCACCAGGCGGCGATGGTGGCCAGCTCCAGGTCGATGTCGCTCACATGACCGCCGGCGTTCTCGTTGATGGTTTCGCGCACCTGACAATAGGCGCCGTCTTCCCTCAGGCGTTCAGGCAAGGCGACCTTGTCGCGCGAGCGATCGTACATGACCCGATAGAGGGCCGGGTTATCGCGGGCGAAGCAGACATAGGCGACGCCCAGATTGCTCATCCGCGCGCGCGGTTCGGCGGTCTCGGCGCGGGCCTTGGCCAGCGCCTCGTCCAACTCGTGCCACCCCTCGTGGGCGACGGCCTCCAGGAGCTCGGCCTTATCCTTGAAATGGTGATACGGCGCGGCGGGGCTGACCCCGGCCTCGCGAGCGACGGCGCGCAACGACAGGGCCGCCGGACCCTCCGTCTCCAGGATCTTGCGGGCGGCGTCGACCAGGGCGCGGCTCAGGTCGCCATGGTGGTAGGGGCGGGATTCGGCGGTCGCGTTGCTCATCGGGCTCACTGTAACAGCACCTTTCTAAATTTTCATCCAAGCACTGTAAAGATTGATCTTGACGCCGTTCAGATTGCTGCTATCTAAGCACCGTCCAGATTGGTTCGCCGCCTTGGCGGGCTAAGGGCCCATCGGGGGCTTGGACACGAACTTGAGGGACTGGATATGCAACGCACCCTGAACGCCTTCGAAAACGCCTTCGACCGTCTGGCCGCCGGCTATTTCCTGGTCATCGCCCTGGGCGTCGCCGCCGCTGTCGCCGGCGTCGTTCTGTAAGACCGATTGAGCTGTGAAACGGCGGGCCGGTCGCTCCGAATTCTCGGGCGCCGCCCGCCGATCGCTTGAACCGTCGCGTCCGGGGAGCTAATCGGCTCGAAGACGCGTTAGGCTTCCGACGCCGTTTCATCCGTACGCGTCGCAGGCTTTCCCATGATCCGAGACCTTTTCCGATGAGCGTCGCCTTCACCAAGGAAGGCGACAGCGAAGCCTTCGCGGCCGATCTGCCCGATCGCCCGGTCTCGCCGCATCCCAATCTGGTCACGCCCGAGGGCCTGGCCCAGATCGAGGCCGAGCTGACCGCCGCCCGCGTGGCCTATGCGGCCGCCCAGGCGGCCGGCGGCGCCGCCGATGGCGACCGCACGGCCATGGCGCGCGCCACCCGCGACCTGCGCTACTGGTCCTCGCGCCGCGCCACGGCTCAGCTGATGGAGCGCGATCCGGACCGCACCCTGGTTCAGTTCGGCGATCGCGTGACCTTCGAGCGGGAGGACGGCCGGGTGCAGACCTTCCGCATCGTCGGCGAGGACGAGGCGGACCCCGCGCAGGGCACGGTGTCCTATGTCGCGCCGATCGCCCGCGCTCTGCTGGGCAGGGCCGTCGGCGAGGTCTCGCCGGCGCCGGGCGGCGAGATCGAGATCACCGCGATCGGATAGTTCAGCAAGAACCGGATTGTCAGGGCGCGAGCGGCGCCCCACCTGCGGCTCATGTTCGTCCCGCCCACCGCTGAAGCGATCCTCCAGGCCCGCCGACACCTCGCCGCGGTCGACCCGGCGCTGGCGGCGCTCGAGGCCGTGACCCCGCCGTTCGCGTGGCGGGTGGGAGAGGGCGGCTTCCCGGGCCTGGTGAAGATGGTGGTCCAGCAGCAGGTCTCCGTGGCCTCGGCCGCCGCCATCTGGGCGCGGGTCGAGGCGGGGCTGCCCGAGATGACGCCCGAGGCGGTAATGGGCTACGGGACCGACCATCTGCTCTCGCTTGGCCTCTCGCGACCGAAGGCCCGCTATGTCCGCGCCATCGCCGAGGCCCACCTGACCGGCGCCTGCGACTTCGCCGCTCTGCCTGACCTCTCCGACGACGACGCCGTGGCCGCGCTTACGGCGATCACCGGCGTGGGCCGCTGGACCGCCGAGGTCTATCTGATGTTCACCCAGGGCCGCCTGGACATATTCCCCGGCGGCGACGTCGCCTTGCAGGAGGCGATGCGCTGGGTCGATCGGGCCGACAAGCGCCCGAACGAGAAGGAGGCCTATCGCCGCGCGGAGCTCTGGCGGCCGTATCGCGGCGTCGCCGCGCATCTGCTGTGGGCCTGCTACGGCGCGGTGAAGCGGCGGGAGATCGCCCCTTTCTGATTGGTGGCGACAGATGTCTTGGTTCTGTCGCGGACTTGGCCCATGCTTTCCCTGCGTTCGGGAATGAATGCCGATTCCCTGAATTGCGTAGGAAGGAGGCCCGTCTTCAGTCCTGTCGCGTCTTTGATCAGCCGGAGCCCTGGGCGTTTCGCCGCGTGCTCCGTGGGGGGATTCTGATGCAGGTCCTCACCCGTCCGCCCTCGGGCATGCCGGCCCTCGTGCTCAACGCCGATTTCCGGCCGCTCAGCTACTATCCGCTGTCCCTCTGGCCTTGGCAGGAGGTGATCAAGGCGGTGTTCCTGGATCGCGTCGACGTCGTGGCCAGCTACGACCAGGTGGTCCATTCGCCGTCGTTCGAGATGAAGCTGCCCAGCGTCGTGGCGCTGAAGCAGTACGTCCCGCAAGAGCGCCCGCCGGCCTTCACCCGCTTCAACCTGTTCCTGCGCGACAGCTTCAGCTGTCAGTATTGCGGCTCGGTCGAGGACCTGACCTTCGACCACGTCATCCCGCGCTCGCGCGGCGGCCGCACCACCTGGGAAAACATCGTCACCGCCTGCGCGCCCTGCAACCTGACCAAGGGCGGCCGCACGCCGCGCGAGGCGGGCATGCAGCCGTTCCACAACGCGCGCCGGCCTTCGATGCACGAACTGCAGGAGCGCGGTCGCAAGTTCCCGCCTGGCCGGCTGCACGTGAGTTGGCTGGACTATCTGTACTGGGACATCGAACTGGAGGCGTAGACGGCGCTCGCCGAACGCGAGCGTTACCTCAAGCCGAAGAGCTTGGCGATCGAGGGGCCGAACACCTGTATCGCGCCCAGAACAGTCGCGCTGCCGACGACGACCTTCACGACGAACTCTTTGGACGGCAGGTTCTCGATCTTGACCTTGGTCGCGGCCATATCGGTCTTCAGGGTTCCGACATCAGAGCGGATGAGCGAAACGTCTTGCAAGACGTGCTCCATGTGCGCTTCCAGCTTGGCGACGCGAGCTTCCATACCGCCGAATGTGCCGTCGCCGCCGCCGGTTTTCAAGCGCGCGGACCCTGTTGACCCGGCGGCCGATTCTTCCTCGGTGTCGTTCAGCGGCGTCGGCTTGGGTTTGGCGGTCATGTTGTCCCAAGGGTAAGCGTTGCTTCCCTATCGCGTATACTGAGCTAGAATGCAACCCTGAAACGTATATACCTTATTGGGCATATTGGTGATTGCATTCGTTTCGGCGGCGCTTGGAGCGGCGGAACCGAGGATATCGGCCCCGACGTCTTGAGAATGCAACCTTAGCCTGGCGCAAAGGGTTTCACTCCCGAGGCTGAGGCCACGGGAGACCGCCATGAACCAACAGGACACCGATCAAGACAAGCAGCGCCACTTCACCCACGGCGCCTCGGCCGCGACCGCCGACGCGGCCGTCGAGGGGCAGGTCCGGCCCGAGGATCGCCACGTCGATGCGCCCCACGCGCGCGAGGCCGACCAGCCGCTCGAGCCGGGCGAAAAGCACGACCAACTGGCCGAGAAGGTCGCGACGTCGGAAAATCGTCAGGAAGCGCTGCTCGACGAGGGCCTGGAAGAGAGCTTCCCAGGCAGCGACCCGGTCAGCGTCAAGCGGATCACCTGATCCGCGCACCCACCGGAAAACGACGCGCGGCGCGCTCGGCGAAGCTGGGCGCGCCGTTCGCGCGTCCGGGGTCGAACGCCAAAGCCGCGCGGCGGCCGCGACGGCGATCCCGGGCGGCGATCTGGGCGAACGTCAGTTGGCCCTGCTGCCGCGCCAGGCTCCGCACGGTCTCGATCATGCTGGCGCCGTAGACGGTCAGGATCCCCGCCGCGTCGGCCAACCAATCGGGCAGGTTGCCGTCGCGATGCGCGAAGATCTGAGCCACCTCCACGGCTGCGCCCATCACCAGGGCGGCGACGGCGAGGTCGTGGCGGCGCATGCGCGGAAAGGCCAGGAACGACACCGCCAGCAGGCCGCCGAACGCGATGGCGTGGGCGGCCTTGTCGCTGAGTCCGAAGATCGCTTCCGCCCCCTGGAAGGGGCCCAAGGTCAGCACGGCCACCGTCAACGAACCGCCCAGCAAGGTCAGGCGCGCGGCGGCGACGAAGTGGACGGGCTTGAGCATGCGACGCGGACTCCGAAAGGCGCCTCCGTCGTACCCGCCAAGTTCGCGCCAGCGGGTAAACAGGCGGGGTTAGCGGACTATTTCTTCGCGGCTTCCGCCTTTTTCTTGGCTTCGGCGGCGGCCCGGTCGGCGTCGTCCTTGGCCTTCTTCCAAGCTTGGTACTGTTCGAGATAGGGCGCGCGGCGCAGGATCTTCGAGGCCGGATCGACGATCACCGGAACCGTATCCCCAACGGCGACGCGGCCGGTTCCGTCGGCCATGGCCACGGTGACGAGCTTGTCGCCGACCTTCACCTCGACCGGCATCGGGAAGGGCTTGTCCTTGGGCGTCTTCCATTTCAGCACGAGATCGCCGCCCTCGCGGGTCTGGATCAGGTCCGGCAACTGGGGCTCGTAGAAATAGACGTCGAAGAACCAGCCGTAGTCCTTGCCGGTCACCTGGTTGACGATCTTGATGTAGTCCTTGGTGCCCAGATAACGGGTCGTGAAATTGCCGGGCTTCGGGTCGTCGCGGCCATAGACGGCGATGCGGGTGATCTTGAAGAAGGCCTCGTCGCCGAGCAGCTGGCGTAAGGTGTGCAGCACGTTGGCCGCCTTGAAGTAGATGTCGTTCCCCGGCCCGCGATCGCCGTTATAGACGTCATCTTCCTTGAGCTGCTTGCCGGAGACGATCGGCGACTTGTTCCGGGTGTCGACGCGCATCTGGTTCAGCCGCGCCATGTATTCCATGTCGCCGTGCAGCCACTGCGAGAACAGCGGCTGCATGTAGCTGCCATAGCCCTCGTGCAGCCACATGTCGTCGTTGTCGAGGTCGGTCAGCTGGTTGCCGAACCACTCGTGGGCGAACTCGTGCTGCAGCAGCCAGTCGAAGCCGTAGACGTCCTTGCGGTAGTCGTTGCCGTAGGCGTTGATCGTCTGGTGCTCCATGCCCAGGTGCGGCGTCTCGACCACGCCCATCTTCTCGTCGCGGAACGGGTAGGGGCCGATCATCTGCTCGTAGAAGTCCAGCATCGGCCCGAACTCGGCGAACAGGGCCTTGGCCTTCTCGGTCCGGCTCTTCAGGTGCCAGAACGACATGGGGAAGCTGTCGCCGAACCGGCTCTTGTAGGTGGCGGTCAGCTCCTCGTAGGGGCCGACGTCGAGAGCGATGGCGTAGGTGTTCGGGTTCTTGGCTTGCCAGTTGTAGGTCCGCCAGCCGTCCTTCTCGGTCATGCCCTTGAACACGCCGTTGGCCGGGGCGACCAGCGGGGCAGGGACAGTGATGTGCAGGTCGACCAGCTTCGGCTCGCCGGTCGGATAGTCGATGCAGGGCCAGAATAGGTCGCAGCCCTCGCCCTGGACGGCGGTGGCGATCCACGGCTCGCCGGTCTCGGTCTTGCTCCAGACGAAGCCGCCGTCCCAGGGCGCGCGCTTGGCCTCCAGGGGGACCCCGTCATAGGTGATGGCGACGGTGACCTGCTTGCCCTGGGCCACCTTGCGGGGCAGGGCGATCGTCATGCGGCCTTCGGGATTGGTCCAGGCGGTCGGCTTCAGGGCCTTGCCGTCGATGGTCAGCTTGCGGATCGCGAAGACGCGGTCGAAGTCCAGCACCAGCTTGTCCAGCGGCGCCTTGGCGGTGAAGGTCAGGGTCGCCTCGCCCTCGATCGCCTTCTTGTCGGGCAGGATCTTGAACTTCAGGTCGGCGTGCTCGAAGCCCAGCGCCTGTTGCTCGACCGGCATCGGCCCGCCGGTGTCCAGGGACAGCGCGCTGGTCTTCAGCGGTTCGGCGGCGTGGGCCGAGGCGGTCGCGAGCGCGAGCAGCGACGCCGCGCGGATGGCGAAAGAACGAAAGGACAAGAGCGATTCCCCAACGCGATATCGTGTCGAGGCGTATCGGTAGGCCCGCGCGACGGCGGCGCCAAGGTCTGGCTAGATCTTCTCGCTGATCTTGATCGCGGCGCGGCAACCGGCCTGGATAACCGCCGTCAGCAGCGGATAGGCGGTCGCTTCGCGGGCGCCTTCCTCGACGGCGATGTCGCGGTGGGAGAGCTCGTCGTCGCGGAACTGGGACAGCTCGGCGGCCAGTTCCGGATCGCGGTCCTTCAGTTCCTCGATCTGGCCGGCATAGTGCTTCTCGATCACCGTCTCGACGGCCTCGGTGCAGGCATGGGCGGCCTTGTCGCCCAGCAGCGCGGTGCCCGCGCCCAGGGCGAAGGCCGCCGCCCGCCAGATCGGGGACATCAGGGTCGGGCGCACTCCGCGCTCGGTCAGCAGCTGGTTGAAGCGCGTCAGGTGGACCTGCTCGTGGCCCTCCATCTCCCGCAGCTGGCCGGCGATGCGTTCGCGGCCGGGCGCGGCGCGCATCACCGCCGCCTGGCCGCGGTAGATATGGACGGCCGCCAGCTCGCCTGCCTGGTCGACGCGCAGGATCTCGCTGAGCCGCGCGCGGGCGGCGCCGGGGCCGGGGCGGAGCGGAACGGGACGCGCCATCACAGGGTCTCCGATTTGCGCAGGCCGGACAGGACCGACCAGACGGTCAACTTCAGCGAGACGAGGGCGTTCCAGCCGGCCATCGACAGGCCCAGGAACACCCAGGCCGGCTTGTCGCAGGCCGGCGCCTTCAGCTTGGCCGAGCCCTTCAGCATGGCCTCCAGGTTGGCGACGCTGGCCGAGCCGACGCCCGAGCACGACTGCGGGCCTGGCCAGAACTTCCACTCGGCCCCGGCGTGATAGACGGCCAGCCCGACGCCGTAGAGAAAGATCGCGCCCAGCAGCAGGTTCACCGGCTGGCGCAGGCGGCTCCAATAGGGCGTGCGCCGCAGGACGACGCCGATCAGGCCCACGGTTCCGGCGATCCAGTAGATCTCCCGCGCCTTCAGGCAGAGATGGCACGGGGCCAGGCCGCCGAAGGTCTCGAAGGCGTGGGCGATGGCCAGCATCAGCGCGCTGGAGAGCAGCGCCACCAGCGGCCAGTCGCGGGTCACCAGGTCGTAGACGACTCCGACAAAGCCCTGCGTCGCGACCTTCGGCGTCTCATCCGTCATGCGGCGCAAGCTCCACCATGTCCGCTTCCTCCCAGCAGGTGGCTCGCGGCCAGGCCGATGACAAGGAGGCCGATCAAAATCGCCGCGAAAAGGGCCAGGCGCCGCTCGATCACCGGCATCATGGCCGGGCCGAACTTCTTGACGACGAAGGCGACCAGAAAGAACCGCGCGCCGCGCGTGAGGGTCGAGGCGGCGATGAACATCGGGAAGCTGAACGCCGCCAGACCCGAGGCGATGGTCACCAGCTTGTAGGGAATGGGCGTCAGGCCCTTGGCCAGGATCACCCAGACGCCGTACTTGCCGTACCAGCACTGGAACTGCTCCAGCCCGCCGGCGTGACCCGTGGCCGCCATCATCCAGAGGCCGAAGTCGCGCAGGAAATAGCCGATCGCGTAGCCCAGCATGCCTCCCAGCACCGAGGCGATCGTGCAGAGGATCGCGTAGCGCCAGGCCTTGTCGGGCTTGGCCAGCACCATCGGCGCCAGCATCACGTCCGGCGGGATGGGAAAGAACGAGCTCTCGGCGAACGAGACGGCGAACAGACCGAGCGGGGCGCGGCGCGAGGCCGCCAGACCCATGACCCAGTCGTACATACGGCGCAGCATGCGGACTCCGGTGAGATGACGGCCGTTGCTAGCAGGGCGCGGCCGACTTGTCCGCAAGGATGTCGGCGCGCGCGGCTTCCCGCCCGCGCGCGCCGCCCAGCCGGTTAGAACTTCAGCGCCAGGGAGATGCTGTAGTTGCGGCCGGGCTGGGTGTAGCCGTCCTTGACCGCGGAGTTGTCGGCCAGGCCGCGCGCGTCGCTCCACCAACAGTACTTCTGGTCGGTCAGGTTGAAGACCCCGCCGCGCACGGTCACGGTCTTGGTGACCGCCCACCAGGCGGTCAGGTCGGCGACGGTGAACGACGGCGGCATGAAGCAGTTGTAGGGCGAGCTGCCCGCGATCGCGCCCGTGCACGACACGCCCGCGCGCCCGGCCGACTTGCGGTCCGAGTGGATCACGCCGAGGTCTCCGCCGAACCTGCCCGACGGGGCGCGATAGCCGACACCGCCCGTCAGCTTGACCGGGTCGATCGACGCCAGGGGCGTATTGACGCCGTTGGCGCGCGAGGCGCCGCGAGCATAGGAGACGGCCGCCCGCGCCGTGAAGCCCGCGCCGAGGTTCACCGAGCCCTTGGCTTCGGCGCCGCTGATCTTCACCCCCGAGAGGTTCACATATTGGTAGACGGCCGGGTTGGCGGCGGTGAAGGCGCCGCTGACCTGCACCTGCTCGATGAAGTCGTTGTATTCGCCGGTGAAGCCCGTCACCGCCACCCGCCAGCCGGGTCGGTGGAGACGGAAGCCGGCCTCCAGCGTGCGGCTGGTCTCGGGCTTGAGGTTCGGATTCGAGATCGACCGGTAGTTCGAGACCAGGTTGGCGAAGCCGGTGTTGACCTGGCTGGGGGAGGGGGCCTTGAAGCCCGCCGCCGCGTTGGCGAACAGGGTGACGAGCTCGGTGGCGTCCCACACCAGGCCCAGCTTGGGCGACAGGTGGGTGTCGCTCTGGCCCGAGGCGGCGGTCGTGAACAGCGGATCGCTCTTGGGATCAAGCCTGTAATAGTCGAAGCGGACCGCCGGATAGAGCGTGACCGGGCCCGCCGTGATCTCGTCCTGCGCGTAGAGGCCCGCCAGGGTGAAGTCGGTGGTCGGGAAGGCCTTGGCCGGGAAGGTTTCACCCACCGGAGGCGTGGTCCCGTCGCGCGTGCCCTGCTGGCGGGTGATCGAGGCGTCCGCGCCCCAGACGATTTCGTGCTTCAGCGCGCCGGTCTCGAAGACGCTGTGCAACTCGACGGCCGCGCCGAGCACGCGGTTGTCGAAGGTGGCGTCGCGCGTGCGGTCGGCGGCGGTGTTGCGGTCCTCGGCCGAGAACTGGCGCGTCGTGCTCTTCTGCCAATAGAGCGACGTGCGTGCCGCGCTGATCAAGCCCGCGCCGCCGTCATAGCGATGGTCCAGGGTGACGCGGTCGCGCTTGTCCTTGTCGAAGGCGGTCAGGCCGATGACGCTGGTCGAGGCCAGCGGCGGCTTGGCGATCGCCGACAGGACCGTCCAGTCGACCTGACGGTCCATGTGGTCCAGCGTCAGGCGGAAGCGGTTCTGGTCGTTCGGACTGTAGATCAACTTGCCCAGGAACGCGTTGGACGTGTTGTCCTCGGGATTGGCGGTGGTGCGGTCGGTATTGGCCGCGTCGTTGGTCCCCGCCGTCTTCCGCCCCTTGCCGTCGCGGCGCGTATAGGCCGCCAGCGCTTCCCAGCGGTCGGAGCGACCGGCCAGGACCAGGCTTTCGGTCCAGCTATCGTCGGCCGAGGCGTATCCGACGCGGGCCCGGCCCGCGAAGCCCTGGCCAGGCTTGAGAATATCGGACGGATCCTTGGTGATAAAGCTGACCGAGCCGGCCAGACCGTCGGCGCCGTAGAGGGCCGAGGCCGGGCCGCGCACGATCTCGACGGACTTCAGAATGTCGAGGTCGACATAGTCGCCGCGACCGGTCGACTGGGCGCCGAAGGCGAAGCCGTCCGGCACGCGCACGCCGTCGACGGCGATCAGCACGCGGTTGCCTTCGAGCCCTCGAATATTGAAGCCGGCGTTGCCGTCGCGCCCGGTCGAGGCGCCGGCGGCGGTGAAGCGGGCCGGCACCGCGCGGACCGAGACGCCCGGCTCGTCGCGGACCAGGTCCTTGATGTCCTTGACCAGGCCGTCCTCGATTTCGTCGGACGAGATGACGCTGACGGTCACCGGCGCCTGGGAGATCGTCCGTTCCGAGCGGGTGGCGGTGACCGTCACCTTGTCGACCTCGACGGCGTCGGCTGGCGGTGTGGAGTCCGCGGCGTGAGCGGTCGTGGCCAGCAGGGCGGCGGTCGAGGCGGCCGTCAGGGCGGCGAGCTTCAGGCGAGACATCGATATCCCTCGATAGTTTTTGCGACTTATTCGCAACTTGATGGCGTCGGCCTAAAGAGGGCCGTCGACGCGGTCAAGCTATTTGCAATTGATTCTCAGAACTAATCGCAATATCTCGAGGGGCGCCGCGGTTGGAGCGGCGACTGGGGTATGCTCGATGATCCGTTCTCTTCGCGCCGGCCTGCTGGGCGGCGCCTTGCTGTTGGCCCTGGCGGTCCCCGCCGCCCAGGCTCACTCGCCGTACTTGCTGCCCACCGTCTTCGACGTCACCGACCGCAAGGTCGTCACAGTGCAAGGCGCGTTCACCGAGGACTTCTTCACGCCCGAAGTGGTGATGAAGTCCGACGGCTACGCGGTGATCGGCCCCGACGGCGCCCGCGCGCCGCTGCGCCCGACCTATCTGAGCGAAGTCGCCGTCTTCGAGGCGCCGGTCGACAAGCCCGGGACCTACCGCATCACCACCGGCCAGCGCGCTGGCCGCACGGCCAAGGCCGCGCTGGTCAATGGCGAGTGGAAGTTCTTCGAGGTCGACAAGGCTCCGCCTGACGCCGTCGACATGCAAAGCCTGACCCTGGCCGAGGTCTATGTGACGCAAGGTGCGCCCAGCGACGCGGCCCTGGCGCCGATCGGCAAGGGGCTGGAATTCCACCCCATCACCCACCCGAGCAAGATCGTCGCCGGACGGGACGCCGTCTTCGAGGTGCTGTTCGACGGCAAGCCCCTGGCCCATCAGCCCGTCACCCTCAGCGCCGCCGTCGATCCCTATGCGGACGCCAAGCCCGCGCCGAGCACCGTCGCCAGCGACGTCAGGGGCCGCTTCACGATCAAGGTCGATCGACCCGGCGCCTATCACCTCCAGACCCGCTATCGCGTGGCGCCCGCCGGCGCGGGACAGCCGGGTCAAAGCTTCACCTACGCCCTGACCATCGAATCTCTCCGGTAGGACATCCCATGAAGACTCGCTCGATCCTCGCCGCGCTCTGCATCGCCGCCCTGGCCGGTTCGGCCCAGGCCGCTTCGCACGACCGGGACACTTTCATCAAGGAGCAGGACCAGAACGGCGACGGCGTCGTCACCAAGGACGAATTCGCCGCGACCCGCGAGCCTGCCGTTCGTCTTGACCAAGGTCGCGACGCTGAACACGCCGTGGCGCATCGCCTTCCTGCCGGACGGCCGCATGCTGATCACCGAGAAGCCGGGCGATCTGTGGCTGGTCACGCAAGGCGGCGAGAAGACCAAGATCGCCAATGTCCCGGCGGTGGCGGCGCGCGGGCAGGGCGGCCTGCTCGGGGTCTATCTGTCGCCGCGCTACGCGACGGACCATGCCGTCTATCTGACCTATGCCGAACCGGGCGAGGGCGGATCGGGCCTGGCCCTGGCGCGGGCCAAGCTGACCCTGGCCAAGGACGGCGCCAGCCTGGACGGGCTGAAGGTCATCTGGCGCGACGGCGCGGGCGGCAAGGGCGGCCAGTTCGGAGCGCAGGTGGCGTTTTCGCCCGACGGCAAGTTTCTGTTCCTGACCGTCGGCGAGCGCCAGCGGATGACGCCGGCCCAGGATCCGAACCAGCCGCTGGGCAAGATCCTGCGGCTCACTCTCGACGGCAAGCCCGCGCCTGGCAATCCAATGGCCGGCAAGACCGGCGCGGCCAGCGTTCCGATCATCGACCCGCCGTCCGACACCGAGAAGGCCAAGTCCGCCCCGGTCGTCAGGACCTACGCCTTTCCGGGCCCGAACCAGACGCCCGCCGAGACCTGGAGCACTGGCCACAGGACGCCCTATGGCCTGGCCTTCGCGCCGGACGGGCGTCTGTGGGAGGTCGAGCATGGCCCGCGCGGCGGCGACGAGCTGAACCTGATCGAGCCCGGCAAGAACTATGGCTGGCCGCTGGTCGCCTATGCGGTGAACTACAACGGCGTGCCGATCCCCAGCCCCGACACGCGGCCGGATCTGCGCAAGCCGGCGCTGTACTGGACCCCGGTGATCGCGCCGGGGAACCTGATCTTCTACGGCGGCAAGATGTTCCCGCAATGGAAGGGTTCGGCCCTGATCAGCGGGCTGGGCAGCAAGACCTTGAACCGCGTGATCGTGAAGGGCGCCAGCGCGGAGGGCGCCGAACGCTGGAACGTCGGCTTCCGCGTCCGCGACGTCGAGGTCGCCCCCGACGGCGCGCTGTGGATGCTGGAGGACGACGCGTCCGGCGGGCTCTACCGGGTCACGCCGAAATAGCTTCTCCGGATCAGAAGGCGGGACGGTCGGCCTCGTCCCGCGTCTGGTCGCCCAGCTGAAGCGGTCCGGCGTCGTTGCGGCCGACCTCTTCGAGATCGTTCTCGGCCGCGGGCGCGGCGGGGCTCTCCGCGACGCCGAAGACGTAGCGCCTGTATTCCTCCGAGAAGCGGCGGCTGAGGAAGTCCTGATCCTCGGCCTTCTCCTTCAGCTCCAGGAACCAGCTTCCTTCTTCCTCGAACATGTGGTGCAGCACCGCGCCGCGAATGTGTTCGAGCTTGTCGCCCCAGGCCTCGCCGGCGGGGTCGATGCGCTCCAGCTCGGCCATCTGCATCTTGGCGGTGGTCTGCTCGGTATAGGCCATGCCGGCGTGCGCCTTCTCGCCGACCTTGGCCAGGGCCGGATAGAGGACGACTTCCTCGGCCAGGCTGTGGCCGTTGAGCACGGTGGCCAGGGCGCGCATCGCCGCCACGCGGCTCTCGCCGGGACTGGCCGCGCGGGCGGCCTCGAAGGCCGCGCGTATCTGGCCGTGATGCTCCAGAGCCAGCGACAGCCAATCGCCGGGCGTCGCCGCGGCGCGGGCCTTGGCGGTGGCCTCGGCGCGGGCTTCGTCGGATTCCGGCGGCGTGACCGCGCCGATGACCTTGTCGATGATGGACATGGCAGGCTCCCTGTCGATGGCGGCGCCGACGGCGCGCTCTTCCTCGCCTCGAAGGCAACGTGGCGGGCGGGGTCAGGTCGCGCGGAATGTCCAATGTTGCGCGCGACGGCCTGGCCACCCGCGCGCCTGGCCACGGCGCCGATTTGCAAGCTTCGCGGAACGCCGAGCCGTAAGGCCACGTTCAGGCCCCATGGCCGCCACCGGACCCCGCAACAGCTCCGCGACCGTCGTCTACGCGGCGCTGGCCGGCAACCTGGCCATCGCGGCGACCAAGCTCGTCGCCTTCCTGCTGACCGGCTCGTCGGCCATGCTGACCGAGGCGATCCACTCGACCGTCGACACCGGCAACCAGGGCTTGCTGCTGCTGGGCCTGCGTCGCGCGGCGCGGCCGCCCAGTCCGACCCATCCGTTCGGCTACGGCATGGAGCTCTATTTCTGGGCCTTCGTGGTGGCGCTGCTGATCTTCGCCCTGGGCGGCGCCTTCTCGATCTATGAGGGCTGGCTGAAGGTCCGCCATCCCGAGCCGATGGCCCGCCCCTGGATCAATTTCCTGGTCATTGGCCTGGCGGCGCTGTTCGAGGGCGGCTCGTTCGTCGTCGCCTGGAAGGAGTTCAAGGTCTCGCGCGGCGACGCGCCGTTCCTGACCGCCCTGCGGCGCAGCAAGGACCCCTCGGTCTTCGCGGTGTTGCTGGAGGACGGCGCGGCTCTGGCGGGCCTGGCCGTGGCCGCGCTGGGCGTCGCCGGCTCGTCCGTCGGGCTGGCCTGGGCCGACGGCGCGGCGTCGATGGCCATTGGCCTGCTGCTGGTGGTGGTGGCGATCTTCCTGGCCAACGAGACCCGCAGCCTGCTGACCGGCGAGGCCGCCTCGCCCCGGATCGTCTCGGCCGTGCGCCAGGTGATCGCGGAGGATCCGCGCGTCGAGACCGTCATCGAGGTGCTGTCGATGCACCTGGGGCCGCGCGAGATCCTGCTGGGCGTGACGCTCGACTTCAAGGACGCCCTGACCGCCGGCGAGATCGAGAACGCCGCCGACGAGTTCGCCGCCGCCATCCGCGCGGTCGACGCCCGCATCACCCGGGTCTTCGTCCGCTCCGGCCGGGCGCGCGACGCCTACGCCCGATCCCTCGAAACTCAGACCGCCTAGCGAGCTTCGCATGACCAGCCTGCGCCGCCGGATCCGATCGATCGCGCTGTTCGAGCAACTGGGACCGGGCCTGGTCACCGGCGCGGCCGACGACGATCCCAGCGGCATCGCCACCTATTCGCAGACCGGGGCGCGGTTCGGCTACGGCCTGCTCTGGACGCTTCTGCTGACCTATCCGCTGATGAGCGCGATCCAGCTGGTCAGCGGCCAGATCGGTCGAGTGACCGGCCAGGGCCTGGCGCGGAACATGGCCGCGGTGATCCCGCCTTGGGCGGTGACGGGGCTGGTCGCGCTGCTGTTCGCGGCCAATACGATCAATATCGGCGCGGACCTCGCGGCGATGGGCGCGGCCGGCCAGTTGCTGGCGGGCGGGGGCGCGCACCTGTTCACCATCGGCTTCGCCTTGGCTTCGCTGCTGCTGCAGATGTTCGTGCCCTACAAGAAATACGTCCGTATCCTGAAGTGGCTGACCCTGGTGCTGTTCGCCTATGTCGCCGTGGCCCTGGTCGTGAAGCTGGACTGGACCGCGGTCGCGCGCGGACTGTTCATCCCCGATCCGCGCCTGTTCGGGTCGAAGGAGGCGATCACCACGATCGTCGCGGTCTTCGGCACCACGATCAGTCCGTATCTGTTCTTCTGGCAGTCGGCCCAGGAGGTCGAGGAGGTCGCCCACGATCCGAAGGCCAAGCCGTTGAAACAGGCGCCGAGCCAGGCCCGACCGGAGCTCAAGCGCCTGCGCCTGGACACCTTCTTCGGCATGGCGGTGTCGAACCTGATCGCCCTGGCCATCATGATCGCGACCGCCGCCACCCTGCACGCCAGCGGCCAGCACCAGATCGGCACGGCGGCCGACGCGGCCCGAGCGCTTGAGCCCGCCGCCGGCAAGTTCGCCTTCCTGCTGTTCGCGCTCGGCATCGTCGGGACCGGTCTGCTGTCGGTGCCTGTCCTGGCCGGTTCGGCCGCCTATGCGGTGGGCGAGACACGGGGCTGGTCCTGCGGCCTCGACCACAAGCCTTGGGAGGCGGTCGGCTTCTATGCCGTGATCGGAGCGGCCACGGTGCTGGGCGTGGCGATCGACCTCCTTCGAATCGATCCGATCAAGGCGCTGTTCTGGAGCGCCGTGATCAACGGGGTCATCGCCGCCCCGATGATGGTGGTGCTGATGCTGGTGGTCTCGCGGCGCGATCAGATGGGACGGTTCATCGCCGGGCCGTTGATGAAGACCTTCGGCTGGCTGGCGACGGCCGTGATGGCCGCGGCGACCCTGGCGATGGTGGTGGTGCTGGCGACCGGGGACTGACGCCAGGTCGACCTCGGTTACACCCGCGCAATCCCCGACAACTTCGCCGCGACCCTTGGAAGGCGGCGATTTCGCGGCGTCGCGCCCCGATCGTCCCTGGCGGTCAAATTTCAGGACCAGTTGCCGAAAAAAGCGCTTGAAAAAAGATTGCTAGCGCTGTCAATTTGCCATTGCGGCGGTCCGTGACCGATGTTACCGCTAACTAGCCTCTCTTGCCCTGGTTGTTTCCGGGGACCGGGAGTTCGAAAGATCGGTCGGAAATGTTTCCGGCTTGAAACAAAAACACCGCCCTAGAGAAGGGCTAGATTAGGGGGAACGGCTATGAAGCGGCTTCGTCGCTTGCACGCGTCTGCCTCTTGCGTCGCCATCACGGCGGCCATGTTCGCCAGCCCGGTGCTGGCGCGGCAATCGCAGGACACTACGGTCGATCAGGTCATCATCACCGGCATTCGCGCTTCGCTGGAACGGTCGATCCAGATCAAGCGCGCCAACAGCGGGGTGGTCGACGCCATCTCGGCCGAGGACATCGGCAAGTTCCCGGACACCAACCTCGCCGAATCCCTGCAGCGGATCACCGGCGTGTCCATCGACCGCACCAACGGCGAAGGCTCCCAGGTCACGGTCCGCGGCTTTGGTCCCAGCTTCAACCTGGTGACCCTGAACGGTCGCTCCATGCCGACCGCCCGGGTGTCCGTGATCGGCGGCGACCAGTCGGCGGACGTCACGGCGGGCACCAGCCGCTCGTTCGACTTCTCCAATCTCGCCTCGGAAGGCGTGACCACGCTGGAGGTCTACAAGACCGGCCGCGCGGCCGTGCCGTCGGGCGGCATCGGCGCCGCCATCAACGTCAAGACGCGCCGGCCCCTGGACGGCAAGCCGGGCCTGACCGGCAGCGTCGGCGTCAAGGGCGTCTACGACACCAGCATGGACAAGAAGGTCGACAGCTTCGGCGGCAAGTTCACGCCGGAAGTCTCGGGCCTGGTGAACTGGGTCGATGACGGCGAGAAGTTCGGCGTCACCCTGTTCGGCAGCTATCAGAAGCGCGATTTCACCAGCCGCTCGGCCACGTCCAACGACTGGAACATCCGCACCTTCGCCCAGTTCAACGACCCGGCGAACGGCTTCGTCCGCGCCGGCGGCGCGACCCAGATCACCAACGCGCCCAGCAATCCCAACACCCTGGTGGCGATCCCGAACGACAGCCGCTACCACTTCGCCCAGGGCGAACGTGAGCGGATCAACGGCCAGGGCTCGGTGCAGTATCGTCCGACCGAGAACCTGACGGTGACGCTGGACGGCCTCTACGCCGAGAACAAGCAGTTCGAGCGTCGCAACGACAGCACCAACTGGTTCAACCGTCCGTTCAACAGGGTCGTCTTCGACACGAACCCGGTCATCGCGACGTCGGTCCTGACCCAGGAAACGCTCAGCGGCACCAAGGACATGGGCTTCGAGCAGCAGTATCGGGGGACCAAGGACACGCTGAAGTCGGTCGGCCTGAACGCCGACTGGAACGTCACCGACAAGTTCAAGCTGACCCTGGACGGCCACATCTCGAAGGCCGACAGCCGGCCGAACGCGCCGAACGGCGCCAGCACGACCGCCGTCTCGATCGGCGCGCCGGTCATCGCGTCGCACCAGGTGGACTACAGCGGCGCGATCCCGATCCAGACCTTCACGATCAATGACGCCGCCCCTCGCGGAAACGGCAACGGCAAGCTCGACGCCGGCGATCTGGGCAGCCAGGTGGCCCGCACCTGGGCCGAGCGTCAGCGGCAGGATCTGAAGGAAATCCGCCTCGACGGCCGCTGGGACCTCGACGACAACGGCAGCCGCTTCGATTTCGGGGTCGACTACCGCACGTCCACGATGATCCAGACCGCCACGTCGACGCAGCAGGACCTGGGCACCTGGGGCATTTCCTCGCCGGGCGACGTGCAGAAGTACGCGGGCAGCCTGATCCAGCAGTTCTGCCTGGCCTGCCAGTTCAAGGACTTCAATCCCAACCAGAGCGGCCCGGGCCTGGTGTCGTTCCGCGCCAACGCCCTGGATCTCTACAACGCGCTGTCGGCGGCCTATAAGGCCACGAACCCGATCAACGTCACCGGTCAGGACGACAATCGGGTCAAGGAAAACATCGCGGCGGCCTATGCGCAGGTCACCTGGAAGTCCGAGCTGGCGGGCATGCCGACCGAACTGGTCACCGGCCTCCGCTACGAGACCACCAAGACCACCTCGACCTCGCTGGTCCGCGTTCCCGCCAACATCCTCTGGACGGCGGACAACGACTTCAGCGTTCTCACCGGCAACACCTATCAGCCGGTCTCGGGCAAGGGCAGCTACCACAACCTGCTGCCGTCGATGGACTTCCGCGTCGATCTGCGGAGCAACCTGACGGGCCGCTTCTCGTTCAGCCGCACCATCGCGCGGCCCGAGTACGGCAACCTCTTCGCCTCGGCGTCGGTGGATCAGCCGAACCGTCCGACCGCCAACGGCGGCATTCCGCTGGGCAAGAGCGGCAACCCCAGCCTGGCGCCCCTGATCTCGGACAACGTCGACGTCTCGCTGGAGTGGTACTACAAGCCCGGCAGCTACATCTCGGTCGGCTTCTTCGACAAGCAGGTGAGCAACTTCGTCGGCACCGGCACGCAGATGCAGAACCTGTTCGGTCTGCGCGACGCCAGCGCCGCCGGGCCGGGCAGCCGTTCGGCGGCGGCCAAGGCGGCCCTGGCGACGATCGGCGCCAGCCAGACCGACGTGAACCTGTTCACCATGACGGCGCTGATCCAGCAGACCGGCTCGGTGGCGGCGGCGACGGCTCAGTACCAAGCCAACCGCATCGCCGGCGGCGACCTGAACCAGGCCTTCGCCGACCAGATCCTGGCGGCGGTGGACATCACGCCCAACAGCAGCGACGCCCTGTATAACTTCCAGGTCTCCAAGCCGATCAACAACAAGACCGGCAAGATCCACGGCTTCGAAATCGCCGCGCAGCACTTCTTCGGCGATACGGGTCTTGGCGTCGCGGGGGCCTATACGCTGGTGCGCGGGGATATCGGCTTCGACAACGCGGCCAATCCCGACGAGGACCAGTTCGCGCTGCTGGGCCTGTCGGACACGGCCAACGCCACGCTGATCTACGACAAGCACGGGATCTCCGCGCGTCTGGCCTACAACTGGCGTGACCGGTTCCTGCAAGCCACCAACCGCGGCGGCGGGCACAATCCGGTCAATGTCGAGCCGTTCGGCCAGGTCGACTTCAGCGTCTCGTACGACGTGACGCCGAAGCTGGCCATCTCGCTGGAAGGCATCAACCTGACCAACGAACACCTGCGCACCTATGCTCGCGACGAAAACGAGCTGTGGTTCGCTCAGGAACTCGACCGCCGCTTCCTGCTCGGCGCCCGCTACCGCTTCTAGGACCGGAAGTCTCCTAAGGCGTAGCGTTTGGGGGTCGCCGCTTGCGGCGGCCCCTTTCTTCCTTTGAAGTGCGTGGCTCCCAGCGAGCGAGAAGCGATGAACCGAGTGCTCCTGAACAATGTCGACCACGCCGATCTGCGGGTGATCGCGGGCCACGGCGTGGCGCTCGGCGACGGGGTGAACCAGACGCTGGTGCTGCCGACCGAGTTCGATGCCGTGCAGCGCGAATACCCGATCCTGATCCGCAAGGACGCGGCGGGCGCCTACCAGGCCGTGGCCCTGCTGGGCCTGGATCGCGACGAAAACCTCTTCCTCGACGAGACCGGCTGGAACGCGCGGTACGTCCCGGCGGTGCAGCGGCGCGGACCGTTCTCCATCGCCCTGCAACGCGACGATCGCGGCGGCGAGCCCCGGCCGATGATCCATGTCGATCTCGACCATCCGCGCGTCAGCCGCGACGCCGGCGAGCGCCTGTTCCTGCCGGCCGGCGGCGCTACCCCTTACCTGCAGAGCGTCAATCGCGCCCTGGGCGTCATCCACGAGGGCCTGGAGGTGGCCGGTCCGATGTTCGCCGCCTTCGAGGACCTGGGCCTGATCGAGCCGATCGACATCGAGATCAAGCTGGACGACCAGACCAGCTACGACCTTCCCGACGTCTTCAGCCTGGCGCCCGACCGTCTGGCGGCCGTGAGCGGCGCCGACCTGGAGCGCCTACACCAGTCCGGCCTGCTGCGCGCGGCCTGGGCCCTGATCGCGTCGATGGGCAATATCGAGGACCTGATCGCCCGCAAGAACCGCCGCCGGGCGCTGGCATGACCGCGCTGACGGCCCGCCGGACGCTGGAGACCACGGTCGGCTCGCCGGCCGAGATCCCGTTCGACGCGGTGCTGAGCGGTCAGACCCCCATGGTGTTCCGGGGTCTTGCGCGCGACTGGCCGCTCGTCCAGGCGGGCCTGACCTCCAGCCAGGCGGCGCGCGACTACATTCGCGCCCACGATCGCGGCGGGCGGGTCGTGGGCTATCTCGGCGACCCTGCGATCAAGGGCCGGTTCTTCTACGACGAAACGCGCGCCGCGATGAACTTCAAGGCCGAGCGCGCGCCGCTGGCGGACTTCCTGGCGCGCCTGGAGGCGGTCGAGGACGACGATGATCCGCCGTCTGTCTATGTCGGCTCGACGGATCTCGACGCCTTTTTCCCGACCCTCAAGGCGGAAAACGACCTTGGTCTCGGCCCCGAGGTCTTCGGCCCCGAGGCGCCGATGGCGGGGATCTGGATCGGCAACCGCACCGTGGCCTCGGCCCACTGGGACATGTCGAACAACATCGCCGTCTGCGCGGTCGGCCGTCGGCGCTTCACCCTGTTCCCGCCGGACCAGGGCGCCAACCTCTATCCGGGTCCGCTGGAGCCGACGCCGGGCGGCCAGGTGGTCAGCCTCGTGGATTTCGACGCGCCCGATTTCGAGCGTCACCCCGGCTTTCTCCACGCGCTGGCCAGCGCCCAGGTCGCCGAGCTCGAGCCGGGCGACGTGCTGGTCTATCCGGCGCTCTGGTGGCACCAGGTCGAGGCCCTGGCCCCGTTCAACGTGCTGGTGAACTACTGGTGGAACCGCGCGCCGGCCTTCATGGACACGCCGATGACCACGCTGCTGCACGGCCTGCTCAGCCTGCGCGACCGGCCCGATTTCGAGAAACAGGCCTGGAGGGCCTTGTTCGACTACTACGTGTTCGGCCCCGCCGACCGCGCCGGGGCGCACCTGCCCGAGGCGGCGCGGGGGCCGCTCGGGCCAATGGATGAGATCAAGGCCCGGCGGCTGCGAGCGTACCTGCTCGACCGGCTGAACCGATAACAACAGGGGAGGAAAGCATGACCCAGCAGACGATCCGCAAGGTGGTGATCGCGGGCGGCGGCACCGCCGGCTGGATGGCCGCGGCGGCCCTGGCTCGACAGCTTGGCCCGCTGCTGGACATCACCCTGGTCGAGTCCGAGGACATCGGCACGGTGGGGGTAGGGGAGTCGACCATCCCGACCGCCCGCACCTTCAACGCGCTGCTGGGCATCGACGAGGCCGAGTTCATGCGCGCCACCCAGGCGACCTTCAAGCTGGGCATCTCGTTCGAGCACTGGGGCGAGATCGGCGACCGCTACATCCACTCGTTCGGCCAGGTGGGGAAGTCCACCTGGATGGGCGGCTTCCATCACTTCTGGTTGCAGGCGCGTGACCAGGGCTTCGGCGGCGATCTCGGCGACTACTGCCTGGAGCTGAAGGCGGCCGAGCAGAACCGGTTCTTCACCGGCCAGGACGGCCCGCTGAACTATGCCTACCACCTGGACGCCGGTCTCTATGGCCGGTTCCTGCGCGGCATGGCCGAGCGCGACGGGGCCCGGCGGGTCGAGGGCAAGATCGCCTCGGTGCGTCAGAACGCCGAGAGCGGCTTCATCGAGGCGCTGGTGATGGAGAGCGGCGAGGTGGTCGAGGGCGACCTCTTCGTCGACTGCACCGGCTTCCGGGGGCTGCTGATCGAACAGACCCTGAAGGCGGGCTTCGAGGACTGGGGCCACTGGCTGCCGACCGACAGCGCCCTGGCCGTGCAGACCCGCTCGACCGAGCCGGCCGTGCCCTACACCCGCGCCATCGCCCACCGCGCCGGCTGGCGCTGGAAGATCCCGCTGCAGCACCGCGTCGGCAACGGCCTCGTCTACTGCAGCGCCTTCATGGGCGACGACGAGGCGCGGGAGATGCTGCTGGGCCAGATCGAGGGCGAGACCCTGATCGAGCCGCGCCTGATCCGCTACCGCACCGGCCGCCGCCGCAAGACCTGGGACAAGAACGTCGTGGCGCTGGGCCTGGCCAGCGGCTTCGTCGAGCCTCTGGAATCGACCTCGATCCACCTGATCATGATCGGGATCACGCGTCTGATGCAGCTTTTCCCGTTCGGCGGGATCAGCCCGGCGGCGGTGGATCGCTACAACCGCCAGGCCGACGACGAACTGGCCAAGATCCGCGACTTCATCATCCTGCACTACAAGGCCACTGAGCGTTCCGACAGCCCGTTCTGGGACCGCGTGCGCGAGATGGAGATTCCCGACACCCTGGCGCAGCGCATCGAACTCTTCCGCGAGAGCGCCCAGGTCTATCAGGCCCCCGGCGAGCTCTTCCAGGTCGACTCCTGGCTTCAGGTGCTGCTCGGCCAGCGCGTCGCGCCCAAGACCTACCACCAGATGGGCCGGCTGATGCCGCCGCAGCAGCTGAGGCAGGCGCTGGACGACCTGAAGCGCAACATCGCGGGCGCGGTGGCGCGGCTGCCGCAGCATCAGGCGTTCCTGGACAGCTATTGCGCGCTGAGCAAGTCGGCTTAGCGGCTTTTCACCGCGTCATCGCGCGCTTCATGCGCGGGGCCCATTTGTCGGCCGCACGGTCGGAGCGAGCATGCGCTGACCCGCCACGCTAGCTGAACCATGGGTCCCGCGAACACGTCGCGGGATGACGGCGGACTATGCCTCGATCGGCGCGAACAGCTTTTGCAGCGTCGCGCCGATCCGCGCCGTCGCCGGATCGCCCTCGGCCAGCCCCATGGCCTTCAGCTCGCCGCCCAGGCGGCCGCCGATCGCCAACAGCGGGCGGCTGGTGATCTGGGCCTGAACCAAGGTCTCGACCGCCTCGGCGTAGCGCGCGCCGTTCAGGGTCTCGAGCGCCCAGGCGCGCGCGGCGGCGCCCGTCCGGCGGCGCAGGGCGGCGTCGCCCGCCAGGCGCTCGAGGACCGCGCGCAATTCGTCCACCGCGACCTCGCCGCCGATCTTGAAGACCAGGTCGTCGGGCAGTTCGCCATAGAAGCCGGCGTTCGCCACCACGGTTGGCCGCCCGCTGAGCATGCCCTCGCAGGCCGAGCCCGAGGCGCCTTCCAGCACGGGCCTCCGCAGGGCGCAGATGATGTCGGCCTCGTCCAGCCGCTGGTCCAGCGTGCCGTCGTCGACGGCGCCGTCGATGGTCAGGCCCTTAAAGCCGACCTCCGCGGCGACGCCCTCCAGCCTGGCGCGTTCCTCGTCCGAGATCGGACCCACCAGGCGGTAGACGCAGGCGTTCAGGACGTCCGAGCCGCCCATCGCGCGGATTACGTCCTCGGCGCGCTTGTTGGGGTTCATCACCCCGACCGTGGTGATGGTCAGCGGGCTCTCGGTCTTCGGCGGGCCGGGCGGCGTCGCGCGATCGGGGCAGCACAGCGGCGTCACGGCCACGGGGCCGGGGCAGGCGGCCTCGATCCGGGGCGCGTAGAAGTTGGCGTGAGCCAGGGCGGCCTCGCAGCGGCCGGCCAGCCATTCGGTCATCGGCGCGTGACGGGCGATCTCGCCCATGTCCGGCATCTGACCCGAGCGAATGGCCACGGCGACCGGCTCGGCCTGGGACCCGTAGGTCGCCACGATCTCGGCGTCGTGCCGACGGTAGTCCAGGCCGTTATAATAGAGCCAGCCCGAGAACAGGTTGTAGAGATAGAAGTCGTGGAAGATCCCGAGGCAGGGCGCGGCCTCCAGGATCGCGAACACGCCGCCGTGGAACAGGTAGTTGTCGCCGATATTGACGATGACCGCGTCGAAGTCCGTCCGTAGCCGCGCCAGATCGTAGGATCGCCAGTGGCGGACCGGCAGGACGGTCGGATGCAGCGCCTCGCCCGGCTCTTCCTGGTCCTCGCAGCGCAGGATCTCCACCTGATGGCCGCGCAGGGCCAGCTGGCGGGCGACTTCGACGCCGACGCGGCCGATCGAGGAGCGCATGACGAGCGGCGTCACCCAGCAGATCTTCATCGGGCGGGTCCTAGCGGCTGAGCAGGCGCTTTTCGGCGTCGCCGCCGGCGCGCACGAAGGCGATGTTGGCCGAGACCACCTTGGCGGCCGCCTTGGCGCCGGTCGGCTCGGCCGCGCCGGTCGCCTCGTCGATCAGATAGGGCTTGAAGCCGGCGTCGGCGAATGCCTTGAACCATTGGGCCGGGGTCTGGCCGACCCGCTTCAGGTGCTCGGGGCCGAACTCGGCGACGATCGCCAGGTCGGGGTTCTTGGCGATCACGCCCCGCATGCCGGCCAGCACGTCCAGCTCGGCGCCCTCGACGTCGATCTTGACCACGTCCATGCGCCCCTTCGGCGCGACGTCGTCGAGGCGCACGACCTCTACCTCCACCGTCCGGGCTTCCTCGGCCTCGGGCAGGGCATAGAGCGAGCTGTGGCCGATGATGTCGCTGACGTGGAAGGTCAGGCGGCCCGGCGCCTGGCCCACGGCCTGATCCCGCACCTCGACCCAGGACAGGCCGTTGAGGTACTTCATCTTCTCGAGGTTCGACCGCGGGACGGCCTCGGGCTCGAAGGCGATGACCTTGCCGCCGGGGCCCGTGGCCCAGGCCAGGATCAGGGTTAGGAGGCCGATATTGGCGCCGACGTCGGCGACGACCATGCCCGGCTGGACTAGGCGGCGCAGCGCGTCGCCGGTGCCGGGCTCCAGGCCCTTGCTCGTCGCGTTCGCCAGCATCGTGACGAAGGTCGGCAGGGCGGTCGGCGCCAGGATATAGCCGTCGCGCATACGGATCGCGGTCGACTCGGCGTCGTAGTGGATCAGCGGCCGCGCCTTGATCTCCAGTTCGTCGAAGCGCGGACCGAACAGGCCCGGCAACCCGGCGAGCTCGGTGCGCAGGCCGTGGGCGAGACCCTCGATGCGGACGCCATGGTCATGGGCGCTGGCGGCGTGCTCCCGCCCGCGCACCGCCTCTCCCTCGATCCGGCTCAGCTGCTGGCCGACGCGCTCCAGCTGCTGGCCCATGAAGACCGTCGACTGTTGCTGCTGCTGCAAGATCAGATGCAGCAGGGCCTGGGTGTCGTCTAGGCGGGCCTGGACCGCGTTGATCTGGGCCTGGGCCTGACGAAGCTCGTGCTCCACGCTGGCCTGCAGATAGCGACGCGCGTAGTGGGCGATCGGCGACAGCAGCGGCGCCAGGAGGCGGCGCGCTAAAGCGAAGCGGCGGCGCGGCGGCGGGCCCACGGGCGCGGGCGGCGCCGTCGAGAGCGTGGGCGCCCCGGGCGGCGAGTCGAGGCTCTCGGCCGCGTCGGCCGCGGCGGCGGGAGCGCGCATGGCGGCGTCTATCGCCATGTCCAGGCGTACGGGCCTCAAGTCAGTCCTTCCCGAGCGCGACCGCCAAGGCGCGGCGCGCTTCTCTGATCACGCGGTGTCCGGAGCGAGCGACCCCAGGGGGTGTCGTCTAGACCAGAATCCCGTCTTTCAGGAAGGACGATTGATTCCCGACCAGGCTGATCGACCCCCCGTCCGCGAACGCGAAGTGCATGCTGGTCAGGTGGGTCGCCGCGCTGGCGTCGCGCAGGATGCTGGCGTCGAACATGACGATGTCGGCGCCGCGCACCATCACCTCGACCCCGCGCGTGTGCGAAACGAAGTACTCGACGAACTGCTTGACGAGGTCCGGCGAAGCGAAGGGCGAGGGGGCCGGACTGGCGTCGACGACCGGCGGCTTCACGACGGGGTCGGCCGGAGTCTCCGGGGTCGCGTGGGCGTCCGTCGCCGCCTCCGGCGTGACCGGCGTGGTGACGGGCGGCGAGACGATGGCGTCATGCGGCGCGGGGGGCGTGACGACCGGCTCCGACGTGGTCGGCGCGGGCGAAAGCGTCGGCGGCGTTCCGACGGTCATGTGATCGCCGCGGGCGATCAGGTCCGCCAGCACGTCGGGCAGCTTCGAGACCTCGATCACCGTGATGTTCTGGGCGCCGCTCTCGCCGAGCAGGCCGCGAACCAGCTGGACCGCCTCCAACGAGGGCAGGCCGCCGAGCTTCAAGCCGATGCGCACGTCGATGGTCCACGTGGCCGCGTCGGTGTGGGCCTGCAGCGCCGCCAGGGCGCTGTCCTGACGATCGGCGTGGTCGCTGACGCCCAGCGGGCCGGCGACCGCGGCGGGCGTCTCGCTGGGAGGGGGCAGCGAGGCCAGCACCGCGACCAGGGAGAGCACCGTCGAGACGGTTTGCGCCGGCGTGTTGTCCACGACGGTGGCGTGGGTCGCGGCGGGCGCGAAGACGGCCGTGTCGGACGGCGCGGACGGCGCGCCGATGGTTCCGAAGTCCAGCGCGGCGGCGGCGGCGGCGATCGCCGTCTGCGAGGCCGCGCTGACGCTGGCCGTATCGACGGCGTAGTTCGACGCGAACATCGCCGCGGCCATGATCAGGACGGCTTGGCTGACCGGCAGTTGAACCGTTTCCGACGCGGGCAGCGGCGCCGCCATCGGCGCGGCCAAGTTCGTCAGGCCCGCGCTGGAGCTCGACGCCAGCAGCGCCGGGCGGCCATGGCCGGAGTGGTTGTTCGAGGCGCCGGTTTCGGCCGCCCGCGCTTCGCCGGTCTTGAAGAAGGCGGTGCCGACCACGGCCACCAGCAGGGCGGCCGGGTGCACGGAGATGTTGCCGCCGTTGTCCGCGCGGCGGATCAGCGGATGGCGCGCGACCATGTTGCGCACGAGGCCCGAGAAATCGAAGCCGCGGGCGATCTCTTCGTAGGCCGGACCCGCGATGACGTATTCGCCGTCGATTCGCGCGAAGTGGATCACAACCTCGCCGTCATCGGCGCGGTAGAAGACGAACCAGGGCTCGCGCTCGTCGCTGAGGCCGCGATCGGTGCCCACCCGGATGCCGGCGCGGATCAGGGCGCTCTCGACGCGATAGAATTCCGCGAGTTCCTGCTGGCTCCAATCGGCGGGCGCCGGAGCGTGGCGCGGCGAGCGCTGGAAGAAAGAAAGGACCTGAGCGGTCATGCGGTGGAAGCTTCCCCACGCCTAAAACGAGCGCCGGCTCCCCCGCCGACGACGGGACACTAACCGAACTAGTCTTCGCTGAACAGGATTTCGTAGGTGATCGGATCGTAGAAGCGGAGCAGTTCACGCACGAAGGTCTTTTCGGAGACCTCAAGGGCCTGCGCCCAGTCGCGGTAACGATCCGGCGGAATGCGTCCGCGGCCGGTCTCCAGCTGGGAGATGAAGGTGTAGTAGTCGGCGCCGACCTTGGCCGCCAGCTGACGCTGCGACAGGCCGACGGCCTCGCGCATCTCCTTCAGCCAGCGACCGCCTTCGCGGCGGAGGTCTTGAACCTCCGAGGCGCTGCGGCGTTGTGGGTTGCCATACATTATAATGCCTCGCGGTCGCCTGCCGCGAGGGGCGCGGGCGCGCGCTCACTCATCCGACGGGCGAAATCCCAACCGATATAGCGCTTTCGGGGCGGGGGTTCAAGAAACGCTATATAGGAATTTGCTGTACGGTTAGAAAAATGCTGTACGGCTCGATTTCGGCTATTGTCGACGTATGACGTTTGCTCTATAGCCATCGCTGCTCCCATGCGCGCCATTCGGTCGCAGGGGGTGTGGGATTTTTTTTGGGAGACAATCCTCATGGCCTATACGACGGCCCAGTTGGTGACTGCGTACACCAACGCCAACCTCGGTAAGGCGCCCGACGCCGCCACCACCCTGACGCTCGACGCGTACGCGACCCAGTCGCAAACCGGCGGCATCACCGACGCCACCGCCCTGACCAACACCCTGAAGCTGGTCAACAGCACGACGGCCGTCGCCGTCGAGACCTACCAGTTCTTCACGAACGCCGCTCCGTCGGCCGCTGGTCTGGCCTACCTGGTCAACTCGACCACCAACGCCACCGACCTGAACGACGCGTACTACTCGAAGTTCGCTCAAGAAAATCGCTTCATCAACTTCTCGATCAACCTCGCCACGGGTAGCGGCGCCGGCGCGACCGCCTTCGCCAGCAACTACGGCTCGGTTACGGTCCAGCAAGCCGTCGCTTCGGCTTACGACAAGATCATCGGCAACGCCGCGGCCCAAGCCGCTGGCGTCGATCCGGCCGCCGCCGTCGCCTATCTGACGCGCGCCGACAACGTCAATTACCTGAACGCCTTCGTGAAGGCGAACACGGGCCTGACCGCCGCCGCCGACATCGATCTGGCCGTCAAGGCCGCGCTGATCGGTCAAATCCTGAACGCCGCGACGGTGTCGGGCATCGGCGGCTACGCCAAGGCCACCGCCGCTCTGATCAACGACCTCTCGGACGGCGTCCTGTCGACCGACAACGCGGCCGGCGTCAACATCCTGACGGCCTATCCGGGCGCGGGCGCTGTCGGCCAAAGCTTCGCGCTGACGGCTGGCATCGACACCCTGGTCGGCACCGCCGGCAACGACACCTTCGTCGGCAGCTCGAGCGCGGGCGCTTCGCTGCTGTCCACTCTCGACTCGATCGACGGCGGCGCGGGCAACGACACCCTGACCTTCGCGATCGTCGGCAACCTCGACACGACCACCGCGGCCAGCACGACCGTGAAGAACGTCGAGACGGTCAACATCCTGGCCACGGGCACGGTCACGGCCGACAGCAGCAGCTGGGCCGGCACGACCGCGCTGAACGTGAACGGCGCCGTTGGCGCTGCCTCCGCTACCGCCGCCTCCAGCACGGCCGTGTCGGTGGTCACTGCTCAAACCACGGGCGCCGTGGTGGTGAACGGCGGTTCGTCGGCCACCGTGACCGCGTCGGGCCTGGATAACGCCGGCGGTGGTTCGTCGGGTTCGGTCAACGTTGGTGGCGGCACCGCTGTCGCCGGCAACATCACGGTCACCGCCGCCGTCGCCGCGAACAAGAACGCGGGTACGGTCGCCGCGACCACCAAGGGCGGCGCCAGCATCTCGCTGACCGAAACCCTGGGCACGGGCTCCGCGGGCGGTGCGCTGAACGCCACGGACGGCGCCGCCGCCGCTGGTAAGCTCGGCACGCTGTCGACGGTCATCCTGAGCGGCTACGGCTTGGGCTCGACCGTGACGTCGAACGCCCTGACCAGCCTGACGCTGGCCAACGGCAACGCCAACGTGGCCGTGACCAACAACTTCGGCAGCGGCAACGCCACGACGACGCTGGCCCTGGCGGTCAACAACGTCTCGACCGGCCTCATCGACACGAACAACGCCTATTCGACCGTCAACGTCACGACGTCGGGTAAGGCCTCGACCCTGGGCCTCAGCGGCTCGAACATCAAGACCTTGAGCGTCGCTGGCGACCAGGTTCTGTCCCTGTTCCCGGCGAGCCCGATCGCCACGTTCTCGGAATCGGGCACGGGTTCTGTCGTCGCTACCTTCGGCAACACCCTGAAGACCTACACCTCGACCGCGACGGGCGGCGACACGGTCACGCTGAACACGACCGCTCTGACCAGCGCGACGTTCGGCGCCGGCAACGACGTCGTCACCCTTTCGACGGCGGCCGGTCCGTCCACGACGGTTGATCTGGGCAACGGCGACAACAAGCTGATCCTGGCGGCCGCTCCGACCGCCGGCGTCACGCTGAAGGCCGGTTCGGGCGTCAACGACGCTCTGAGCATCTCCGACGCCAACTGGGCGACCCTGGCCTCGACCTTCGTGGCCGCGGACATCGCCAAGATCACCGGCTTCGAGATCCTGTCGATCAGCGACTCGGGTTCGTTCAACGGCAAGACCTACAACCTCGGCGTTCTGCCGAGCCTGACCGGTCTGACCCTGGAAACCGGCGTCGCCACCGGCGGCAACGACACGGTCACCAACTTCGTCAGCGGTTCGACCCTCACGCTGGCTGGCAACCTGGCCACCAACAACGGCGGCGTCGTGGTCAACGTCACCGGCGCGGCCGCTGGCACCAACGACACGGTCAACGTGGTCGCCAACACGACGATCACGCAGAACAACGACGCCACTGTCGATACCACCGCCGCCACCGTGGCCGTGACGGTCGACAACGTCGAAAACGTGACCTTCAAGAGCACCGGTAAGCTCTCGACGGCCGTGACGACGGGCAACAAGACCGACGTCGCCTTGAACACGCTGTCGATCGCCGCCACCGACACGGCGCTGAAGACCGTCGCGATCACGGGCGATCAAGCGGCTTCGTTCACCTCGAACGCCGCCTTCACCGCCCTGACCTCGGTCAACGGTTCGGGCAACACCGCGGGCGTGTCGATCGACGTTTCGGCCGCGACTTCGACCTCGCCGGCGATCGTCGTCACGGGCTCGGCCGCGAACGATACGATCACCATCGGGAACAAGGCGGTTGTGGCCGGTAACGGCGGCAACGACACGTTCGTGCTGGCGGCCCCGTCCAGCGGCAACAGCTACAGCACCATCGTCGACGCCAACAAGGGTGACATCATCACGAACGCCAACGCCGCCAGCTTCGGCGCGACGGCGATCACCCTGGCCGGCACGGCTGTGTTCCAGGACTTCCTGGACAACGCCGCCGCGGGCAACGCGACCAACAAGGTCTCGTGGTTCCAGTACGGTGGTGACACCTACATCGTGCAAGACGTCGCCGCCGGCGCGACCTTCCAGAACGGCAGCGACATCGTCGTGAAGCTGACCGGTCTGGTCGACCTCAGCAAGGCCACCTTCTCGGCCGGCGCTCACACGCTGACGCTGGGCTAAGGCGCTTCGGAGGAAGCCGGTTCTTGAGCCGGCTTCCAACGAAACCCTAGAATACTGACCCCCATCACCTCTGGTGATGGGGGTTTTGTTTTGAGGGGAATGACATCCAAAGCGGGCGCCGTTCCGCGGCTTGGCTTGCGCGCGCGACGACGACGTGCTCTAGCGGCGCAATGCTCATTTTCCGCCACAATTTCGTGGTCGAGACGCGACCTAAGTTGTTACTGTATACGACCGCGCCAGCCGCGGGGTTCTGAAGGCTAGACATGTCCACCCGTACTGGCGCGAAGCCGACCATCCTCAATCAGGCCGTGCTGGTCGCCCGTCCGGCGGTGATCACCGCCATGGTCTTCAGCTTCTTCATCAACATCCTGGCGCTGGTCAGCCCGCTGTATATGCTGCAGGTCTATGACCGCGTGCTGTCCAGCCGCAATGTCGCGACGCTGGTGGTGCTGACGCTGATCTGCGTCTTTCTGTTCGTCGTCTACGGCTTGCTGGAGGCGCTGCGGACCCAGGTTCTGGTGCGGGGCGGGCTGAAGTTCGACGGCGTCGCGCGCGATCCGATCTTCAAGACCGTCCTGGACTCGACCCTGAACCGCCGCGGCGCCGGCGGCCAGGCCTTCCGCGACATGGACCAGGTGCGCGAGTTCATGACCGGGGGCCTGATCGCGTTCTGCGACGCCCCCTGGACGCCGGTGTTCATCATCGTGTCGTGGATCCTGCACCCCTTCTTCGGTGTGCTGGCGATCATCAGTTGCCTCATCATCTTTGGCCTCGCGGTGATGAACGACAACGCCACCAAGAACCCCATCCAGATGGCCACCATGGCTTCGATCGCGGCTCAGAATGACGCGAGCTCGACCCTGCGCAACGCCGAGGTCATGAAGGCCATGGGCATGTGGGGCGGGCTTCAGGCGCGCTGGCGCGTGCGTCGCGACGAGCAGGTGGCCTGGCAGGCCGCCGCCAGCGACGCCGGCGGCGCGGTGATGTCCGGCATCAAGGTCTTCCGCCAGGTCGTTCAGACCTTGATCCTGGGCGGCGGCGCCTATCTGGCCATTCACGGAAAGATTTCCGCCGGCTCGATGATCGCCGGCTCCATCCTGGTCGGCCGCGCGCTGGCGCCGATCGAGGGCGCCGTGGGTCAATGGAAGGGCCTGATCGGCGCCCGCGGCGCCTGGGATCGGCTCCAAGCCATGCTGCGCCAGGAAACGAACGCCGACGACCACATGCCGCTGCCCGAACCGCGCGGCGTGCTTTCGGCCGAGGCCGCCTCGATCCTCCCCCCGGGCGGGCAGGTCCCGACCGTCCGCCAGGCCAGCTTCCGGATCGACGCCGGCACCTCGGTGGGCATCGTGGGGCCCAGCGCCGCGGGCAAGTCGTCGCTGTTGCGCGGGATCGTGGGCGTCTGGCCCTGCGCCGCCGGCGTGATCCGGCTGGACGGCTACGACATCAAGCAATGGGACCCCGAGAAACTGGGACGCCACATCGGCTATCTGCCCCAGGATATCGAGCTCTTCCAGGGCACGGTGGCCCAGAACATCGCCCGCTTCACCGAGTTCGAGTCGCAAGAGGTGATCGAAGCCGCCACCTTGGCCGGCGTCCACGAGATGATCCAGGGCCTGCCGCTCGGCTATGACACGCCGATCGGCGATGGCGGGGCGTCGCTGTCCGGCGGCCAGCGCCAGCGCCTGGGCCTCGCGCGCGCGGTGTTCCGCATGCCGGCGCTGCTGGTGCTGGACGAGCCCAACGCCAGCCTCGACCAGGTCGGCGAAGTCGCCCTGATGGAAGCGATGAACCGCCTGAAGGCGGCCAAGCGGACCGTGATCTTCGCGACCCACAAGGTCAATCTGCTGGTCCAGGCCGACTACATCATGGTGATCAACCAGGGCGTCATCGCCGACTTCGGCGATCGCGACAACATGCTGGCCAAGCTGACGGGCGCCGCGCCGCAGGTGCCGCCGCCCAACGCGCCAGCCCCGGCGCGCGCCCAGTAATCCTCCGTCCGAACACATCGTCATGGCCGCCCCTGGGGCGCGCCCTTCAGGCTGAAGAAAAATGAAGCCCCCCAAGATCCAGCGTCCGACGGACAATTTCAAAGGCGTGGCCCGCATCGGCTACGCGGTCATCGCCTTCACCTTCGTGGGCCTGTTAGGCTGGGCGGCGTTCGCGCCCCTGGACAGCGCCGTGATCGCTAACGGCGTGATCTCGGCCGAGGGCAATCGCAAGACGATCCAGCACCTGGAAGGCGGCATGCTCCGCAAGATCCTGGTGCGCGAAGGCCAGAAGGTGAAGGCCGGCCAGCTGCTGTTCGAACTGGACCCGACCCAGGCCAACGCCGCGGCGGGCATCACCAAGAGCCAGTATGTCACCCTCAAGGCCATGGAAGCGCGGCTTCTGGCCGAGCGCGACCAGCGCGCGACGATCAGCTTCCCGGCCGAGCTGACCTCGCAGCGGGGCGACCCCATGGTCTCGCGCGCCATCGCCGACGAAGAGGCCCAGTTCATTGAGCGCCGTCAGACCATCCAAGGCCAGACGGACCTGATGAACGCCCAGCGCGATCAATATCAGAGCGAGATCGACGGCATCGATCGCCAGACCCAGGGCCTGAAAGACCAGCTGGGCTATATCCAGGACGAGCTGAACGATCTTCGCAAGATCTACGACAAGGGCCTGGTGCCGCGGCCGCGCCTGCTGGCGCTGGAGCGCGAGCAGGCGTCGCTGTCGGGCTCGATCGGCCGCCTGACCGCCGACCGCGCCAAGGCGGTGCAGGGCATCGGCGAAACCCAGCTGAAGATCCGTCAGATCAAGCAGCAGTTCTACCAAGAGGTCAGCCAGAGCATCGCCGAGACCCGCGTGAAGCTCGCCGAGGTGAGCGAGAAGGAGGTCGTGGCCTCGGATCAGCAGCGCCGCATCAATGTGGTCTCGCCGGTCAACGGCACGGCCCAGAACCTGCGCTTCTTCACCGAGGGCGCTGTCGTTCGCCCGGCCGAACCGATGGTCGAAATCGCGCCCGACGACGAGGCCTTCGTGATCCAGGCGCACTTCGCGCCGACCGACGTCGACAACGTGCGCCCCGGCATGGCCACCGAGGTGCGCCTTCCGTCTTTCCATTCGCGCCGCATCCCGATCCTGAACGGCAAGATCGAGTCGCTCTCGCGCGATCGTCTGAGCGATCCGGAGGGCAAGGTCGTCTACTTCCTCGGGATCGTCCGCGTCGACCTCAAGCAGCTGCCGCCGGAATTCCGCTCGAAGGTCACCGCCGGCATGCCGGCTCAGGTGATCGTGCCGACGGGCGAGCGCACCGTTCTGCAGTACCTGTTCTCGCCGCTGCGCGACACGCTGCGCACGACCATGCGCGAGGAATAGCCGAGGCGATTCAACAGTCTGATTTCCCACGCTTTTCGGAAAGCGGTCGCCGCCGGTCGAAATGTCGCCGGCGCCGCTTTCCAATCGCCTTCAATAGTGTAGTCAGACACCTTCATTGTTACTGGAGTCGACCCGCGCGTGGCTAAGACGGCTTTGATCACCGGCATCACCGGCCAGGATGGCGCGTATCTCGCCAAGCTGCTGCTGGAGAAGGGCTATACCGTCCACGGCATGCTGCGCCGCTCGGCCTCGGCCGACGTGATCGGCGACCGGCTGCGCTGGATCGGCGTCTATGACGACATCCGGTTCGAGCTCGGCGACCTGCTGGACGCGGGCGGCCTGTCGCGCCTGATCCGCCGCCTCCAGCCGGACGAGGTCTACAACCTGGCCGCCCAGAGCTTCGTCGGCGCCTCGTGGGACCAGCCGCACCTGACCGGATCGGTCACCGGCCTTGGAACCACCAACATGCTGGAGGCCGTGCGGCTGGAGTGCCCGGGCGCCCGCTTCTATCAGGCGTCGTCGTCCGAGATGTACGGCCTGGTGCAGCACCCGATCCAGTCGGAAGCCACGCCGTTCTACCCGCGTTCGCCCTACGCGGTGGCCAAGCTCTATGCCCACTGGATGACGGTGAACTATCGCGAGAGCTTCGGCCTGCACGCCTCGGCCGGCATCCTGTTCAACCACGAAAGCCCGCTGCGCGGCATCGAGTTCGTGACCCGCAAGGTCACCGACGCGGTGGCGGCCATCAAGCTGGGCCAGCAGAAGACCGTCGAGCTCGGCAATCTGGACGCCAAGCGCGACTGGGGTCACGCCCGTGACTATGTCGAGGCCATGTGGCTGATGCTGCAGCAGGAGACGCCGGACGACTATGTGGTCGCCACGGGCAGGACCTGGACCGTGCGCGAGATGTGCGAGGTGGCCTTCGCCAGCGTGGGCCTGAACTACCAGGACCACGTGACGATCAATCCGAAGTTCCTGCGTCCGGCCGAGGTGGAACTGCTGCTGGGCGATCCGGCCAAGGCCAAGGCCAAGCTGGGCTGGGAGCCGAAGACGACGATGCAGGAGATGATCTCCGAGATGGTCGAGGCCGACATCGCGCGGCGGTCGCGGAACTGATGACGGCCGGCGTCGTCATCATCGGCGGCGGCGGCCACGCCAAGGTGGTCATCGAGAGCCTGCGGGCGACGGGGGAGTCGGTCGCGGCGATCGTCGACGCCGATCCCACCCCGCGCGCGGTGCTGGGCGTTCCGGTGGTGGGCGACGACCTGGCCCTGGGCGATCTGCGCGGGCAGGGGCTCTCGAAGCTGTTCGTGGCGATCGGCGATAACCGGCTGCGCCAGAAGCTGGCGGGGAAGGCGCGGGAACAGGGCTTTAGCCTGGTCAACGCGGTGCATCCCTCGGCGGTGATTTCGCCGAGCGCGCGGCTGGGCGTGGGCGTGGCGGTGATGGCTGGCGTGGCGATCAACGCCAAGACGCGCGTCGAGGACCTGGCCATCATCAATACCGGGGCGGTTGTCGACCATGACTGCCGTCTCGGCGAGGCCTGCCATGTGGGACCCGCCTCGGCCTTGGCGGGCGGCGTAAGCGTCGGCGCGCGCGCCTTCCTGGGCGTCGGCGCGCGGGCCATTCCGGGCGTCGCCATCGGCGCCGATGCGATCGTCGGCGCCGGCGGCGTCGTGGTGCGAGACCTGCCGGACGGCGTGCTCGCGGTCGGCGTGCCGGCCCGGATCAAGGGCCAGATCAAAGGAGAGCGTTCGTGACCAGCCCGCAGCGGATTTCCGTCGCCGCGCCCAGCCTCGACGGCAACGAGCGCGACTACGTGCTGGAGTGCCTGGACTCGACGTGGATCTCGTCGGCCGGCCGCTTCATCACCGACTTCGAGAAGGCCTTCGCCGACTATTGCGGCGTCAAGCACGCGATCACCTGCAACAACGGCACGACGGCGCTGCACCTGGCCCTGGTGGCCATGGGGGTCGGCCCGGGCGACGAGGTGATCGTCCCCAGCCTGACCTATATCGCCTCGTGCAACGCCGTGACCTATTGCGGCGCGACCGTCGTGCTCGTCGACAACGACCCGCGCACCTTCAATGTCGACCCCGCCCTGATCGAGGCCAAGATCACGCCGCGCACCAAGGCGATCATGCCGGTCCACCTGTACGGCCAGGTCGCCGACATGGATCCGATCCTGGAAATCGCCAAAAAGCACGGCCTGATGGTCATCGAGGACGCGGCCGAGGCCGTGGGCGCGACCTATAAGGGCCGGATGTCCGGCAGTCTGGGCGACTGCGCCACGTTCAGCTTCTTTGGCAACAAGATCATCACCACCGGCGAGGGCGGGATGATCACCACCAACGACGACGACCTGGCCAAGACCATGCGGCTCTATCGCAGCCAGGGCATGGACCCGAACCGCCGCTACTGGTTCCCGGTCGTCGGCTTCAACTACCGCATGACCAACATCCAGGCCGCCATCGGCCTGGCCCAGCTGGAGCGGATCGAGCATCACCTGGCCGCCCGCGAGCGGGTGGTGGCCTGGTACGAGGACAAGCTGGCGCGCCTGGGCAACCGGGTGATCAAGCCCCATGTCGCCGACACCGGCCGTCACGTGTTCTGGATGTACACCGTGCGCCTGGGCGAGGGCCTTTCGATCTCGCGCGACGCGGCGATCCAGGCCCTGGACGCCCTGGGCGTCGAGAGCCGTCCGGTGTTCCACCCGATGCATGTGATGCCGCCCTACGCCCACCTGGCGACGGGCGACCTGACCCAGGCCGAGGCCTGCGGCGCGGACGGCCTGAACCTGCCCACCCACGCCGGCCTGACCGAGGCCGACATCGACCGCGTCGTCGCCGCGCTCGACCAGGTGCTGGTCTAGCCGATGCGCATCGTCCTGCTGTCCTCGATCGTGCCGTTCATCAACGGCGGGGCGCGCTTCATCGTCGAGTGGCTCGAGGAGAAGCTGGTCGAGGCCGGCCATCAGGTCGAGCGGTTCTATCTGCCATTCGTCGACGACCCGAACGAGATCCTGCATCAGATCGCCGCCTGGCGGCTGATGGACCTGACCCAGTCGTGCGACCGGGTGATCTGTTTCCGGCCGCCGGCCTATGTGGTGGACCATCCGAACAAGGTGCTGTGGTTCATCCACCACATCCGCGCCTTCTACGATCTGTGGGACACGCCCTATCGCGGCATGCCCGACGACGCCCATCACCGCGCGGTTCGCGACAATCTGCGGGCGCTGGACACGCGGTCCATCGCCGAAAGCCGGGCGGTGTTCACCAATTCCCAGGTGGTCGCCGATCGCCTGAAGGCGTTCAACGGCCTGGACGCCACGCCCCTCTATCCGCCGATCTACCAGCCCGAGCGCTTCACCCACACCGGCTATGGCGACGAGATCGTCGCCATCTCGCGCCTGGAGCCGCACAAGCGCCAGGCGCTGATGATCGAGGCGATGCAGCACGTGAAGACCGGCGTGAAGCTGCGTCTGGCGGGCACGGCCTCCAGCCCCGACTACGGCCGCCAACTGGTCCAGATGACCAAGGATCTGGGCGTGCAGGATCGGGTCATTCTCGAGGATCGCTGGATCAGCGAGGACGAGAAGGCCGACATGCTGAAAGAGGCCCTGGCCGTCGCCTATCTGCCCAAGGACGAGGACAGCTACGGCTATCCGTCGCTGGAAGGCGCCCACGCCCGCAAGGCCATCGTCACCACGACCGACAGCGGCGGCGTGCTGGAGTTGGTCGAGCACGGCCGCAACGGCCTGATCAGCGAACCCGACCCGCGGGCCCTGGCCGAGCAGTTCGATCGCCTGCACGCCGACAAGACCCGCGTCACCAAGATGGGAACCGCCTCGCTGAACCGACTGGCCGAGATGAAGATCGACTGGAGCACCGTCGTGGAGCGCCTCACGGCATGAAGGTCCTGGTCGTCAACAACGCGGCCCCGTTCCAGCGCGGCGGCGCCGAGGAGCTGGCCGATCACCTGGTCCGCCGGCTGAACGCCACGCCCGGCGTCCAGTCCGAGCTGGTGCGCGTGCCCTTCGCCTGGGAGCCGGCCGAGCGGCTGATCGAGGAGATGCTGATCGCCAAGGGGCTGCGGCTCTATAATGTCGATCGGGTCATTGGCCTGAAGTTCCCCGCCTATCTGATCCCGCATCCTCAGAAGGTGCTGTGGCTGCTGCACCAGTTCCGCCAGGCCTATGACCTGTCCGAGGCGGGGCAGAGCCATCTCGACTTCGACGAGACGGGGCTGGCCGTGAAGGCGGCGATCCGGGCCGCGGATAACGACTGCTTCGCCCAGTGCCGCAAGATCTACTGCAACTCGCCCGTCACCCAGAACCGCCTGATGCGGTTCAACGGCGTGCCCAGCGAGGTGCTTTATCCGCCGCTCAACGACGGCGAGCTGTTCACCGGCGGCGAGCATGGCGACTACGTTTTCGCCGGCGGTCGGGTCGCGGCCGGCAAGCGCCAGCACCTCTTGATCGAGGCCCTGGCCCTGCTGCCGCGCGGGCCGCGCCTGGTCATCGCCGGTCCCCCCGAGAACGAGGCCTATGCCGAGCGCCTGCGCAAGCTGGTCGAGGACCTGGACCTGAAGGACCGCGTCGATCTGCGGTTCGGCTTCCATCCGCGCGAGGACATCGCCCGCTGGGCCAATGGCGCGCTGATCTGCGCCTATCTGCCGTTCGACGAGGACAGCGTCGGCTATGTGACGATGGAGGCCTTCGCCGCGGGCAAGGCCGTCCTGACGGTCAGCGACAGCGGCGGGCTGCTGGAAATCGTCAGCCAGGAGACCGGGGCGGTCGCCGAGCCGACGCCGACGGCGCTGGCCGAGGCGCTGGAGCGCCTGACCTCGGATCGCGCGAAAGCGATCGCGCTGGGCCGCGCCGCGCGCGATCTCTGGCGCGACAAGAATGTCACATGGGAGGAGACGGTTCGCCGTCTTCTTGATTAAGCCACAAAATTTCGGTTGAAGCCGCCTAAACGGCGGGGGCCGTTAAGTCTGGGAATTGCGAGTGCTGTCGAAAACCTTCTCCGTTCGGAGTTCCGTCATCGCCGTGGCCGTCGCCATGGTCGTGGCCGGGCGCGCCGAGCTCGCGCACGCCGAGACCTTGGCCGACGCGATCACCGCCGCGTATCAGAGCAACCCCAATATCCAGGCTCAACGCGCCGCGATGCGCGCGCTCGACGAGAACTACACCCAGGCCCGATCCGCCTACGGCCTGCAGGCCAGCGCGTCGACCTCGGAAAGCTACAACTGGATCAAGGGCGTGCGGGACAAGACGAGCCTCGACGCGACCACGCCGTCCAGCCAGCTGACGGTCAGCCAAGCGCTCTACACGAACGGCCGTTACGCCGCGCGGCTGGCCGCCGTCGAAGCCCAGATCAAGGCCTCGCGCGAGAACCTGCGTCGTATCGAGATGGACCTGCTGACGCGGGTGACCAACGCCTACGTCTCGGTCCGTCGCGATCGCGAGATCGTCCGGATCAGCCAAGGGGGCGAGGCCTGGCTGCGCCAGCAGCTGAAGGACACCGAGGACAAGTACAGCGTCCGCCAGGTCACGCTGACCGACGTCCAGCAGGCGCGGGCGCGCCTGGCCTCGGCCAGCACCCAGGTGGCCAACGCCCAGGCGCAGCTCAATATCAGCGCGGCCTTCTACGCGTCCCTGGTCGGGCATATGCCCGACGCGCTCGAGCCGGAACCCGACATCGACGATCTGCCCGCCAATCTGGACGAGGCGTTCAATCAGGCGGAACAGGCCAACCCGTCGCTGCTGGCGGCGGCCTATACCGAGAAGGCCTCGCGAGAAAGCGTCGCCGAGGCGCGCGCCGAGCGGCTGTTCAGCGTCTCCGCCCGCGCGAACTACCAGAACGCGCCCATCAGCGCTTACAACGCCGCCAGCGCGCGGCGCGAGAACGCCCTGACGGCCAGCGTCACCCTGACCCAGCCGTTGTTCAGCGGCGGCCAGCTCAATTCCTCGGTCCGCCAGTCGATCGAGGAGAACAACCGCGACAAGCTGCTGATCGAAGACGCGCGGCGCAACATGGTGCTCGGCGTGTCGCAGTATTGGGACCAGCTGGTCGCCGCGCGCAAGTCGCTGGTTTCGCTCGAACAAGAGATGAAGGCCGACACCATCGCCTTCTACGGCGTGCGCGAGGAGGAGCGTTTCGCGCTCCGCAGCACGATCGAGGTGCTGAACGCCCAGGCCGAACTGCAGAGCGCCCAGATCGGCTTCGTCCGCGGCCGGGCCAATGAATATGTCGGCCGCGTGCAGCTGCTGGCTCAGGTCGGCACGCTGGAGGTGGGCAACCTGGCGCCGGGCGTCCAGCCCTACGATCCCGAGCGGCACTTCAAGAAGGTTCGTTACAAGGGCATGCTGCCGACGGACCTGATCGTCCAGACCCTGGACCGGATCGCGGTGCCGCTAGAGGCGCGTAAGCCTGTGGCCGGCGACACCACGCCGATCCGTCCGCCGTCCTCCGACCTGCCGGCCAAGCCGATCCCGGCGGCGCAGGTGGCGCCGCCGCCGTCGATCAACGACCTTCCGGCCTTGACCGACGACGCGCCGGTGAAAACAGCACCCAAGGGCTAGCCTTTCTGGCCTTTCGCGAGAGAGGGCAGAAGCCGGGCGATCATGCCCAGCCAGGCGTCCCGGTCGAACGAGACATGGCCGTTGCGCGCCGTCGCGCCGGCCAAGCCCTCGCGCCAGGCGTCGTCGGACAGCAGGCGCGCGAGCTTCTCGGCGGCGTCGTCGACATCGGGGTTCGCCCATCGTCCAGCGCGATAGATGGCGCCGTCGCCCTCGACGGGGATCAGCGTGAAGTCCACGAACTGGCTGGACGCGGCGTCCATGAATTCCACGTTGGCGGACCACCCGGTGGCCAGGGTCGGCTTGCCCTGCCAGATCGCCTCGGCCAGGAGCAGGCCGTAGCCTTCCGACCGGTGGAGGGACAGGACGATATCGCAGCTGGCCGTCAGCGCGGCCATGTCCGAAGCCGAGAGCGTCTCGGTCATCAGGCGGATCGATGGATCGTCGCCTATCCGCGCTCGCAGCTCGGCCAAGGTCTCGGGATAGAGATCCGCCCCCACGACCTTGCAGACGAGATAACCCTTGCCCCCCGTCTTGGCCTGCGCCCTTTGGAAGGCGTCCAGAGCGGCCCAAGGGTTCTTGCGTTGCGCGGTCGAGCGCAGGTCGAAGGCCATCAGCGCCGCCACCCGGTCCTTGGGCAGGTCGAACCGATCGCGGTCTGGAGCCGCGCGCGCGTTCAGATACAGGGGATAGGGTGCTGGCGAGACCTTGACCCGCGGCGGAGCCAGCTTGCGCAAGGCGTCGGCGGCGAAGGCCGACGGGGTCCAGACCTCGTCCACCAGGTCGAACGCGGGGACCCAATCGGCTGGCGCGTCCTCCAACTCCCAGGCCCAATAGCCGATGTGTCGACGACCCTCGAGCGGGCGGCCCTCGGTGTCGCGGGCCCAGGCCAGCAGTTCCGGCGGATTGATATGCGAAACCACGACGCCCCGCTCGCCCTCCTCCGGGGCCGGGAAGGGGATCGGCAGTTCGACGGGGAAGCCGACGCTCGCCGAAAGATCGATGGCGCGTGTTTCGAGGCCGGCATCGGCGAAACCGCGCGCCAGCATGCGCGCGCCCTCGCCAAGCCCGTGAACCGCCCCGTGGAAGCCGACGACCGTCACGGGAGACGTCGGGGGTAGATTCCGGCGCCTGGCTCGACGACGCACGCGCGCCTGGGCCGATCGTTCGACGCGCTCGCTCTTGGCCCGCGCCCAAGCCTCCGTGATCGCGCCGGCAATCGTCCGAGGCGCGCCGACGGTCAGGTGGGCCGCGCGCCGAAGCGGCGTCGGTAGGCGTCGCCAGAGAGCGAGGAGGCGGGATGTCATGCGCTGAGACTTAGACCCGGAATCGGCGGAACGCGATCCATAGCGGCTGGCGCGACCCGGGGGCTACCGAGCAGGGGCGCGTCGTGCCGCGGACGAGCTTGTCACGCCTAGTCTTTCGATGCAGCAATGCGCCTCCAGCCAAAAAGGGGATACCTGTGTCGACCGAGTGGAGCGCGGGCTACGTCACGGACGTAAATTATACTTTTGGCTACTATGGAGAGCTGAATCCGCTCCGCTGCCGACTGCCGCTTCTGCTTTCAGGATGGCACGCGCCGAAGGTCGAGAACGCCTGCGAACTCGGTTTTGGTCAGGGGCTGTCCGTCTCCATTCACGCGGCCGCCCAGCCAAGCGTCAACTGGTACGGAACGGATTTCAACCCGTCGCAAGCGGCCTTCGCCTCGGAAATGGTCGGGCTGGCGGGCGCCGACGCCAAGCTCTACGACGAGGCCTTCGCCGAGTTCTGCCATCGTGCCGATCTGCCGGACTTCGACTTCATCGGGCTGCACGGCATCTGGACGTGGATCTCGGATGAGAACCGCGCGGTGCTGGTCGACTTCGTCCGCCGCAAGCTGAAGCCGGGCGGCGTGCTCTATGTCTCCTACAACACGCTGCCGGGATGGTCGGCGACCGCGCCGCTCCGTCACCTGATGAAGCGGCACGCCGAGGTGATGGGCGCGCCTGGCCAGGGGATCATCGGTCGGACCGACGCCGCCCTCGGCTTCATGGATCGGTTTCTCGCGCTGGAGCCGCTCTACGCCAAGGCTAACCCGGTCGCCGTCGAGCGCCTGAAGCAGATCAAGGATCAGGACCGCAAGTATCTCGCGCACGAGTACATGAACCGGGACTGGAGCCCGATGTACTTTTCCGATATGGAGGCCTGGCTGAGAGAAGCCAAGGTCAGCTTCGGAAGCTCGGCGTTCACGCTCGACAATATCCACGAACTGAACATGACCCCCGCGCAGGTGGAGTTCATGCGGTCGGCGCCTGACGCCTCCTTGCGCGAGACGATACGGGACTTTTGTGTAAACCAGCAATTCCGTAGGGACTATTGGGTGCGGGGGCTGCGGGCGGTCGCCGGACACGAGCAGGTGACCACCCTGCGGGAGGAGCGGGTGGTCTTGACCACCGGCAAGGAGGAGCTGCCCAAGACGGTGCGTGGCGCGACCGGCGAGGCGCTACTGCTCGACCAGATCTACCAACCGATTTTCGAACTGTTGCTGGATCATAGGCCGCACACGATTCAGGAGTTGGAAAGCCATCTGGGCGCGAAGGGGGTGAACTTCGTCCAGCTGTCATCCGCTTTGATGATTTTGCTGGGCCTGGGCGCCATCCACCCTGCCGGCCCCGGTCAAGACATCAGCAAGGCCAAGACGCGGACGACGGCGTTGAACAAGGCCATCGCGCGCCGGTCCGTGTCGGTCGGCGACATTGGCACCTTCGCCTCGCCCGTGATCGCTGGCGGAGTCGCCGCGCCCCGGTTCCAGCAGCTGTTCTGGATGAGCAAGCAGAACGGCGCGAAGACTCCCGACGAGTGGGCCGCTTTCGTCTGGTCGCTTCTGCAAAGCCAGGGGCAGGCGATTATCAAGGACGGCGCGACGCTGCAGGGCGACGCCAACCTCGCCGAACTGAAGGCGCAGGCCGAGGCCTGGGGGGCGAAAGTCCTGCCTCTGTGGACCGCGCTTGGCCTTTGACCGCGCGCTTAGCGCGAATCCGGATCGCGTGAACAACACAACGGCGTTCGTCCGGGCGGATGAGCGCCGGCGCGGCTTGGCGCGATGTTGGGCGGGGCGCCAGTGCTTTGGATGGATTTCAGCTTATTCGAAGTGCCGACGGCCGTGTCCGCTCGCCGTCCAGAAATCTCGTCAAAAAATCCCTGTTTGCATTGAAGCTTCGTACCGCGGCGTCATGCATCAATATTGGAATCTAGAAAATCATGAGTTGAGAGTAGGGTAGTGGCCGAGATCTAAATGGACACTGTCCATTGATCGTCCATTCAGCTTTTCGGCAATCTGAAACGGGAATCACGATATCATAAGTTGTGTATCGAATTCACGACGAAATGTCGGATTCTCGTACCAGAGCGGTTGCGAAGCGCGGCCGGTTAAGGTATGTAAGAGAGGTCTACCCACAAGACTTCCCATTAGCCCCGCCGGTGACCGTGTCGCCGGCGGGGCTTATCGCATCTGGGGTCTTTTTCATCCGAGTACGCGCGTAGAAACGCGGGGTCGCGCCGGCTGTTCCCAAGGCGACGCTGGCTAAATGCGGTCTTCGGGCGGCGTGTCGGCCCGCGCGAGATGGGGGCCGGGGACGACGGGCTGGCGTTCCAGGATCTGGCGCACCTTGCGCACGGCGGCGGAGGCGCGGCTGCGGCGTTGGCGCCAGAGCAGCAGGCTCATCGCGCCGAGCGTCGCGACCAGGAAGGGCAGGGGGCCCAGCAGCCACACGGCCGCCGCCAGGGCGAAATAGTAGGCTCGAACCCCCGCGTTGAACGCCGACAAGGCGGGGTTCAGGATGCCGCCGGCCGCCTCGGCGTACTCGGCCAGCACGGCGGGCGAGGCCCACATCGGCGCGGCGCCGATCGCCGCCAGGCAGTAGTTCATCTGCCGGATCGCCCAGATGAAGTCGAGCAGACCCCGCGCCAGCGCGATCAGCACCAGGCCGAGCTTGATCTGGAACATCATGGGCGTGGTCTTGGCCAGCAGGGGCAAGGCCTCGACGCTCTTCAGCGCGGTGTCGCCGCCGAACAGCACGCCCGCGGCCGCGGCGATCAGGATCAGGTTCGACGAGGCGAAGAAGCTGGCCGAATTGATCGCGTGGCCCAGCAACTGGCCATCCAGGAGCGCCACTTCGCGCACCGCCATCTCCTGCATCCAGCGGGCGCGGATCACGGTCATGTCGGTGTTGAGCACGCCGCCGCCCTCGCCCAGGGTCTTGAGCAGGCGCTCGTAGAACAGCCAGCAGGCGGCGAAGATCGTCAGAACCAGGATGTCGAGCAGCGGCATGTCGGGCTTCTAGATCGGCGCGGAGAGTCTGGGAACCACGGTCAGTCCTCGTGGATCAGGCTGTGTCGGCTCGTGTCCTTCAGGACGATCGAACAGACCAGCCCGACCGCCATCACCGCCGCCACGTAGAGATAGAAGGCGCTCTCCATCGTCGCGTGCTTGAAGGCCAGGGCGACCATCTCGGCCGTCCCGCCGAACAGCACATTGGCCAGGGCGTAGGGCAGGGCCACGCCCAGGGCCCGCACCTCGGCCGGGAACATCTCGGCCTTCACCACGGCGCTGATCGCGGTGTAGCAGGACTGGAAGGCCACGCCGGCCAGGATCAGGACGAGCGCCATCGAGACCGAGGTCGTCTGGCTGATCCCGGTCATGATCGGCCAGATCGTCAGGGCGCCGCCGCCGAACGCGACGATCAGCATCGGCTTGCGCCCGACCTTGTCCGACAGCCAGCCGGCCACGGGCTGCATCAGCATGAAGCCGATCAGGCTGAGCGCGCTGATCTCGGAGGCCTGGCCCTTGCCGAAGCCGGCCGTGTTGACCAGGAACTTCTGCATATAAGTCGTGTAGACATAGAAGGTCAGCGAGCCGCCGGCGGTCAGGCCCATGATCAGCAAGCTCTCGCGCGGGTGGCGGCGGACCAGCGGCACGACCAGCGACACGAAGAACAGCACCAGGAAGGCGGCGGCCGCATATTGGCCGGGCTTGGCCAAGGGGCCCGTCGTGACTCCCAGAACCCCGGCGACAACGGTCAGCAGCAACAGAACGCCCGCGCCGAGGACCTGGCCCCGCGAAAGGCTCTCGCGCTGGGCCGGGCGCTTGAAGGCGATGCTTTCCATGAGCCCCCGCCGGATCCAGAACACGACCACGGCCAGCAGGGCGCCGATCACGAACGGGACGCGCCAGCCCCAGGCCTTCAGCGCGGCTTCGCCCAGGCCGCGTTGCAGCACGATCAGCACGCCCAACGCCAGGAGCTGGCCGGCGATCAGGGTCACGTAGTGGAAGCTGGACCAGAAGCCGCGCCGAGCCTTGCCGGCCATCTCGCTCATATAGGTGGCGCTGGCGCCGTATTCGCCGCCGACCGACAGCCCCTGCAGCACGCGAGCCAGCAGCAGGATCGCGGGCGCCCAGAGGCCGATGGTCTTGTAGTCGGGCGTCACGGCGATGATCAGAGCGCCGCCGCACATCAGGGCCACGGAGGCCGACAGCGCCGCGCGACGTCCGGCATGGTCGGCGTAGAGGCCCATCAGCCAGGCGCCGATCGGCCGGGCCACGAAGCCCAGGAAGAACACCGCCGCCGCCTGCAGCAGCTGGACGGTCTGGTCGCCCTTCGGGAAGAAGGCGGGGGCGAAATAGAGGGTGAAGGCGGCGTAGGCGAACCAGTCGTACCATTCGACCAGATTGCCGGCCGAGCCGCCGAGTATGGCCTTGGCGCGGCCCCACGGGGAAAGACCCGCGGGGCGCGCGGCCTCCGCTTCGGCGTTCGCCGTCATGGTTATCTCCCCTCCCATTCGAAAGGGGAGATTAGGCGAACGCCCGTCGCGGGCAAGGGCGGGCGTTAGATCCTGCCGAGCAGCACCAGAATGATGATGATCACCAGGATCAGGCCGAGGCCGCCGCTGGGATAGTAGCCCCACGAGCGGCTGTGGCCCCACGTCGGCAGGGCGCCGATCAGGGCCAGGATCAGGATGATGATGAGGATCGTGCCGAGCATGGTCCGAAGGTTCCCTCTCGCCCGCGTTCGCCACCACGGCGCCGCTGGGGTCACGCCTTCGGAATTCGCGGCCCCGCTTGTCGGTTCCGCCGGCGAAGGTTTGCTAGCTCGGGGTGTCCTCGGCCTTGCGCAGCTGGATGGCCCAGAGCGCGCCGATCACCGCGCCCTTGACGCGCGGCAGGGCCAGCAGGGTCAGGAGCGCCAGGGGGATCAGGGTCACCGGCGCGACGATCGCCGGCGAGGCTTGCCAGATCCAAGGGAAGAACAGCAGCGGCGCCACGACCAGGTGGCCGACCAGCAGGATCGTGAAATAGGCCGGGCCGTCGTCGGCCGGATAGGCGCCCAGCGCGTGACCGCAGGCCTCGCACTCGGGGTCGACCTTCAGATAGCGCATATAGAGCCGACCGTCGCCGCAGTTGGGGCAGCGGTGCAGCAGGCCGCGCTTGAGGCCTGTGAACATGGAGGGCGGGGGCTGACGTTCCGACATGGCGCTCATATGAACCTTCGGACGCGGCGGGAAAAGGGCGACTTGCCGTCGCACGGCGACCTTTTGTCCAGGTCGTGGAGCGGCGACTTTGAACAATTCTTGCAGGTAGAGGCGGCGTCGCGGTGGTCCGCCGAGGTGCAGATCGGCGGGCGGACGCGTCTTGGTTAATGAACTCTAGCGTCCGATATCTGACGATTTCCAGGAAGCGGCTTCACCGATCGGCGGTTGACTTGCTCTGGTCCGGCAAAAGCCGCGCGATGACGCGAAACACGAATAGTCCTCGTGAGAGCGCCCCGCCCTGTGGGTCGAGGCGGTCTCGAAAGTCGAACAGACCGCGCGTCCCTCGCTCGACGGCGCGGCGGCGTTCGAGCCGCGCGCGAGGAGGACGCCCGAGGCGTTCGTTTAGTGCTTGGCGTCGCGGGCGGCGCCGCTGACGGCCTTGCCGGCGGCCGAGACGTCGCGGCCGGCGCCTTCGATGGTGTTGCAGGCCGAGACCAGCAGGGCCGCCGCGGCGGCGGCGAGGACGACGATCTTGCGCATCAGAGAAGCTCCAGCTTGGAAAGCGCGGGACCTTAACCGTGCGCCGCGCCGAGCTTCAAGGCCCGGCGCGGCTTGGACGGTCAACGAACGCGGCGGACGGAGCTGTAGCGGTCGTTCTGCTTCTTGGGGAGGCTGGCCATGTCGTAGTCGTAGGTCCAGCACTTACCTTCGTAATAGGCGTGCTCGCAGAACTCCCACACGCCGCGCGAGATGCGCATCGAGGAGACGCGGTCGTTGAAGCCCAGCCGCGCCAGGTCTGGCGCGTCGCCGCGCAGCACGCGGGCCTCGCCGCGGAAGCCGTCGTGCTCGAACAGCACGACGCCGCCGCCGCCCGGTCCGCCCCAAGGTCCGCCCCACGGGCCGCCCCAGCGACCGCCGTCCCGACGATCGTCGCGGCGCTCGTGGCGATCGCCGTAGTAGTCGTCTCGGCCGTAGTAGCGGTCCTGGGCCATGGCGGTGGTGGTCAGGAGGGCCAGGGCCCCGCAGGTGATGGCCAAGAGGGTCTTGCGCATGACGGGTCTCCTTAGCGGACGCGGCGGATAGAGCTGATCTGATCGTTCCACTCGCGCGGTAGAACGGCTTGGTCGGCGTCGAGGCGGCTGCAGCGCCCCTGGTAGTTGGCGTGTTCGCAGATTTCCCAGCGGCTGGCGGCGCGGCCGACCTGGATCGACGAGGCGCGATCGTTGAACCGCACCGCCCCGAGGTCGGGGATGTCGCCGTTCACCTCGAAGGCGCGGCCTTGGTAGTAGGCGTCGTCGAACAGCACGATCCCGTCGCGACCGCCGCCGCCGGGACGACCGCCATAGGAACCGTTGTCGCCGTTCCAGCCGCCGCCGCCCGGGCGTCCGCCGCCATAGCCGCCGTCGCCGCCCCAGCCGCCGCCGGGCGGACGGTTGAAGCCCGCGCACTGCAGGCGGCCATCATCGTTCTCCAGGCCCTGGCCGCCGCAATCCCGCGCCCGGGCGCTGGTCCAGTCGAAGCCGCCGCGATTGTTCTGGCAGCGCGCCCAGACCTGGCCGTTGAAGGCGGTGATGTCGCGGCACGAACGCGTGTAGGAACCGCGCGGCGGATCGTCGTATTGGCCGTTCCAGCCGGGCGCCTGGGCCGAGGCGGCGCCGGCCGCGGCGAAGAACGACATGGCCAGCAGGCCGAGGGTCTTACGCATCTGTCTCCCCACCAAAAAGCTTGGTCGAGAGCCAGCTAGCCGCCGTTCAACTGAACGGCGGCTGAACGGCGCAGCTGCGGATGCTCACCGCTCGCTCGGGCGGTAGTCGGCCTTGACGTGCCCCTTGAGCTGGTCCTCGGTGAACCACACGGGCTTGGTCCTCATGGCCACGAACAGCGGCGTCTGGTCGGCATAGTGCGGCGAGGTCGCGTCCAGGGTGGCCGAGCCGAACTGGTGGATGCTCTCGGAGCGGAGCTGGCCCGCCTTGTCCCACGTCACGAACATGATGAAGGTGTCGCCCCCCTCGGCGGTGGTGGTGCCGTCCTTCTCCGGTTTGCCCCAGACCGACCGGTAGGTGTCGGCCGCGCCGTCGATCGGCAGGTTGACGCGACCCCGGCGGATTCTATTGACCTCGCCCCATTCCGGATCGAGGCGGCCGAAGTGGGTCTTCAGCGTCTTGATCGCCGCGCGCAGGCTGTCGATCGGCGCGGGGGCGGGATCGCCATTGCTCCGCGCGAACAGGATCGGCTGGGTCATCAGCGCGGCCAGGGCCGCGCCGCGATCATGGACGTCGGCCTTCTTGTCCCAGGCCCGCAGGATCGCCTGAGCCTTGGCGAGATCGGCGTCGCCCTTGGGGTCGATCGCCGTGACCTCGCGGACCATCTCCATGACGCCGGAGCGGTCGCTGAAGGCGATGTCGAACTTGTGCGCCCGGAAGCTGGCGTCGGTGATCGCGTGATCGGCGCCGAAGGTCTCCAGCGCGCGCCAGGCGCGGTTGGTCATGTTGTCTTGCAGGCCCATCGAGGCCGGGAAGTCGCCGGGCTTGAGGTTGTCGGCGTCCTCGCTGGCCCGGAAAGGCGTGTTGTTGGAGTTGAACACCAGGCCCGACTTGGGATTCCACAGCTGCGGGCTCTGCTCGACCGGGCGATAGCCTCGCCAGATCAGGTCCGAGCGATCGCCGGGCAGGACGCCCTTCCAGTTCGCCTCGACGGTGCGGTTCGGATACTGGCCGTTGTGGACAAAGCCGATGTTCCCGGCGGCGTCGGCATAGACGTAGTTCAGGCTGGGAATGGCGTGGGTGGCGATCGCCGCCCGCCACTCGGCCATGTCCTTGGCATGGTTCAGCCGCCAGTATTGCAGCGGCTGGCGCCACTCGCCCATGCCGGCGTAACGGATGGCGAAGACGCCCTGCTTGGTCTCCAGCACCGGCCCGTGGACCGACCGTAGCACGGCCTTGCGCACCGGCAGCACGATGGGACCGAAGAGCTTCACGCGCAGGGTGACATAGCGCTTGTCGAAGTCCTTCCACCGGCCGTCCAGGCGGTACTGGTTCTTGTTCGCCGGGTTGATCGTCAGCCGGTAGATGTCGACGAGGTCGGGCTTGGACACGGTGTTGGCCCAGCCCAGCGTGGCGTTATGGCCGTGCAGCATGAACGGCGAGCCGGGGAAGAAGCCGCCGGCCACGTGCCAGCCTTCGCCGCTCTCGACCACGGCCTCGTACCAGGCGACCGGCCCGGTATAGGGCTGGTGCGAATTGACCAGCAGGCGGGTGGCGCCGTCGGCGCTGCGCGAGGGCGCGGTCGCGAGACCGTTGGAGCCCTTCGCTGGCGGGGGCGGGGCGCCCGGGGCCGTCAGGTGCTTCAGCTCGCCGTCCAGGCCGTAGAAGAACGGCTGCTTGAACACGAAACCGGCCTCGATGTCCTGGCCGGTCAGCGGCAGCAGGCCTGGCTTGACCTTGTCCGGATGCTGGGCGGCGTAGAGGCTGACGCCGTCGGCATAGGCCTCCATCACCTTCCGCAATTCGGCGGGCAGCTCGGCATAGTGGGCGTTGGTCGTCGGCCAGACGTCGAGCAGGGCGGTGACATAGTCGGTCGGAGCGGCGTCCTTGCCCTTGGAGCGCGCCAGCACGCCGCGCGTGGCCAGCACCACGTCCTGCAGGGTTCCGAAGTCGTCTTCGCTCTGGGCGTAGCCCAGGCCGAAGGCGGCGTCGGCGTCGGTCTTGCCCAGCACGTGCGGCACGCCCCAGTCGTCGCGACGGACGCGGACGTCATAGCGCTTGGCCTTGTCCAGCAACGCCTGGCGCGAAGGCGCCGCGGGCAGGCTCATCCGATCGATCAAGATCAGCCCGATCGCGGCCAGCACCACCAGCGCCAGCAGCCCGCCGATCCCCCGCAGGACCCACTTCATTCACGCCTCCCACACGTCTTGTTCGTTGGCGCGATCATGGGCAGCCCGCCGGGGCGTGGGAAGAGCCGGTTTCGACGAAACCTTGCCGAAACTTCATCATAACGCCGTTCGCTCGGTGCGCCGGGGCTGGTAGGTAAGAGGGACAACAAGGAGGAGGCGCGCTGATGGCTCGCAAACATGGGGTTTCGGCTCTGGCCGCCGGTCTTCTGGCGGTCACGGCGCTGGGCGCGGGCGGGGCGGCGCTCGCGGAGGTTCCGCCCGCCATCCAGAAGGCCCTGGCTGACCCGTCGCGACCGGCGGCGGACACCGCGCGCGACGCGGCCCGGCATCCCGGCGAGATCCTGGCCCTGGCCGGCGTCAAGCCGGGCGACACCGTCGTCGACTACATCATGGGCGGCGGCTATTTCACCCGCATCCTGTCCGCCGCCGTCGGGCCCAAGGGCGTGGTCTACGCCTACCAGCCCGCCGAGTTCATCCAGTTCAAGGCCCAGTACGGCCAGGACCAGAAGGCGGTCGCCGCGGCGCTGCCGAACGTCAAGCCGCTCAACGGACCGCTTGTCGGCCTGGACCTGCCCGACAACCTCGATGTCGTGATGACGGTGCAGAACTATCACGATCAGCACCTGAAGCTCTTCCCGGCCGACCTGACCGCCAAGGCCAATGCCGAGATCTTCAAGTCGCTGAAGCCGGGCGGCGTCTTCCTGGTCGTCGATCACGCCGCCAACGCCGGCGCGGCGAACGCGCCCGACACGCAGCACCGCATCGACGTCGCCCAGGTCAAGCAAGAGGTCGAGGCCGCCGGCTTCAAGCTGGAAGCCGAGAGCCCGCTGCTGGCCAACAAGGACGACCCGCGCACGGCCAACGTCTTCGACCCGAGCATTCGGGGGAAGACGGATCAGTTCGTGCTGAAGTTCAGAAAGCCGAAGTAATCTAAAATCATCCCGGAAGCCTCGGAGAGGCTGTCCGGGACCCAGGGGCGGCGCGCACGGCGTTCACGCGCGCCTGGGTCCCGGACAAGCGCCGCGCGCTTTCCGGGATGACAAGAAGGGCGCGGCGAGCCTAACCGCCCCGCGCCTCCGTTCCCAGAAACACCACCTTGGCGCCCTTGGTCACCGCCGAGCCCAGCTCGGCGGCGTCCCAGTTGGTCAGGCGCACGCAGCCGTGCGAGGCGCGCTTGTTGACCAGCTTGGGATCCGGCGTGCCGTGGATGCCGTAGGTGTCCTTGGTCAGATCGATCCAGGTGGAGCCCACCGGGTTGTTGGGCCCGGGCTTGATGGTCAGCTTGGCCTTGGGCTTGCCGAAGGTCAGGCGCGACGGGTCGTAGGTGTAGCTGGGCCGGGGCGCGAGCGTGCGCACCGCCCATTCGCCGGTCGGCGCCGGTCGTTCGGTGCTGCCCACGGTGGCGGGATAGACCGCCAGCTGGACGCCCTCGGCGTCGAAGGCGCGAACCTGGCCGAGGCTCTTGTCGATCTCGATGCGCTGGACCTTGCGGTCCAGGGTGTCGGCGCCGGCGGCGACCACCATGATGGTCGTTCCCGCCGCGCCGAAATCCGCGCCCGGATTGAGCGCCTGCAGCAAGGCCTCGTCCATGTGGAAGCGCTCGGCCAGCATCTCCAGCGGGCTCGTGTAGTCCATCGCCGGCAGGGCGGCCATCGCCTCGTAATCGTCCTTGGGCAGCGGCGGCGAGAAGGGACCAGCCACGTCCTGCGGCGTGATCCGGTAGGCGACCAGCGCCGGCCCGGCGTCGCCGGCCGTCAGCGTCTCGACCAGGGCCTGGCTGACCTCGCCGTCGGCGGCCTGGCCGCGCGCGGTCTGATAGGCCTGGATCGCCAGCCTCAGGTTCGTTCCGTCGCGGCCGTCGATGACGCCGGGCGAGACGTGCGCGCGGTCCAGCAGGGCCTGCACGCGGATCAGCAGGTTGCGGCGGCTGTCGGGATCGGTGGCGGCCGGATCGAAGCGCGCGGTGTTGACGGCCTGGGCCAGCGGCGAGGCCGGCGTCGCGGCCGGTGGGGCGGGGACGGTCGGCGGCGGAGCGGGCGCGGTCTTCTGGACGGTCTTGCCCGGTTCGGACTTCGACGACGGACGACCGTCGCAGGCCGCCAGGGCCAGCACGGCGAGCAGGGCGAGACGGGAGACTTGACCGGTCATGCGGACTCCAGACGGAACGACTGGCAGTCTCAAGCCTTGAGCCATGGCGAAGTTCCCCCGCGAGAGAGGATCGGCTTGAGGGTCGTGCGAGGCGTGTTGTGGAGTCTCGGCCTGCCGCTGCTGGCGGTCGGCGGCCTGTGGCTATGGGTGAGCTGGCCGTCCTCGGCGCCGCCGACCGAGCGCGCCGCCGTCGCCGAGGTGACGCCCCAGCACGTGGCCTCGATCGATCCGCCTTCGCGGCCGACGCCCGTCGTCGGCGCGCCCGAGGCCTGCGAGGGAACCGACGCGCCGCCCGGCGCGGCCGCCGCCAACGCCGCCTCGCTCTCCACCCTGGCCTGGTCGCCGTTCGGCAAGCCCGAGACCGGCTGGGAGATCTACGCCCCGCGCATCGCCGCCGAGATCGGCACGACCTGCGCGCCGGCCAGCAACGGCTTCGCCTCGGCCCTTGCCCGCTGGCAAGGCGGCCATGGCCTGACGCCGAGCGGAACCCTGGACGCCGCCAGCTTCGCCGCCATGCTGACCCGCTGGCATCTGGAGCGGCCCTTCGTGCGCGCCAACCGCGCCGGCATGTGCCCCGGCGCGCCGCCGGAGGCCAATCTCGTGGAGGTCGACGCCCAGGAGCGCTATGGCGGCAAGGCCATCCGCCTGCGACCCGGCGCGCTGGAGGCCTATCGCCGGATGGTCCAGGCCGCGCGGGCCGACGGCGTGCTGCCGCGTCCCGAGTCCCTGACCATCTTCTCCGGCTTCCGCGCGCCCGTGGCCGACGCCCAGCGCTGCGCCGAACAGAGGAACTGCCAGGGCCTGCGCCGCACCATCTGCTCGGCCCACCGCACGGGGCTGGCCGTGGATCTCGTCATCGACGCCGCGCCCGGCTTTGGTCCCGACTCGACGGCCGACGCCAATCGCCTCGCGATGTCGCGGGCGCCGCTGTATCGCTGGATGGTCGTCAACGCCGGCCGCTTCGGCTTCGTCAACTACGTCTACGAGCCCTGGCACTGGGAGTGGACGGGCGAGCCGCTGCTGCCGGGACCGCCGATCTGGAGCCTGCCCAAGGAAGGCTCCGAGCCGCTCACGGACCCTCCGGAGGACGCGCTCCGGCGGTGAAGGGCGGGGCGGACCTAGCGCGTCATCCAGGGCTTGGACTTGCCCGTCGGGGCGGCGGCGCTGGCGCGTTCGACCTTGCCGCTCGAGGCCTTCGGCCCGTGGCCGTGCTTGCCCTGGGCGGCCTTCTTCAGGCGCAGGGCGCGCTGCATCGGCGTCTCGGTCGCGGCGGGATCGGTCTTGTCGGTCATGAAAGCGGTGTAGGCCGCGCGCGGCGCCTTGAGAAGGGCGCCAGGACGCGTCAGTCTGGAAACATGTCGCCGCGCAACCCGGTTCTCGTCCTCGCCGTCGCCCTGGCCGCCCTCGCGACCGGCGCCGCCCGCGCGCAGGACAACGCCGTCTCGCCGGTGCTGATCCTGCCGCCGACCCCGCCGCCCAACGTGGTCGCCACCTATCCGGCCCAGGACCAGACGGTGGCCCCCGGCGTGCTGATCCTGAAGGTCGCCTTCGACCAGCAGATGTCGCCGGCCGCCTGGAACTACGCCCCCGCGCCGGGCGCCGAGCCGATGGACTGCGTCAAGACGCCCCGGCTGCTCAGCGACCAGAAGACCTTCGTCCTGCTGTGCCGGGTGCTGGCCGGCAAGACCTATGGCGTCACCTTCAACGCCCAGCGCGCCGGCGGCTTCGCCAATCTCGGCGACAACCCGGCCCGCGCGGCGGCCCTGACCTTCAAGGTCGACGCCCGCGACCCGGTCACCACCGTCCGGCGGGCCATGGAGGCGGCCAAGCTGGCGCCGGACCAGATGCCGGTTCAGGAAGCCCCGCCCGTGGCCGCCGCCTTGGCCGTCGTCGCCGGCCGCTGAACCCGAACCCGGCGCGGGGCCAGGCCATGGCGCCGCGCGCCGCCCTGCGCCATGATCATCCGATGACGGGGGAATCGGGCGGTCGGGACTGGTCGGGGGCGGACCTGACGGTGGTGGTGGGCGACTATGTGGCCCAGCTGGAGAAGGCGCTCGCCGGCAAGCCCATCGACCGGGCCGCGCACGACCGCACGGTGCGCTTCGTCACCGGCAAGTCCGACATGCCGATCATGGCCAAGCAGGCCGAGATCTCGGCCGTGCTGTCGCTGATCGGCGTCCCCGCCCTGCGCGACCCGCCGCCGCGCTGGACCTATGACGAGGCCTTGCTGGACGCCGTCGAGGCCCAGTTGGCCGCCAAGCCGGCCCTGCTCGCCGCCGCCGTCCGTCCCGCCGCCCTGTTCGCCGCCGCCACCGCCGTGCCGCTGATCGAGACCCCGCCGCCCCAGCGCCAGCCGATGAGCGAGCGGCTGGTCCAGCTGATCCGCCGCTTCGACATGGGCGGTCGCGAGGCCGACGACCGCTTCCTCAAGGGCCTGGGCGTCGCCAGCATCATCGCCCACGAGGCCCGCCGTCTCTCCGACCGGGGCCGACCGGATCTGGCCGGCCGCATCCGCCCCGCCCGGGCCGGCGACCCCGAGGGCTGCGACGTGATCAGCGCCGGCCTCGACGAGGCCCCGCGCCTGCTGGTCGTCAAGACCACCCTGGCCGCCGACGTCGCCCCCTTCGGCCTCACCCACGCCGAGTTCGCCCTGTCCCAGGCCCGCCCGGAGGCGTTCCGCATCCGACGCGTCTACGACCTGCTGGGCGAGGCGCGGTTCTACCGGATGAAGCCGCCGTTCGGGTGAGGGGCGCGCCTCCGCGGCTTCACGCGGCGAGCCGCTGAAGGTCTGGAAAGGGACGCGGAGCGCCGGACACCGTCCGGAGAAGATTGAGAATTACCGTTTCGACGAAGCCCGACGCTCCGCGCGCTCGTTATCCGGAAGCGCGGTCCCGTGACGCTATTGGCGCCCCGGAACCCTTGAAGCCTCCGGCGGGCGGGCCGGGTCGCGAAACCCGGTCCCGGACGGAAGCCTTTCAGCTTCCCTGTCGCGTCGCCAGCCCGCATCCCCCGTCGTTTCTGTGTTCCAGGGCCGACCGCCGTAGGAGGGATGTAGTCGCGGATCTGACTCCGCGCCGACGAGCGCGCCCGCTCGATCGCCCCCCGCCGCCACGTCCGGTCGCTGGCCAACGCGCCCCTTCCTCGCGACGAGGTGGGGAGATTGTGCGGGCGATTTCAGCGCGGATCATCCGGGGACGCGAGAAAGTAGGAAGCGTTTGATTTTGTTGAGCCCTGGATCGCGAACCCCGAGCATCCAGCGCCCCCAATCCCCTTCTCCCCCTGCGGGAGAAGGTGGCAGCCTCAGGCTGACGGATGAGGGGGCTTTCGGCTGGTCGCCCGCTACGCCGCCCCCTGGAGCCCCTACGAACTGCCGCTGCACTTCTGTTTGGAGAAGCTGCTGGGCCGTCTTCTGGCGCTCGGCCAGGAGGGGCGGACCGTCCACGCCATCTTTGAGAGTCGTGGCAAGCGCGAGGACCGGGAGCTTGAACTGCACTTCCGCCGGATCGTCGCCAATGAGGTTCAGTGGGGCAACCAACGGCGGGACTTCACCCGCCTGCAGTGGGAGCCGATCTTCGTCGACAAGAAGAGTAATTCATCCGGCCTGCAACTGGCCGACCTGATGGCGGGGCCTATTGGGCTGAAGGCCCTGCGTCCGACCCAGGAGAACCGGGCTTTCGATATCCTGCGGCCCAAGCTGGCGGCGAACGGGCTGAAGATTTTCCCCTAGAAAGCAGAAGGGCCCCCGAGAAACCCCAGGAGCCCAACGCCGACCGAGAAACCCCAGTCCATTTGAGGGAGAAGATAGGGGATTGGCGGGGCGGGCGCAATTGGCGAGCGGAGGGGGCTTCAGTCGGGCTCGCAGGCGCGGCGACAGATGCTGCTGGCCGAGACCTTCCACTTGGCCTCCAGCTCGGCGGCGGTCGCGCCGTTCTTGTATTCTTCGGCGATCTGGGTCCACGAGTCCTCCAAGGGGCGGAACCAGGTGGGGCGGGCGTCGGGATGTGATTTGCTCATGGCCCTAGAATACGGCCGCCCCGGACACCGGGGACGGAGCGGGGCGTAGAGCGGTGTCGGGGCGAGTGAATTCAGGGGGTTAGGTGTGGGGGGAAGAGGTGGGGGGGAACAATCTGCGATTAAGTTCAGATCAGAATTCTGCCCGGTTAAGCGAAGCAAAGCTCGATAAGAAAAATGCTATGGCGGCTACCGCTGCAGTTTATCTGGCTCCGGTAACGAGAGACTTTTTACAATCGTTGGTCGTGAGTTTTTTTCCACATCCAGATGCACTAGGCTCGCGAGTGTGGCCTTGAGAGACTCAGCCACAGGTGTAACTTTCGAATCGGATGGACGGTGGCTTTGCGCCGGATCGCGCTTCAGCTTTTCACGCCTGAGGCCTGGGGGAGCGGGTATGTTTGATACATTCGATATCTCGAGGTTTACCGCCGGCGAGCGGCCCAATAACCAATACCAAACACAGTTGCAGCGATTACGCGACGTTGGCAATTCGACTGAGTGTATCGAGTTAGCAGTTCAAGGCGCGCTGAAAAATCTCTCTGGCTCGAGTCAAAAATCCTTTGTCATCTACGGTGAGCCGCAAAGCGGCAAAACTGAGATGATGATCTGCCTAACGGCTAAACTTCTTGATGAAGGTTATCGATTCATCGTTCATTTATTAAACGACAGTGTCGATCTTCTCGGGCAAAATCTCGGGCGGTTTCACAGTTCCGGATTGGCACCGTCCGCGCAGAATTTTATGGAAATAGTTGATCCTGCGATAGACGTCAGAGTTGGTACGTTCGTCGTCTTTTGCAAGAAAAATGGGAATAACCTTCGCGATCTTATTAATAAGATTGGCAAGATGGATAAAATTGTAGTTATTGATGATGAAGCTGATTACGCAACGCCAAATTCATTGGTCAATAAGAAGGACAAGACTCCTATAAACGAGCTGATAGAGAGGTTAATAGGTAAGACGGGGCACTATATAGGCGTTACGGCGACGCCGGCCCGTTTGAATTTGAATAATACATTTAATAATGACTCCAAGATGTGGGTCAAGTTTCCGCCCCATAGAATGTATACGGGGCAGGATGATTTCTTTCCCATGAATATAGACGAAATCGGCATAAAAAGTCTTAAATACAAACTATTTCTCATGTCCGATAAGAATGATGATTTTCGTCATGAGCGTGCCGCCTTATTTCGTTTTATGATAAATGTCGCTCATTTGAACATGACTCATAAGGAGGAGAAGAATTATTCGATACTAATACACACTAGCGGAAAAAAAATAGATCATAAGGCCGATTTAGAGAACATAAGAAAGGTATTCTCGGTTCTCTCAGACGAGAATAATAGGAGCTTCGCTCAATACCTCGAACAGATATGGACGCTGGCAAAGTCAACATATGTTGATGTGTCGGCAGACGAAATAACGCGATATGTCCTGCAAAATATTAGCAGAAGGGCCGTAATAGTTCTAAATAGCGAAGCGGCCTTCAAGAATTTTGGAGGCAGTGCTACAAACCCTTCTGCCCTATTCACGGTGGTGATAGGCGGAAACATTGTGTCTCGGGGGGTTACGTTCAATAACCTTCTCAGCATGTTTTTCACTCGGGATGTGAAAAACAAGTTGCAGCAAGACACATATATACAGCGTGCCAGAATGTTTGGTAGTAGGGGGTCTTATCTTGCTCATTTCGAGCTAACGATCCCCATATCTCTATATGCCGATTGGCATAGGTGCTTTGTCTATCATCGGCTTGCGCTAGCTTCTATTGATAGCGGGTTGGGCGCGCCAGTGTGGATTGCAGATCCGCGCATCGCTGCTGTTGCAAGCGCTAGCGTCGATAACTCCACCGTCGACCTTGATCGTGGAGAAATGAGCTTTGCCATCTTCGATTTTTTACCGGAACTTGATGACATAGCGTCCGCCCCGCTCTCGCCCGCTGACAAAGTTAATTTGATCGCAGATAAGCTCGGCGATGCAGCCTTCCCGCGCTACCTCCGAGAGTTCATCCTGCACTCACTGTCTCGCGGAACTGCCGGGCTTAAGGTCTTCCAGAGCGCAGGCATGTTCCCCAGCATGACAGAGCAGGAGAAGATGGATATTCAGAGGCGGCAAGGCTTCCTGACAATCCGCGACGCTGACAGGGCTGGTAACACGGCGCACTTCCTCCGTGTGTTCCGCAACGACCTTGGAAAAGCTCGGCTTTTCTACAAGTTCGACGGCTCAGTTCAGTTCATAAAGAACCTGAAATGATCGGCGAGTTCGAAAGATATCACGGGGCTGCGCTAAGGGAGCTAATTGTCAGAGCTAATAAGCCGATAAAAATCGAGACCTGCGATGACCTGGGGCGTGTGAATTCTTATAGAATTGATGGAATTCTTGGTGTTCACATAAAGCATAGCTCAAAACGATTGCCTCCGTGGCAATTTACGTATCTTGATGACAATATTCTGGAAATTGAACGTCTATCAAAGCGTTGTGGCGCGGTCTGGCTTATTCATGTTTGCGGTCAGGATGGCGCGGTTGCTTTATCCCTCGATGAATTCTGGTCAGTGAATCCGCGCAATGCCAAAACAACCAGCTTTATCAGGGTAGATCGCGACCGAAATACGATGTACCGGGTCAACGGCACGGGGGGCAAGCTTTCGCGTCCGAAGCCGCGTGGCCTGCACTACATCTTCGACACAAAGCAGAGCCCAGAATGATACCTTCGATCCATCCCTTTCCGGCGCGGATGGCACCCGAACTCGCCCTTAAGACCATTGCGTCGCTTCCAGCAAGCGCTGTGATCCTGGACCCGATGTCTGGCTCCGGGACGGTTTTGCGCGCAGGGGTAGAGAACGGCAATCCATGCATGGGTTTTGACCTCGACCCATTGGCGGTCTTGATGGCCCGTGTCTGGACATCGCCGCTTGCCGATGGGCTTGTTCACGAGGCGCGCAAAGTCGCGGATGCGGCAAAGGCGATACGCGATCCGGTATCGCCCTGGGGCGACTCCGTTAAGACGCAATTGTTTGCCGAATTTTGGTTTGAAGAGAAGCAACGCGCTGACTTGTCAGCGCTCGCTCAAGTTCTGAGCGGCTACGAAGGCCTCCACCGTGACGCATTGATGCTTGCTTTAAGCCGTCTGATCATCACCAAAGAAAAGGGCGCGTCTGTTGCTCGTGATACGTCCCATAGCCGTCCACATAGAGTGTTCTTCAATAACGATTTCGATGTGTTCCGGGCGCTCCCCATTGCGGCTAAGCGGATCGAAGATCGATTGTATCCGGCGAATATCCGTGGAAGTGCAAAGTTAGATCGCGCGGATGCGCGAAATCTTCCATTGGACGACCATAGTGTCGACGCAGTCATCACTTCGCCGCCGTACCTCAACGCGATCGACTACATGCGAGGCCACAGGTTAGCGCTAATCTGGCTCGGCTATAGGTTAGATGAGCTAGCGTCTGTTCGAGCGGGTTCAATCGGGGCTGAGGCTGCGCTTAAAGCTGTACCTGAGTTGGTTTTGCCGCCATTCGAGATTGCAGCAGCGCTTCCACCTTCGAAAGCGCGGATCGTCGAACGCTATAGAATGGACATTTATAAACTGATGATCGAGCTTCGGCGCGTGGTGAAGCCTGGCGGCCAAGTGCTGGTAGTGGTGGGGAACTCAAACATCGCCGGCGTCGCCGTTTCGAACGCCGACATTAACCACGTAAGTGCAACCCAGGTTGGTTTCACGTTAACTAACCGTTTCGATCGCGCTTTGCCGTCTCAAAGCCGATATCTCCCTACACCGAAAGGTGAGAGCAATGCTCTTGGCAAACGAATGCGGACTGAAACCGTACTGACTTTCGTCGCCTAGTATCGAGCTTAACAAGCTATTTCGTCACCCAAAGCAAAGCCCCCGCCAGTCTCCCGGCGGGGGCGCTTAAAACTCAACACTCCAGCGCTAACCGCCCCGCCTCAATCCTCGTCCATCTTCAACGCCGCGATGAACGCTTCCTGCGGGATCTCGACCTTGCCGAACTGGCGCATCCGCTTCTTGCCTTCCTTCTGCTTGTCCAGAAGCTTGCGCTTGCGGCTGGCGTCGCCGCCGTAGCACTTGGCGGTCACGTCCTTGCGCAGGGCGCGGACGGTTTCGCGGGCGATGATGCGGCCGCCGATGGCGGCCTGGATCGGGATGACGAACATGTGCTGGGGGATGAGCTCCTTCATCTTCTCGCACATGCCCCGGCCGCGGCTTTCGGCGCGGCTGCGGTGGACCAGCATCGACAGGGCGTCGACGGGCTCGCTGTTGACCAGGATCGACATCTTGACGAGGTCGCCGGCGCGGTAGTCCTCCAGCTGGTAGTCGAAGCTGGCATAGCCCTTCGAGATCGACTTCAGGCGGTCGTAGAAGTCGAACACCACCTCGTTCAGCGGCAGGTCGTAGACGACCATGGCGCGGCTGCCGACATAGGAGAGCTCGCGCTGCATGCCGCGGCGGTCCTGGCAAAGCTTGATGACGCCGCCCAGGTACTCGTCGGGGGTGAAGATGGTGGCCTTGATCCAGGGCTCGGCGATCTCCTCGATCTGCATCACGTCCGGCAGGTCGGCCGGGTTGTGCAGCTCGATCTCCTCGCCGTTGCGCAGGCGGATCTTGTAGACGACCGAGGGGGCGGTCGCGATCAGATCAAGGTCGAATTCGCGGGACAGGCGCTCCTGGATGATCTCCAGGTGCAGCAGGCCCAGGAACCCACAGCGGAAGCCAAAGCCCAGGGCGGCGCTGCTCTCCATTTCGTAGGTAAAGCTGGCGTCGTTCAGGCGCAGCTTGCCGACGGCGGCGCGCAGGTCCTCGAAGTCGGCGGCGTCGACCGGGAAGAGGCCGCAGAACACGACCGGGACCACTTCCTTGAAGCCCTTCAGGGCCTCGGCGGTGGGCTTCTTCTCGTCGGTGATGGTGTCGCCGACGGCGGCGTCGGCCACTTCCTTGATGGAGGCGGTGAAGAAGCCGACCTCGCCAGGGGTCAGGACGTCGACGTCGGTGGCCTTGGGGCGGAAGACGCCGACCTTGTCGATGCGGTGGGTGGCGCCGGTCTGCATCATGCGGACCTGCTGGCCGGCCTTCAGCGTGCCGTCGAAGATGCGCACCAGCACGACGACGCCGAGATAGGCGTCGTACCAGGCGTCGACCAGCAGGGCCTTCAGCGGGGCGTTCACGTCGCCCTTGGGCGGGGGCAGGCGGGTGACGATGGCTTCCAGCACGTCGGGGATGCCGAGACCCGTCTTGGCCGAGCATTCGACGGCGTCGGAGGCGTCGAGGCCGATGACGTCCTCGATCTGCGCCTTGACGCGCTCGACGTCGGCGGCGGGGAGGTCGACCTTGTTCAGGACCGGGACGATCTCGTGGTTGTTGTCGATGGCCTGGTAGACATTGGCCAGGGTCTGGGCCTCCACGCCCTGGCTGGCGTCGACGACCAGGATCGAGCCTTCGCAGGCGGCCAGGGAGCGGCTGACCTCGTAGGCGAAGTCGACGTGGCCGGGGGTGTCCATCAGGTTCAGGACATAGGTCTCGCCGTCCTTGGCCTTGTAGTGCAGGCGCACCGTCTGGGCCTTGATGGTGATCCCGCGCTCCTTTTCGATGTCCATGTTGTCCAGGACCTGGGCGCTCATCTCCCGCGCGGAGAGGGCGCCGGTCTCCTGGATCAGGCGATCGGAGAGGGTCGATTTGCCGTGGTCGATGTGGGCCACGATCGAGAAGTTGCGGATCTTGTCCAGAGGCGTCGAAGTCATGGGGCTGCGCATAGCACATTTGGCCCGCTTCGCGAGGGGCAGAGCGCCCTGGCGGGCGGCGACGTGTCGCGCGGCCTTAACGCCTCGTTAAGCTTGGGGTCGCAAACCGGTCTCAATGGCCTGCAACAGTGTTGCAACGAAACTGATCGGGAGGCCCTGACATGGACCGTCGCAAGCTGATCCTCTCGGGCGCCGCCGTCGGCCTGACCAGCGTGGCCGGCGAGGCCCTCGCGCGCCAGAGCCGCTACAGCGAGCAGCTGCCGCCGCCACAGCCCATCGAACCGGCGCGCCCGGCCGCGAGCGACCCGGCCGCCTCGATGCCGCCGCCGCCGTCGCCGGCGCCCGCCTCGAACGGCAATACGCCGGCCTACGACACCGGCCACGTCCAGACCTATTCGGCCGACGAGATGATCCGCGCGACCTCGGACTTTCTCGGCGTCACCGCCGAGAGCGCCGGGGCGGCGATCGAGAAGATCTTCAAGGACAAGGGCCAGCCCACCGCCTATATCGCCGGCGAGGAGGGCTCGGGCGCCTTCATCGCGGGCCTGCGCTACGGCCGGGGCCTCCTCTATATGAAGGGCCGGCCGACGCTGGAGGTGTTCTGGCAGGGCCCGTCGATCGGTTGGGATTGGGGCGGCAACGCCAGCCGCGTCTTCACCCTGTGCTATGACCTGCAGTATCCGGACGCCATCTTCCGCCGCTTCCCCGGCGTGGAGGGCAGCGCCTATCTGATCGGCGGCCTGGGCGTGAACTACCAGAAGGCCGACACCATCACCCTGGCCCCGATCCGCGCCGGCGTCGGCCTGCGGCTGGGCGCCAATATCGGCTACCTCGGCTACAGCCGCAAACGCCGCACGCTGCCATTCTAGGCTTATGCCCTTCCCCCATCGAGGAGGAAGGGGGCTCAGCCGCCGTATTCGATGGCGTAGCGAAACGTGCTGGCCTGGCTGGCCGGCACGGTCACGCGCCAGGCGACCTGGCCCTGGCGGATGTCGTGCTTCTGGGGCTCGGCGACGACCTTGAACGACGGCAGGTTCGGGTTCTGGCGCAGCTCCACCGTGACGGGGATGGTCTTGGCGTTCGAGAGATCCACCTCGTAGACCCGCCGGACGCGGCCCTTCGTCAGCTTGTGGTCCTCGACCAGGCGCGGGCGGATCAGGACGTCCATCGCCTGGCCGATCACGAGGTCGAGTGGCTCGCCGATCGCCACGTCGCGCACCTTCTGCTCGCCGGCGAAGGTCGGGCGACCCTCGACGGTCTCGATGGCGGACAGCGCGCCGGAGGGCAGGGGCTTGCCGAGGCCGGCGGCGGCCTTGTTCTCCAGGCGCAGCGTCACCGCCGGCGTCAGGAAGGCGTCGTTCAGCGTGTTCCACGCGTTGATCTCGACGACGTAGAGCCGCTGGAACGCCACGTCCTTCTGGTCGAGGAAGGCCACCTGCTTGGTCTGGCGCGGGTTCAGGGTGACCGGCTCGGGCAGGGTGTAAAGCTTGTAGTCGCCGAGGTTCGACTGCTCGGCCAGCTTGGCGCGCGAGCCGGTGACCATGATCTCCTCGACATCCGAACGGCGCGCGTTGGCCAGCGGCGGCATCGCCAGCATCGGCGCGGGCGGCGGCGGTGGCGGCGGCGGTTCGGCGGGATGACCATGGTGCGTGGTGTCCATCGGCCAGCAGGCGCGGTCGATCCGCTTGGCCTCGCCGCGTTCGACGGCGACCGGCTCGCGCGCCAGCCTGCCGGCGACCGCCTGGGTCGGCGCGTCGGCGAACTGACTGCCGCCGCTGTTGACCAGGGTCAGCCACCCCGTCAGGTCCAGCCGCTTTCCGTCCGGATGGATGCGCGCGACATAGTCGGCTTGCCAGTTCACGCCGAGCGCCAGGTACGAGACGGTCAGCTTGGCGCGGGTGGGCGCGGGGACGTCGACCACGGTCGAGAGGCTGGGCTTGTCGGTCAGGCCATCCGGGACGTGGTCCAGGATCAGCCGCTCCGGACCACCCGAGCAGCCCAGCGCCTCGACGCCCTCGGCGGTGCGGACCATCAGGCCGTCGGGGCCTTGCAGCAGGGTGGCGTCCACCGTCTGCTGGCGGCCGGTCTTGCGGTTGGTGCGCGTCACCTTGATCGGCTGGCCCAGCGACCGTTCGACCAGGGTTCCGGGGCTTAGGAGAGCGTAGTCGTAGTTCCGCTCGACAGCCTTGCCCGGCAGGCCCTCGACCGCCGCGCTCTGCGGGATCAGCCCCTCGGCGACGCCGTCGAAGCGGATCACGTGGCGGCCGGCCGGCAGGTCCACCGTCCGGGTCTCGGTGACCAGGATCAGGCCCTTCTCCTTGGCCTGCTGGCGTTCCCAGTCGCCGAGCGCCTGGAAGGGGCCGTCGCCGTCGCGATAGAGGGTGATGGCGACCTTCTCGGGGGCGGGGGAGGCGATGGTGGCGGCGTGGGCCAAACCCCATCCGGTTATCCCCGCGAAAGCGGGGACCCATGCGGCGGCCAGTCTCGAAAGGCGCTGGCCAGTCGAGTTCAGCTTGGGTCCCCGCTTTCGCGGGGATGATCGGTGAAAAAGGATCACCACCCCGTCTCGACCGTGAAGGTCAGAGTCGTCTCGCCGTTGGCCGGCACCGGCACGCTCCAGCCCAGGGTTCGGGCGTCGACGCGGCGGCTCTTCAGGCTCTCGGCCTTGACCTCGCCGTCGCGCCAGAGACCGCCCTGGCGCAACTCGACGGTGACCGGCTGGTCCTTGGCGTTGCGCAGCAGGTACTTCATCCCGTAGCGCGAGCGGGTCTTCGAGACCCTGGTCTCGCTGACCAGGGTCGCCTGGCTGGAGACGTCGAAGGCCTCGCCGGTCTTGATCGACAGTTCCGAACCGGCCGGCGTGTGGCCGATGGCGTTCTCGCCGACGAACTTAGGGTCGCCGGCCGCGTCGCGCATATAGACCCGCATCGTCCCGGCGGGCAGCTGGCTGCCCAGGCCCGCCAGCTTGCCGTTGCTGAACTGGATGGCGACGACGGCCTTCACGGGTTCGGCCTGGCTGGCGAACCAGCCCTCGCGCACTTCGTAGACCTTCTTGGCCGCCACGCCCTGGGCCGACAGGAAGCCGACCTGCTTGTTCTGGTTGGCGGCGATCGTGGTCCGTTCGGGCAGGGGATAGAGGTAGTAATCGGCGACCCGCTCGCCGCTCCCGCTTTCGGTTCCGGCGCTGGTCACGCTCGAAACGCCGCGACGGGGCGGCCGATAACCGTTGTTCTGCGAGAGTTGATTGACCTCGCCGGCCACCAACTGGGTCCTGGCGTTCTCGAACGCCGTGCCCGAGGTGTTCGACAGCGTGATCCACCCCTGCAGATCCAGCGCGCCCCTGGCCTCGTCGAACAGGGCGACATAGTCGGCTTTCCACGACAGGCCCGAGGTCAGATAGCTGAGCTTGGCCTGGCGCGGACCCGCGCCGGCGGCCTCGACATTGACCGACAGCGTGGGGCGGGCGCGCAGGGTCTCGGGCACCTTGTCGAAGATCACGCGGGTCGGGACGCCGTCGTCGCGCAGCACCTCGATCCGATCGCCGATCTTCAAGACGACGCCCTCGTTGGCGGCCAGGACCGTGGCGACCTCGGTGGTTTCCTTGCCGTCGCCGGGATTGGTGCGAACGATCCTGACCTGCTGGCCGACCGCCTTCTCCATCAGCTTGTCGGGGGTCAGCAGATCGTAGTCGAAGTTCTGCTCCAGGATGGTGACGCCGGGGGCGGACAGGCTGACCGTCTCGGGACGGATCGCCGCCGAGACGTCCTTGAACTCCAGCTTCTGGCGGCCGGCCTTCAGGTCCAGCGGGCGGGCGTCCTCGACCAGGGCCAGGTTCGAATTATAGATGGTGACGGAGACCTCGCGCCCTTCCGCGCGCGCCGCGAGCGGGATCAGCAGCAGGCTGGCCGTGGCCAACAGAGCGCGGCGGTGCATCGACGTCCTCCCGTGTGTTTACAGGGGTAAAACATCACGGGATTGAGGCGGAGTCTAGGCGAGGTTGAGTGGAAACTCAGCCGCCCCACACCGCCCGCAGGCGTGCGTCGCGGCCGCAGCCGGTGCGATAGAGGTTGTAGTCCAGCGCGTGTCGCTTAGCGTAGTCGCGGTGGTATTCCTCGGCCGGGTAGAAGGTCTGCACCGGCAGGATCTGGGCCTTCATCGTCCCGGTCTTCAGGCGCTTGGCGGCCTCGGCGCGGGATTTCTCGGCGATCGGGCGCTGGGCGGGGGTGACGAAGACGGCCGGCCGATAGGACGGGCCGCGGTCGCAGAACTGGCCGCCGTCATCGGTGGGATCGACCAGCTTCCAGTAGCGATACAGCAGAAAGCCATAGTCCAGCTTGGCCGGGTCGTAGGTGACGCGGACCGACTCGTAGTGGCCGCTCTGTTCGCTGGTGACGTCCTGGTAGGTCGGGTTCTTCACGTGGCCGCCGGTATAGCCGCTCTCGACCTTCAGCACGCCGGGGACGCCGCCCATGTCGTGCTCCATGCACCAGAAGCAGCCGCCGGCGAAGATGGCGGTCTCGGTCTTCGGCGCGGCCAACGCGCTGGAGACGCCGAACAGGGCGAAGGCGGCGGCGATCAGGAGAAGGAAGCGGCGCATCGGGGTTTCCAGCGAGGGACGTTCGATCCAGATACGCACGAAACCGGCGAACGGTTACGCGCGCCAGCCGAAACCGACGCCGCGCACGCTGGGACAGGCCGAGAGGCGCGAGGCCAGCGCCTCGGCCCGGGCGTCGCCCTGGTCGTCGATCTCGAGGCGAATGGCCAGATGAGGGCCCTCGGGAGCGGCGGACAGGGCGCGCAGGCGGGCCTGCTGGACGCTGGCCACGCCCAGCACCCGCATCAGGGCCTCGGGCGTGTCGTCGGCGGTGACGAGGAAGAGGCGGCGCCCAAAAGAGGCAAAAGAGCCTTCTTCCGGTTTGAGGTCCTCCGCCAGGCTCACGGGCGCACCCACTGGTGCTCTACCGAGGCCGAGGTGACGCCCGGCCAGGCGGCCAGATCGCGGGCCAAGAGGCGGGCGGCCTGATCGCCCAGGTGGCGGACCTTCAGCGAGGCCTCGACGATCTGGCCGACGGGCTTCAGCGTCAGGCCGCACAGCTCGGCGCCGCTGTCGGCCAGGCCCTGGCGGACGGCATCGAGCGCGCTGGGCGCGTCCTGCGCGGCCAGCAGCAGCTGGTGGACGGTGACGCCGTCGGCGTCGCTATGGAAGGCGGGTGGGGAGGGCAGGTAGCTCATCGAAGTGGTCCTTGGCTTTAAGAGGCTTGGAGGACCGAGGAACCGCGCAACAAAAAACCCCGCTCGTGGGAGCGGGGCTTTTTGGAGATCTCGCGATCCTTCGGCTTGGGTCTTGGGTAGGGTTCCTACCGCTGCTTGCGCCGATTTTGCCCCGTCCGGATTGGCACGGTTTTAATCTGATTAATCATGTTCCACATCGCCACGGCGCACGACATCGCGCCCACGGCGGCGAGGCCGGTGGTCACGAAGGCGGCGAAGGCGAAGGTCGATTGCATGTGGAAGCGATGAAAATCCGTTAGCGCGTCTTACAGGTAGCGCGGGGTTTAGCGTTGCGCAAGGTCTTGCCGCCCCAAGGGGCGATCGGTCGCGGCGGAAGGCAGGATTTGGCCCGATCGGGACCGAATGCTCAAAGCTTGAGCAATGCCGCCCCTTCTCCCCTTGCGGGAGAAGGTGGCCCGGAGGGCCGGATGAGGGGTTGAACACCCCGTCCGAACGCGAAAAAGGGGCCGCCTGCGCGACCCCTCATCCGTCGGCCTGACGGCCGCCACCTTCTCCCGCAAGGGGAGAAGGAGCTTACCCCCGCAGCTTGCCGCCGGCCTTCTCGACCGCGGCGACGACCTTGGCCGACAGGGCGTCGATCTCGGCCTCGGTCAGGGTCGCCTCGCGCGGCTGGACCACGACCTCCAGCGCGACCGACTTGAAGCCCTCCGGCACGCCGGGGCCCTCATAGACGTCGAACACGCGGGCGGCCGCGATCAGCGCCTTGTCGGCGCCGGCGGCGGCCTTGACCAGATCGCCGGCGGCCTTGGCCTTCTCCACCACGAAGGCGAAGTCGCGGGTCAGCGGCATCAGGGCCGAGGGCGAGAAGGCCGGACGGGTCTTGATCGCCTTCTTCTTCGGCTCGGGGACCGCCTCCAGGGTGATCTCGAAGCCGTAGATGGGGCCGGCGACGTCCATGGCCTTCAGCACGGCCGGGTGGAGCTCGCCGAACTCGGCCATCACCGCCTTGGGGCCCAACTGCAGGCGCGCCGAGCGGCCCGGGTGCCACCAGGACGAGGCGGTCCCCTGCGCCGTCTGCAGCGAGGCGACCGGCGCGCCCAGTTCCTCCAGCAGGGCCAGCAGGTCGGCCTTGATCGTGAAGACGTCGTCCTGCTTGGCCTTGTCCCAGCCGCGCGGGGCGTGGGGCGCGATGATCGCGGCCACGACGGTGCGCTGGTCGCCCGGCTGATCGCCGTGGAAGGTCGGGCCGATCTCGAACAGGGCCGCGTCCGGGAAGCCCTGGCGGGCGTTGCGGCCGGCGGCCTCGATCAGGTTGGGCAGCAGCGACGGGCGCATGCAGTCCAGCTCCGAGGCGATCGGATTGGCCAGCACCAGTGCGTCCTGACCGCCGCCGAACAGCCGGGCGGTCTCGCGGCTGGTGAAGCTGAAGCTCACGGCTTCGGCATAGCCGGCGGCCGCCAGGGCGCGGCGGGCCATGCGGGCGCGAGCCTGCTTGGTCGTCAGCACGCCGCCGACGGCGCGCGGAACCTCCGGCAGGGCGGTCGAGGGCAGGGCGCCGTAGCCGGCGATGCGGGCGACCTCCTCGACGAGATCGGCCTTGCCCTCGACGTCGCGGCGGAAGGTCGGCGGGGTCACGGTCCAGGACGCGCCGTCGCCGCTCACCGCGAAGCCCAGGGCGACCAGGATCTGGCGCGTGCGCTCGGGCGACACGGCCAGGCCCGACAGCTGCTCGACATAGGCCGGGTCGAAGGGAAAGCCCTTCGGCGCGGCCGGAGCCTCGCCGGCGACGACGATCTCGGACGGCTCCCCGCCGCACAGCTCCAGGATCAGCTTGGTGGCCAACTCCAGCCCCGGAACGACCGAGCCGGTGTCGACCGTGCGGGCGAAGCGATACTGGGCGTCGCTGGCGATGCCGGTGGTCCGGCCCGTCTGGGCGATGCGGATCGGCTCGAACCAGGCGCTCTCGATGAAGACGTCGACGGTCTCCTCCGCGCAGCCGGTGCTCTCGCCGCCCATGACGCCGCCCAGGCCGATCGGGCGCTCGCCGTTCGCGTCGGCGATCACGCACATGTCGGGGGTCAGCTCGTAGGTCTTGCCGTCCAGCGCGATCAGGTGCTCGTCGCCGTTGACGCCGTGGCGGCCCAGGCGCGTCACGATCTCGCTCCCCGCCAGCTTGGCCGCGTCATAGACGTGCAGCGGCCGAGCGCGGTCGTAGGAGATCAGGTTGGTGACGTCCACGAGGGCGTTGATCGGACGCAGGCCGATCGCGGTCAGGCGGTCCTGCAGCCACTTGGGCGAGGGGCCGTTCCTGACGCCCTTGATCAGGCGGCCGGCGAACACCGGGCAGGCCTCGCCGTCGACCTTGACGGTGATCGGGCAGGGATACGTCCCGGCGACCGGCGCGATCGACAGGTCCTTCAGCGTGCCGACGCCGGCGGCGGCCAGGTCGCGGGCGATGCCGGCGACGCCCAGCCAGTCGGGGCGGTTGGGGGTGACCTCGAAGTCGATGACCGCTTCCAGGCCCAGGGCATCGACGGCCGGCGTGCCGACGGCGAGACTGTCGGGCAGCTCCATGATGCCGTCGCTCTCGGTGGCGTATTCCAGCTCGGCGGCCGAGCAGAGCATGCCGTTCGAGACGACGCCGCGAACGGGCTTCTCGACCAGGGTCACGCCCAGGCCGGGCACGTAGGCGCCGATCGGAGCGTAGATGGTGGTCAGGCCGGCGCGGGCGTTCGGCGCGCCGCAGACGATCTCCTTGCGGCCGTCGACGGTGTCGACCTGGCAGACCCGCAGGCGGTCGGCGTTGGGATGCTGCACGGCCTCGACGATCTTGGCGACCGTGAACGGCGCCAGCTTGGTCGCCGGATCGGTGACGTGCTCGACCTCGAGCCCGGCCATGGTCATGGCCGCGACGATCTCGGGGACGGCGGCGGTGGTCTCAAGGTGGTCCTTGAGCCAGGACAGGGTGAATTTCATTTTCGATCTCCAAGCCCCTCCCCCTTGCGGGGAGGGGTTGGGGTGGGGGTGTGTGCTCGGAGATGGCGGTGTCTCACCCCCACCCCCTGCCCCCTCCCCGCAAGGGGGAGGGGAGGGTTCGTTGTTAGCTCAATCCCGACGCCGGGTTCGGCGCCGCGAAGGCGCTAAAGCCGTAGTGCGACAGCCAGCGGACGTCCGACGACCACATGTCGCGCAGGTCCGGCATACCGTATTTCAGCATGCCCAGGCGATCGACGCCCATGCCGAAGGCGAAGCCCTGGTACTCGTCCGGGTCGATGCCGCAGGCGCGCAGGACGTTCGGGTGAACCATCCCGCAGCCCAGGATCTCGAGCCAGCTCGTGCCCTGGCCGATCTTGATCTCGCCGCCCGAGCGGTCGCACTGCACGTCCATCTCGGCCGACGGCTCGGTGAACGGGAAGTGGTGCGGGCGGAACTGGGTCGTCACCGCGTCGGTCTCGAAGAACCGGGCCAGGAAGGTCTCCAGGGTCCACTTCAGGTGGCCCATGTGGATGCCCTTGTCGATGACCAGGCCCTCGACCTGGTGGAACACCGGCGTGTGGGTGGCGTCGTTGTCGCAACGATAGGTGCGGCCCGGCGCGATGATCCGGATCGGCGGCTTCTGCGAGACCATGGTCCGCACCTGCACCGGACTGGTGTGGGTGCGCAGCAGCATGCGCTCGCCGTCTTCCTTGGGATGGAAGAAGAAGGTGTCGTGCATCTCGCGCGCGGGGTGCTTGGGCGGGAAGTTCAGGGCCGTGAAGTTGTGGAAGTCGTCCTCGATGTCCGGGCCTTCCGCGACCGCGAAGCCCATCTCGGCGAAGATGGCGACCATCTCGTCCATGGTCTGCATGGTCGGGTGGACGGATCCCTTGCGGCGGTAGGGCGCGGGCAGGGAGAGGTCCAGGGTCTCGCTGGCCAGGCGCGCGTCGAGCTCGGCGGCTTCCAGGGCGGCCTTCTTCTCGGCGATGGCTTCGGCGACCTTGTCCCGGAGCGCGTTGATCGCCGCGCCCTGGGTCTTGCGCTCGTCCGGGCTCATCGCGCCCAGCGTCTTGAGCAGGCCCGAGATCGAGCCGGTCTTGCCGACGGCCGCCACGCGGACGGCGTCGAGCGCTTGCAGGTCCGCCGCGCCGGCCACCTGGGCCAGGACGTCGGATTCGAGGGTGTTGAGATCGGTCATGACGGGCATCCGTCTAGAGGAATTCGAGAGGGTTGAAACTAGGGAACAGGCCCCAATTCCGATCATTCCCGCGAAAGCGGGAAACCAAGTCGCGTTGGCCTTCTCGTCCGCGCCGTCTGCTCCGACTCAGCTTGGGTCCCCGCTTTCGCGGGGATGAGCGGAGAAGAGGGCGCAGCAAAAAGCCCCCCGGCTCGCGCCAGGGGGCTCTTCAGGATCGATTGAACTCGAACGAGCTCGGATGTCCTTAGGCCAGGGCGGCGCGAACCTTGTCGGCGATGGCCTTGAACGCAGCCGGGTCGTTGCCCGCGATATCGGCCAGGACCTTACGGTCCATCTCGATACCCGCCACGTCCAGGCCGTGGATAAACTGCGAGTAGGTGAAGCCTTCCAGGCGAGCGCCGGCGTTGATGCGCTGGATCCACAGCGAACGGAAGGCGCGCTTGCGCACCTTGCGGTCGCGGTAGGCGTACTGGCCGGCCTTGTCGACCGCGGCCTTGGCCGTGCGGATGGTGTTCTTGCGGCGCCCGTAGAAGCCCTTGGCTTGCTCGAGAACCTTCTTGTGCTTGGCGTGGGCGACGACGCCCCGTTTCACGCGAGCCATGTGTCAGCGCTCCTCTTACAGGCCGTAGGGCAGGTAGGTCTTGATGATCTTGGCGTCAGCCTCGGTCATGACCTTCGTGCCGCGCTGCTGGCGGATGTACTTGCCATTGTGGCCGATCAGGCGGTGGCGCTTGCCGGCGACGCCGGCCTTCAGCTTGCCCGTGGCGGTCAGTTTGAAGCGCTTTTTGGCGCCCGACTTCGTCTTCAACTTCGGCATTTCGCGTCGGAGCTTTCGCCCCGTCCTCTGGAAGCATGACGAACCGCCATGGCATGCCAATGGCCAGGCGGTTCCGGAAAGGCGGCGTTGCTACAGGAAAGACTCGCCTCTGGCAAGTCGCTAAGCCGCCGCCTTGGTCCCGCGCGCGATGGACAGCGCGAAGAAGATGGCCGGAACCATCAGGGCCGAGCCGAACCAGTAGGGTCCGCCGATGACGATCCCGAACAGGGGCCCGGCCAGCAGGGGGCCGCCGATGCGGGCCAGAGAGCCGGCGGCCATGTTCAGGCCCAGCATCTGGCCTTGCCGGTCCGGAGGGCTGGCCCGCGAGATCAGGGCGGCGACGCACGGAAAGACCAGCGACTGGCCGAACGCGGTGCAGGCCACGGCCACGACCGCCACGGGCGGGCTGGGGATGAACGGCGTGATCAACAGCGTCAGGCCGATGATCGACAGGCCGGCGGTCAGCACGCGGCCCTCGCCGAAGCGTCGCGCCAGGCGCCCGGTCAGCAGGCCCTGGCCCAGCGAGGCGATGATGCCGATGATCGCGAAGCAGCCGGCGACCTGGCCGGGACCCCAGCCGAAGCGCTTGTCGGCGTAGAGGCCGAAGATCGCCTCCATCCCCGCGAAGGCGCCGGTGGAGATCAGGGTGACCAGCAGCACCCGCGACAGAACCGGGTGGGCCGCGGCGGCGGCAAGGGCCTCGCGGCGGCGCGGCTGGACGAGGTCGCGCGCGGCCGGCGCGCGGCTTTCGGTGACGAACAGGAAGACGCCCAGGGCGGCCGTCGCGGCCATGCCCGCGGCCAGGAACAGCGGCAGCTGGTAGCCCAGGTGTCCGCCGCCGGGCCGGATCGCCATGACCAGGGCCGGACCGATGACGAACCCGGCGCCGAACGCCGCGCCCAGGAGGCCCATGCGGCCGGCGCGCTTCTCCGGCGGCGTTACGTCGGCCATGTAGCCCTGAATCGTCGAGATGTTGCCGCTGCCAAAGCCCCCGACCAGCCGGACGGCCATGGCGATCCAGATGTTCGGCGCGAAGGCCAGGGCCAGATAGGCCAGGGTGTTGGCGATGATGGTGACGATCAGCACGGGCCGCCGGCCGATCCGGTCCGAAAGCCGTCCCCAGAACGGCTCGCCGAAGAACTGGCCCAGGCTGTAGGCGGCGAACATCGTCGTCACCTGCCAGGCGGCGGCGTTCATCGACTTGGCGTAGAAGGGCAGCAGCGGGATGACCACGCCGAAGCCCACCAGGTTGATGAACACCACCAGGAGCAGGACGGCGAGGGCGCGGTTGCTGTGAGCGGGTTCGGACATCAGGCGGCGGGGTTTACGCCCATTCGCGCCGGATGACGACCGCCCAAACCGCCGCATCAATCCGGCGGATTGTGCTTTTCGACGAAGGCGACGGTCTCGGTCAGCATCTTCAGCCGGGACGCGCCGCGTGAAAGCCAGTGGTCCTCGCCGTCCAGCGTGACGAAGTCGAACGGCTTGCCGGCCTTCCTCAGCGCGTCGGCCATGGCTTGGCTCTGGTCGTAGCGGACGACGGTGTCGTCCTTGCCGTGGATCAGCAGAATGGGGATGTCGGCCTTGGCCGCCTGTTGGGCGGGCGAGATCGCGGCGAGGTCGGGATCACGCAGGCTGTCGACCCCCATGAAGCGCCGCCAATAGCGTTGGGCGGCGCCGATCTCGCCATTGTTGAGGTCGATGTTGGTGACCAGGAACCGCTTGAGGTCGGACGGCCCCGCCACCGAGACCGCGCAGCGGTAGACCCCGCGGTCCAGCGTCGCCCCCGCCAGCGCCGCGTAGCCGCCGTAGCTGGCCCCGACGATGCAGACGCGCTTGGGGTCGATGAGGCCCTGCTTGGCGAACTCCCGTACCCCGTCCGACAGGTCGGTCTGCATCTTCTTGCCCCACTCGCCGAAGCCGGCCTTGATAAAGTCCCAGCCAAAGCCCTCGGAGCCCCGGAAGTTGGGCTGCAGCACGGCGTAGCCGCGCGAGGCCAGGGCCTGGCTCCACCAGTCGAAGCCGGGTTCGTCGCGGCCTTCCGGTCCGCCGTGCGGCAGGACGATCAACGGCAGGTTCTTGGGCTCGCGCCCCTTGGGCAAAGTCAGGTAGCCGGTGATCTCCAGCCCGTCGGCGGCCTTGTAGCGGATCGAGCGGACGGGCGAGACGCCCTCGGGGGTGAGACCGGCATAGACTTCGCCGACATAGCTCGCGCTCTTGGCGTCGAGATCCACCAGGGCGTAGGCGGGGCCGAGGGTGGCGCTGTCGACGCGCACGATCACCTTGCGGCGATTGTTCGACCACGACACCAGGCTCACCCGGTCGCCTTCGAACGCCTTGACGACCGAGTTCCAGGTCTTCTGGCTGGTCTTGTCGAAGAAGGTGTAGGCGAGGTCATCGCCGTCGAGCGCATAGCCGCCAAGCAGCGCCAGGGTCTCTGGATCGCTCAGCAGGCCGTCCAGCGCCTTGCCCTCCGCCAGATCCTCCTTGGTCCCGTCGGCGCGGTATTCCCGCAGAACCGTCTTATTGTCGGGCGTGGACCGCCAGACCAGGACCGACTTGCCGTCGCGGCCGAAGCCGGCGATGCCGTACGATCCCGTCGGCGCGTCGGCCTCGTCGACGGTGCGCCAGTGGTCATCCCTCAGGCGCAACTGCCACTTGCCCCTACGGTTGTCGTAGACGGACATGGCGACCGGCTTGCCCGTCGCGTCGACGAGCCAGCCATCGGTGCTCGCGGTGGCCCCGGAGTCCAGCATCTGGGTCCCGCCGGTGCGCAGATTGACCCTGAACAGAACGTCCATGCCCTCTTCGGCGGCGAAATAGACGCCCTCCAGAAAGACGACGGGGTCGCCGCCGATCATCCGCACCATCGGCGCGCCGAGGATGACGTTCATCGCGTCCTTCTGACCCTGCAGCAAAGGCTTGGTCTTGCCCGTGGTCAGGTCGTAGTCGGTGGCCGTATAGTATTCGCGCTTGGGGCCCCGCAGGCCGTAGACCGCCGTCGTCTGCGACGTCACAACGATCACGTGCTGGTCCCCGGCCCAGTCGATGCCGCGCAGCTTCGTGGTTCCGGCCCCGACGCCCTTCAGGGTCTTGCCGTCGGCCGAGCGGATCACCAGGAAGCGCTTCTCGCCGTCGGTGAGGATGATCGCCACCTTCGTCCCGTCCGGCGACACGACCGCATCCTCGATATTGGGCAAACGACCGTAGACGGCGAGGTCGGGCTTGGCCGCCAGCGCGGGCGATCCGAGCACGGCGATGCAGGCCGCGAGCACGGCGAGGATGGTTTTCAACACGACAGGTCCCCCAGACTGGCGGCGAAGCTATCAGAGATTGAGGCGCTGTCGACTGCTCGCGCCTCGGAGGCGAGTCGCCAAACGAAAACGCCCCGGCCGAGGGCCGGGGCGTTTCGTGTCTAGCGATCCGATAGAGCCTAGCGCGGGGCCAGGATCATGATCATCTGCCGGCCTTCCATGCGCGGCTCGTATTCGACCTTGGCGACTTCGTCGAAGTCGGCCTTGACCTTCTGGAGCAGTTTCATGCCGAGCTCGGGGTGAGCCATTTCGCGACCGCGGAAGCGCAGGGTGACCTTCACCTTGTCGCCTTCCTCGAAGAAGCGGTGCATCGACTTGGCCTTCACTTCGTAGTCGTGAATGTCGATGTTCGGGCGGAGCTTGATTTCCTTGAGCTCGACGACCTTCTGCCGCTTGCGCGCCTCGTTCTTCTTCTTCTGCTCCTGGAACTTGAACTTGCCATAGTCCAGGATCTTGCAGACGGGCGGATTGGCGTTCGGAACGATTTCCACCAGGTCCAGCCCGGCTTCCTCGGCGGCTTCCAGAGCGGCCGACGTCGGCATTTCGCCTTGCTTCTCGCCGTTCTGGTCGATCAGCAGGACGCGGGGGACGCGGATGTCTTCGTTGATACGCGGTCCGTCTTTAACGGGCGGCGTTTGCATAGGACGGCGAATAGGGACGGCTCCGAGGCAGTTGAAAGGATAGGATTGGCGTAGGGTAGGGCTGAACACGCGCGCGCCGCGCCGGGCGCGCCACGTGAGACCGTTATATGACGCGCTAGCCGCGCCGTATCAAGCGACGGCCGACAAAGAGGACGGGCGCGCGTCCAGTTTTTTCGCTCAGTGCGGCAACAAGGCCATCGCCGCGCTGGCGACGGTGCTGACGGGCAGGGCTTTCAGGTCCGGCGAGCGGATCACCGCCACGTGGCCGCGCGGGCCGCACAGCTCCGGATCCGAGGCGTCGGAGAACAGGGCGATGGTCGGGGCGCCGGCGGCGGCCAGCAGGTGGGTGGGACCGGTGTCGTTCCCGACCGCCAGGGCCGCCTTGGCGCCCAGCACCGCCAGCTGCGCGAAGTCGGTGCGGCCGGTCAGGTCGCGCGCCCCGCCCACCGCCTTCTGGATCTGGCGCGCCATGGCGCTTTCCTGCGGGCCGCCGATGATCACGATGTCCAGGCCCCGGGCCTTCAGAAGCGCGCCGAGCTGGGCGTAGCACTCGACCGGCCAGCGCTTCTCGGGCCGGTGCGCCGAGCCGCCGGGCACGAACAGCACATAGGGCTTGGGCGCGGGCGCGCCGGCGACCGGGCGCGGCTCCTTGTGGCGACGCAGGATCCAGGACAGGTCCGGAGGCGGGGCGCTGCCAGGCTCGGTCGGCGCGTCCGGCCAGATGCCCGCGGCCTTCAACTGGTCGGCCTGCCGCTCCAGCGTATGCATCCGCAGCCGCGCCGCGCCCTTCTGCGGCAGCGAGCAGCCGAAGGCGATGCCGTTCCACTGCGGGGGAAACGGGCGCAGCAGCTGGAAGTACCAGTTGGTGCGGCTGTTGGTCTGCAGGTCGTAGACCCGATCGTAGCGCGCCCGCCGCACGCGGCCGATCATGGTCATCATGTCCCCGAAGTCGAGGGGGCGGCCGTCGGTCTCGACGGTGTTGAAATACGGGCTGAGCTTGGCGAGCGCCTCGAACGGCGGCGTGGTCAGCAGCGTGATCTTGGCCTTGGGGTGGGCGGCGCGAATCTTCTTCATCGCCGCCAGCGCCAGGACGAAGTCGCCCAGCGCGCCCAGCTTGATCACCAGGACCTTCTTGATCTCCTTACTCAAGGCCGCCGCTCCAAACTCCGGGCGCTCAAAACGCGTGCGTAGACGTTGAGGGTCGCATCGCACATCGTGTCCACGGAATACAACCGTCGAGCACGCGTTCGCGCGGCTTGGCCCAGGGCCAGACGCCCGGCCGCGCCGATCTGGCAGGCCTCCAGCAGGGCGTCGGCCCAGGCCTCGGCGTCGCCGGGCTTGACCAGCCAGCCGGTCTCGCCGGGCACGATCGTCTCGCGCGTGGCGCCGTGGTCCGAGGCCATGGCCGGGCGGCCCATCACCTGCGGCTCCACCGCCGTCCGTCCGAACGCCTCCGGCTCCAGCGACGGGGCGATGGCCAGATCGGCCAGCAGATAGGCCGCGGGCATGTCGTCGCAGTGGCCCACCAGCCGGACCGCGTCCTCGACGCCCGCCGCGGCGATGGCGGCTTCCAGCTCGGCGCGATAGCCCTTGCGGCCCTGGTCGTCGCCGGCCAGCAGCAGCAGCACCTTGTCCTCGCCGCGCGCCTTCAGGAGCGCCATCGCCTCGACCAGAAGGCCCTGGCCCTTCCAGCGGGTCAGGCGGCCGGCCAGCAGCACCTTCAACCGGCGCTCGCCGTCGGCGACGCCCCACGCCTTGCGCAGCGCCTCGATCCGCTCGGCCGACACCACGCCGGGCTCGAACCGCGAAAGGTCGACGCCGCGCGGGATGGCCACCACCTTGTCCGGCGCGACGCCGTGCTCGCGGATCACGTGCTCGCGGGTATATTCGGAATTGGCGATGACGAGGTCGCCCCTGGTCATCACCGCGTTGTACCAGCGCTTGAGGCCGGACTTGGCGTTATAGACCCCGTGATAGGTGGCGATGAACGGCGTGCCGGTGACGTGGGCGGCCCACAGGGCGCTGAAGGCCGGGGCGCGCGAGCGGGCGTGGACCAGGCTGACCTTCTCGCGGCGGATCAGATCGACCAGCCGTGCGGCGTTGCCCAGCATGACCAGCGGGTTCTTCGACTGGGCCGGCATCTGGGCCAGGCGCCCGCCGTCGGCCTCGAGCCGCGCGGCCATCCGACCGCCCCGCGTCGCCACCAGCGCCTTGCCGCCTTGCGCCAGGACCGCGTGGGCGACATCAATCGTCGTCTGCTCCGCGCCGCCGGTTTCCAGCTCCGGCGTGACTTGCAGCAAGGTGAAGTCGGCGGGTAGGTCGGGCACGCGACTCTCGGCGAAACGGAAGCGAACTAGTTAGCGAAAGGATCAGGGCGACGCCATGACCGAATCCCGGGGCGCCCTGGCGCGCGAAGACGGCTTGAACCTCCGCTACCGCCGGGTGGACGGCGAGGGTCCAACGGTCGTGTGGCTGGGTGGTTTCCACTCCGACATGACCGGGACCAAGGCCGAGGTCCTGGCCGAGCACGCGAAAGCGACCGGCGGGGCCTATGTCCGGTTCGATTATTTCGGCCATGGCGAGTCGGAGGGCCGGTTCGAGGACGGCACGATCAGCCGCTGGCGCGAGGACGCGCTGGCGGTGATCGACGAGCTCACCGAGGGGCCGCTGGTGCTGGTCGGCTCGTCGATGGGCGGGTGGCTGGCCTGCCTGGCGGCGATCGCGCGGCCCGAGCGGGTCAAGGCCCTGGTGCTGATCGCGCCGGCCCCGGACTTCACCGAGAAGCTGATGGAGCCCGAGCTGTCGGCGGAGGCGAAGGCGGCGATCGCCCGCGACGGCTTCTGGATCCGGCCCTCCGAATACGACGACGGCGGCTATCCGATCACCCGGGCGCTGCTGGAGGACGGCGCGCGGTGGTCGATCCTGCCGGGCCCCGTGCCGATCGAGGTTCCGGTGCGGGTGTTGCAGGGCGGCGCCGATCCGGACGTGCCGTGGACCCACGCCCTGGAGCTGGCCAACGCCCTGACGAGCCAGAACGTGGTGTTCAGCCTGATCAAGGACGGGGACCACCGGCTGTCTCGGCCCCAGGACCTGGAGCGTCTGGTGGCGGCCGTAATGGAGGCCAAGGCCTTGGCCGAACCGGAGGCTGGGGATCTGGTGAGCCGCCGCCTGGCTCGCGCCGCCCGGATGCGCAACGCGGCGGGGCTGGAGGCGGTGGGGATCACCCCGCGCGCGCCGCTGTTGGACGAGGAATAGGGCGCATGCATTACGCCAGCGGCGAGACGGTGGAGCTTGGCGATCATATCCTTATGGAAGGCGGCGCGCGGGGCCAAGTGGTGGCTTTGATCGAAGCCGGCGCCTACGCGGCGGCCTATGCGGCCGCCGACTGGTCGTATCTGCGGGAGGGTGCGCTGGTCGAAGCCGAAGACGCTGGGCTTATGCACTACCGGGAACCGGACCAGGCCTGGGCCCTCGTTTCCCGCAAGACCTAACCCCCCGCCGCCAGGATCGCGGCCAAACCCTCGCGATAGGTCGGATAGGCCGGGCGCCAGCCCAGCTCCGCCTTGGCCAGGGCGTTCGAGACGCGCTTGTTCTCGGCGTAGAACCGCCGCGTGGCCGGCGACAGGCCCAGTTCGTTGAACGGGAGGTCCGGCGGGACCGGCACGCCCAGCAGCTTGGCGGCGTATTCCAGAACGTCCTGCGGCGGGGCCGGGAGGTCGTCGACCAGGTTGTAGACGCCGCCCGCGCGGGGCCTGTCCAGCGACGCCAGCAGGCCCCTCACGATGTCGTCGACATGGATGCGGCTGAACACCTGGCCAGGCTTGACGATGCGGCGACCCTCGCCGGCGCGCAGGCGGTCCAGCGCGCTGCGGCCGGGGCCGTAGATGCCGGGCAGGCGGAAGGTGGTCACCGTCAGGCCCATGCCGCGTCCGACCTGGCGCCAGTCGCGCTCGGCCCCCACGCGGCGCGCGCCCTCGACGGATTGCGCCTTCAGCGGCGAGGTCTCGAACACCCAGCGGCCGTCGAAGTCGCCATAGACGCCGGTGGTCGACAGATAGCCGATCCAGTCGGGAAAGGCGCTGGCCTGGGCGAGGGCGGGGACCAGGGCCGCCAGCGCCGGGCAGCCATCGGCGCCGGGCGGGGCCGTGACCAGGATCGCGCTGACGCCGGTCAGCGCCGCGGCCATCGCGTCGCGGTCGGCGGGATCGGCGGCGGCGACTCCCTGGGCCGCGAGCCGCGCGGCCTGCTGGTCGTCGCGCGCGGTCGCCGCGATCTCCCAGCCCCGCCCCCGCAAGGCCCGCGCGAAGGCGCCGCCGACATAGCCCGGACCGAAGACGAAGAGACGCAAGCTTTGGACCTCCCTCGAAAGGCGCCGGTAAAACCCGCCCGAAACCGGCGGGGATCAAGCCTCGGAAAAAAGCCGCTTCGCAACCCCTCAAAGGGCGCTTGCAAACCGCGAAGCGCTCTGCCATAAGCCGCCTCCTCGTCGCGGGACGCTCTCTTCCGAGCCCCGCCGATGCGGGCGTAGCTCAGTGGTAGAGCGCCACCTTGCCAAGGTGGATGTCGAGAGTTCGAATCTCTTCGCCCGCTCCATTCTCCCGGCCTTCGGGACGTGTGGATGAGACCATATCTCGCGAAGCGCGCGGGCGTAGCTCAGTGGTAGAGCGCCACCTTGCCAAGGTGGATGTCGAGAGTTCGAATCTCTTCGCCCGCTCCATTCTCGGTTTTCTTTCCGACTATTGGACGCACGCGCCGACCTCGGTCGGCTTCGATTCGCGTGTCGCCGGACCGCGGGGCTTGGCTTAAGCTTGGCGCATGACTCGCACTCGCTCCCGGCCCGCCGCCCTGGCGGCCGCCTGCCTCGTCGTCTTCACCGCTTCCGCCGCCCTTGCCGGGCCGACGCCCACGCTCAACGCCCTGGTGAGCCGTTACGAGGCGCTGGGCGATGTGGGCGAGGACCCCGACTCCGGCGGCGCGGCCGACGCCCGCTGGCGACTGCCCGACGTGTCCCCGGCCGCCGACGCGACCCGCGCGGCGATGCTGAAGAAGATCCAGGCCGACTTGTCCGCCCTGCCGGTCAAGGGGCTGAGCGACGAGGAGCGCCTGACCCGTGATCTCCTGATGTTCAGCCTGCGCGACCGGGTCGAGGCCGCCGGTTTCGACGAGGCGCGGATGCCGTTCAGCAGCGACGGCGGCTTCGACGTGATGATGCTGTACCGGGCCAGCGGCATGACGCTGCGCAACGCCGACGAGGCGCGGCGCTGGATCGCGCTGCTGAACGGCATGCCCGGCTGGTACGCGGCCAATATCGCCAACGCCCGGCGCGGCGTGGCCACCGGCTTCGTCCAGGCGATACCCACGGCCCAGGCGGTGCTGGAACGCGCGCAACGCGCCGCGGCGACGCCGTTGGCCGACGATCCGCTGCTGGCGCCGCTGCGCGCTCTGCCTTCCAGCGTCCCCGCCGCCACGCGCGCGGCCCTGATCGCCGAGGGCGAGAAGGCCGTGACCGACAAGGTGGCCCCCGCCCGCGCCGGCTTCGTCAAGTTCATGGCCGAGGAATACGTGCCGCACGCCGCCAAGAGCCTGGCGGCCTCGGACCTGCCGGACGGCAAGCGCTACTACGCCTTCCTCGTTCGCCGACACACGACCACGGACCTGACGCCGGACCAGATCCACGACATCGGTCAGGCCGAGGTGGCGCGCATCCGCGCCCGCATGCTCGAGACCATGAAGGCGGCGGGCTTCCAGGGCGACCTGCCGGCCTTCATCGCCATGCTGCGCAAGGACCCGCGCTTCTACGCCACCAGCCGCCAGCAGCTGCTGGAGAAGTCCAGCGAGATCGCCAAGCGCGCCGACGACCAGCTGCCGGCTCATTTCGGCGTCTTGCCGCGGCTGACCTACGGCGTGCGGCCCGTGCCCGCCAGCATCGAGAAGGGCTACACCACCGGCCGCTACTTCGGCGGCGACGCCAAGGCCGGCCGCGCGGGCGGCCTGATGATCAACACCTCGGAGCTGGACCAGCGGCCGCTCTACGAGCTGCCGGCCCTGGTGCTGCACGAAGGCGCGCCGGGCCACCACATCCAGACCTCGCTGGCCGCCGAGCAGACGGCCGTGCCGGAGTTCCGCCGCAACCTCTACTTTACCGCGTTCGGCGAGGGCTGGGGGCTCTATTCGGAATGGCTGGGCGAGGAGATGGGGATCTATCGCGATCCCTATGAGCTGTTCGGCCGGCTGTCCTACGAGATGTGGCGGGCCTGCCGCCTGGTGGCCGACACCGGCATGCACTGGAAGGGCTGGAGCCTGGAGCAGGCCCGGGCCTGCTTTACCGACAACACCGCGCTGTCGCCGACCAACATCGAGGTCGAGCTGAAGCGCTACGTCTCCTGGCCCGGTCAGGCTCTGGCCTACAAGGTCGGCGAGCTGAAGCTGCTGGAGCTGCGCCGCCGGGCCGAGGCCAAGCTGGGCGACCGGTTCGACGAGCGCGGCTTCCACGACGCGGTGCTGCTGCACGGCTCGCTGCCGCTGTCGGTGCTGGAGACGCGGATCGACGCCTGGATCGCCCAGCAAGCCAAGAAGAAGGGCTGAGGCTTGGCCAAGATCACCGTCCTCGGCGAATGCATGGTCGAGCTGTCGCCCGAGGCGCCGCCCAAGATGGAAGAGGGCGGCGGCGCGCCGCTGTACCGGATGGGCTTCGCCGGCGACACCTTCAACACCGCGATCTACATGGCGCGCCTGGGCGATCGGGTCGCCTATTGCACGGCGTTGGGACAGGGCGACCCGTTCAGCGACGGCGTGCTGAGCGCCATGCGCCGCGAGGGCATCGACACCCGCCTCGTCCGTCAGGTCGAGAACCGCCTGCCGGGACTCTACGCCATCGTCCTGGACGAGCACGGCGAGCGCAAGTTCCACTACTGGCGCGAGCGGGCCCCGATCCGCGACCTCTTCTCGGCCCACACCGCCGACCAGCTGATCGAGGCCGCGCGGGCCAGCGATCTCGTCTATCTGTCGGGCGTGACCCTGGCGGTGATCGGCGACATCGGGCGGGCGCGGTTGAAGGACATTCTGGCCTATGTCCATTCGCACGGCGTCGCCGTGGCGCTGGACTTCAATTATCGCCCGGCGCTCTGGCCGAGCGCCGAAGCCGCCCGCGCGGCGCTGGACGGCGTGGTCCCCGCGTGCCGCTACATCTCGCTCAGCAGCGAGGACAGCCGTCCGCTCTATGGTCGCGAGGCCGAGGACCTGGCGGCGGAATGGGCCTCGGGCGGCGCCGAGGTGGTGGCGCGCGACGAGAGCCACGCGGTCAATGTCCACGACGCCAACGGCCGCACGGCGACCCCGGCGCCCCCGCGCGTCCAGGCCGTCGACACGACGGGGGCCGGCGACAGCTTCAACGCGGCCTATCTATCATCACGGCTCTCGGGGCTCTCGATCGTCGAGTCGGTGAGTCGCGGCCATGAGCTCGCCGCGACGGTGGTTCGCTGCAAGGGCGCGATCGTTCCCGCGCCCTCCATGCCCGCCTGGGCGCGAGGATAGGGCCGGGTCGGCGCTCGACTTTTCAAAAGTTTAGCGTTTGAAGCCTTGCGGTGAAATAGGAATATCTTCCTCTCCTGCGGAATATAAACCTATAGTGGCGCCGCCGGTCGTACTCTCGACTGGAAGGAGAGCGCCATGCTGGTTCAAGCCTTTGAGGATGTCTGGGCGATCACGCCCGATCCCCGACGCGACCGCCTGACCGTCGGCTTCGTCACCCATCTGGTTTCCCTGGCCACCGGCGTGCCGGCGGCCGAGATCAACGCGCCCAAGCGCGCCTCCCACGCGGCGGTGCGCGCTCGGCAGTTGGCGATCTATCTGACCCACATCACCTATCACTGGTCGCTGGCGCGGGTGGCCTACGCCTTCGGCCGCGACCGCACCACCTGCGGCCACGCCTGCCGGCGGATCGAGGACCTTCGCGAGGACGCCGCCTTCGATCGCCGATTGTCGGAGCTGGAAGCCTGCCTGCGCCAGGCCCCCTCGCGCGCCGAGGAGATCCCGGCGTGAGTGCTGGTCTCGCCGAGGCGTTCGACGCCGAGCTCGAAGCGCGTCGCCTGGCCGAGCGGGCCATGCGGCTGTTGTCGCGCCCCGGCGCGGTGGTCGAGGCCCAGGGGCTGGGCTACGGCGTGCGCCTGGGACCCAGCCGCCGGCGCAGCGTGATGCTGACCTTGGACGAGGCGGCGTTCCGCATCCTGGCGCGCGAGGCGACCTTGAAACCCCGCGCTCAAGGCGGATGGGTGATGGTCGGCCGACTGGCGCCCGAGTCCCCGCCGCCGGGCCGTCCGGGCGTGGTCGAGGCCGAGGTTCCCACGCCCTTCGGCGCCGGAACCGTCCGCCGCAATCTGGGCGAGTCGCCGATCGCCTGGCTCGCCCGTCGGCGCGACGCCGAGGGCCGGCCCTGGTTGACGCCGGTCGAGGCCGCCGCCGGCGAGCGCCTGCGCGAGGACTTCGAGAGCCTGGGCGCCCAGGGGCGCCTCACCATGCGGTGGGACGGCGCGTCTCGGGTCGATGGCGGCCGGCCGGGCCTGGCGCCCGTCGAGCGCGATCACGCCGCGCGCCAGCGCATCGCCAGGGCGCTCGACGCCGTGGGGCCCGGCCTGCGCGAGATCCTGGAAAGCGTCTGCCTGATGGGCTCGGCCCTGGAGGCCGCCGAGCGATCGCTAAAGCTGCCTCGGCGCGCGGGCAAGACGGTGTTGAAGCTCGCGCTCCAGAGTCTCGCGCGACACTACCGGATGGCGTGAGCGGTCGCTAATCCGAGAACAGGGCGGTGAGCGGCGCCAGGAGGCGCGGGAGCGGCGATCGGACGGCGGTGTCCACCGCCGCGCCCTTGGCCAGCGTGGCCTCGAAGACGTCCAGATAGGCCCTCGCGACCGGGGTCAGGCGATAGGCCTCGACGGCCTCGATCAAGGCCGAGGGAGCGGGTGGCGGCGCGGCGAGCTCAGCCTCCAGCGCGGCCGCCATGCCCTCGACGTCGCCCGGCCGGACGACCCGTCCATGCGCCTGCGACCACAAGAGATCCCGCACGGCCGGCGTGCAGTCGGTGGCGACCACCGGGCGCCCCCGACCCAGGGCCTCGACGATCACCGCGCCGAAGCCCTCGTGCCAGGAACTGAGCAACAGCAGACGCCCTCGGTCCAGCCAAGGCCCGATGTCGGGCGCATAGCCCGCGAAGGTCACGCGATCGGCGACACCCAGGCTGTCGGCGAGCGCTCGTAGTTCCGCGCGCAGGGGGCCGTCGCCGACGAAGGCCAGGCGCGCCTCGGGATCGGCGACCTTGGCGAAGGCGCGCAGCGCGACGTCGAAGCCTTTCTCCGGCGCTAGGCGGCCGGCGGCGACGATCAGCTTGCCCGAAGCGGTTCGCGGCGCGCCGACCTCGTCGCCGAGCGCGGGGAGGGGGATGGCCGAGGTGATGCGCCGGCCCAGCAGTCGGTTGACCGCGTGGATGGTGTAGGGCGACAGGGTGACCATGGCGTCGGCGTCGCGCAGACGCCGGCGGGCGCCGATCTCGAACGCCCATTGGCGCGCGCCCGCGCGCCCGCGCTTGACGATCGGCGAGCTGACCTGGGCCACGATGGTCGGGCGGTCGGGGCCGAGCGCGCGCGCGACGTCGCGGCTGATCGACCAGTGGAAGTTGCCGGGCACGAACAGGATGTCGGCCGGGCGTCGGCGCAGGTGCTCGGCCGCGGCGCGTCCCAGCCGCCCGCGCGAGCCCAGGGCCCGCGGAATGGGTGGGTCGCACTCGACCAGGCTGATCGTCTCGGGGACCAGGCCAGCCTGGGCGCCCGTCGCCGCGCCGCACAGCAGGGTCACCTCGTGACCCGCCTTGGCCCAGGCGTCGGCCAGCCTCAAGGCCACGCGCTCGGTGCCGCCCAGCGGCAGGTCGTGCAGCACGACGAGGATGGACAGCGGGCGCGGACAGGGCGAGCGGAGGGGGGCTGGCGGGCTCATGTTACGCTGACAAACTTCTGATCTTACGCAGGATCTCGGCGCCGCGTTCGTGGAATTGCTCGGGGCCGAAGCGGGCCTCCAGCCGCGCGCGGGCGGCCTGGCCCATGGCGGCCAGGCGATCGGGCGCCGACAGCGCCTCGGCCAAGGTCGCGGCGAGCGCGGTCGCGTCGCCCGGCGGCGTCAGGAAGCCGGTCTCGCCGGGGACGATGCTGTAGGCGAGCTCGCCGACCGCCGAGGCCAACACCGGAAGCCCCGCCTGCATGGCCTCGTGCGCGGCGACGCAGAGGCCCTCGGACCGCGACGGCTGCAGGTAGAGATGCAGGCCCGCCAGGAACCGGGTCGGCTCGGGACAGAAGCCGACGAACCGGACGTTATCGAGACCGGACGCGATCCGCATCGCCTCCAGACGCTCCCGCTCGGCGCCGTCGCCGGCGATCGCGACCTCGAACGGCGCCGGCGGTGAAAAGCCTTGCGCCTTGAGCCGCGCCAGGGCGTCGAGCAGAACATCGAACCCCTTGACCGGGTGTAGCCGTCCGAGCGCGCCCAGCCTCACGGTCTCGCCGGGCGACCAGGGCGAGGCCTGGGGCGTGTCGCGGTCCATGGCGAAGATCGGCCAGCAGACCAGACGGTCCGGCGGCGGCGCGATCCGGGCGGCGGTCAGGGCGGTGACGCTCTCGGAATCGCCGATCCACAGCATCGAGGCCGAGCGGCGCAGACGCAGCAGGGCGCGGTTGGCGGGCTTGAGGAAGGCGGCGTGCTGCCAGCTGACCACGGGCTTGCCCATCGCGCCGCCGACCCACTGGCCCAGCAGGGTGGCGCGGGTCAGGGAGGTCCAGATCACGTCCGGCGCCCAGCGCTTCAGTTCGGCCGTGAGCCAGCGCAGGGCCGCGATCTGTCGCTTCTCGCCGGCCGGACAGACGCGCACCTCCAGCCCGGCCGCCTCCATCGCCGCCGCGCCGCGACCGTCGCGACGGGACAGCGCGAAGACCGCGACCTCCGCCCCCTCCTGGCGCAGGACCCTGGCGATGGCGGGGATCGGCGACTGGGCGCCGCCGCCCTCGATGGAATTGATCACATAGGCGATGCGCATCAGGCGATCCTGGGCGCGGCGATCGCGGGCCGAGCTTGAAACGCCAGAGCGCCGCCCAGCAGGGCCATGGTCAGGACCGCCTGGGCCGCGACGCTGGGGCCGATCGCATCCTGGCCCCAGATCGGCAGCGCCACAGGCAGCAGGGCCACGAGGCTCAGGCTGCCGGCGAAGTTCATCGTCGCCGAAAGGCCGGGCCGCCCCAGGGCGGTGAGGGCGGCGCTGAGCGGCGGCGCGCAGAGCAGGATCGTGCGGGAAAGGGCCAGCCACGGCATCAGCCCGCCCGCCGCCGCGAAGCCCCCGCCGCCCATTAGGCGGGCGAAGTCCTGGCCGAACAGGCCGAACAGGGCGCAGACGGGGATGGCGATGGCCATGGTCACGCCGCTGGCCCGGGCGATGGTCGAGATCACCAGCGTGGTCTGGCCCCTGGCCGCGAGCCGCGCCAACTCGGCATAGGCGGCCTGGCCCAGGCTCTGGGCGGGCTGGGCGATCACCGTGGTGGCGCGCTGGGCGATGGCGAACAGGCCCGCGGCGGTCGGGCCGGCCATCCAGCCGATCGCCAGCGGCGTCGCGCGCGCGGCCAGCTCGGCGAAGGTCACGTCGGCGTTGGCCCCCAGCATGAAGCGCAGCAGGCCGGGGTTCTCGGCCCGCACGCCGGAGAGGTCGGTCCGGATCACCGCTTGGCGCAGCGCGCGCGGCGCGCTGGCCAGCGCCATCGCCCACATCACCGCCCATTCCAGCAGGGCCGCGGCCATCCAGGCCCAGAGAAAGCCGACCAGTCCCCAGTGACCCGCCCAGGCGACGACCGCCCCGATGAGCCGCGCTACGGGCGGAACCAGGCTATGGACGCCCAGCAGCCCGAACCGACCGGTGACCTGCAGATAGCCTGCCGGGGTGGCGCGCACGGTGGCCAGCACCGCCAGGCTGTAGGGCGCGCCGAGCGCCATGGCCTGCGAGGACCAGCCCAGTCGGGCGCCGATCCACGGGGCCAGGAGCGCCGCGACGGCGACGGCCAGCGCGCCACAGGCCAGCTCCAGCGCCGCGGCGAACTTCAGCAGGCGGGCCAGCCTCTGCTCGTCGCCGGCCAACAGCGCTTGGGCGCCGTAGCGCACCACGGCGTGCCAGCCGGGGAACTCGATGATCCCGCCCACCGCCAGTACGTAGGTATGGACCAGAACGAGGACGCCATAGTCCGTCGGACCCAGGGCGCGGGCGGCGAGCGCGATGTAGACGAGGCTGATGACGCCCGCGCCGGCCTTGCCGCTGAGCAGGCGCAGCGCGTTGCCGAAGATGCCGCGCAGCGCGCCCCGGCCGTCAGCCGTTGGCGACACGGGACAGCTCGGTCGGCGGTTGCAGAAGGGGCGCGGAGAGACCGGCGAAGGCGGCCAGGGCCCGCGCCGCGCGCCGCGCCGAGGGCTCCGACGTCAGGTCGAAGCTGCTTTCGAACAGCTCGCGCTGTACTTGGCCATAGGTCGCCGCGTGGTCCGCCCAGGCGGTCTCCAGAGCGTCGCCCAGCTGGTCGACGCCGGGGATCACGCGACCCAGGCGCCAGTGACCGAAGTTGGCGTCGCCCTCCCAGGCGTGACCTTGCGGGTTGAGGAAGATGCAAGGCCTCGGGCGCAACAGGAACTCGTAGACCTGGCTGCTGGCGTCGCCGAGATAGATGTCGGCGGCCTGGGTGTAGACCATGGTCGTCGAGGCGCGGCTGCCAAGATCGACGTGGATGTTCGGCGCGTTCAGGTGGCGCGGCTCCAGGCGTCCGGGCCGGTCGATCCGCAGCTTGTCGATGCTGATCGTGAACGGCCGCTCGAACAGCATGACGTGGGGCGCGAAGATCAGCTGGTATTCGGGATGGTCGACGAACCAGTCCAGCACCTGCCGGCCGACCGCGAACCAGGACGACAGGTGCGGCGAGACGTGCGGGTTATAGAGGACCAGCGGGCGGCCGTCGTCGGGCAGCGGGCGCGGCGGCGCCGCGGGGGCCAGGTCGAACTTCGGATAGCCGACCACCGAGATCGCTTCCGGGCGCACGCCCGTCTCGTGGATCAGGCGGTCGCGGATCTTGGGGCCCGAGACCAGCACGTGGTCGAACAGGGCGCTGGCCCGGTCGAAGCCCACCGCGCGGTCGCCGGCGCCGTGGCGCGTGTGGACAAACTTCAGGCGATCCAGGCCGAAGCGGGTCTTGAGGATCAGCGAGGTCTTTTCGGCCACCACCAGCACGTCGACTTGTCGGAAGAAGTCGAGATTATCCCGGTAGAACAACAGCTTCTCGGCGGGCAGCAAGCCGCCCAGCGTGCGGCCGAGCAACCGGCTGGAGCGGCGCTTCAGACCCAGCTCCACCACCGGGAGCCCGGGACGGCCGCCGGCCAGGCGCGTCACCTCGGCGGTCAGGCGCGCGTTCGAGGTCGCGATGACGATCTCGGCGTCGACCTGGGCGTCCAGCATCGCCAGGGCGATCGGCAGGCTGTGCGCGACCTGGTGGACCTGATCGTGATTGAACAGAAAACAAATCCGCATACGTCATAGACGCCGCCGTTCGGCGGCGGCCTTACCCGTCCTTTCCGTCAGCCGTTGGCGGGGTCTGGTCGCGGCCCGACCGCGCGCGAAGCTTGCGCGCGACATCGATGACCAGTCCGCGCGGCGAGGCCTTGACCCACTTGGCGTCGATCAGGGTGACGGGCCCGCAGGCGCTCAGCGTGTGGCGTCCGCCCGTGTAGCGCCCGGCCTTGTCCGGCGGCGTCAGGATCGCCGTCGCTTCCGCCTCGAAGCGGTCGGGCGTGAGGACCTCGACCCTCAGGAGGCGCAGGTCGCCGCCATAGGCGCGGGTGCAGTCCTGCACCGGCAGGCACAGGCGGCCCTGGTGAACGAACGGCGTCCCGCCGGGCCGGCTGCTGGCCAGATCGACGCGCACCGGATTGCCGGGATGGGGACGCCAGGGACCCTCGATCCGGTCGGCATAGGCCAGGTGCAGCTTGCCCTGCTTGTCCTCTTGGGTTCCGTCCGGCGAGTAGGCCATCCACCAGCGGTCTTCCCAGCGGAACAGGGTCGGGTCGATGGCCGGGGTGTCGAAGGCGATCTGGGTGACCGGCTCCCAGACGTCGGGAAAGCGCGCGGCGCGGTAGAGCGTGAAGGTGCCTGACCGGAAGGCCTCGGGCGTCATCCAGATCTCGCCGTCGATCTCCGAGACCATCGGATAGGACAGATGCCAGGGCTCGCGGATCACCGTGGCGCGGCGAACCGGCCGGAAGTCCGCGTCGAGCTCCAGGTGGTCGATGACGCCGTGCCGGGTGCGGTAGTCATAGGCCTCGGCGAACAGGTGCAGACGGCCCTCGCGCCAGATCCCGAACGGGTCGGCCAGGAACGTGTAGTCGGGCTCCTCGGGCAGCCAATGGACCTTGGCGCGATCCAGGCCGCCCGCCTCGGCGACCGCCTCGATCGGCGCGTCGAGGACGCCGATGCGCCAGATGTCGGAGAACAGCGGCATGGCGTCCTTCAGGTCCCGACGGTCTTGGCGGGCAGTCGGGCGCCGACGTGGTCGATGCCGAGCGCCTGGCAATGCAGCGCCTGGCGGTGACGCTCGGCGGCGCGGGCCTTCTGGTCGGCGTCGCGCTGGTCGTGGCAGGCCGGGCACGAGACCCCCTCGACGTAGAGGGGCGAGGTCTGGCCCTCGGGACTGACCGGCATCCGGCAGCCGCGACACAGCACGTGGGTTCCCGGCGCCAGGCCATGGCCGACCGCGACCCGCTCGTCGAACACGAAGCACTCGCCGCGCCACAGGCTCTCGGCCTCCGGGATCCGCTCCAGATAGTCGAGGACGCCGCCCCGCAGATGGAAGACCTGCTCGACGCCCTCGGCCTTCAGGAAGGCGGTCGACTTCTCGCAGCGAATGCCGCCCGTGCAGTACATGGCCACCTTCAGCGGCGCGGCGTCGGCGCCGCGCGCGGCCTCCCGCTCGCGCCGCCAGGCGCGGAACCAGGCGGGGAACTCCGAGAAGCTGGCCGTCTTCGGGTCGATCGCGCCCTCGAACCGGCCGACGGCGACCTCGTAGGCGTTTCGGGTGTCGATCACGGCGACGTCGGGATCGGCGATCAGGGCGTTCCAGTCGGCCGGCGCGACATAGGTCCCGGCGTCGGTCGGATCCAGATCGGGCTCGCCCAGGGTGACGATCTCCTTCTTCAGCCGCACCTTCATCCGGTGGAACGGCATGCGATCGGTCCAGGCGGTCTTGGGCGTCAGGTCCGCGCAGCCGGGCAGGGCGCGCAGGTGATCCAGCACCGCCTCGATCGCCGCGTCGTCGCCGGCGATGGTGCCGTTGACCCCCTCGCGCGCCAGCAGCAGCGTGCCCCTGACGCCCAGGCCGCAACACAGCGCGGCCAGCGGACCACGCAGCGCCGCCGGATCCTCGAAGCGCGTGAAACGATAGAGCGCGGCGACGCGATACCTAGCCAAGCGCCGCCTTCCCGAGCGCGTCCTGGGCGTCGCGCTGGATGCGGGCGACCATCGACTTGAGGCCGTTGGAGCGCTGCGAGGAGAGGGCCTCGGACAGGCCAAGCCTGTCCATCGCGCCCTTGGCGTCGAAGGCGGCGATGTCGGCGGGCGCGCGGCCCGAATAGAGGCGCAGCATGATGGCCACCAGGCCGCTGACGATGTGGGCGTCGCTGTCGCCCTTGAAGACCAGGGTTCCGTCGGCCTGTGGCAGGGTGACGAGCCACACCTGACTGGCGCAGCCGCGAACCTTGTTGTCCTCGGAGCGTTCGGCGTCGGTCAGCGGCTCGAGCGTCTTGCCAAGCTCGATCACGTACCGATAGCGCTCTTCCCAGTCGCCCAGGAGCTCGAACTCGTCGGCCAGCTCGTCGAGGGCGGTGTCGATGGGGTTGCTCATGGCGGGCCAATTAGGGGGCCGGCCAGGGCATGGCAAGCTTTGGCGGGCGAGGTTCGCGGCTCCGCTCAGCCCGCTTGCAGGATCAACCGCGCCAGGAAGCCCGCGCCGAGGCTGGACGACAGCTTCAACTGACCGCCCATGGCGCGCGAAAGCAGGTCGACGATCGGCAGGCCCAGGCCCGCGCCCTCGGTGGTCCGGGTCAGGGCCGAGCCGCCCTGCTCGAAGGGGCGCAGAAGCCGGGGAAGTTCGGCGGTCTCCACGCCCGGGCCCTGGTCGCGGATCGCGATCTCGATCTCCAAGCCGATGCGGATGGCCGACACGTGCACCACGCCGCCGGCGGGCGAGTGGGTGACGGCGTTCTGCAGCAGGTTGGTCAGCATCGTCCGCAGACCTCGCCGGTCGGCCAGCGCGCAGGGCAGGGCGCCTTCGCCGACCACGTGGACGATGACATCGCGGCGGGCGATCTCGGCCTTGAGCCCGTGGATCACGTCGGCGAACGCCTCGTCCAGGTTCTCGCGCGTCAGCTCGATGTCGGTGACGTGGCCCTCCAGACGGGCCAGCTCCACGATCTGGTTGACCAGCTTCAGGAGCTTCAGGCCGCTCTCGTGCACGATCGCGGCGTATTCCTTGTACTGCGGCGCGCCCAGCGGCCCGTACAGTTCCTGGGAGAGGATCTCGGAAAAGCCGATCACCGCGTTCAGGGGCGTGCGCAGCTCGTGGCTGACCATCCGCAGGAACGAGCGCTTGCGATCGTCGAGCGCCAGGCGCCGGCGCTCCGCCGCGGCGCGTCGCCGTTCGAGCGAGGCGGGCTCGGCGAAGCTGCGGTCAATCGACGCGTCCGCGGACGCCGGCTGGGGCATGACGGGCTCCCGGACCTTCTGTCCGTTGGCTTGAGGTCTGAAAATGCACGGGCGCGCTTACGAATCCGTTTCCGTCCACAACGCTTCCACGAGGAAAGGTCGCTCGGTGATTGTGCGCCCTTGGAGGTAAGGGCCCCGGCGCGTTAAGGTTTGAAAACGGCGATCCTCCCCGCCGCGTTTAAGTCGACCGGCCTTGGAATTCGAAACGCTTCCAGACCCGTTCCGACGCCCCGCCAAGCCCGCGGGGTTCGATCCCGCGCACGCCTGGCGCCTGGGATGGCTCGCGTTCGTCTGCCTGGCGGCCGCCGCCAGCCTGCTTTCCCAGACGCCCGGCGACTGGCCGGTCTGGGCGGCGCTGGCCGCCGGCGCGGTTCCGGCCCTGGCGGCGCTGGTCTTCACGGGTCAGGATGAGCGCACCCAGTCGCTGGTGCTGGTGGTCTGGGCCGTGGGCGGCTCGCTGGCGGCGGCGCTGACCGGCGGCGTCTCGGGCGCGATGGCCGCCTGGTGCCTGGCCCCCGTCGCGGCGGCCTCCACCCTGGATCAGCCCAAGCGCCTGGCGGAGGGCGCGGCCCTGTCCCTGATCGGCGGCTGCATGGCCGCCCTGGCCCAACTCTCCGGCCTGGCCCCGGCCGCGCCGACCGGGGCGCAGGGCTTCGTGCTGGGCTTCCTGGCCCTGGTCACCACGGGCCTGGGCCTGGCCGCGGGTCTGCTGATCGGCCGCCGGCGCCAGGGCGCGCGGGACGATCGCTACGCCTCGGAAATCATCGCGCTGGAGACCCTGCTCGACGGCCTGCCGCACCTGGCGATCGCCATCAAGGGGCAGGGCAAGGTGACGGCGGCGCGCGGCGCGGCGCCGCCCGGCGTCACGACGGCGGATCTGGTCAATCGCGGCCTGACGGGCGCGGCCGCCCCGGGCGATCGCCAGCGCCTGACCGCCGCCATCGCCGCCGCCCATCGCGAGGGCGCCGCCAGCCTGACGTTCAATCCGGCGCTGGGCGTCGAGCGCGTGGTGGCTCTGGACCTCGTCCGCGTCGCGCCGGGCCAGCTGGTCGGCGTGCTGCGCGATGTCACGGTCGAGCGCAACCGCGAGGCCGCTCTGGATCAGGCCCGCGCCGACGCGGAGGCGCTGGCCGCCGGTCGCGCTCGCTTCCTGGCCAATATGAGCCACGAACTGCGCACGCCGCTGAACGCGATCATGGGCTTCTCCGACATCATGCGCGCCCGCATGTTCGGCCCGCTGACCGACCGCTACGCCGAATACGCCGAGCTGATCCACGAGAGCGGCGGCCACCTGCTGGACCTGATCAACGACGTGCTGGACATGTCCAAGATCGAGGCCGAGCGCTTCGAGCTGCAGCGCGGCGTGTTCGACGCCCGCGAGGCGGTGCAGGCGGCCATGCGCCTGTTGCGGGTCCAGTCCGACACCGCCGGCGTCCAGCTGCGGGGCGTGCTGCCGCCGGGCGAGCTGGAGGTCGACGCCGACCGCCGGGCCCTGAAGCAGATCGTGCTGAACCTCGTCTCCAACGCGCTGAAGTTCACGCCGCGCGGCGGGCAGGTGACGGTGTCGGCCGACGGTCATGACGGGGTGCTGGAGATCGTCGTCGCCGACACCGGCGTCGGCATCAGCCCCGAGGACCTGGAACGCCTCGGCCGGCCCTACGAGCAGGCCGGCGCCGCCGCCCAGCGGGCGCGGGGCACGGGCCTTGGCCTGTCCCTGGTTCGGGCCTTCGCCAAGCTGCACGGCGGCGAGATGACGATCGAGAGCCGGTTGGGCGCGGGCACCAGCGTCTCGGTGCGCCTGCCCGTGCTGCTGGCGCCGCTGCGGGCGGCGACCCCGCCGGTCGAGGCCGCGCCGGAACCCAAGGCCGAGGGGACTGGCGTCGAGAGCCAAGCCCCGCCGACGCCGACCAGCTTCGGCGACAACGTCATCGCCTTCGCGCCGCGCTGATCAGCGCAGGAACGCGCGTCCCGCGGCGAAATCGCCGACCTCGACATAGGCCTTGCGGGTCACCTCGTCGCCTCGGCCGGCGAAGGCGAACTCGATCGTCACCGCCTCGCGCGGGTCGAGCTGCGAGATCGCGTCGGCGACCGCCGGCGGGAAGCGGAACGAAAGCCCGGTCTTGGCGCCGGTCGGCAGCAGGGTCAGCGGCGCTTCCTCGCGGGTCTCGGCGTTGAACACCAGGCTGGCGTTGCGCGGCGCGACCTTGTTGGCGAGGCTGCGGCCCGCGGTGGGCGAGATGTAGGGGCCCAGCGTCCGGTTCGTGTCGCGCACGATGACCCGCGCGGCGTAGGGCCGCCGACCGTTCTCGAAGGTCGCCACGGCGGTCACCGCCTTGGCGCGGCCCGCCAGGCCGAACATCAGCCGGTCCCCGCCGAAGGCCGAAAGTTGCGAGAGGCGCCAGACGGGGATGGTCGCAGACACCGAGCGCTCGGCCTTCCAGGACGACACATCGCCCGGATAGGTCATGGTCAGCATCTGGGCGTAGCCGTCGAAGGCCGCCTTCACCCGCGACGCCGCCAGGGCAAGGTCCTTGGAGTCGCAGGCCGCCGCGGCGGCCTTGGCGCGGGCGCGCTGCTCCACGGCGACGACTTGCTCTTCGCTGGCGCCGGAGCGCAGCGCCGCGCCCCGCGCCTGGGCTCGCGAGGCGTCGAGAGCGGCGGAGACCGTCGGGGTGAAAAGACGGCATCGCCCGTCGGCCGTCGTCATCAGGGTGCGCTCGTAGAGCTGGTCGGCGGCGCCCGCCGACGACGCGGTGGGCGCGGCCAGCGTCGCCAAGGCGGCCGCGGCCCCCAGCCACGCCGCGCGTCGGACGTCGTGGGCGGCGGGGCGTGGACGCCGGAGGGGGGAGCCGCTTTCGGCCGCCATCGCGCTTACTCCATGAGACTCCGCGCAATTCGCGCGCGGAACGTCGTCATTTTCTCGTATGGTCCAAGACTTGGGCGCGAGGTCTAGGCCCGCTCTGGTTGCGGTTCGGTTACGATGCTTCTTTCGACGGATATCTGGGTGGCGGCGTTGATCCGGCGCGCGGAGCTTGGCGGGGCCTTCGCCACCGTGGCGCGCAAGGGCGATGCGCGCGCCGGCGCCGTCCTGGTCAAGGCGGTCGACCGCCGGGCCGGCGTCGCGCGGCTTTATAGCGAGGCCACCCGGGGGGACGGCGAGCGCTTCTGGATGCAGCCGGTGCGCTCCGAATTCGAGCCCGACCTCGACGCCTACGCCGAGCGCGCCGCCCGCATCGACCCCGATGTCTGGGTGGTCGAGATCGAGGATCGCGAGGGCCGTCACTTCCTGACCGAGCCCGTCGAGTCCTGAGTCGCGTGGGTGGCGCCGCCGCGCGCGCTCGCCTGCGCCGTTAACCCTGTCGCTAAACGTCGTTTAAAGCGTGCTCGGGGCAGGGTGACGGGGTTCCCGGTCCCCCAGAGTCCCGCCGTAGTACGCCCCATGCTTTTCCTGATGAACGACGTCATCCTCAACTTCGACGCGGCCGAACTGACGCCGCCGGTGACGCGGGATCGCTTCGCCGCGCTGTCGCTGAATTACGTCGGAGAGCTGGGTCGTGAGCTGTTCGCGCAGGAGCCGCTGCTGCATCACAAGGACGCCGAACGGGCCGAGCGCCTGGCCGCCCTGATCGTGGCCAAGGCGCCGGAGGTCAACGCCGCGCTGTTCGTGGCGCCGGGACGAGGCTGCCGGCCGGACATGGTGCAAGTCCGCTATGCGCAACTGACCCTCGAGGTCATGGCCTCGCTGCTGCACCGGCAAAAGGCCGGCGCGCTGACCAATCTCGAGGCCGATCGTCAGGTCTGGCGCCGTCTGGCGGCCTAGAAACTCACCAGCCTGAACAGCCAACTCAGCGTCACGGCCAGGACCACCAGTCCCGCCAGGGTGACGCCGATGCACAGTGCGCTGCCGGCGGGGTGTTGCCGCCCATGATCGCGATGATGGTCAAGCAGGGCCATCGTTCGATTCCTCCTACCGCCCGGCGATCTGACGTCGCTGGTGCGGGACAGCGCAAGCATGACTCCAAACCCATTGTTCGAATAGGGGCTTTCTGCCGCATCGTTGGGCACGGTCGAGGCGCTCGGCGTCGGACCATGGAGCGACTTCGCGGCCTTTATATTCCTCCGGTTGTCGCGCGGGGAAAACCGTCGCCAACCCTTCATCGAAGCAACATGTGGCCGTCGCCGCGCTGACAAGGGCGGGGGTTAACCCGCCTCGAAACATAGCAGTGCAGGTTCACCATGAAGCTTCCGTCGACGGCCGCCTGGGGCGTGCTCGCCCTGTCTCTCGCCAGCCAGGCGCACGCCCAGCAGACCGGTCCGGCCACCCCTCGCGCCGAGGCGACCGAGGTCGACACCGTGGTCGTCACCGGCACCCGCCGCGTCGACCGCACGGCCTTCGAGTCGACCGCGCCCGTCGACGTCGTCAGCCAGGAAGCGCTGAAGAACACGGTTTCCGACGAACTGATGGACAAGCTGGCGGCGACGACGCCGTCGTTCAATGTCCAGCGCCTGCCGGCCGCCGACGGCCAAGCCTTCGTCCGCCCCGCCACCCTGCGCGGCCTGTCGCCCGACCAGACCCTGGTGCTGGTCAACGGCAAGCGCCGCCACCGCTCGGCGGTGCTGGGCGGTCGCGGTCAGCAGGGCGTGGACCTGGCCTCGCTCGGGACCAGCGGCATCGAGCGCATCGAGGTCCTGCGCGACGGCGCCTCGGCCCAGTACGGCTCCGACGCCATCGCCGGGGTGATCAACATCATCCTCAGCGACAAGACCGGCTTCGACGGCTACGGACAGTTCGGGCGCTACTTCGCCGGCGATGGCGACAAGACCGAGATCGGCGCCCGCTATGGCCTGGCCATCGGCCAGGGCGGCAGCCTGGTCGCCGCCGTCGACTACACCAAGGCCGAGGCGACCTCGCGCACCCGCCAGCGTCCCGACGCCCTGACCTTCCAGGCCAACAACCCCACGATCAAGGTCAAGAACCCCGTCCAGCGCTGGGGCCAGCCCGACCGCGACGTGTGGCGCGGCTCGCTGAACGCGACCCTGCCGCTGAACGACAAGACCGAGGCCTACGCCTTCGCCACCTACAGCGACATGCATGGCGAGACCGATTTCAACTGGCGCAATCCGTCGACCGATACCTCCTACCGCACGAGCCCGGTCTTCCCGGGCTGGTCGCTGAACCAGATCTATCCGGCCGGTTTCGCGCCGGTGTTCGGTCAGAACGAGACCAACGCCTCGGTTAACGCCGGCGTGCGCGGCGAGGCCATGGGCTGGTCCTGGGACCTCTCGGCGGGCAGGGGTCAGGACAAGGTCAACTATTTCCTGAACAACAGCATCAACGCCTCGTTCGGTCCGCAATCGCCGACCACCTTCAACGACGGCGCCCTGATCCAGCGGGAAGAAACGGCCAATCTCGACGTCTCGCGGCCGCTCGAGCTACCGACCTTGGCCAAGCCGGCCAACCTGGCGCTGGGCCTGGAGGCTCGCAAGGAGACCTACAAGATCCAGGCCGGCGATCGCTATTCGTGGGACGTCGGTCCTGGCGCGCCCGCCGGTCTGCCCAGCGGCTCCAACGGCTTCCCGGGCTATGCGCCCAGCCAGGCCGGCGCCTGGAACCAGACCAGCTACGCCGCCTACGCCGATCTCGACCTGCCGTTCACCGACCGGTTCGATGTCGATCTGGCGGTGCGCCACGAAGACTTTTCCGAGTTTGGCCAGACCACGGACGGCAAGGTCGCCGCGCGCTGGGAGTTCGCGCCTGGCTTCGCGTTCCGCGGCGCCGCCTCGACCGGCTTCCGGGCGCCGACGGCGGGTCAGATCAACAACACCCGCACCTCGCAGGGCCTGAACACCACGACCCTCCTGCTGTTCACCTCGGGCCGGCTGTCGCCGGTCAATCCGATCTCGATGGCGCTCGGCGGCAAGCCGCTGCAGCCGGAAAACTCCAAGAACTACTCGTTCGGCTTCGTCTTCCGCCACGAGGGCCTGACCGGCTCGATCGACTACTACCATATCGACGTCGACAACCGCTTCGCCGTGTCGCCGAACTTCACCGTCACGAGCGATCTGCGCGCGCAGCTGGTCGCGGCGGGGGTGCCCGGCGCCGACAGCCTGACCACGGTCAGCTACTTCACCAATTCGTTCGACACCACGACCCAGGGCGTCGACGCCGTGGCCTCGTGGCGCGGCGCCTTCTGGGGCGGTCGCGGCGGCCTGACCGCGGCCTGGAACTGGAACGACACCCAGGTGACGCGGTCCAAGGCGACCGAGGTCTCGCGCCTGGCCCGGATCAACATCCAGGACGGCCTGCCCGAATACGCCGCCAATCTCAGCTTCGACTATGCGCGCGGCCCGTTCAGCGGCCTGGTCCGCGTGCGCTGGTCGGGCAAGTGGACGGATGCTCAGGCCAACGGGGCCGCCGACCTGATCCAGACCTTCGGCGCCAAGACGCTGGTCGACCTGTCGCTCAGCGCGGCGATCAGCCAGCACATGAAGCTGACCGTGGGGGCGGAGAACCTGTTCGACACCTATCCCGACCAGGCGACGTTCCAGGCCTCGCGCGGCCTGATCTATTCGCGTAACGCGCCGTACGACACCGATGGCGGGCTGTGGTACGCCCGTCTGTCGGCGAAGTTCTAAGAGCAAGACGCGGCGCGGGAGACAGAGCATGACCGACCTCACGCGCCGCGGTCTCTCGGGGCTCTCCGTCGCGGTCGCGGCGGCGACGCCGGCCTTGGCCGCGCCTCGGCCGCCCGCTCGGCCGGCCTTCGGGCCGGTCGCGCCGCTGAACATCACCGAGAACCCCTACGGGCCCGGCCCCATGGGCCTCGCCGCGATCCGGGCGGCGGCCGAGGACAGCCAGCATTATCCGTATGGTCCGGAGGTCTGGCTGATGAAGCGGATCGCCGAGGTCAACGGCGTGGCCCCCGAGCAGGTGGTGATCTGCAACGGCGCGCTGGAGCTGCTGGCGATGGCGGCGCTGTTGACCGCGCGCGACGGGGCCATGCTGCTGCCGGCCCTGACCTACGACACCCACGCCAAGTACGCGGCGCGGCACGGCGGCGTCGCCAAGCGGGCCAGGATGGCCGCCGACCTTCAGATCGATTTCGACGCGCTGACGGCGGGCCTGACTCCCGAGGTCAAGCTCGTCTATGTCTGCAATCCCAACAATCCGACCGGACTGCTGGCCGATCGCCAAGCGCTGCGCGCGTTCTGCATCCGGGCCTCGAAACAGGCGCCGGTGCTGGTCGACGAGGCCTTCATCGACATGTGCCCCGATCCGGAGGGCGAGACGGTCGTCGACCTCGTGCGGGCGGGCCACGACGTCACGGTGGTGGGCACCTTCTCGAAATCGTATGGCCTGGCGGGCCTGCCGACGGGCTATGCGATCGCCACGCCCGCTCGCGCCAAGGCGCTGCGCGAGCTGCTGATCGCCTCGCACGTCGGGGCGGGGCTCACCGCCGCCATCGCCCTCTACCGCGACCGCGCCCATCTGGACGTCGCCAACCGGGCGGTGGCCCAGGGCAGGGCGGTGGTCGAGGCCGCCTGCCATTCGGTGGGCTGGCGCACCTTGCCCTCGGTCGGCTCCTACGTCTTCGCCGAGATCGGGCCGCGCGCGGTCCCGGTGATCGAGGCGCTGGCCAAGGAGGGCGTGATGCTGCGCCAGTTCGGGACCGACCATCCGACCTGGGCCCGCATCGCGGTGCGCGAGGCCCCGGCGCTGGCGGCCTTCGTCAAGGCCCTGCCGGCCGCCGCCCGCGCCTGAGATCAGGTGACAAGCCGGCCGTGGGGCGCTAGTCCCCGCGGCATGAGCTCTCCCACCGCTGTCCAGGCCGCCCGTCGGCGCACCTTCGCCATCATCAGCCACCCCGACGCCGGCAAGACGACCCTGACGGAAAACATCCTGCTGGCCGGCGGCGCGATCCGGGCGGCCGGCGCGGTGCGCGCGCGCGGCGAGAACCGCCGTACGCGGTCGGACTGGATGAAGATCGAGCGCGAGCGCGGCATCTCGGTCAGCGCCTCGGTGATGACCTTCGACCACGACGGCAAGATGTTCAACCTGCTGGACACGCCGGGCCACGAGGACTTCTCGGAAGACACCTATCGCACCCTGACCGCCGCCGACGCGGCGATCATGGTGCTGGACGCCGCCAAGGGCATCGAGCCCCAGACCCTGAAGCTGTTCGAGGTCTGCCGCCTGCGCGACATCCCGATCATCACCTTCATCAACAAGATGGACCGCGAGGCCCAGGACCCGATCGAGCTCCTGGACGAGATCGCCTCGAAGCTGGCCCTCGATCCCGCGCCGCTCTACTGGCCGGCCGGCTCGGGCGGACGGTTCAAGGGCATGCTGGACCTACGCGAGGGCGCGTTCATCCCCTACGCCAAGCGCGTCGGCGGCGCGGCCGACGACGAGGGGCATCCCGAGCCGGTGGCCTTCGAGGGCAACTCGATCAGCCAGTTCCTGGAGGACGCCGAGAAGGCCGAGCTGGAGGAGCAGGCCGAGCTGGTGGGCGGCGGCTATCCGGAATTCGAGCTCCGGTCCTTCCTGGAAGGCCACATGACGCCGGTGTTCTTCGGCTCGGCCCTGCGCCACTTCGGGGTCAAGCAGCTCTTGGCCGGCATCGGCGCCTACGCGCCGGCGCCCAAGACCATGAAGGCGGAGAAGGCCGGCGAGACCGCCAGCGTCGAGCCCGGCGACAAGGAGGTCTCGGGCTTCGTTTTCAAGGTCCAGGCCAATATGGACCCCAACCACCGCGACCGGATCGCCATGCTGCGCCTGACCAGCGGCAAGTTCACGCGCGGCATGAAGCTGAAGGCCCAGAACACCGGCCGGCAGATGAGCGTCAACGCGCCGATCATGTTCTTCGCCTCCGACCGCGAGCTGGCCGAGGAGGCCTATGCCGGCGACGTGATCGGCATTCCCAACCACGGCGTGCTGCGGGTCGGCGACAGCCTCTCGGAGAGCGGCCTGCTGCGCTTCGCGGGCCTGCCGAACTTCGCGCCGGAAATCCTGCGCCGCGTGCGGGTCAAGGATCCGCTGAAGGCCAAGCACCTGAAGAAGGCGCTGGAGGGCCTGGCCGAGGAGGGCGTCACCCAGCTCTTCCGGCCGATGATCGGCAGCGACTTCATCGTCGGGGCCGTGGGCCAGCTGCAGTTCGAGGTCATGGCCGACCGCCTAGCCAACGAGTACCAGCTGGAAGTGATCTGCGAGAACAGCCCCTATGCCGAGGCCCGCTGGCTGGTCGGCGACCGCGCCGATGTCGAGGACTTCGTGAGCAAGCACAAGTCCGCCATGGGCCAAGACATCGACGAGGCCCCGGTCTTCCTGGGCAAGAGCGCCTGGGAGATCGGCTATGTCGCCGAGAAGTATCCGAAGGTGCGGTTCGAGCGGACGAAGGAGCGGGCGTAGGGGGCGTCGGGGAGTAAGTCTGGCGCCGGAGAGCGGACGCTCTGATGGGGCGAGATGGGTGGGTATTGGATATTCAATGCGTCCTTCGAGGCCCGCTGCGCGGGCGCCTCAGGATGAGGAATTCATTGCAACGCATCCCTCATCCTGAGGTGCGCGCTCCTGAGCGCGCCTCGAAGGACGCAGAGCGCCAGACGTCCGCAACGGGGCGAAAGCCGAAATCGCCCCCTTCTCCCCTTGCGGGAGAAGGTGTCAGCGAAGCTGACGGATGAGGGGTTGAAAGGCCCCTCGGCTAGCGCAACGCGACCCCTCACCCGGGCCCCCTCTCCCGCAAGGGGAGAGAGAAACGCCGCCCCTACAGCGTCGCGTAATATCCCAGCTCGGCGTACTGGACGTGCTCCGCGGCGGCCATCGGCTTGGCGTCCATCACCTCTTTGAACGCCACCTTGAACTTGGCCATCTCCTCGGGCGTGCCCACCGAGACGCGGACCGCGTTGGGCCAGATCGGCCAGGTGCGGCCGATCAGGACGTTCTTGGCCTTCATCGCCGCCATCACGCCCCGGCCGTCGCGGCCGGTGTCGATCATGAAGCAGTTGGTCTGCGGGTCGCCGATCACCTTGTAGCCGCTGGCCTTCAGCCAGGCGATCGTGTCGCGGCGAGTGTCGCCGATGATCTTGCGGCGAGCGGGCACGAGGGACGGGTCCTCCAGCGAGGCGCGGGCGGCGGCCGAGCCGGTGATCGGCATGGCGTTCTGGCCGAACGGCGCCAGCTTGGCCAAAAGGTCGGGGCGACCCACGGCGAAGCCGCAGCGGATGCCGGCCATGCCGTAAATCTTCGAGAAGGTCCGCAGCACGATCAGGTCCTTGCCCGCCGCCACCAGGTCCAGGGTGTCGGGCGCCTCGGTCAGGTGGATATAGGCCTCGTCGACCAGCAGGATCGCGCCGGCCGGCTTGTGCTCCAGCGCCCAGACGATGTCCTGTTTGGTGGTCAGGGTGCCGGTCGGGTTGTTCGGATTGCAGATATAGATGACGCCGGCGTTCGGATCCGCCGCCACCATCGCCTTGACGTCGTGGGCGCAGTCGGGCGTCAGGGCGACCTTGACGATCTTGGCCTGGCTGGTCTTGGCCGCGTACATGCCCGCCTCGTAGGACGGATCGGCCGTCACGAAGCTCTTGCTCGGCGAGGTGAAGGCCAGCACGCTGTAGTGCAGCGGCTCGGAGGACCCCGCATAGACGGCGACGTTCTCGGGCTTGAGGCCGTTCTGCGCGGCGAAGGTCCGCGCCAGCAGGTCGGTCTCGCCGTTCAGGTCGTAGCGGCCGCCCAGCGGCGCGATGCGGGCGATCGCCTCGCACGCGGCCTTGCTGGGACCGAGGGGATTTTCGTTGGCGTTGATCAGCACCATGCCGGGCGGCGGGACGTTGGGGCTCTGGCCGTGCAGGGCCATGCCGGACGGCGGCGCCGGGGTCTGGGCGGCCGCGTGGGCCAGCCGGGCCTCGGTCAGGATCGGCCCGGCCGCCGCCAGGAAAGCGGCGCCGCGCAGAAAGGCGCGCCGGCCCGTGGCCGACGAGGCGTTGTTGGTCTCCAGGGTCATCGATCGCTCCTCCCGTCCCGATGACGCCAGCACGAACCCGTCGCGCCGAGCGCGCAAGGGGGCGAGCGCTCGAAAACGCGCGGCGCCCACGCGGCGGGCAGCGCGGCGCTTGTCATCGGCGCGCGGGCGCGAAATGAGTGCGGTTCCCGCCGCTTCGGACTCCCCGCCATGCCCGCTCCGCTCGCCTCGTGGCTCACGACGACAAGAAGGCCGCCCTGGTCGACTGGGCGCGGGCCCATGCGGGCTTTCTGGAGGGCAAGGCCCTGTTCGCGACCGGCACGACCGGCGGCCGGATCCTGGAGGCCCTGCCGCATCTGAACCTGACACGCTTGAAGAGCGGACCGCTGGGCGGCGATCAGCAACTGGGCGCGATGATCGCCGAAGGGCGGCTGGACGTCTTGATCTTCTTCGTCGATCCGCTGTCGCCGCAGCCGCACGACGTGGACGTCAAGGCGCTGATCCGCATGGCGACGCTGGCCGATATCCCGTTGGCCTGCAACCCGGCGACGGCGGACCTGATCGTGGCGGGCGAGGGCGGCTGATCAGCCCGGAAACTTCATCAGGTTCGGCTTCGGCAGCGCGGCCTTGAAGCTGCCGCGCGACTTGCTGGTGTCCAGACCGAACTCGGCCCAGGCCAGCAGGAAGCCGCTGGCGGGATCCGCGGGCGCGGCCGGGACCAGGTCCAGCACCGGACGGGCGGCGACGGCGGCGCGGGCGGCCGCCCAGACCTCGGGCTCGGCGGTGGCATAGTCGCCGTCGGCGGCGACCAACTGGCCGGCGAGGTCGGGATCGACAAAGCGCAGGGTCACCGAAGCGTCGGCGGGCAGGTCGGACAAGCTTTCCAGCGCTTCGGTCAGCGCCGCCAGGCTCATGCGGGCGCCGCTCGCGCGCCGTTCGCCGCCGGCCGCGCCCTTGAGGGCCGCCGCGCCCGTGACCCCGTCCAGGCGCCGCACGAAGGCCCAGCCGCCGTAGCCCGGGTCGGGGCGGCAAAGGCTGGCGATCCACAGGGTGACGGCGGCCATGAACGGGCTCCTGAAGGGTCTTTTGACCGCCTTCTAGACTGCTTCGGTCGCGCGCGGGGAGGGGGCAGGCGAGGCGCCTGGCGAACGAAAAGTAAACGCCTGCCTAAAAGTTAGGGTTAACGTCACTTTAAGGTTGGTGAACGAGGTTCTAAAATTTGCCGACCCGGTCGCCGGCGGCGTGTATTCGCCAAAGCAAGAAGTGTGCCAATTCAATACGGCGTCGACCATTTTGGGTGAGATCCGGCGGACTGTGTAAAAACATCGGAAATATTTATGGTTAACGAGGCGTAAACACCTATTAACCACTTGTTAAAAATCGCTGGCTCCGGTTTTGCTCCTCGTGCGTTGAACCTTTGTCGGGCTGTCCCGGCTTGGGACGTTCCGTAGGCGGAGTGCGCGAGGCCATGTTCGAGTTCGGACGGGATCTGAAGCGGTTGTTCGGCGGCGACGCCGACTTCAAGGGCGCGTGGCGCGAGGGCCTGACCGGGGGCGACACCTCCCTGCTGGAACTGCTGGACGTGCGGCTCCTGGCCAACGAGGCGCGCTCGGCCGACGTGGTCGCCGGCCGGATCGGGGCGCGGGACCGGGGCGCGCGGCTTCTGGAGGCCGCCGTGGTCTGGCGCGAACTCGCGCGGCGCGGCGGCGACGCGACGGCGCTGCGCAAGGGCGCGGCCCAGGCGGAAGCCGCCGCCAAGGCCTTCGAGGCCGACCGCCGCCAAGACGCCCTGGCCGCCGCGCGCTGCGAGCAGGCGATGTTGGCCGTGATGGGCGCTGACCTGTTCGGCGACGAGGGACTGGTCGCCGCGGCCTCGGCGACGCTGGCGCGCACGCCGACCAACCAGCGCACGGCCCTGTGCGGCGCGCTGATGGCCGGTCTCGACGGCCGCCTGGCGCTGGCCGAGAACGATATCGAGAGAGCCCTCTCCGCGATCACGGCGTTCGAGGCGCCGCTTCGCGCTCTGGCCGCCGCCAAGCGCGTCAAGGGCGGCTCGGCTCGCCTGCAACTGGCCGACCAGCGCGCGGCGCGGATCGACCTGATCCTGGCCTGCGCCGAGCGTCTGAAGGATCGGAACCTCGCCGAGCTGGCGGTGTCCGAGGCCAAGACCGCCGCCGCCGTTCTGGATCCCGATTTCGAACCGCTCGCCTGGGCGCGGCTGGAGGGCCTGCGTGGCTCGGCGCTCGTCCTGCTCGGCGAACTGGACGGCGAGCTGTCGCGGATCACCGAGGGCGTCGAGACGCTGTTCGCGGCCGTCGAGGTGCTGACCCCCGATCACAGCCCGATGGACTGGGCGCGCGCCGGCGCGGCGCTGGGCGCGGCCTTGCAGGCCTTGGGCGAGGCCTCGACCAGCGAGCGCGCCTTCGAGCAGGCGGTCTCGGCCTATGATCGCGCCACCCAGGTGCTGAAGGCCCAGCCGGCCTTGGCGCTGCGGGCGGTGGTGGCCAACAACCGCGCGCTCTGCCTGGCGCGCTGCGCCGAGCTGACCGCCGATCTGGCGGTGCTGGACGCCGCCGAGCTGGCCTTCAAGGCCGAGCTGTCGGCCGCCCCCGGCGCGCGCGATCCGGCCAGCTGGGCGGTGGCGCAGATGAATCTGGCCCGCCTCTATGAAGCCCGGGTCGAGATCACCGGTCGCGACGACGGCCGCCTGGCGCGAGCCGGCGCGGCGCTGGCCGCCGCGTTCGACGTGTTCTCGGAGCTTGGCCTGCGCTCGCTGACCGACCTGGCGGCACAGGGCCTGCAACGGCTCAAGCAAGGCCACCCCGCCTGATCCGAAACGGAACACGCTTCCAGAACGGGCGGCGAGGGACCGCCGAAAAAGACAAAGTCAAAGGGATGAACTCGTGATCGCTTCGCTCGCTCTCGCCGCCGCCGTCGTCGCCAGCCCCGCGCCGGGCAAGACGCCTTCGGATCTGCTGACCCCGGTGTCCGAGCCGCGTTTCGCCACGGCCCTGCTGAACTGCTATGTCAAGAACGACGGCCACCTGACCGCCTGCACGGTCCAGGACGAAAGCCCCAACGACCTCGGCGTCGGCCAGGCCGCCCTGTCGATGGCCTCGCAATTCCAGGTCGACCTGCTGGGTCCGGACGGCAAGAGCCGGGCGGGATCGTACATGCAGATCCCGGTGAAGATCCGCATTCGGTAAGGCCAGGCGCGGCGGCCCTGACGACCCGGTCGCCGGCCAACCCCTAACGCCTCGTTAACCATAAATCGCCCATCCTGGGGCCTCGAAACCGAACGGCCGCGCGGCCGATTCTCAACGAGGCTTTGCATGAGTGGCGCCGAGGTTCTGGATGTCGGCCGGGACGCGCTTTGGCTGACGCTGCAGCTGTGCGCGCCGTGCCTGATCGTGGGCCTGGTGGTCGGCGTCGCCATCGGCCTGTTCCAGGCCCTGACCCAGATCCAGGAACAGACCCTGGTCTACGCGCCGAAGATCGTGGCGATCTTCATCTCGCTGATCATCTTCCTGCCGCTGATGGGCGCGCTGATGAGCGCGTTCATGCGCCAGATCGCCGCGCGCATCGCCGGGCTGTAGGCCAGGTCCGTGAACGCGTTCGCCACGGCGTTTCAGGTCTATGTCGCGGCCCTGGTCTTTTCCCGGGTCGGCGCCATGGTCATGACCATGCCGGGCATCGGCGAGCAGTCGGTGCCGCCGCGCATCCGTCTGTCGTTCGCCCTCTTGATGGCCCTGATCCTGGGACCGCTGGTCGCCAATAGCGTGCCGCCGATCCCGACGACCCTGGGCGGCCTCGTCGGGGCGGTGATCCACGAACTGTTGATCGGCCTGATGATCGGGTCGGTGCTGCGGCTGTTCATGAGCGCGCTGACCACGGCCGGCGAAATCATCTCGATGCAGACCACGCTGTCGTTCGCCCAGAGCGTCAATCCCTCGATGCAGGGCTCGAGCACGGCGGTGGCGACCTTCCTGTCGATGCTGGGCCTGACGCTGATCATGGCGACGGGGCTGCATCATCTGTTCATCGGGGCCATCGTCCGCTCCTATACGATCTTCCCGTTCACCCGCGCCGTGCCGATCGACGACGCCGTCACCCTGGCGGTGCGGACGGTGGCGCAGTCGTTCTCGCTGGGCGTCCAGCTGGCCGCGCCGGTGATCGTGTTCTCGCTGGTCTTCAACCTGGCCGTCGGCCTGGTCGGACGGGTCATGCCGGCCTTCCAGATCTTCTTCGTGGCCTCGCCGCTCAGCGTGATCCTGGGCCTGTCGCTGCTGGCCCTGTCGCTGGGCGGCGTGGCCATGGTCTGGACCGACCGCTACCGCGAACTCCTGGACATCTTCAGCTAGGGGGCGCGCGTGGCGGACGATACGGATCCCGAGTCGAAAACAGAAGAACCGTCAGCCAAGAAGCTGTCGGACGCCCGCGCCAAGGGCGACGTCGTCAAGTCGGCGGACATTCCGCAACTGGCGTCGCTGGCCGGCGCGGTGTCGGTGATCCTGATCGCCGGCGGCTGGCTGACCCGCGATCTGATGGCGGCCCTCGTGCCGTTCATCGCCCACGCCGGCACGATCGATCTCTCCAGCGGCGGCGCCATGGTGGTGATGAAGCAGGCCACGATGGCCGCGCTGCCGTCGCTGGTGCTGGTCATGATCGTCGGCTCGTTGATGGGCGTGATCGCCAATATCGGCCAGACCGGCTTCATGCTGACGCCGGACAAGCTGAAGCCTGACTTCTCCAAGCTGAACCCGCTCACCGGTCTTGGCCGCATCTTCGGCCTGGACGGCTTCATCCAGTTCGCCAAGTCGGTCGTGAAGATCGGCGTCACGGCCATCATCGCCTGGTTCGTGCTGAAGCCCCATGTCGGCGAGGTCCGCGATCTGGTGGGCATGGACCCGGCGCTGATGGTCCCCGAGGCCATGAAGCTGGCCAAGGAACTGTTCGTCGCGGTGATCATCTTCCTGGTCGCCACGGCCGCCTTCGACTGGTTCTGGCAGCGCCAGCGCTTCATGAACCGGATGCGGATGACGCTTCAGGAGGTCAAGGAAGAGTTCAAGCAGTCCGACGGCGACCCGCATATCAAGAGCAAGCGCCGGCAGATCCAGATGCAGCGCTCGCGTCAGCGGATGATGCAGCAGGTGCCCAAGGCCACCGTCGTGGTCATGAACCCGACCCACTACGCCGTCGCGCTGAAGTACGAGGCCGGCGAGACGCCCGCGCCGCTGTGCGTGGCCAAGGGCGTCGACGAATTGGCCTTGAAGATCCGCGCCATCGCCGAGGAACATGACGTGCCGGTGCTGGAGGATCCGCCCCTGGCGCGCGCCCTCTACGCCAGCGTCGAGGTCGACGAGGAGATTCCGGTCGAGCACTTCGAGGCCGTCGCCAAGGTCATCAGCTTCATTCTGAACGGCAAGAAGCCGCAATCGAGGCCGCGCGCCCGTCCACTCTGAGCCCCGGATCGTAGAAAACTGACCTAGCGTTTGGGAAAGGCTATTGTTTCCCCGATTGCGGGTGAGTCGCGGGCTCGTCGGAACAAAGGTAACACTACCGCCCATGGCCGATTTCCAGCTCCAGGACAAAGCTCCCCCCGGCGCCGCGCGCCGGCGCTTCGATCCGTGGCTGGCGGCGACGGCGGTGTTCTTCATAGGCGCGGCGGTTCTGTCGGCCGCGCCGGCGCTGAAGGCCGGACCCGCGACCTTGGCCGGCCTGCTGCTGCTGCTGGGCGTGGCCGGCGTGGCGATCCTCGGTCTGGTGGCGATTCGCGGCTCGGCGCTGGGCGGGCAGGACGCCGATCAGGCCGAAGGCTTCATCGAAGCCCTGAGCGAGCCCGCCGCCCTGGCCGCCGCTGACGGCCGGCTGCTGGCGGCCAATCCCGCCTGGCGCGCGGTGATGGGCGAGGCGCGTCGCTTGCCGCGCGGCGTGGCCGGCTCCAGCCTGTTCGCGGCGCTGGTCCAGGCGCGCCAGGGCCAGATGGCCGAAGGCGTGCTGCGGGCGGGCGGCGTCGATCACACCGCCAAGGTCTCTCGCTTGGCCGGCGGTCGACTGCTGATCCGCCTGACTCCGATCGTGGCGACCGAGGCGGCGGCCGAGCCGACCGCCCCCGCGCTCGAGGCCGAACGCGCCCCGCCGCCGCCCAAGTCGCTCGACGCCTTCGCCGGCGCCTCGCCGTTCGGCGCGGCCCTGCTGGACGGCCTGGAGCCCTTCACCTCGCGCGTGCTGGAGACCAATCCGGCCCTGACCACCATGACCGGCGGCAAGGCCGGCGTGGTGTTCGGCGACCTGATCGACGCCGGCTCGCGCGCCGAGGCCGAGACGCGGCTGAACGAGGGGCGAGCCGGCCCCTACGAGGTGCGCCTGGCGCGCGATCCCGGCCGCATCGCCCACCTCTATCTTTACCGCGCCGAGGGCCGGCTCGTCGCCTACATGATCGACGTGTCCGAGCAGAAGCAGATGGAGCTTCAGCTGGCCCAGTCGCAGAAGATGCAGGCGATCGGCCAGCTGGCCGGCGGCGTCGCCCACGACTTCAACAACCTGTTGACCGCCATCCAGCTGCGCCTGGACGAACTGCTGCACCGCCACCCGGTCGGCGATCCGTCCTACGAAGGCCTGAACGAGATCCGCCAGACCGGGGTGCGCGCCGCCGACCTCGTGCGCAAGCTGCTGGCCTTCTCGCGCAAGCAGACCGTCCAGCGCGAGGTGCTGGATCTGGGCGAACTGATCTCGGAGTTCGAGGTCCTGTTGCGCCGCCTGCTGCGCGAGGACGTCAAGCTGATCACCGATTACGGCCGCGACCTGCCGCAGGTGCGGGCCGACAAGAGCCAGCTCGAGACGGCGGTGATGAACCTGGCGGTCAACGCCCGCGACGCGGTGCGGGCGGCCAAGGGCGGCGGCGTCGTGCGCATCCGCACCGCGCGCCTGACCCGCGACGAGGCCGTCCAGCTGGGCTTCCCGGCGGCCGAGGGCGACACCGCCTTCATCGAGGTCAGCGACGACGGCCCCGGCATCCCGCCCGACGTGATGGGCAAGATCTTCGACCCGTTCTTCACCACCAAGCCGGTGGGCGAGGGGACGGGCCTGGGCCTGGCCACGGTCTACGGCATCGTCAAGCAGAGCGACGGCTGGATCCACGTCCATAGCCGTCCGGGGGAGGGCGCGGCGTTCCGGATCTTCCTGCCGGTCTACGAGGCGCCCGCCGGCGTGGTTCTGGCCGCCGAGGTCGCGGCCGAGACGCCCAAGCCGCGCGCCGCCCGCGACCTGTCGGGCGCCGGCCGCATCCTGTTCGTCGAGGACGAGGACGCCGTCCGCAGCGTCGCCGCCCGCCTGCTGCGGGCCCGGGGCTACGAGGTGCTGGAAGCCGCGGACGGCGAGGAGGCGCTGCAGATCGCCGAGGAGAACGCCGGCACGATCGACCTCTTGATTTCCGACGTGATCATGCCCGGCATCGACGGCCCGACCTTGCTGAAGAAGGCTCGCGGCTATCTCGGAACGGCGCCGGTGATGTTCATCTCGGGCTATGCCGAGGCCGAGTTCAGCGACCTGCTGGAAGGCGAGACCGGCGTGACCTTCCTGCCCAAGCCGATCGACATCAAGACCCTGGCCGAGCGGGTCAAGCAACAGCTGCAGGCGGCTTAGAGGCTTCGGCGGCGATGGCCGGCGCCGAGGGACCGGAACCTCGTCCTTCGACAAGCTCAGGATGAGGTTCCTACCCCGACGGTCGCAGTTGTCCTCACCCTGAGCCTGTCGAAGGGCGAGGACAGCCCCCTCACCCCCGCGCCGGCAGGAACTTCGCATTGCGCATCAGCGCCGCGCTGACCAGGGCGACCAGCAGGCCGACCGGGAAGATCTCGGCCATGGTCATCGGCACGCGATAGAGCGGGTTGGCGTAGTTCCGCTTCATCTGGTCCATCTCGGCGACCAGCTTGGCGTAGGCTTCGCCGCTGAGCCCGGCGGCGCGTTTCTGGGCCAGGATGCTGGCCGTGTACTCGTCCATGAAGCGGTAGTGGGTCAGGGCCAGATAGACCTCCCAGATCGCCGCGTAGGCGATGGTCGCCACCACGGCCACGCCCAGGCCGATCAGGAACGCGGGCCAGAACTTGATGACGCCGCCCAGGACCTTGTCGCGATGCTGCTTCACCGCCAGCAGGATCGTCGACAGGCCGATCAGCATGATCAGATAGCCCAGCCAGACGCCGCCGTGCTGATGGCCGCTGGGCTTCAGAAGGATGGTCGCCAGGATTCCCAGGATGATGATCACGCCCGAGATCAGGCCGTAGGTCAGAATGGTCCGTTGAGTCTGCTGCATCTCGTCTCCTCCCGCGCCGCCCCTCGCGACGCGTCCCGAAGCTGCCGCTCCCGACCCGGAAACGGTATCGCCCGAACGGGTGAATTCGACGCTCTCGCCCTTCCGACGGGCGGTCAAGCTCAGGGGATGAGGGCCAGCTCGCGCGCCTTGCCCACCGCCTGGGTGCGGCGGCTGACCTCCAGCTTGCCGTAGAGATTGGCGACGTGGGTCTTGACCGTATTGGGCGACAGGCCGAGGTCGCGGGCGATCTCCTTGTTGGAGCGGCCGGCGGCGAGGCGCTCCAGCACCTTCACCTCCTGGCCGGTCAGGCCCAGCGCGGCCAGGGCGGCCTCGTTGCGCTGGAACACGTCCGGCCGGCCGCGCGCGGCGATCTCCCAGCCGACCCAGACCCCGCCGGCCGCGAAGGCGACGCCGATCAGGCCGACATAGGTCCTCCAGGCGAAGACGCCGATCAACGCCTGCTGCTCCAGCCACTGCAGCGCGAAGGCGCCGACGGCCAGGACGAGCGCCCAGAGGAGGATGGTGCGTGCCATGGGCGAGAGGGCGCCCGATCCGCGCGGGCGCGTCAATATCAAGCCAGCCGGGCCTTGGCCTCGGGCGGCGCGACCTGGTCGAACAGGATCCGCAGGTGCTGGTCCTTGGCGTGGTCGTTGTGCAGCTCCCACGACAGCGAGACGGGCAGGCGCAGCCGGCCGCCGTCGGACAGCCGGGCGATCAGCACGCGCCAGGAAAAGCCCTCGCCCGGATCGCCCAGCGGGTCCTTGAACTCGACCGGCGCCGGGTCGCGGAGGCGGAACAGGCGCTCGGGGTGAGCCTCGAACCAGGCCCGGTCGGCCTCGGCGGTCGGGTCTTGGACGGGGACTAGCTTGGCGGTGACTTTGCGAACCATGTCGCCGTCCTAGCACCGTAAGCTCAACGATCCCATCCAGTTGACCGAGTCGCCGTTCGTCCGTCACATGGCGGCGCTTGCCGTGTCTCAAAGGGTTCCAACGCCATGCGTCGTCTCATTCTCGTCGCCGCCGCGCTGCTCAGCGTCGGTCTGGCCGCCTGCAACAAGCCGCAAGGCTCCGGCGCCATGCCCGACGACATGGATCTTGGAAACAAGGCCGCGAAGGTGACGGTGGTCGAATACGCCTCGGTCGGCTGTCCGGTCTGCGGTCGCTGGCAGAAGGAGGTCTATCCGGCCTTCAAGGCGAAATATATCGACACCGGCAAGGTCCATTACGTCTTCCGCGAGATGCTGGTGGGGCAGGGTCCCGAGATCCAGGTCGCGTCGGCCGGCTTCCTGCTGGCCCGCTGCGCCGGCAAGGACAAGTATTTCGCCGTCACCGACGCCATCTTCGCCGCCCAGCCGGGCGTCTTCGAGACCCCGCGCGAAAGCCTGCTGGACATCGCCAAGTCGCTGGGCATGAGCGAGGACAAGTTCAAGGCCTGCGTCCTGGACGAAGCCCAGCTGAAGGCGCTGAACGCGCGCGTGGAGCGGAACGCCAAGGAGCACGGCGTCGAATTCACCCCGACCTTCGAGATCAACGGCAAGAAGATGGAGCCCGGCTACCAGGCCCTGGATCAGATCGACGCCGCCATCGCCGCGGCGGGGGCCCACTAGGGCCTTCGCCGCTCCATCACCACGATCGGCGAGCCCTTGAAGCTGGCGTGGGTCTTGAGCGTGAACCCGACCTTGGTCGCCAGGGCGATGGAGGGGGCGTTCTCGACATCGATGATGCAGGGCACGATCTCGGGCGCGAGGGCTTCGTCGATCCAGGCGAGGCCCGCGCGAACCGCCTCGGTCCCAAAGCCCTGGCCGTGCGCCCAGGCCGCCAGCACCCAGCCCATTTCAGGCAGGCCGTGAAGGCTGGGCTCGAGGTCGCGACGCAGATCCGCGAACCCGACCTCGCCGACATAGCGTCCCGTGGCGGTCTCCCGCACCGCCCAGTAGCCGAAGCCTAGCACCTCCCAAAGGCCGCGCGCCCGCATCAGACGGGTCCAGCTTTCTTCCTCGGTGAACGGGTCGCGCCCGAAGTAGCGGATCACCACCGGGTCGGCCCACATGGCGCGGCTGTCCTCGAAGTCGGCCAGGGTCGGCGGCGCCAGGGTCAGGCGGGCGGTGGTCAGGGTCGGGGCGGACATCGAGACTCGGCGTTTGCGACGACAGGCCCGCGCAAGCTACACGGGCTCGCGAACCAGGGAAGACCGCGCGCATGACCAGGCCGGAAGACGCCATCGCCGCCCGCCGCAAGCTGACCAACAAGCTGATCGCCGCCAAGGACGCCGCCCGGCTGCGGCCCTTCCTCGATCCGCGCGTGACGGTGATCGCGGGCGACGGCTCGCTGCTGCTGGGCGCCGAGGACGTGCTCGCCGCCTTCGCCGGCCAATTCGCCGAGCCTGGCTTCGTGGCCTATGTCCGCGCGACCGAGGACATCGCTCTGAACGCCGAGGGGACCCGCGCGGCAGAGCGCGGCCGCTGGGTCGGCCAATGGACGGACGCGCCCGAACAGTCCGGGACCTATCTGGCCACCTGGAAGAAGGCCACCGGCCAATGGGTGATCGAGAACGAGGTGTTCGTGACCCTGGCGTGAGCGGGGTTGTTGCATTTGACGCCATAACCCGGAATTACTTTCGCCAAACGCGGCGGCGGCGCTAGGCTTTCGCCCATAGTTCAGCCCTTGGGGGGAAAGCCGTGCTCAATCGTCGTGACATGCTGTTGGCCACCGCCGCCGCGGGATTCGCGGCCGCGGGCGGGCTGCCCTCTTCGGCCCTGGCGCGCGAGGGTGAGGTCGCCAAGCTGAACGCCTTGCTCGACGACATCATGGCCAAGCAGCTGCGCCAGTCGCCGGAGACGGCGACGGGGCTGGGCCTGGACACCGGCGACCTGGGCTGGACCAAGAGCCTGCTCGGCGATCGCTCGTTCGCCGCCATCGAGGCCGGCAAGGTCCAGACCGCGCGGCAACTGGCCGCTCTGCGCGCCATCGACCGTCGCGCGCTCAAGGGCATGGACGCGGCCAATTACGACACGGTCGAGTTCGTGCTCGCGGTGCAGGACGAGGCCAATCGGAAGTTCACCTATGGCGGCGGCGGCTCCGGCGCGCCCTATGTGCTGAGCCAGCTGACCGGCAGCTACCAGTCCATGCCGGACTTCCTGGACACCCAGCACGGCATCGAGACCCGGGCCGACGCGGAAGCCTATCTGTCGCGGATGGAGGGTTTCGCCCGCCTGATGGACCAGGAGACGGCGCTGGCCAAGGCCGACTTCGCCGACGGCGTGATCCCGCCGGACTTCGTCATCGACAAGGCCCTGATCCAGATGCGCGCCTTCGCCGACACGCCGACGGCCGAGGCCCCGCTGGTCGTCTCGATCGCGCGTCGGACCAAGGAAAAGAAGATCGCCGGCGACTGGGTCGGCGAGGCGTCCAGACTCTACGAAGGCTCGGTGCTGCCCGCCCTCAAGCGCCAGATCGCGCTGCTGGAGAGCGCGCGCGCGAAAGCCACGCACGAGGCCGGCGTCTGGCGCCTGAAGGACGGGGCGGACTACTACGCGACGTCGCTGAAGACCTACACCACCTCGACCCTGACCCCGGACGAGATCCACCAGCTGGGCCTGGATCTCGTCAAGTCGCTCTCGGCCGAGGCGGACAAGCTGTTCAAGAGCATCGGCATGAGCAAGGGCACGGTCGGTCAGCGCATGGCCGAGCTCGCCAAGGACATCTATCCGAACACCGACGCGGCCAAGGAACAGCTGATCAAGGACCTGAACCAGAAGGTCGTCTTCATTCAGAAGCAGCTGCCGGCCTATTTCGGCGCCCTGCCCAAGGCTCCGCTGGAGATCCGCCGCGTTCCGAAGGCCATCGAGGCCGGCGCGCCGGCGGGCTATTACAATTCGCCGTCGCTGGATGGAAAGCGGCCCGGCATCTACTGGATCAATCTGCGCGACACCAAGGAACAGCCCAAGTTCTACCTCTCGACCCTGACGGCTCACGAGGGCATTCCGGGGCACCACCTGCAACTGTCGATCTCCAACGAGGCCAAGGGCCTGCCGATGATCCGCAAGGTCATCGGCTTCTCGGGCTACACCGAGGGCTGGGCGCTCTACGCCGAGCAGCTGGCGGTCGAGATGGGCGTCTACAAGACCGACCCGCGCGGCCACCTGGGCATGCTGCACGACGCCCTGTTCCGCGCGGTGCGCCTGGTCGTCGACACCGGCATGCACGCCAAGAAATGGAGCCGGGAGCAGGCCATCAAGTACATGGTCGACACCATCGGCGACGAGGAAAGCGGCGCGATCACCGAGATCGAGCGCTATGTCGTCTGGCCGGGCCAGGCTTGCAGCTACATGATCGGCAAGATCACCTGGCTGCGCGCCCGGGCCAAGGCCAAGAAGGCGCTGGGCAAGGCGTTCGACATCCGGGAATTCCACGACGCGGGTCTGCTGTCGGGCATGACCCCGCTGACCGTGCTGGAGCGGGTGATCGACGACTACATCGTCAGCAAGGGCGGCAAGGTCAGCTGAGGCCGAGGGGCGTTTAGCCCCAGCTTTCCGACGCGCCGGCGCGTCGCGCCAGCGGGGCCACCGCCGCGCTCGGCCGGAAGGCTGGCATCGGCTTGTCGGCCGGCTTGCCGTAGAGCCAGCCCTGGGCGAAATCGACCCCGGCCTGGCGCACGATCTCGGCCACCTCCACCGTCTCGACCATCTCGGCCACGGTGCGGATGTTAAGGTCGCGGCACAGCTCGACCAGGCGGCGCACCATCGCGCCGTCGCGGCCGTTGTCGGCCAGTTCGCGCACATAGCGGCCGTCGATCTTGACGATGTCCAGGCTGAGCTGCTGCAGATAGGCGAAGGACGACGAGCCCGAGCCGAAATCGTCCAGGCAGACCAGCGAGCCCAGGCCGCGCAGGCTCTGGATGTGGCGATTGGCGCGGGGCAGGTCGTCGATCGCGGCGGTCTCGGTGACCTCGAAGATCAGCCGCCCCTTGGCCTCGCCGTGCTTGGCCAGAAGCCGTCCGATATGGTCGATGAAGGTCTCGCTGATGATCGTGCGGCCGGAGATGTTCACGGCCAACTTCAGCTTGCGCTCGTGGTCGTTGGCCAGCTTCTTGATCGTCTGCTCGACGATGGCGTGGTCGAGCTCCTCGATCAGATCGAACTCCTCGGCCATGCGGATCATCGGGAAGGGGCTGCCGCCGTCCTCGAACCGCACCAGCACCTCGTGGTGGTGGGCCACGCCGGTGGCCAGGGCGACCACGGGCTGGAACGCCAGGTTGAAGCGGCGCTGGCTGACCGCCACGCCCAGGGCGCCGGCGCGCGCCAGGGTGCGCTTGACCGACCGGTTCATCGCCTCCGACAAGGTCATCGGCGGCATGTCCTTCAGGCCCTCGCGCAGGAAGTCGTCGAGCGCGTAGCGCAGGGCGCGGAGCGCGCGGGCCGAGCCGCCGGCCGCCTCCAGCGGCACCAGGTGGGCGCTGGCCTCCGTGGCGACCACGCGGGTCAGGCGCTTGACCATGTTTTCCGGGCGGTCGTCGCGCTGGCGCAGCAGCGCGTAGCGGTCCGGCGAGAGCTGGGTGGCGGCCGAGCCGCCGTGCGATTCGGCGCGAACCGCGCTGGCGACCCGCACATCCAGGGCGGCCGCCTCGTTCGGCGACAGCTCGCCGCGCATGGCGCCGAGGCCAGCGAACTCGACCATGGCCAGCTCGAGCTCCAGGCCCGTCACCCGGGCGGCCTCGAACAGGCCCTTGGCGATGTCGTCGAACGATTCGCGCGGGTGCAGGGCTCCGGCCGCCAGCGGCGGTCCGGCGGCCTGAGCGGCGGTGACCGCGCACGAAACCCGGCCGTCGTTCTCCGGCAGGGCGCGCAGGATCACGCGGATGTGGCGATCGTCCTCGCCGGCCAGGCGCAGGACGATCGGGCCGCGCCGCACGCCGTCGTCGGCGCAGTTCAGCATCGCTTCCATCAGCGGCTGATCGTCGACGTGGAGAAGATGGCTCCAGACCTTGCCCGCCAGCTCCGCCTCGTTCACGCCCATGATCCGCTGCGCCGCGCCCAGCGCCAGGCGCACGCGGCCGCTCTGCAGCTCGACCAGAAGGTCGGCGCTAGCGAACGCCAGGCCAAGAAGGCGACGCGGATCTAACGACAAGGCGGTAGTCCCCCATTGAAGGCGCCAGCTTGCACGACGGGACTTAAGGACCAGTTGCGCCGAAAGGCAACGCGCCACCCATTTTCGGTTCTCGCCGGCCCTGCGTCAGAAACGGACGTTTCTATGTGTGAGAACATCTTGCGAACATGGAACAAAGCATGTACCTCTTAACCGTGTTCCACAGGTCGTCGCGACGAGGCGTCGGAAGCGCCGATGAGCCGACTGGAATCATGGAATAGAGGGCGGATCAACATGAGCAGTCAGGCGGCATTGAAACTCGTGGCTAAGGAAGAAGGCGACAAGCAACGCGCGCTCGAGGCGGCTCTCGCCCAGATCGATCGCGCGTTCGGCAAGGGCTCGGTGATGAAGCTGGGCGAAAAGGGCAAGGTCGAGATCGAGTCGGTCTCCACCGGGTCCCTGGGCCTGGATATCGCGCTGGGCATCGGCGGCCTGCCCAAGGGCCGGATCGTCGAGGTCTATGGCCCGGAAAGCTCCGGCAAGACCACGCTGGCCCTGCATGTCGTGGCGGAGGTCCAGAAGGCCGGCGGCACCGCCGCCTTCGTCGACGCCGAGCACGCGCTGGACCCGTCCTACGCTCACAAGCTGGGCGTCAATCTCGACAACCTGCTGGTGGCCCAGCCGGACAACGGCGAACAGGCGCTCGAGATCACCGACACCCTGGTGCGCTCCAACGCCGTCGACATCGTCGTCGTCGACTCGGTGGCGGCCCTGACGCCGAAGGCGGAAATCGAAGGCGAGATGGGCGACAGCCTGCCGGGCCTGCAGGCCCGTCTGATGAGCCAGGCGCTGCGCAAGCTGACGGCCTCGATCAACAAGGCCCACACGATCGTCATCTTCATCAACCAGATTCGTCACAAGATCGGGGTGATGTACGGTAGCCCGGAAACCACCACGGGCGGCAACGCGCTGAAGTTCTACGCCTCGGTGCGTCTCGACATCCGCCGCACCGGTTCGGTGAAGGCGCGCGACGAGATCATCGGCAACAATGTCCGCGTGAAGGTGGTGAAGAACAAGGTGGCCCCGCCGTTCCGCGAGGTCGAGTTCGACATCATGTACGGGGAGGGCATCTCCAAGCTGGGCGAGATCATCGACCTGGGCGTCAAGGCCGGCATCATCGAAAAGGCCGGCTCGTGGTTCTCCTACGGCAGCCAGCGCATCGGTCAGGGCCGCGACAATGTGCGCGAGTTCCTGAAGAACAACCCGGACATCGCCAACGACATCGAGAAGGCCGTCCGCAAGTCGTCGCAGAAGATCGAGGAAGAGCTCCTCGTCGGCGGCCCCGAGGAGGGCGAGGAAGACTAAGCCCTTCCAGCTTTCGCGGCCTTCGCCCGCTTTCGTGGGCGTCTCCGCCTTCAACACGCCCGCGGCGGACCGCCGCGAAGGCCGCGATCAGGCCGCCTGGACCCCATGCCAGGCGGCCGACTCTTTTCGGGCGACGTCGCCGCTCCGAATTTCAAAAGCGCGCCCGGATGTCATTGGGGATGGACGCTTCCGAGGCGGCGACCCACACTGCGCGCGTAACCTCGAAGGCTTGCCCCCATGTCCGTTCTTCTCGCCCTGGCCGCCGCGGCCTCGACCGCCTCGCCTTGCGCCAACGCCGTCACGACGCTGGACATGAACGCGTGCCTGGCCCGCCAGCAGACCGCCGTCGAAGCGGATCTGAACCGCTATTATGGCGCGGCGGTCAAACGCCTGCGGGCCGAGAAGGGCGACGCGCTCACCAAGGCCCTGCCCAGCCTGATCAAGGGGCAACGCGCTTGGCTGGCCTATCGCGACGGCGAATGCGGGGCGGTCGAGGCCTATTGGAACGGCGGCACGATCCGGACCGCCATGGCGCTGAACTGCCGCATCAGCCTGACGCGGCTGCGCGTCTTCTCGATTTGGCGCGACTGGCTGACCTACGCGGACAGCACGCCGCCGATCCTGCCGCGTCCGGACCTTGCCCCGGTGATCGCCGAGACCGCCGGCTGAAGCGGCTCCCTCGGCGCGGGGCGCGGAGTCCGCTCCGCGCGCGCCCTTTCACGCGCCGCCCCGCGCGCCCATCTTCGAGTCGGTTTCCCCTTGGCTGAAAACCGCGCTATGCAGCGCGCGACTCCCGACCGTTCGTCGGGCGCTAGAGACTTGAGACGCTGATGCCTAGCCTGAACGAGATCCGCGGCACCTTCCTCGACTATTTCGGCAAGGCCGATCACGCCGTCGTTCCGTCCGCGCCGCTGGTGCCGCAGAACGATCCGACGCTGCTGTTCGTCAACGCCGGCATGGTGCCGTTCAAGAACGTCTTCACCGGCGCCGAGACCCCGGCCCACCCGCGCGCGGCCAGCTCGCAGAAGTGCGTCCGCGCCGGCGGCAAGCACAACGACCTCGACAATGTCGGCTACACCGCCCGCCACCACACCTTCTTCGAGATGCTGGGCAATTTCTCGTTCGGCGACTACTTCAAGGAGCAGGCGATCCACCACGCCTGGACCCTGCTGACCGGCGAGTTCAAGCTGCCGAAGGAAAAGCTGCTGGTCACGGTCTACCACACCGACGACGAGGCGGCCGACCTGTGGAAGAAGATCGCCGGTCTGTCCGACGACAAGATCATCCGCATCCCGACCAGCGACAACTTCTGGTCCATGGGCGACACCGGCCCGTGCGGTCCGTGCTCGGAAATCTTCTACGACCACGGCCCCTCTATCCCCGGCGGCCCTCCGGGCAGCCCCGACGAGGACGGCGACCGCTTCATCGAGATCTGGAACCTCGTCTTCATGCAGTTCGAGCAGCTGGCCGGCGGCGAGCGCGTCTCGCTGCCCAAGCCCTCGATCGACACCGGCATGGGCCTGGAGCGGATCGCGGCCGTGCTGCAGGGCCAGCACGACAATTACGACATCGACCTGTTCAAGACGCTGATCGCCGCCTCGGTGGAGCTGACGGGCGTCAAGGCCGAGGGCGCCCAGGCCCCGTCGCACCGCGTCATCGCCGACCACCTGCGCTCGTCCTCGTTCCTGCTGGCCGACGGCGTGTCGCCCTCGAACGAAGGTCGCGGCTACGTGCTGCGCCGGATCATGCGCCGCGCCATGCGCCACGCCTATCTGCTGGGCGCGCAGGAGCCGCTGATGCACCGCCTGGCGCCGGTCCTGGTGGCCGAGATGGGCCAGGCCTATCCGGAACTGCGCCGCGCCGAGGCGTCGATCGTCGAGACCCTCCGCCAGGAGGAAGAGCGCTTCCGCACGACCCTCGGCCGCGGCATGGGCCTGCTGGACGAGGCCACCGCCAACCTGTCGGCCGGCGGCGTGCTGGACGGCGAGACCGCCTTCAAGCTCTACGACACCTACGGCTTCCCGCTGGACCTGACCCAGGACGCGGTCCGCGCCAAGGGCCTGACCGTCGACACCGACGGCTTCGACGCGGCCATGCAAAAGCAGCGCGAGATGGCGCGCGCCAACTGGGCCGGCTCGGGCCAGCAGGGCGCGGCGGCCGCCTGGTTCGCGATCAAGGAAAAGAACGGCGCGACCGACTTCGTTGGCTACGAGACCACCGAGACCACCGGCGTGGTCAAGGCGATCGTCGTCGACGGCGCCGAGGTCGAGAGCGCGACCGGCGGGACCACCGTCGAGGTGCTGCTGGACCGCACCAGCTTCTACGCCGAGAGCGGCGGCCAGGCCGGCGACCAGGGCGTGCTCGAGGCCAATGGCCGCGAGAACCGCGTCATCGACACCCAGAAGCAGGCCGGCGACCTGCACGTCCATCGCGTCGAGCTTTCGGGCGAGCTGAAGGTCGGCGACAAGGTCGTGGTCTCGGTCGACGCCGAGCGCCGCCACACGACGCGCTCCAACCACTCGGCCGCCCACCTGGTGCACGCGGCCCTGCACCACGTGCTGGGCCCGCACGTCGCGCAGAAGGGCCAGATGGTCGACGGCGAGCGCATGCGCTTCGACTTCAGCCACGGCGGCCCGCTGACGCCCGAGGAGCTCGACAGGATCGAGGCCGAGGTCAATGCGGTAATCCGCCAGAACGTCCCGGCCGAGACCAAGGAAATGGCCCCGCAGGAGGCCATCGAGGCCGGCGCCGTGGCGCTGTTCGGCGAGAAGTACGGCGACAGCGTCCGGGTGCTGACCCTGGGCAAGTCGCTGACCGACGAGGCCAAGGCCTATTCGGTCGAACTGTGCGGCGGCACCCACGTGGCCCGCACGGGGGACATCGCGCTGTTCAAGATCGTTTCCGAGCAAGGCGTCGCCGCCGGCGTGCGCCGCATCGAGGCCCTGACCGGCGAGGCGGCCCGCCGCTTCCTGCTCGACCAGGCGGGCGTGGCCAAGTCGCTGGCCGACCAGTTCAAGACCCCGGTGGCCGAGGTCGCCGCCCGCGTCGACGCCCTGATCGCGGACCGCAAGCGCCTGGAGAAGGAGCTGGCCGAGGCCAAGAAGCAGCTGGCCCTGGGCGGCGGCGGCGCGGCCTCGGGTCCGGAGGACGTCAACGGCACGGCCCTGATCGCCCGCGTCCTCGACGGCGTCGGCGGCAAGGAGCTGCGCGGCGTGGCCGAGGAGTTCAAGAAGCAGTTGACCAGCGGCGTCGTGGCCCTGGTCGGCACCTCGGACGGCAAGGCCGCCGTGACGGTGGCGGTCACCGCCGACCTGACCGGCAAGTTCAGCGCCGCGGACCTCGCCAAGGCCGCCGTGATCGCCATGGGCGGGCAGGGCGCCGGCGGCAAGGCCGACTTCGCCCAGGGCGGCGCGCCCGACGACAGCAAGGCCGAGGCCGGTCTCGCGGCGGTGAAGGCGGCGCTGGCCGGCTAAGCGGCGCCGCAAACAACTGTCATCGACAGCGCCTAAGGCGGCGACCGGGCGACGCGGCGTCGCCGGAATCGCGAGGCGAGACGATGAAGCGGGTGATGGCCAAGGCGCTGGGACGTGTGGCGCGGCGTTGGACGATGCTGGGCCTTTCGGCCATGGCGACCCTGTCGCTGGGCGTCGCCGCCGACGCCGCGAGCGCGGCGCCCAAGGCCAAGCCGGCGCCCGTCCACGCCCGCAACGTGATCCTGTTCCTCGGCGACGCCGGCGGCATCCCCACGCTGAACGCGGCGGGCGCCTATGCCAATGATCGGCCGCTGTCGCTGTACATCCAGGCGATGCCGCATATCGGCCTGTCCGAGACCTCGTCGCTGAACCGCTGGGTCACGGACTCGGCGGCCGGCATGACGGCGATCGTCACCGGCGCCAAGACGCGCAACGCGATGTTGTCGGTCGTTCCGGGCCAGGGCGACGCGCTCACGCCGGTCAAGACCATCCTGGAATACGCCGAGGAGCGCGGCCTCTCGACCGGCGCGATCACCAACATGCCGATCTGGGACGCGACCCCGGCCGCCACCTTCGCCCACGTCGCCGCCCGCTCGAACAAGGACGAGATCTTCCGCCAGATGCTGGCCCCGCGCTTCGGCGACGGTCCCGACATCCTGATGGGCAAGGGCCTGAAGGACGCCGAGGCGGTGTTCGCCCGCGCCGGGACCCGTCCGGCTGACGCCTTCGCCAAGGCCGGCTACCTGTTCGGCTCCGACCCCGCCGAGATCAAGCCGACCACGCGCCGCGCGGCCATCCTGCGCGACGACGACTACGCGCCGCAGCCGGCGGTCGACGCGGCCATCGCCAGCCTGTCGCGCAATCCCAAGGGCTATTTCCTGATGGTCGAGTGGGACATGCACACCGACGATCCGCTGAAGGGCCTGCGCCACGCGATCGAGATGGACGCCCTGATCCGCCACGTCAGCGGCAAGGTCGGCAAGGACACCCTGATCCTGTTCACCGCGGACCACAGCTTCGCCCTTCGGATGATCGGCGGCGACCGCGCGCGCCCGTTCGCCGACCAGTACGCCGAGGCGGCCAAGGCCAACCCGAAGCCCGAGGCCAACACCCTGCTCAACGTGCTCGACGATCACGAGGGCGAGGAGGTGCTGATCGCCGCCCAGGGGCCGGGCGCCGAGCAGGTGCGCGGCTTCATGCCGAACACGGCGCTGTTCGGGTTGATGATGCGCGCCTACGGCTGGACGCCGAAGCCTTAAACGGGCGGCTGCCGCAGAAGCAAGGCGATGGCGGCCAAGGTGACGGCCGCCGCCGCCGTCGTCACGGCCACCGCGCGCGCGGCGCCTCTGGGCCATACGCCATAGGCGCGGGTCTGGATGAAGACGTTCACCGCGGTCGGGGCGGCGGCGAGCAGGGTCGCGCCGGCGCGGAAGGCGGCGGGCGCCGGGGTCAGGCCAACGCCGATCCACACCAGCAGCGGGAAGACGATCAGCTTGGCCAGCGCCGCCAGCAGGATCGGGGCGAGGGCGGGGGCGGTCTCGCCCTCGGTCTCGCGAAGGCCCAGCGCCGCGCCCAGCGCCACCAGGCCGACCGGACTGCCGGACGCGGCCGCCATGCCCAGCGCGCGGTCCAGCGGTTCCGGCAGGGCGAGATCGAGCAAGCCCATGGCCAGGCCCGCCAGGGCGGCGGCGACCACGGGGTTGCGAAACGCCTGGGATATCGAGCGCCCGACCGATCGGCCCGCGGCCCAGCCCAGCAGGCCGACGCCCGCGGCCGCCATCACCACGAAGTCGGCGGCCACGACGCCCGCGACCAGGCGCGCGGTCTCGGCCCCCAGCACCGCGGCGGTGATCGGCAGGGCCAGGAAGGCGCTGTTGCCGACCCCGGCGGCCATGCCCGCCCCGGCCCGCTCGGCCTTGCTCCAGCCCAGCGGCCGGCCAGCCGCGACCACGGCGGCCATCACCGCCAGACCGATGAGGGCATAGGTTAGCAGGCCCAGCAACAGCGCCGGCTCCGGCCGCCCCAGCCGCGACAGCGAATGGATCAAGAGGGCCGGAAAGCCCACCCAATAGACATAGGCTGACAGCCCTCGCGTCTGGGCCGCGTCCAGCAGCCGCAGGCGGCTCAGCGCCAGGCCCGCGCCGACCAGCAGAAAGAACGGCCATACCCGGCCGAGGACATCGATAACCAGCGCCAACACGAGTGGGAAATCAGCCCTGCCGCTCGTCGCCGGGCAGGCGGATATGCACCAGCTTCCAGGTGAACAGCGCCCGACGCTCGAAGGTGAAGATCGTGATCTTGCCGCTGCCGTCCGGCCGCTTGACGGCGATGCGGACGCGGTTGGGATCCCAGTAGGCGATGGACGGGAAGGGACCCTTGACGGCGTCCTTCAGCTGGCCGGCGGCCGAGGCGTCGCGGGCGGAGGCGGGCGGCGCCTTGCCGGGCGGATAGCCGCGCGTCAGGGCCGAGACGCCGGCGACCGTCAGGTAGCGGTCGACCTTGGGCTCGGGCGGGGCGATCGGCTCGATGGCCTTCTTGAACACGCTGAGCGGGTCGCGCCAGATCGACGGCGGCTCGGGCGCGGCGGCGGGCGCGTCGGTCACGAGCTGAGCGGTCAGGCTGCGGCGCACGGCCGGAAAGTCGACCAGTTCGCCGATCGCCTGGACGTCCTCGTACTGGGCGGCCGCCTTCAGCGCGCGAAAGGCGAACCACGGCGCGGAGGCGAAGGTGGCGGCGAACACGAAGATCGCCAGCACGATCAGGTCCCAGATCCGCTTCTGCAGGGTCATGCCGGCTCCCCGAGTGGTTAACGGCGATAGACCAGCTATCGCCATCCGCCGCAAGGCCGCTCGCGCGCGCCGCGATCCCGCGCGGCCGGCGAGGGGCCAAAAAAACCGTGTTCACGCTGAGCGTGGAGGGGGGCGGATGAAATCCTCGTCCTTCGACAAGCTCAGGCTGAGGATTTCGCACCCGCGAGGCCGACACTCGTCCTCACCCTGAGCCTGTCGAAGGGCGAGGACGGCTCCGAAGAGGCCATCAACATTCAACGCCGAGGCCGCCAAAACAAAAACGCCCCGGACGGATCCGGGGCGTTTCGTGTCACGGGAGCCTTCGAGCTCAGGCCATGGCCTTCTTCAGGTTCTCGTCGATCTTGTCGAGGAAGCCTTCGGTGGTCAGCCAGCCTTGCTTGTCGCCGACCAGCAAGGCCAGATCCTTGGTCATGTAGCCGGCCTCGACGGTGTCGATGCAGACCTTTTCCAGGGTGGCGGCGAAGGTGGCCAGCTCGGCGTTGTCGTCCAGCTTGGCGCGGTGGGCCAGGCCACGCGTCCAGGCGAAGATCGAGGCGATCGAGTTGGTCGAGGTGCTCTCGCCCTTCTGGTGCTGGCGGTAGTGGCGGGTGACGGTGCCGTGGGCGGCCTCGGCTTCCACCGTCTTGCCGTCCGGCGTCATCAGCACCGAGGTCATCAGGCCCAGCGAGCCGAAGCCCTGGGCGACGATGTCCGACTGCACGTCACCGTCGTAGTTCTTGCAGGCCCAGACATAGCCGCCCGACCACTTCAGCGCCGAGGCGACCATGTCGTCGATCAGGCGGTGCTCGTAGTGGATGCCCTTGGCCTTGAAGGCCTCGGCGTATTCGGCGTCGTAGATCTCCTGGAAGATGTCCTTGAAGCGGCCGTCATAGGCCTTGAGGATCGTGTTCTTCGTCGAGAGATAGACCGGATAGCCGCGGTTCAGGCCGTAGGCGAACGAGGCGTGGGCGAAGTCGCGGATCGACTCATCCAGGTTGTACATCGCCATGGCGACGCCCGAGGACGGGGCCTGGAACACTTCGTGCTCGATCGTCTGACCGTCCTCGCCGACGAACTTGATCGACAGCGTGCCCTTGCCCGGGAACAGGAAGTCGGTGGCGCGATACTGGTCGCCGAAGGCGTGGCGGCCGACGATGATCGGCTGGGTCCAGCCCGGCACCAGGCGCGGCACGTTCTGGCAGATGATCGGCTCGCGGAAGATCACGCCGCCCAGGATGTTGCGGATCGTGCCGTTCGGCGACTTCCACATCTTCTTCAGATTGAATTCCTTCACGCGGGCTTCGTCCGGCGTGATGGTGGCGCACTTGACGGCGACGCCGTGCTTCTTGGTCGCGTTGGCCGCGTCGATGGTCACCTGGTCGTCGGTGGCGTCGCGGTTTTCAACCGAGAGGTCGTAGTAGTCGAGTTCCAGATCAAGGTACGGGAAGATCAGCTTGTCCTTGATGAGCTTCCAGATGATCCGGGTCATTTCGTCCCCGTCCATGTCGACGACGGGATTGGCGACTTTGATCTTGGCCATTGCGGGGCTGTTCCTCTGGCGGTGGCGCGCCTGTGGCGATCTGGCGCACAGGGCCAGGAAGCGGCGCGGTCACGGAGGCTATAGACTGTTGCGTCGCGAGGGAAAAGCCGCACGGTTGGACCTCGCCCGTAACTTCGCTTTTCGTACTTGTCTTTCGAGTAGCGGTCCGGGCGCGCGGACCAGGGAGCGGGTTTGGATACGAGTTCTGGAGCGATCGCCGGAGTCAGCGCACCCCTCGCGCGGCGCCTGCTGACGATGGTGGCGATCCTGTCGATCGCCGTGACCGGCGTCGCCACGGCCGCCGCCTTCGTGTTCGTGCGCAAGAGCGCCGCCGACACCCAGACCCGTCATCTGGCCGAATATGTCGGCGAGCGGGTCAAGACCGAGGACCGCCTGTTTTCGGACCTCGTCAAGGTTCACGACGCCGCGAGCGAGGCCCTGACCCGGCGTTTGGCGATGGGCGTGGCGGACGAGCGCGTCCACGCCCAGTTCGAGCGCCTGTTTCCCGAAAAGGGCGACGGCACGCGGCGTTCGGCCCCTGAACTGTTCGACGGGACGCGGATCGGCGACAGCTATGTCTATGGCGTCGGCGCCTATCTGCCGCGGGCCGAAACTCTGAGCTTGCGCGATCAGGCCCTGTTCGTCGCCGCCGCCGACGTCGTGGCCGGAACGGGCGAGGCCGAGATTCGGCACTACGACAACTTCTACTTCTTCACGCCCCAGAGCCGTCTGGTCATGTTCGGCCCGCGACGGCCGGATCGGTTGAAATACTATCGCCAGCTGGCGCCGCCCAACCTGGATATCCAGCACGAGGAGATGACGCAGCTGACCCTGCCGGAGAACAATCCGGACCGGGTCATGCGGTGCACCAAGCTGCGGCGGCTGATCTCCGACCCCAGCGGGCGAGGCCTGAACGCCGCCTGCATGACGCCCTTCTACCACAAGGGCCAGTTCATGGGCGCGTTCGGCACCAGCCTGTCGCTGGACAGCTACCTGCTGCGCGCGGTGGCGGACGCCTTGCCGGGCGGTCGCAACATGATCGTGGCCGACGATGGCGAACTGATCGCCGCTCAGGGCATGGCCCGCAACGGCGTCGTGGATCAGGCCGAACTGCGCGGGTTCGAGAAGGACAACGACCTGAAGCGGCTGGTCGAGCGCGTCCGGGCGGAGAAGCGCCCCGTCGGGGCGGTGCTGTCGCCGCGCGGCGATCGACTGATCGCCTACGGTCGCCTGGTCGAGCCCGGCTGGTGGTTCCTGATGATCTTCCCGGCCGGCGACATCATCTGGTCGTCGCTGAAGACCGCGTCCTGGGTGCTGCTGTTCGGCTTCATCGGCGTGGCCCTGCAGGTGCTGCTGCTCTACCGGATGACCAACCAGATGGTGGCGGCGCCGCTGGAGGCCCTGGCCGAGGCCCAGGCGCAGGGGGATCCGGCCGCGGCGGCGCCGTTCGAGGCGCGCGCCGACGAGATCGGCTCCCTGGCCCGCGCCCTGCGCCGCCAGCGCGAGCGGAACGAGGAACTTCGTCGCTCTCTGGAGGATCGCGTCGCCGAGCGCACCGCCGAACTGGAGCGCGCCAACCAGGCCAAGTCGGTATTCCTGGCGAACATGTCGCACGAGCTGCGGACTCCGTTGAACGGCGTGATCGCCATCGGCGACCGCCTGGCCGAAGAGGAAGATCCGGAGGCGCGCCGCGAACTGGCCGCGCTGGTGACCTCCTCGGGCCGGCTGCTCGAGCAGGTCCTGGGCGACATCCTCGACGTCTCCAAGATCGAGGCGGGCAAGTTCCAGCTGGCCCCGGCGCCGTTCGATCTGACCCAGCTGGTGCGAGGCATGGCCGAACTGCACGCCGCCGCCGCCGAGGCCAAGCGACTGACCCTGCGCTGGTCGGTCAGCCGCGACGCCGAAGGGACCTACGAGGGCGACGCCGGACGGATCAGCCAGATCCTCTCGAACCTGCTCGCCAACGCCGTCAAGTTCACGGCGCGGGGCGAGGTCTCGCTGGAGGTCGACCAAATGGGCGGCGAGCTTCGGTTCGTGGTCCGCGACACGGGCGTCGGCTTCGATCAAGCCGTGCGCGAGCGCCTTTTCAAGCGCTTCGTCCAGGCCGACCAGTCGATCACCCGTCAGTTCGGCGGCACGGGCCTGGGGCTGTCGATCTGCGCGGCCCTGGCCGAGATGATGGGCGGCTCGATCGACGCGGACGCCACGCCGGGCGAGGGCGCGCGCTTCGAGGTGCGCTTGCCTCTGCCGCGCTGCGCCGCGGCGGCCAAGGTCGAGGCCGAGGACGCGCGGGAAATCGCCCTGGACGGGCTGCGCGTGCTGGTGGCCGAGGATCACCCGACCAACCGCAAGGTCGTGGAGATCGTCCTGCGGCCGTTCGGCGTCGACCTCGTCATGGTCGAGGACGGCGCGGCGGCGCTGGAGGCGATGGAGAACGGCCGGTTCGACGCGGTGCTGATGGACATGCAGATGCCGGTGATGGACGGCCTTTCGGCGACGCGCGCGATCCGCGCTCGCGAGGCGGCCTCGGGCGCGCCGCGCGTGCTGGTGATCATGCTGACGGCCAACGCGATGGGCGAGCATGTGGCCGCCGCCGAAGCCGCCGGCGCGGACCTGCACCTGGCCAAGCCGCTGCATCCGGGCGCGCTCCTGGAAGCGCTCGCGCGGGTGCGGCGAACCGATCCCGTGCCTTCGATGGGCTGAGCAGGTTCAGAACTCCTGTAGCACCGCGCGCCCGACGTCGGCGATCAGGGCCTGGCGCGCGGCGATATCGGCGCTGGAGGCGGTCAGGAAGACGACGAAGGCGATCCGGCGGCCGCCCTTCAGTTCGACGAAGGCGACCGCGTGGCTGGTGGGAAAGATCCCCAGGTCCGGGGGCGGCGTCCCGGCCGATTGAATGATCCGCGCGCCCTCGGGCAGGGCGGCCGCCAGATAGCCCGGGTCGTCGCCGAGCAGCCGGCTCGGATCGGGCTTGGCGACCAGCTCGCGATTGATGAAGGCGTCCATCAGGCGGATCATGCCCACGGGCGTGGCCGTATCGCGCGGGTCGCCGCGCCGCGCCCGAGCGGCGCGCGCGCGTTGGTCGGCGGGAACCCTGTTGACGGCCGCGCGCCAGGCGCTTTCGCCTTTCCAGTCCGCGCGGAACGAGGCCAGGCCGCGCGAGTCCGTAGCGATCTGGCGTCGGTAGCGGTCGACGCTGACATTGCGGATCTGCTTGACGTCCAGCCAGCCTGTGACGCCGCCCGGGCCTTCGATCCGGCGGGTCAGAAGGTCCAGCGCCGTGTTGTCCCCGCCGCGCGCCAGGGTCTCCAGCTCGGCGACGCTCCAGGTTCGTCGGGCGGGCCAGGCGTCGGCCACGGCGCTGGGCGGCGGCGACAGGTCGACGTCGCGGACGGTGATGATCTCCGCGGGCGGCAGGCGACCGGCCTCGGTCTCGGCCATGACCGCCGCCAGGATCGGGATGCTGGCGGCCCCGCCCAGCGGGAACGGCGTGTCCCCCTCGAACGCCCAGAGCTGCCGCGTGCCCAGGTCCTGTACGCCGACGCCCAGCCGGGCCGGCGCGGCGCGGGCGGCGAGCGCGGCGATCCGCGTCTGCAGCGCCTTGGGGTCGATGGCCGGCTCCTCCTGCCCGAGCATGGGTTTTTCGCGGCAGGCCGCGAGCAGGGGCAGGGCGAGGAGGGCGGTCAGGACGGCGCGGCGCGACATGCCGGCTAAACGCGGCCGTCGCGGCTTGGCTGCGCTGGCCTCTTGCGTCGGGACCGTCGACGGCGGCAAAGGGGGTGGATGACCGAAGACTTCAAGCCTGTCCCGCCGTGCGTCATCCTCAACGAGCCCCAGTTGGCCGAGAACATCGGCTCGGTCGCGCGGGTGATGGCCAATTTCGGCCTGTCGGAGCTGCGCCTGGTGCGGCCACGCGACGGCTGGCCGCAGGAGCGCGCCTGGGCCAGCGCCTCCGGCGCCCACTGGCCGCTGGACGACGCCAAGGTCTTCGACACGCTGGAGGCGGCGATCGCCGACCTGAAGCTGGTCTACGCCACCACGGCCCGACCGCGCGAGACGCGCCTGCCGGTCTACACCCCGCGTGAAAGCGCCGGGCGCCTCGCCGACGAGGTCGCCCAGGGCCGCAAGGTCGGCCTGCTGTTCGGCGGCGAGCGGGCGGGGCTGGAGACCGACGACATCGCCCTGTGCCAGGCCATCGTGTCGATCCCGATCGACGAGCGCTTCCGCTCGCTGAACCTGGCCCAGGCGGTGTCGATCAACGCCTACGAATGGAAGATGACCCAGGACGACCGGCCCTGGAAACGGTTCGAACTGAACGTCGAGGAGCCCGCCGACCAGGCCGCCATGCTCGGCCTCTACGAGCACCTCGAGGACGAGCTGGAGAAGGCCGGCTTCTATCATCCGCCGGAAAAGAAGCCCTCGATGGTCCGCAATCTGCGGGTCCCGCTGGCCCGCGCGCGGCTGACCGACCAGGAGGTGCGCACCTTCCGCGGCGTGATCACGGCGCTCAGCAAGGGGCGCGGCCGGGTGCTGGCCAAGCTGGCTCAAAAGGCGGCGGGCAAGGCGAAGGACGAGGCTCCTTAAGGACGCGCGGCGGCCGGCGGATTTGACCTTGATCATCCGCGTCCGGACGGCGCGGGCGCAGGCTCCCCGGCATGGTCAAGCCAAGGAGCTTTTCATGACCCCCGACGCGAGAACTTTGGTCGTGGTCGCCGACGGACGCCGCGCCCGGCTGCTGGAGCAGCCCCGGCTGGACGGGCCGCTGCACGACCGACCCGAGTGGCTGCCCGACCTGAAGGAGCATCACGACCACGCGCCGCCCAGCCACATCACCCACGCCGGTGACATCCATGACCGGGCGGAAAAGGCGTTTCTGCGCGACCTGGCCAAGCGGCTCGACCCGCTGGTCGGCCGCAACGCCATCGACCAGGTGATCCTGATCGCGCCGCCGCGCGCCCTGGGCCACCTGCGCGAGGCCCTGTCGCCCGCGGTCGCCCGCAAGGTCGTCGGCTCCGACGCGCACGAGCGGGTCGACGCGACGATCATCACGCTCGAACACGTGGTCCACGTGGCGCGTCTGGCGCGCGCGGCCTAGTTTCGAGCCGGGCGGCGGCGGCTCTTGCGCCGCCGCCGATCCCGCGTTCAACTGCCGCTCAAACAGATGTTGGGGAGGGCGGCATGAACCGTCGGGAACTGCTGGCGCTGGCCGGCGCGTTGGGACTTTCGCCCGCCTTGGCCCGCGCCGCCGAGGGCGACGCCACGGCGGCGCGCGACGCCTATCTCTATGCCCTGCCGCTGATCGAGATGGCCACCAGCCGGGCGCGGCTGCTCAAGGCGCCCGGCGCGGCGGTCAACCGCCTGACCCACACGCGGACGCTGTCGGACCACACCGCCCGCTGGGTCACCACGCCGAACAACGACACCCTCTATTCGGCGGCCTTCCTGGACCTGACCCAGGGACCGCTGACCCTGACCATCCCGGCCCTCGGCGCCCGCTACTACTCGGTGGCGGTCATGGACATGTTCACCAACAACAATGTGGTGTTGGGCGCGCGCACCGTCGGCGGGGAGGGCGGGACCTTCACCCTGGTCGGGCCGGGCCAGGCCTCGACCGGACCCAACCCGACCCGGATCGCCACCCCGCACGCCTGGCTGCTGCTGCGCACCCTCACCGACGGCGGGGCCGATCTGGACGCGGCGCACAAGGCCCAGGACGGCTTCAAGCTGGTCGGTCCCGCCGGCGGACCCGTCGCCGCCTACGCCACCCGCGACGCCAAGCCGGCCGACTATTTCGCCACGGCGCGCGCGCTGCTGGCCAGCGATCCGGCCCCGTCGACCGACACCAGGATCCTGCGCCGCGTCAGCGCCTTCCTGGGCGCCGGGCCCTATAACGACGCCGCCGCCGCCGACGGGGTCGACGAGGCCAAGCTGATCACCGTCTTCGCCAAGGGCCGCCAGACGTTCATCAACGGCTGGGCCTATCCGCGCCCCAATCTCGGCGACTACGGCCAGGACTACATCTACCGCGCCATCGTCGCGTTGCAGGGGTTGGGCGCTCTGCCGGTGGCCGAGGCCATGTACATGAAGGCGGCGGGCGACGATGGGGCGGGGACCTTCACCGGCGACGGCCTCTATCGCCTGACCCTGCCGGCGAAGCTGCCGCTGGACGGGTTCTGGTCGCTGTCGATGTACGAGGCCACGGCCGACGGCCAGTATTTCTTCACCGACAATCCGCTGAGGCGCTACGCGGTCGGCGACCGGACGCCGGGCCTGAAGCGCAACGCCGACGGCGCGCTGGACATCTGGATCGGCCGCGCCGATCCGGGCGGCGAGCGCACCGCCAACTGGCTGCCCGCGCCCAAGGCCGGACCGTTCTCGATGACCCTGCGCGCCTATCTGCCCCGGGCCGAACTGCTGGACGGCCGCTTCCGCTTCCCGGCGATCGTCAAGGTCTGATCGGGGCTCGACCCGCGCCGTCCGGGGCGGCAAAGTCGCGCCGACTCGCCACCCAGGAGACCTCCCGATGAAGACCCGCGCCGCCGTCGCCTTCGATGCCAAGAAGCCGCTGGAGATCGTCGAGGTCGACCTGGAAGGTCCCAAGGCGGGCGAGGTGATGGTCGAGATCAAGGCGACCGGCGTCTGCCACACAGACGCCTATACGCTGGACGGTCTCGACAGCGAAGGCATCTTCCCGTCGATCCTGGGCCACGAGGGCGCGGGCGTGGTGGTCGAGGTCGGGGCGGGCGTGACGTCCGTGGCCGTCGGCGACCACGTGATCCCGCTCTACACGCCCGAATGCCGCCAGTGCAAAAGCTGCCTGTCGGGCAAGACTAACCTCTGCACGGCCATCCGCGCCACCCAGGGCAAGGGGCTGATGCCGGATGGGACGAGCCGTTTCTCGTACAAGGGCCAGGCCATCGCCCACTACATGGGCTGCTCGACCTTCTCGAACTATACGGTGCTGCCCGAGATCGCCGTGGCCAAGATCCGCAAGGACGCGCCGTTCAAGACCGCCTGCTACTGCGGTTGCGGCGTGACCACGGGCGTGGGCGCGGTGACCAACACCGCCAAGGTCGAGCCGGGCGCCAATTGCATCGTCTTCGGTCTGGGCGGCATCGGCCTCAACGTCATCCAGGGCCTGAAGCTGGTCGGCGCCAACATGATCGTTGGCGTTGATCTGAACCCGGCGCGAGAGGAATGGGGCCGCAAGTTCGGCATGACCCACTTCGTCAATCCGAACGACGTGCAGGGCGATCTCGTCGCGCACCTGGTGGCCCTGACCGACGGCGGCGCCGACTACACCTTCGACGCCACCGGCAACACCGGCGTCATGCGCACGGCGCTGGAGGCCTGCCACCGCGGCTGGGGCGAAAGCATCATCATCGGCGTGGCCGAGGCGGGCAAGGAGATCGCCACCCGTCCGTTCCAGCTGGTCACCGGTCGCGTCTGGAAGGGCACCGCCTTCGGCGGCGCGCGCGGCCGCACCGACACGCCCAAGATCGTCGACTGGTATATGGACGGGAAGATCCAGATCGACCCGATGATCACCCACGTCCTGCCGCTGGAAGAGATCAACAAGGCGTTTGACCTGATGCACGCCGGCGAGAGCATCCGGACCGTGGTGACGTTCTAGGACAGAGTTCCTTTCCCCCTTGCGGGGAAAGGTGGCCGCGAAGCGGTCGGATTGGGGGTGTTGGCTCGGCGATGGCGGCGCTGACACCCCCACCCCCAACCCCTCCCCGCAAGGGGGAGGGGAGGAGATTGCGAATGACCCTCGAAACCTTCGCCACCCACCGCGTGCACGGCGGAACCCTTCGCTACTGCCGCCATGACAGCACGAGCACCGGCACGCCGATGAAGTTCACGGTGTGGACGCCGGCCAAATATAGCCAAGATGGCGAGGGCCCGTTCCCGTACCTCGTCTGGCTGTCGGGCCTGACCTGCACCGAGGACAATTTCACGGTGAAGTCGGGCGTCTACGAACACGCCGCCAAGCACGGGATCGCGATCGTCGCGCCGGACACCTCGCCGCGCGGGGAAGGCGTGGCCGACGATCCGGCCTACGACCTGGGGCAGGGGGCGGGCTTCTATGTCGACGCCACCCAGGCCCCGTGGGCGCCGCATTTCAAGATGTATTCCTATGTGACCAAGGACCTGCTGGAGGCCGTCGACGGCGCCTTCCCGCTGGACTCGGCGCGGCGCGGGATCTTCGGCCACTCGATGGGCGGCCACGGCGCGCTGACGATCGCCCTGCGCAACCCGGAGCTCTTCAAGTCGGTCAGCGCCTTCGCGCCGATCGTCTCGCCGCTCAACTGCCCGTGGGGCGACAAGGCGATGAGCGCCTATCTCGGCCCCGACCGCGCCGCCTGGCGGGCCCACGACGCCTGCGCCCTGATCGAGGATGGCGCCGGCGCGGCGTTCGACGACATCCTGATCGACCAGGGCCTGGCCGACAGCTTCCTGGAAACCCAGCTTAAGCCCGAGCTGATCGAAGCGGCCGCCGCCAAGGCCGGCCGCAAGGTCACGGTGCGGCGGCAGGCGGGCTACGACCACAGCTACTTCTTCATCACGACCTTCATCGGCGATCACCTGGCGTTTCACGCCGCCCGGTTGTGAATATTCCGTAATTCATCCTGGGTTCAGGCGGTTCCTCTCACGGTCAAGCTCACCAATCGGAGGGGAAATCCATCATGAAACTCGCATCGCTCGCCGCCGTGATCGCCCTGGGCCTGAGCACCTCGGCCTGCGTCATCATCGACGCCGACGACGTTCATCACGACTACGCCCAGACACGCGGCGTCTCCGACAGCCTGGAGCGCGTGCTGGGCGCGCGGGTGGATGGCGGCGATCTGGTGATCCGCGTCTCGTCCAATGGCTGCACCCGGCAGGAGGACTTCTCGGTCGAGAGCCAGCGTCGCGATGGCCTCACCGCCTTCAGCTTCATCCGCAAGCGTCCCGACAACTGCCGGGCCCTGGTCGCCGAGGGCGTCGAGCTGCGCTATCGGCTGGACGACTTCGGCGTCCAGCGCGGCGGCCAGATCCGCGTGCGCAACCCGCTCGTTCGGCCCTGAGCCTTTCGCGGCGGGCCGGGGCGGGGACGATTGACTCCCCGCCCGCCTTCCCCCATAAACCGCGCCTTCACGCTGCCGGCTCGCCGCGCGGCGCGATGACCTTATGACGGATTGACCCGAAGCCGCCGTTGAAATCGCGCCTCTCTCGAGGGGAGCCGGCCCGGATCGTTAGAAAGAACGACTATGTCGAAGCGCCATAGCGCCAAGTACAAGATCGACCGCCGCATGGGTGAAAACCTGTGGGGCCGTCCGAAGTCCCCGGTCAACTCGCGCTCGTACGGTCCCGGCCAGCACGGCCAGCGCCGCAAGAGCAAGGTTTCGGACTTCGGTCTGCAGCTGCGCGCCAAGCAAAAGCTGAAGGGCTACTACGGTAACCTGACCGAGAAGCAATTCTCGCGCACCTACGAGGAAGCCGCCCGCCGCAAGGGCAACACCTCGGAAAACCTGATCGGCCTGCTGGAATCGCGCCTGGACGCCATCGTCTATCGCGCCAAGTTCGTGCCGACCCCGTTCGCCGCCCGCCAGTTCGTCAACCACGGCCACGTGACCGTGAACGGCAAGCGCGTGAACATCCCGTCGTACCGCTGCAAGGCCGGCGACGTGATCCAGGTCCGCGAAAAGTCGCGCAACATGGCTCTGGTCCTGGAGTCGGTCGCCTCGAACGAGCGCGACTTCTGCGAATACGTCACGGTCGACACCAAGGCCCTGTCGGCCACCTTCGTCCGCGCTCCGGAACTGTCGGAAGTTCCGTATCCGGTGAAGATGGAACCGAACCTGGTCGTCGAATTCTACGCTTCGTAAGCGTCGAACCGAACCGATACGGAAAGGCCCCGGAGCGATCCGGGGCCTTTTTGTTTGGCTGTGTTCACGCCGAGTGTGGCGCGGGTCCGGATGGAAATCCTCGTCCCCCCAGGTCCGGCGGCGCCGGCCCGAGGACATGCTTCGACAGGCTCAGGATGAGGATTTTGCGCCCGCGGGGCCGACGGTCGTCCTCACCCTGAGCCTGTCGAAGGGCGAGGACGGCGCGGGAGCCCGTCAACACCCAACTCTAAACAGCCTGTTGTTCTAGATCCTTAAGGGATGGATCTCCCTTGAAAGCCCGACGCGATGATCCCAGCTTAGTCATGCGGGACCGGGCCCCTCTGGCGAGCGACGCAAGCGCTCGTGATGTCGGACCGCATCGGGTGTTCTCGATGTAACCGGGTCCGGCCGCCTTAAAGCCCCCCTCTCCCCAAGGCGCCGCCGACATCGAGGACACCCGATCCACTTTTTGGATCCGGAGGTCCGAGACCATGCCCCTTCTGATGTGCCCCAACTGCGAGGGTTCGATGCAGGCCGTGCAGCGCGCCGGCGTCGAGTTCGACATGTGCCCGCGCTGCCGCGGCGTCTGGCTGGATCGCGGCGAGCTGGAAAAGCTGATGGCGTTCGAGCGCGAGGAGCTACAGGCGACCTACAGGACGCCCACCCCCTACAGCCGCCCCGATCACCACGCCGACAGCCACCGGCGCTTCGACGACGACGATGACGACGACCGTTATCGCCGGCATGGCCAGTACGGCCACGCCAAGAAGAAGCGCTTCGATCTGTTCGACATCTTCGACTAACCCCGATCAAGACGATGAACCACCTCAAGACCTACATCCTGCTGGCGGGCCTGACGGCCCTGTTCATGGGCGCGGGCTACCTGATCGGCGGCCCGACCGGCATGCTGATCGCCCTGGTGTTCGCCCTGGGCCTGAACGCCTTTTCGTATTGGAACGCCGACAAGATCGTGCTGCGGAGCTATGGGGCTCAGGAGGTCGACGAGAGCCATCCCGAGCCGCTGATCCGCCACTACGTGACCGACGTCGTGGAGATGGCGGCCAAGGCCGGCCTGCCGCGTCCGCGCGTGACCATCATCGACAGCGACCAGCCCAACGCCTTCGCCACGGGTCGCGACCCGGCCCACGCGGCGGTCGCCGCCACGACGGGCCTGCTGCGCCTGCTGACCCGCGACGAGATCCGCGGCGTGATGGCCCACGAGCTGGCCCATGTGAAGAACCGCGACACCCTGACCATGACGGTGACGGCGACCATCGCCGGCGCCATCTCGGCCCTGGCCAATTTCGCGTTCTTCTTCGGCGGCTCGCGGGACGAGAACGATCGGGGCGGCGTCATCGGCGCGATCGCCATCGCCATCCTGGCCCCGATCGCGGCCATGCTGGTGCAGATGGCCATCAGCCGCGCCCGCGAGTACGAGGCCGACCGGATCGGCGCGGCGATCGGCGGCGACCCCGCCGCCCTGGCCCGCGCCCTGGAGAAGATCGAGGCCTATGCGCGGGGCGGCTACGTCAACTACGAGGCCGAGCGCAATCCCGCCACGGCCCACATGTTCATCATCAACCCGCTGAACGGCAAGGGCGCCGACAGCCTGTTCTCGACCCACCCGGCGACCCACAACCGCGTCGAGGCCCTGATGCGCCTGGGCGTGGGGCAGGGGACGGCCGCCAGGCGACCGGCGCGGGTCTCGACCTCTCCGGGCGCGGGCCCCTGGGGCTGACGATCTAGGGCGAGACCGGCAAGATCGGGTTGTATTCCCAGCCCCAGGGCTGGCCGGTGTCGCCCAGCGCCGCCTTGACGATCGGCGGGATGATCCGCTGGCCGACGCCGCTGTTGGTCAGGACGACGACGCAGCGCCTGCCGCGCTCGACGCAGACCATCTGGTTGTCGGTGATGTCGTTGTGGCCGCCCTTGTAGAAGGCATGGCCCCGCGGCCCGTCATAGACCACCACGCCTATCCCCGCGCCCAGGCCGATCCTGGCGTTCCCGGGATTGTCGCGGATCAGGAATGGTGGGAACTGGTGGCGGCTGACGATCGGAAACGCTGGCCTGTCCAGCTCGGCTCGCGCCTTGGCCGACAGGCCCCAGCCCGAGACCAGGGCGGCGGCCAGCTTGCCCAGGTCGGCGATCGTGGTGTCCAGCGAGCCGGCGGCGCGGACATGGGAGCGGTCGTCGTGCGCCACCCACTGGCCATCGGCCCGCTGTCCGTCGGCCAGGTTCACCTTGAAGTCCTCGCGCCAGATCATGCTGGAACGGGTCATGCCCAGGGGCTGGAAAAGCCGCCGATCCATCTCGTCGCCGACCTTGAGGCCCAGACCCTCCTCGATGACGAACTGCAGTAGGTTTATGCCCTCGTTTGAATAGGCGTATCGGCTTCCGGGCTCGAGCTTGAAGCGAAACCTGTTGTCGGCTTCGTAGAAGCGCTGGTCGGCCAGGCCCGAGGTATGGGTCAACAGCCGGCGGGGCGTGATCGTCTTCCAGCGCTCGTCGACGCCCAGGTCGGCGTATCGCGGATAGTCGGGCAGGGGCTTGGGCAGATAGGCCGAGATCGGCGTGTCGAGGTCGATCCGCCCCTCGTCGACCAGCATCAGGACATAGTAGGCGAACGCGGCCTTCGAGATCGAGGCGGCGTACATGATCGTGTCCGTCGTCAGCGGATCGCCCTGGGCGTTGCGGACGCCCTTGGCGACGACATGGACGAGCTTGCCGTTCTCGACCACGGCGACCGCGACCCCCGGGATCTTGCCCGCCAGCCGCAGCCGCTCGATCTCGCCGTCCAGTTTCTGGTAGCTGGGGGCAGCCCAAGCGGGCGCGGCGGCGGCGATGGCGAGGGCCGCGGCGAGGCACACGGAACGAAGACGCACGACGATCTCCCCAACGGCTGGTCATCGCGCCAGCCATGGGTGATCTTCCTCCGAAGTCGGGTGGTTCGTACAGAGGTCGATGAGCGTCAGCGTCTCACGCAGAGGTTTCTTGTTGGCCGGAGCGGCGGCGTCCCTGGCCGGCTGCGCGACCACGCCTGTCGGCCTGACCGCCGCCCCGGCGGATCGCTGGCCATTGCTCGAAACGCTGTTGGCGGCGCGGGCGGGCGCGAGCGGTCTGACGGTGCGCGTCAGGTCCAGGGGCTGCGCGGCGAAGGCTGACTTCGTCTTTCGGGTGGACCGCGCGGCGGGCCACGCGGTGGTCGCCTTCGCCCGGCGGCGGCTGGAGATCTGCAAGGGCGCCGAAAGCGCGGCGGACCTGGTGTTCAGCTACGACGAGCTAGGCCTGACGCGCGCCGATCGGATCGTCATCGCCAATCCGGTCATCCCTTCGGCGTGAACCGTTCGACCATCCAGGGCAGCACCCGCGCGGGGCGCTTGGCGGCGATGTCGATCAGCACCCAGTCGGTGCGGCTCTGGGCGCACATCTCCCCGTCGGGGCCGTCGATACGGGCGTAGCGTTCGAAGCGCGGGCCCTTCAGCTCGCCGACCCAGGTGTAGCCGGTCGCGGTCTCGCCCAGCAGGAGCTCGCGGCGGTAGTCGACCTCGTGCCGACGGCACACCCAGGTCCACGGCGCGCGCTGCTCCGGCGTCGCCCTGGCTTCCCAGTGGGCGATGGCCAGGTCCTGAATCCAGGCCAGATAGACCACGTTGTTCACGTGGCCATTGGCGTCGATGTCCGAGGATTTCGGCGCGAAGCGAACGGAATAGGCGTCGGCCGGAGGCTCGAACAGCCTCACGCCGCGATGAGGCCCTGCTCGACGAAGAGGGTCTTCAGTTCGCCCGACTGGAACATCTCGCGGACGATGTCGCTGCCGCCCAGGAACTCGCCCTTGACGTAGAGCTGCGGAATGGTCGGCCAGTCGGTGAAGGTCTTGATACCCTGGCGCAGGTCGTCGTCCTGCAGGACGTCGACGCCGACGAACTCGACGCCGAGGTGGTCGAGGATCTGCACGACGACCGACGAGAAGCCGCAGCGCGGCTGGTCGGGCACGCCCTTCATGAACACCACGACCGGATGCTCGGCCACGGTCTTGGCGATGAAGTCGAGGGCGGGGGAGGCGGCGACGTCGGTCATGGGGCGGTCCTGAAGTCCAAGGTCTCAGCTAGGCGCCCCCGGCGCGAGGGTCAAGAGCGGCCGGCGGCCTTCTCGCGCTCCTGGGCCGAGAAGCGGGCCATTTCGATCTGGGCGCAGACGCCGTTGGGCAGGTCGCGCTCGACCACGGCGGCGAGCCGCTCGACCTCGGCGCGCGTGTCGGCGGTGATGCGCACCGTGGCCAGGGACGGTTCGGTCAGGGCGTAGCCGAGGCAGATCTCCTCGCCGGTCCAGCCCGGGGTGGCGTGCAGGAATTCGTAGCCGCCGATGTCGGCCAGGGGATCGGTGCGCCGCCGCCAGAGGGAGGGTCTCTGCGCCGCCTCGCCGCCCTCGCGCAGGGCCTGGGGCCAGAAGTCCTCGCCGATCACCGCGAGGTTGGCCTGGGCGGCGCCGCGGATGCGGTTCCGCTCGGCCCAGCCCGACGACAGGTTGAACGGCGAGGAGACGGCGGTCACCAGGCCGTTGGTCAGAAGGCGCGGGTCGATATCGCCGCGGCTGGCGACGCCGAGCCCGCGCGCCACGCGGCGCTGGTAGAGCTCGCCAAACCGGACCTCGAAGTCCAGCGGCAGAGCCGGCTGCAGCGGATCGTTGATCAGAACGAGGTCCAGATAGTCGAGCGACAGCCCGTCCAGGGCCGCGCGCAACTGCACATCGACGGTGAGATCGCTCAGCGTGGCGCCGTCGCCCCGCGCGCGCCACGTGATGAACAGCAGCCGGCGCTCGACCGAGGCGAAGGCCTCGCCGGCGCCGCGCAGAAGCTCGGGGGCGTCGCCCTCGACCTGGAAGCTGTTGATCCCGCTCTCCAGCGCCGTGAAGACCAGGGCGCGCCAGTCGCCGGCCTTCAGGCGCGACGTATCGGCCAGGCGCAGGGTGAGCGCCGAAACCGCCATGCCCGATAGTCCGAAGGGACGGTAGCGCACGCCTTGAACTCCTAGTCCGCCGGCGGCGCGGTTTCGAGCGCCAGGGCATGCAATGTCCCGCCCAGCACGTCGGCCAAGGCCTTGTTGACCAGCTGGTGCTGGCGAACGCGCGGCAGGCCCTTGAAGGCGGGCGAGACGATCCGCGCCTTCCAGTGGTCGTTGTCGCCGGCCAGATCGGTCAACACGATCTCGGAATCGGGGAAGGCGGCGGTCAGACGCGCTTCGAGCTCGGCGTGGGACATGGGCACGGGGACGGCTCCGATCCTTGAAGGGTTTTGTGTCGCCGCGAATCCTTAAGAACAGACGCACGCTGACAGCGTTGGTCAAAAGGGTCCACGGTCTGGCGAGACAGATTTAATTGAATTCGCCCCGGCGCGCACGGCATGTAGGCGCCATGACTCGCCTTTCCGCGCTGATCGCCGCCGCGATCCTCTCCGCCGCCGCCTCGTCCGCCCTCGCTGGGCCCGGGGACAAGGCCCTCGACGACGTCCGCATCCTGTCGGCCGACGACATGCAGGGGCGGTTTCCCGGGACGCCGGGCTCCGAAAAGGCGCGGGCCTATATTCTGTCGCGGTTCGCGGAGATCGGCCTCAAGCCGATCGGCGAGACGTTCGAGCAGCCGTTCACCGTCAAGCGGCGCAACGGCGCGACCATCCCGGCCGTCAATCTGATCGGGCGCATCAAGGGGACCCAAGGCGGCAAGGCGATGGTGGTCTCGGCCCACTACGACCACCTGGGCGTCCAGGGCGGAGAGATCTACAACGGCGCGGACGACAACGCCTCTGGCGTGGCGGGCCTTCTGGCCGTGGCCGAGGCCTTCAAGGCCCATCCGCCGAAGCACGACGTGATCTTCGCGGTGGTCGACGCCGAGGAAGCCGGTCTGCAGGGCGCGCGCGCCTTCGCGGCCGCGCCGCCGGTTCCCCTGGCCAGCATCGCGCTGGACGTAAACTTCGACATGCTGAGCAAGAACGCCAAGAACGAGCTCTACGCCGCCGGAACCGCCCCGTTCCCCTATCTGAAGCCCATCCTGACCAAGGTGGCCGCCAAGGCCAAGGTCACGTTGAAGCTGGGTCACGACACCGACGCCGACGGCAAGCAGAACAACTGGACCAACCAGTCCGACCACTACGCCTTCGGCGAAAAAGGCGTGCCCTGGGTCTATTTCGGCGTCGAGGATCACCCCGAGTACCACAAGCCGACAGACGACTTCGCGACCGTGCCGCAAGCGTTCTTCAAGCGGTCGGTGGCGACGGTGACGCAAGCCAGCTTGGCCTTCGAACGCGACCTCGACGCGATCGCCAAGGCCTCCGGCCGCTGAACGCATCGGGCCGAGCGAGAACGCTTTCCTGGCGCAACTCAGGGTCGCTGACTTAAACCGTATATGTGCGTAAGACTTTCCCGATCTTAGCCAACTGACGGAGCGCCGCGATCACCCCCGCCGTTTTGCGAGACTGGATCGTCAAGACCGCCGCGACGGTGGCGTTCGTCGCGGTGGCGGCGATGGCCGCGGATTATGTCGTCCACATCATCGTCCTGCGCGATCCGCGGGTCTACACGCCGTTGTCCACCCTGGTGATCGCCCTGGTCGTGGCCACGCCGCTGGCGGCTTGGCTGACCTTCCAACGCGCTCGACTGGACCGAATGCGCGATGACCTCACCACCAGCCTCGACGCCCAGCGGCGCGCCGTCGAGGAAGCCCAGGACGCCGTCGCCAAATATCGCGAGGCCGACCGGCTCTACCGCCTGCTGGGGGACAACCTGACCGACCACGTCGCGCTGTGGTCGCCGAAGGGCGAGCGGATCTACAGCTCGCCCAGCATCACGCGGATCACCGGCTATTCGCACGAGGAGTTCATGGCCCTGCCGCCGACCGCCATGGTCAGCGAGGCCGACTTCAAACGCGTGCAGAAGATCATCGCCAGCCTCACGCCAGGCGGCGAGCCGCAGAGCGCCGACTACCAGTGCTTCCGCAAGGACGGAACCTCGATCTGGCTGGAAAGCGCCTATTCGGTGCTCGGCGACGGCTCGGGGATCCTGCTGGCCACCTCGCGCGACATCACCGAACGCAAGCGTCTGGAGCTGGATATCGCCAAGGCCCTGGAGGCGGCGGAAACCGCCTCGGCCGCCAAGTCCGATTTCCTGGCCAACATGACCCACGAGCTGCGCACGCCGCTGACGGCGATCATCGGCTTCGCCGAGGTGCTGCGGCGCTCGCGCGATCTGTCGCCGACCGCCGGTCGTCAGGTCGGCCATATCCTGGACGCCAGCAACACGCTGCTCAGCGTCGTCAACGACGTGCTGGACTTCTCGCGACTGGAGGCCGGCGGGCTGGAGCTGGACCCCGCGCCGTTCGATCCGGCGGCGATGGCCTCGTCCTGCGCGGCCCTGGTCGAGGAACGGGCCACGGCCAAGGGGCTGGTGGTGGCGGTCAAGGCGGCGTCCGACCTGGCGCCGATGAACCTCGACGGACCCCGGCTGTCGCAGGTGTTGCTGAACTTCCTGTCCAACGCGGTGAAGTTCACGGCGCAGGGGTCCATCACCGTCTCGCTGAGCCAGACGGTCGAGGGCGACGCGGCCGTGCTGCGGGCCGAGGTCAAGGACACCGGCATCGGTATCGCGCCGGAGCATCGCGACAACATCTTCGATCGCTTCTCCCAGGCCGACGCGGCGGTGTCGCGCCGGTTCGGCGGCACGGGGCTGGGCCTGGCCATCTCTCGCCGGATCATCGAACGCATGGACGGCAAGATCGGCGTCGACAGCGTCGAGGGGCAGGGCTCGACCTTCTGGTTCGAGGTGCGGGGCCCGCTGGCCGAACTGGCGGCGCCCGAGACCGACGCCCCGCCGCCCCTGAACGCCGACGCCGGCGTCCGGCTGCTGCTGGTCGAGGACAACGCCGTCAATCGCGAGCTGATCCGCACCATGCTCGAGCCGTTCGGCGTCGAGGTCGAGACGGCCAATGACGGCGTCGCCGGCGTCGAGGCGATGCGCCGGGGCGGTTACGACCTCGTCCTGATGGACGTGCAGATGCCCGTGATGGACGGCCTGACCGCCACGCGCGAGATCCGCGCCATGGAGGGCGCGCGGGGCGCGGCCACGCCGATCATCGCCATGACCGCCAACGTTCTGCCCGAGCAGATCGCCAACTGCCTGGCCGCCGGCATGGATGATCACCTCGGCAAGCCGATCAGCCCGACGAAGCTGCTGGAGGCGGTGGCGCGCTGGTCGGGACGGACGCACGCGGTCTGAGCGGCGCGGTCGCTTCGCGTCGATCGCCCCCAGTCTCCAGCTTCAAGAGTCGCATCTTCAATCTTGGCGCGCTAGAGAATGCCGCTTCGACCTCGGCCTCCGTCGGGCTCGAGACCCCTGAGCGCGCGGCCTCGCCTTCGCGTCCGCGAGGCATCATGCTAGAGACCAGCCCAAACACCGCGTGGGGGAGCGTAGGTGCCCAAGAGCATAGACGAGTTTGATTGGTCGTCGACGCCGCTTGGTGCGAGGGATAGTTGGCCGCTCGCGCTCAAGACGACCTACGACATCATGATGGGCACCGAGTTCGCCACCTGCGCGACCTGGGGACCTGAGCAAACACTGATCTACAACGCGGCCTATATTCCGTTCCTGGGCGCCCGGCACCCCGGGGCCTTGGGACGCCCGATCCATGAGGTGTGGGCCGACGTCTGGGCCGATATCGCGCCGCTGCTCGACAAGGCCATGGCTGGCGAGCGGGTCTATATGGAAAACATGCACCTGGTGATGACCAGGAACGGCTTTCCGGAAGACACCTACTGGACCTTCTCCTACAGCCCGGTGAAGGACGGCGACCGCGTCGAAGGCATCCTCGACATCGCCATCGAAACCACCCAACAGGTGCTGGCCGAGCGGGGGCGCGCCTTGCTGATGGCCGAGACCACCCATCGCCTGAAGAACACGCTCGCCCTCGTGCAGGCCATCGCGCAGCAGACCTTGCGGCGCGGCCGCGACAAGGAACTGGTCCAAACCTTCGAGGAGCGCCTGCATGCGCTGGCCGCGGCCCACGACGTTCTGCTGGAGCAGGACTGGAGCGGCGCCGATCTGGGCGGGCTGATCGAAATCGCCCTGTCGCGCGTCGCCGACCGGACGCGCTTCACGGTCGAGGGGGCGCACCTGCGGGTGAAGGCGCCGATCGCCCAGAACGTCTCCCTGATCATTCACGAACTGACCACCAACGCCATCAAGCACGGCGCGTTGAGCCGCCCGGAGGGGCACGTGACGGTGCGCTGGGCGCGCGACGGCGGACGCGTGACCGTGGAATGGCGCGAGCGCGGCGGGCCGCCCGCGACGCCGCCCACGCGCAAGGGGTTCGGGACGCGACTGGTCGGCCTTGGCCTCACCGGCGCTGGCGGCGTTGAGACCGACTACGCGCCCGAGGGGCTCACGGTGCGCCTGTCCGCCGCGGCCGAGGCCCTGCTGGACGCCTAGTTCCCTCTCAGGCCCTCGGCGCGTTCATGTAGCCTGGGAGCCAGGCCTCGTGCGCCGCGCGCAGCGTCTCCAGCGGGATGCTGAACAGATCCCGCGAGGCGAAGGCGTCCCCGCCGGCGACGCCCGCGACGATCGCGTGCACGCCGACTTCTTTCGCCGCCTCCAGCACCGCCTCCGGATCGGGGGTGGCGATCAGGTAGCGGGCCTGGTCCTCACCGCAGAGATAGGGGTGGGCGTGGGCCGCGCTGGTGGCGTTCAGGGTGATCCCGACCTTGCTGGCCAGGGCCACGTCGGCCGCGGCGACCAGCAGGCCGCCATCGGAAAGATCGTGGACCCCGGCCACCAGGCCCGAGGCGATCAGGCCGCGCACGAAATCGCCGTTCTTCTTCTCGACGGCCAGGTCGACCGGGGGCGGGGCGCCGTCCTCGCGACCCAGGATCTCGCGCAGATAGATCGAGGCGCCGAGTTCGCCGTGGGTCTCGCCGATCAGCACCAGCGTGTCGCCCTCGGCGACGTTGCCGAAGCCCGTGCGCAGGTCGTAGTCCTCCAGCAGGCCCACGGCGCCGACCGTGGGGGTCGGCGGAATGGCGACGCCGTTGGTCTCGTTGTAGAGCGAGACGTTCCCCGACACGACCGGGAAGTCCAGCGCGCGGCAGGCCTCGGCCATGCCGTCGGTGGCGCGGACGATCTGGCCCATGGTCTCGGGCTTTTCGGGGCTGCCGAAGTTCAGGTTGTCGGTGATGGCGATCGGCAGGGCGCCGGCGGCCGTCAGGTTGCGCCAGGCCTCGGCGACCGCCTGCTTGCCGCCTTCGTAGGGGTCGGCCTGGACGTAGCGCGGCGTGCAGTCGCTGGTGACGGCGATCGCCTTGCCCGTGCCGTGGATGCGGACGATGCCCGCGTCGCAGCCGGTGGCGCTGTCTTCCAGCGTGTCGGCCATCACGTGGCGGTCGTACTGCTCCCACAGCCAGCGCTTGGAGGCCATGTCGGGGCAGCCGACGATCTTCAGCACCGCGGCGTTCCAGTCGGTCGGACCGGGGACCTGGCCGGGGTCGAGGCGGGCGTCCAGCTTGGGCTGGACCCACGGACGGTCATACAGCGGCGCGTCGTCGAACAGCGGAGCCAGCGGCACGTCGCAGACCGTCTCGCCGTGGTGCTTGAGCACCAGGCGGCCGGTGTCGGTCGTGTAGCCGATGACGGCGGCGTCCAGGCCCCACTTCTCGAAGATGGCGTGGCCTTCCTGCTCCCGGCCGGGCTTCAGGACCGCCAGCATCCGCTCCTGGCTTTCCGACAGCATCATCTCGTAGGCGGTCATGCCTTCTTCGCGCTGCGGGACCATGTCCATGTTCAGCTCGATGCCGACGCCGCCCTTGCCGGCCATCTCGACCGACGACGAGGTCAGGCCCGCCGCGCCCATGTCCTGGATGGCGGCGACCGCGCCGGTGGCCATCAGCTCCAGCGTCGCCTCGATCAGCAGCTTCTCGGCGAAGGGGTCGCCGACCTGGACGGTGGGGCGCTTCTCCTCGGAGTCCTCCGAGAACTCGGCCGAGGACATGGTCGCGCCGTGGATGCCGTCGCGGCCGGTCTTGGAGCCGAAATAGACGACCGCCAGGCCCGGCCCCGGGGCGGCCGAGTAGAAGATGCCGTCGGCCTTGGCCAGGCCCACGCACATGGCGTTGACCAGGATGTTGCCGTTGTAGCCCTTGTGGAAGTTGGTCTCGCCGGCGACCGTGGGCACGCCCACGCAGTTGCCGTAGCCGGCGATGCCGGCGACCACGCCGTCCACCAGGCGCTTGGTCTTCGGATGTTCCGGATCGCCGAAGCGCAGGGCGTTCAGCAGCGCGATCGGTCGCGCGCCCATCGTGAAGACGTCGCGCATGATGCCGCCCACGCCCGTCGCCGCGCCCTGATAGGGCTCGATGTACGAGGGGTGGTTGTGGCTCTCCATCTTGAAGATGATCGCGTCGCCGTCGCCGATATCGATGACGCCGGCGTTTTCGCCCGGACCGCAGATCACGCGCGGACCGCTGATCGGGAACTTCTTCAGCTGGTTCTTCGAGGACTTGTACGAGCAGTGCTCGGACCACATGACCGAGAACACGCCCAATTCCACGAGGTTGGGCTCGCGGCCCAGCCGCTTGAGGACCACATCATACTCGGCGGGTTTCAGGCCGAATTCGGCGGCCAGTTCGGCCATGGGCTTTTGGGGCGTGCTCATGGGCGCGCCTTCTAACGCGGTCGCGGGGATTCCGCCACCGCCGTCGGTCGGTCTCAGGGCTTCCGGCTGGCGCGCGCCTGGGCGGCGGCCTCATCCAGCTTGGCCTTGCCCGTCGCGATCCACTGGTCGATCACCGCGCCGCCCTTGGCGACCGAGCCCGCGCGCAGCGAGACTCCGATCACGACCGCCCCGAACAGAGCCAGCAAGACCACGACCGTGCTGATCAGCGGATGAACCGCCGACTTCTTGCGCCGCCGCGCCCAGACGGGCACGCCGCTGACATAGGTTTCGGGAAACCGAACTTCGGAGTCGGCCATGATGGTTAAACTCTGCGCGTGTCGGAAAGCTCCGCTGGCGCCTTCCTTTTGTTCTTTGGAAACAAAAGGTGGTCGATCTGAAACGCGGGTTCCAATCTTCTCCCCCGAGCGGTGCGGCTTAACCTTGTTTCTCGTCTGGCGCGCGAGAATTTGCCGCTGGCGGGCGGGTTCGCTGGAAACGACTTGCGGGATGTGGTGACGGACGGCGCGGCGACCGCTGAACGCGAAAGCAAAGGCCGGCGGGGTTCCGCCGGCCTTTCTCGTGTCCGTCCGTCCGCGGCGAGAGGCTACTTCTCGACCACCGGCAGGGCGATGAAGCTGGCGTCGGCGCCGGCGTGGAACACCCGCTGCGTGGCCTTCACATAGTCGGACGGCTTGGCGAAGAAGATGTTCGGCACGAAGGTCTGCGGGTTGCGGTCATAGAGCGGGAACCAGCTGGACTGGACCTGCACCATGATCCGGTGGCCCGGCTTGAACACGTGGTTGGTGTTGGGCAGGCCGAAGCGGTAGGTCAGCGGCTTGTTGGGCGTGATCGCCTTGGGCTCGCTGTAGCTCTCGCGGTAGCGGCCCCGGAAAATGTCCATCGACACGGGCAGCTGGTAGCCGCCCATCTCGGGCTGGGCCGGGACCATGTCGGGATAGACGTCGATCAGCTTGACGACCCAGTCGCTGTCGCCGCCGCTGGTCGAGGCCACCAGATTGACGATCGGCTCCCCCGAGATCTGGACCGGCGAAGTGAGCACGTCCGTGGTGTAGGTGAGCACGTCGGGGCGGCCGGAGGGCTCGCGCTGGTCGTCGACCAGCCATTGGGTCCAGGTCAGAGGCGGGGCGTAGCCGATCGGCTGGTTGGGCCGGGTGCGGAAGGGCACCGGCTTGGCCGGATCGGAGACATACTCGTCGAACGCGGGACCGTCGCCCGGCGGCGTAAAGGCCAGCTTGCCGCCGGCCTGAAGATAGAGCGGCTTGGGCTTGGACGCGCAGCTTTCGCAGGCGATCGGCCAGGCCGGCAGTTTGCGCCAGGTGTTGGTTCCGGTTTCGAAGGCGTTGACCGGCGCGATGTTGGCCGCGGGCGCGTCGTCCTTGAGGTACCGGGCCAAGAACGGGGCCAGGATATCGTGGCGGAACTGCTTGGCGGTGTCCGCGTCCCACTTGATCGCCCCCAGCGCCGAGGCCTCTTCGATCTGCTGGCCGTGGAACCACGGGCCCATCGTCAGGAAGACCTTGTCGTTGTTGGTGTCCAGCGGCTTGATCGCTTTGTAGACCGCCAGGGCGCCGTAGATGTCTTCCTGGTCCCAGAGGCCGTGGACCAGCATGACGGGCACCTTCAGGGGCTGCTTGGCCAGGATCTTGTCCATGGCCTGCTGCTGCCAGAACGCGTCATAGGCCGGATGCTCGATGATCCGCCGCCAGAACCCGACCTGCTCGAGCCCGCGCTGCCGCCCGAGTTCCCCGGCGGATCCGGCGCGCAGGTACTGGTCGTAGTCGTCGAAGGTGTTGCTGGGCCACTTGGCGCGATTGTCGCGCGTCGCCTGCTGCTCGTAGACATACGGCATGTTCTGCTGGCGGAAGGCGCCATGGTGGAACCAGTCGTCGCCCATCCAGCCGTCGACCATCGGGTTCATCGGCACCGAGACCTTCAGGGCCGGGTGCGGATTGACCAGGGCCATCAGCGGCAGGAAGCCGTCGTACGAGATGCCGATGATCCCGACCTTGCCGTTGGACTCCGGCACGTTCTTCACCAGCCAGTCGATGGTGTCGTAGGTGTCGGTGGCGTGGTCGACCTTGGTCGGATTGAGCGGCCCCTGCAGGGGCCGGTTCATGACGTACTCGCCCTCTGAACCGTACTTGCCGCGGACGTCCTGGATCACGCGGATATAGCCGGCCTCCACGATGACGTCGGCGGCGTTGTCGTAGCCCTGGAGCACGGCCGCGAGCGTGCCGCTGGCCGCGTGACTGGTCAGTTCGGTGGCGTTGTAGGGCGTGCGGGTCAGCAGGATCCCGGCGTGGCTCGCGCCCTTCGGGACCAGGATCACGGTGTGAAGCTTCACCCCGTCGCGCATCGGAATCATGACGTCGCGGCGCTCGAAGTCGAAGCCTTGGGTCGACTCGACGAGGTTGGCGGGCGTCTCGTTGTACGACGGCGACTTTCCGGCCTTCTGCGCCCAAGCGGCATTGGTCATCAGCAGCGCCGCGATCGCCGCGGCGCCGAGTGTCTTGGCAATGGTCATGTGTTGGTCCCTCTCCCGGCCCGACGTTCGCTCGCCAGGCCGGGATTGGCAACCAAATCGCTAGTTCTCGACCACCGGAAGCTCGATGAAGCTTGCATCCGCCCCGGCGTGGAACACCCGCTGCGTCGCCTTCACGTAGTCGGCCGGCTTGGCGAAGAAGATGTTCGGCACGAAGGTCTGCGGGTTGCGGTCGTAGAGCGGGAACCAGCTGGACTGCACCTGGACCATGATCCGGTGGCCCGGCTGGAAGGTGTAGTTCGCGGTCGGCAGGATGAACTGGTACTTCAGCGGCGTGTTCGGCTTGATCGCCTTGGGATCGCTGAAGCTTTCCCGATAACGGCCCCGGAAGATGTCCATGCCCACGGCCAGCTCATAGCCGCCCAGCTCCGGCTGGCTGGGCACCTCGTCCGGATAGACGTCGATCAGCTTGACCACCCAGTCGCTGTCTGCGCCGCTGGTCGAGGCCACCAGATTGACCTTGGGCACGCCGGCGATCTTCAGCGGCGCCTTCAAGGGCTCGGAGGTGTAGGTCAGGACGTCGGGGCGGCCGTCGACGCCGCGCTGGTCGGTGACCAGCCACTGTGTCCAGCGGCTACGGTCGGCGAATTGCAGCGGGCGAGGGATGTACGGCACGGGCTTGGCCGGATCGGACACGTACTCGTCATAGGCGCCCGCGCCCTTGGCCGCCGCCGGCGCGGTGAACGACAGACCGCCATTGGCCGCCAGATAGAGGTTCTTGCTCTTGCCTTGCGGCCAGCTGGCGTAGCGGTTCCATTTGTTCTGGCCCGGATCATAGATCAGCACCGGCGGGGTGTCGGCCTTGGGACCGTCCTTCAGATACTGGTCGAAGAAGGGCTTGAGCACGTCGCGGCGGAACTGCAGGGCCGTGTCGCCGTCCCACTTGAACGGACCCAGGTTGAAGGCGTCGTAATTGACCTGGCTGTGGCGCCACGGGCCGAGGACCAGATAGTTCTTGTCGTTGGCCGTGTCCTTCGGCTCGACGGCGGCGTAGCTGTGCACCGCGCCCCACATGTCCTCCTGGTCCCACAGGCCCTGGATCCACATGGTCGGCACCTTCAGCGGCTGGGCGGCCATGGTCTTGTCGAGGGCCTGCTCGCTCCAGAACTTGTCATAGGCCGGGTGCTCGCTGACCTTCTTCCACCAGGGCAGGGCGTCGAGACCGTGGTTCTTGGCGTAGTCGCCGGCCGAGCCCTCGTTCAAGAAGTTGCTGTAGTCGTCATAGCCCTGGCGCTGAACGCTCTCGCCGGCGCCGCGCACCATGGTCTGGCCGGTGAAATAGTCGAAGTTCGGCTGGCGGAACGCCCCGTGGTGGAACCAGTCGTCGCCCATCCAGCCGTCGACCATCGGGCTCATCGGCGCGGCGACCTTCAGGGCCGGGTGCGGATTGACCAGCGCCATCACCACCGTGAAGCCCTCGTACGAGCTGCCCAGCATGCCGACCTTGCCGTTGGTCTCGGGCACGTTCTTCACCAGCCAGTCGATGGTGTCGTAGGCGTCAGTGGAGTGGTCGACCTCGGAGCTGTTCAGCGGACCCTTCAGCGGCCGGGTCATCACGTAGTCGCCCTCCGAGCCGTACTTGCCCCGGACGTCCTGGAACACGCGGATATAGCCGCCGTCGGCCACGAAGGGCTCGTCGCCCTGCGGCAGGGCCGCGACCATGCGCGGGCTGTCGGCGCGCGCGGCGCGCTTGGCGGCGTTGTAGGGCGTGCGGGTCAGCATGATGGGCAGGTTCTTGCCGCCCTTGGGGATCACGATGACGGTGTAGAGCTTCACGCCGTCGCGCATCGGGATCATCACGACCCGCTTCTCGTAGTCGTAATTGACCTTGGTCGCGACGTACTTGCCGTTGATGTCCGGCGTCATCGGATCGGTCTGGGCGTGGGCGGCCCCCGCGACAGCGCAGATGGCCGCGGCGGCCAGCAGACCGGCGCGCAAGGTGGAGACGAGACTCATGGTTGGCCCTCCTGGAGAGGCGGGCAGCTTAGGCCTCGGATTTTTCGGGTGCTACAGTGTAACAGCGGGCCTAGACACTTTTGCGCCGTCTAAGATGAGAACGGACAGGCTTGGACCCTTGAGGCTGGCGTAAGGGTGTGATCTATCGAAGTGACCGGAGGTTGTCTTGAGGTCATTCCGCGCTTTCTGTCTATTGCTGACGTTGAGTGGATTGTCCGGCTGCGACCGCGCATCTTCGCCCCTCAGCGTCAAGCAGGCCACCGCGCGAGAGACTTTCGATGGCCAAGTCTTCAGAGCGGATTATCGGCAAGCGTGGTGTAATCAAACGCCCGCTGACTGGCTCGAGCGGGAGCGACCTTCCTCAATAGCCAAGGTCGAGCCCTCGCGTTCTCCTGAAAGCGCTTTGGAGGATGAAGCGACCCGGACAGCGGCGTTGCGCGCTTTAGAGGCGCCGATCTTGGCCTCGACCGGCGGGCGCGTGCGACGTGACGGTGATGTCTTGGTCGCTTCGGGCGCTCGCTTTCGAGACAATTCGGAGGAGGGGGACTCGTCTGTCAGCTACACCTATGTCGGAAGACTTCCAGGAGCTCAATTCGACGTCCTCGCGGCGGCTCATTGGGAGTGGTCGACTTGGACGCTGGTCGATCGTCGCGGTGCCAATATATCGCTGAGCGGCCCGCCCGTGGCCTCGCCGAACGGTCGAGCATTCGCCGCGACGGGCGATGACTACACTGGCGAGGGCTTCATGGGGATCGAGATCGCGGACTATGCGAAGGGCGCCTTCCGAACGGTACAGTTCGAAGCGATGGTCCCATGCAACCCCCGCTGGATCGACAACGACACGTTAGAGGTAAAGGTCTTCCCCGGATGGGGCGCGTTTGAGCTGGATCCAGAGGGAGCAAAGCCTTCCGACTGGAAGATCGCTCGGGTCGTGCGTGACGGCCAAAGCTGGAAACTGCTACCGCCCGCCGCTTGAACCTCAGGCGCTCTGGAATACGCTGCGGAACAGCACCGCGCCGTCTTCCGAGCCGAGATCGGCGTCGAAAGCGCGGTCGGGGTGGGGCATCAGGCCCAGGACGTTGCCCTTGGCGTTGACGATGCCGGCGATGTCGCGGGCCGAGCCGTTGGGATTTTCCTTGTAGCGGAACACCACCTGGCCCTCGCCCTCGAGACGGTCGAGCGTCTCTTCATCGGCGAAGTAGTTGCCTTCGCCGTTGCCGACGGTCATCACCGCCTGGCGTTGCTCGCCATAGCCGGCCGTGAAGCGGGTCTGGCCGTTGACGATGTCGAGCTCGACCGGCTTGCAGACATACTTCAGGCCCGCGTTGCGCAGCAGGGCGCCGGGCAGCAGGCCAACCTCGGTCAGGACCTGGAAGCCGTTGCAGATGCCGACCACGGCGACGCCGTTGTTCGCGGCCGTGACGACTTCCTTCATCACCGGGCTCTGGGCCGCCATGGCGCCGCAGCGCAGATAGTCGCCGTAGGAGAAGCCGCCGGGCAGGACGATCAGGTCCAGATCGTCCGGCAGCGCCGTTTCCTGGTGCCAGACCATCTCGACGCGGGCGCCGGCCGAGCGCTCGATGGCGACCTTGCAGTCGCGGTCACAGTTGGAACCGGGGAATACGACGACGGCGGCTTTCATGGCGCGGGCTCTTAGCAGCGTTCGGACGGAATGTCAGGCCCGCGCGCCGCGAAACTCGGCCTCTAAAGCTCGATCATGTCGAAGTCCGACTTGGGCGTGCCGCACATCGGACAGATCCAACTGGCCGGGATGTCGGCCCAGCGCGTGCCGGGCGCCAGGCCCTCGCCCGGATCGCCTTGCTCTTCGTCATAGATGTAGCCGCAGGTTCGGCACTGCCAGACCTTGAAGGGTTCCGCGCTCATCGCCCCGCCTCAATGCATCTTGAAGCGGATCGGCACCGACTTCGGGCCGCAGACGAAGTTGGCGGTCATCCGCGTCGGCGTGCCGTCCAGCTCGACGCTGTCGAGGCGGGCGAAGAGTTCCTCCCACAGCACCCGCATCTCCATCCGCGCCAGGTGCTGGCCAAGGCAGATGTGAGCGCCATAGCCGAAGGCCACGTGCTTGTTGGGCGTCCGGTCGACCTTGAAGCTGAACGGGTCGTCGAACACCGCCTCGTCCCGGTTTCCCGAGGGGTAGGACAGCATCATCCAGTCACCCTTGGCGATCTTCTGGCCCGCCAGCTCGGCGTCTGCCGTGGCGGTGCGCATGAAGTGCTTCACCGGCGTGACCCAGCGGATCGACTCCTCGATCAGGCCGGGGATCAGCGACGGATCGGCCTTGACCCGCGCGAACTGCTCGGGGTTCTCGGCCAGGGCCCACAGCGCGCCGGCGGTGGTCGAGGAGGTGGTGTCGTGGCCGGCGGTGGCGGCGATGATGTAGTAGCTCATCGCCTCCAGGTGCCCCATCGGCTCGCCATTGATCTTGCCGTTGGCGATCAGGCTGGCCAGGTCGTCGCGCGGCCTGGCGCGGCGGTCCTCGGTGATGGCGTTGAAGTACATCATGAAGTCCATGACCACGGACTGGATGCTGTCGACGCCTTCATTGACGTCGGTGATCGACTTGCCCGACCGGTTCAGGTCGGGATCGGCGTTGCCGAACAGCTCCTGGGTCAGTTTCAGCATTCGGGGCTCGTCGCTCTCGGGGACGCCCAGCACCTCCATGATCACGTGCAGCGGATAGAGGAAGGCGACGTCCCGGGCGAAGTCGCAGCGGTCGCCGTGCTCGGCCATGCGGTCGACGAAGCCGCGCGCGATCTCGCGGATGCGGGCCTCCAGGGCCTTCAGGTTCTGCGGCAGCAGCGAGCCTTGCGTGATTTTGCGGTAGGCGAAGTGGTCGGGGTTATCCATCTGCACCAGGGAGCGGACGAGGTGTGGGGATCCGCCCATCATCTCGCGCACCTTCTTGTCGGCCTCGATGGTCGTGATGACCGTGGCGCGGTCGCCGTTGTGGAACAGCTCGTTCTGGCGCTCGACCTCCAGGATGTCGGCGTGACGCGTGACCACCCAGAACGGATCGAAACCGTCCGGCTGGGCCACCGCCAGCGGCGCTTCGCGGCGCAGCTGGGCGAAGGCCTGGTCGACGCGGTCGCCGTCGGCATAGGCGGTCGGGTCGACGATGGTGTTGGCGATTTCGGTCGAGATCGTCATGGCGCTTTCTGGCTCCTCCCGGGGATGGCTTCGCGGCCATCTCAATTATTTGCTTGTTGTCCAACAAATAACTAGGTTCGGCAAGATGACGTCCTCCCTTAAGGTCCGCGAGCGCCGCACCCAGTCCGACCGCCGGCGCCAATCCGAGGCCGAGCTGCTGCGCGCGGCCGCCGAGCTGATCGCCGAGCAGGGGGTGTCGGCGGCGACCTTCGAGAATATCGGGCTGAGGGCCGGCTACAGCCGAGGGCTCGCGACGCAGCGGTTCGGGTCGAAACAGGGGCTGATCGAGGCGTTGATCGCGCGGTTGCAGGCGCGGCTGGAAGCGCAGATGGATGACCGCCGACTGGACCAGATCAACGGCCTGGAGGCGGTGCTGGGATTCGTGGACGCGTTCCTGTCGACCCTGTCGGCCGACCGGGAGCTGCGCGCCTATTTCGTGATGATGGCCGGCGCGGTCGGCGACATGTCCGACCTGCGCGCGCCCTTCGCCGCGGCCCACAAGGCGGCGGAGGAGCGCCTTGAGGCGATGGTGCTACGCGGCCAGGCCGAGGGCGTCATCCGTGAGACTCTCGACGCCGACGCGGCCGCGCTGATGGTCGGTTCGTTGCTTCTGGGCGTTTCCACCCAACTGCTGATCGACCCGGCCATGGACCTGGAGCCTATCCGTCGCACCACGCTGGGGACGCTGCGCGCCAGCTTTGGCAAGGCCCCCTTGTTTCCGCTCTATCTGTGAGCGGGCGCGGGGGATCAGGCCACGTCGATCCGGTAGCTTTCGATGACCGTGTTGGCCAGCAGCTTCTCGCACATCGTCTTGACCTCGGCCTTGGCGGCCTCGGCGTCCGTGGCGTCCAGGTCGAACTCGATGACGCGGCCCACGCGGGCGTCCTTGACCGACGGCCAGCCCAGGCCGTGCAGGGCGTTCTCGACGGCCTTGCCCTGAACGTCGAGCACGCCGGGCTTCAGGAACACGTGGACGGTGGCTTTCATCGCTTCTGACCTATTCACGACCCTCTCCTGTCCGGAGAGGGAGGGGGCCCATGCGGAGCATGGGAGGGTGAGGGGTTACGGGGCCGGCCAGATGAGGTGAAAGCCCTCATCCTCCCCGCGCCGAGGCGCGCGGGCCCCTCCTTCTCCCTGGGGGAGACGGTTCTTCTAATGCACGCCGCCTTGGATGACGGTCGGCATTTCCTTCATGATGCCGAGGCGACGGGCGACCTCGGTATAGCTCTCGATCACGTTGCCCAGATCCCGGCGGAAGCGGTCCTTGTCCAGCTTCTCGTTGGTCGCGGCGTCCCAAAGGCGGCAGCTGTCCGGGCTGATCTCGTCGGCCAGGATGATCCGCGAGAAGTCGCCCTCGTAGATGCGGCCGAACTCGACCTTGAAGTCGACCAGGGTGATGCCGACGCCGCTGAACAGGCCCGACAGATAGTCGTTCACCCGCAGGGCCATGGCCATCATGTCGTCGATCTCCTGGGTGGCGGCCCAGTTGAAGGCGGTGATGTGCTCCTCGGAGACCATCGGGTCGCCCAGCTTGTCGTCCTTGTAGTAGAACTCGATGATCGAGCGGGGCAGGGGCTGTCCCTCGGTCAGGCCCAGGCGCGTGGCGATCGAGCCGGCGGCGATGTTGCGCACGACCACCTCGAGCGGAATGATCTCGACTTCCTTGATCAGTTGCTCGCGCAGGTTCAGGCGGCGGATGAAGTGGTTCTGCACGCCGATGCCGTTCAGCCGAGTCATGATGTACTCGCTGATGCGGTTGTTGATGACGCCCTTGCCTTCCAGAATCGCCTTCTTCTGGGCGTTGAAGGCCGTGGCGTCGTCCTTGAAGTACTGGATCAAGGTGCCCGGTTCAGGGCCTTCGTAGAGGATCTTGGCCTTGCCTTCGTAGATCTTCTTGCGACGGGTCGTCATGGCTCTCGTCGAGGCCCTTCATGCAATCGCGCGGCCGGCCCCTGGCGGGAAAACTTCCCGGAGAAACGAAAAGCGCGCGCGGCGGAGAGCTGCGCGCGGCGTTCGACTCAAGGCCGCTCACTAGAAAATGTCTGGCGGAACCTACCTGAATCAACGCGGCGGCGCAAACGCGGCTCGGGTTTCGATCCCTCGGCGAACACGGAAACGTCGCCCGCGACCCATCCGCCGATTGCGGCGCGGAGCGCCACGGGATATGCAGCCGACGTACGAGCATGAGAGCGGAAAGCGGACGCCGGCTTCGGCGGTCATCATGTTCTAAATGTTTAGAATTCGAGCCTGTCCCGACCAGACGCCGCTCTGGCCGGGCCGGGCTCTCGGCGACTTTGGGGCCTTCATGACCACCTTCGACGAACGCGAACAGGGTTTCGAACGCAAGTTCGCGCACGACCAGGAAATCGAATTCAAGGCGACCGCGCGCCGTAACCGCCTGCTGGGCGAATGGGCCGCGGGCCTGATGGGCCTGGCCACCGCCGAGGAATATGCCCGCGCGGTGGTGAAGTCCGACTTCGAGCAGCCGGGCGACGAAGACGTCCTGCGCAAGGTGTTCGAGGACCTGAAGGGCTCGGGCGTTTCGGTCTCCGAAGGCGAGGTCCGGATGAAGATGGACGAGCTGCTGGCCATGGCGCGCGAGCAGATCAAGGCCGGCGAGTAACGCTTCGGGCCTCCTCGAAAAGAACAAGGGCCGCTCGAACGAGCGGCCCTTTCCTTTTGATCGCTACCAGATCCGCGAGCGCTTTTCCGGCGGCAGGTAGAACTTGTCGCCCGGCTTGACCCCGAACGCCGCGTACCAGGCGTCGACATTGCGCGTCGGGCCGATCACGCGGGCGCTGTCGGGCGAGTGGGGATCGGACGCCATCTGCTGGCGGATCGAGTCGTCCCGCGACTTGCCCTGCCAGGCCTGGGCGAAGGCCAGGAAGAAGCGCTGGTCGCCGGTCATGCCGCCGATCACCGGCGCGGGCTTGCCCTTCAGCGAGGCGTGATAGGCGTCGTAGGCGACTTGCAGGCCCGCCAGGTCGGCGATGTTCTCGCCCATGGTCAGGGCGGCGTTGATCTTCATCCCGGGCACGGGCTCGTACGTGGCGTATTGAGCGCCCAGCACGGCGGCCTGCGACTCGAAGCGCTTGGCGTCCTCGGCGGTCCACCAGTCGCGCAGCTTGCCGGTGTCGTCGATCTTGCGGCCCTGGTCGTCGAAGCCGTGGCTGATCTCGTGGCCGATCACCGCGCCGATCGCGCCGTAGTTCACCGCCGGGTCCGCCGCCGGATCGAAATAGGGCGCCTGCAGAATGCCGGCCGGGAAGACGATCTTGTTCTCAAGCCCGCCATTGTAGGCGTTCACGGTCTGCGGGGTCATGTCCCACTTGCCGTGGTCGACCGGCCGGCCGAGGTCCTTGAGCCTATAGGCCCATTCGAACGCGCCGCTGCGGCTGACATTGCCGTAGAGATCGCCCGCGTCGATCTTCAGTCCCGAATAGTCGCGCCACTTGTCCGGATAGCCGACCATGACCTGCATCTTCGAGAGCTTGGTCAGGGCCGCCTGCTTGGTGGCCGGCGCCATCCAAGGCGCCTTCTGGATGCGGGCGGCCATGGCGATCTTCAGATTGCCGATCAGCTCGACCATCTGGGCCTTGGACGACGGTGGGAAGTATTTGGCCACATAGGCCTGACCGACCATCTCGCCCAGGCTGCCGTCGACCAGCGCCACGCCGCGCTTCCAGCGCGGACGCAGCTGGGTCTGGCCGCTGAGCACCTTGGTGAGCTCGAAACGGCTGTCGACGAAGCGCTTGGAGAGGTAGGGCGACATCTCCTGGACGCCCTGCACGACGCGCCAGGCCTTCAGGGTCTCCAGCGGCGTGGCGTCGAACAGCTTGGCCAGATCGCGCACGGCGGTCTTCTCGCCCAGGGCCAGTTTCGTCAGGCCCGGCATGCCGGCGGCGGCGAGATAGTCCGTCCACGGAATTTCAGGCGCGTGGGCCTTGAGCTCGTCGACGGTCATCGGGTTATAGGTCTTGTCGACGTCGCGGCGATCGGCGACCGGCCAGCTGACCTTGGCGATCGCGGTCTCGAAGGCGATGACGTCGGCGGCGGCCTTCGCCGGGTCGGCGTATCCGGCCATTCTCAGCGCGCGCTCGGCGAAGGCGCGATAGGCCTCCAGCTGCGGCTTGAAGCCATCGGTCAGATAGTAGTCGCGATCCGGCAGGCCCAGGCCCGACTGGCCGACATAGAGGATGTTGGTCTCTGGATTCTTGGCGTCGGGATAGATGTCCAGCGAGAAGAGGTCGGGGCCGAAGCCGCCGTGCGCCTTGCCCATGGCCTTGGCCATTTCGGCCTTCGACGACACCGCCTGCACGGCTGCGAGGTCGACCTTCAGCGGCGCGTCGTCGACCTGCTCGACCTTGGCCTCGTCGGCGAAGCTCTTGTAGAGGCCGCCGATCGGAGTCGAGGCGTCGGCGGTCTCGATCAGCGTCCTGAGCTGGTCCTGCGAGCGGTTGTAGACGTCGTAGCCCATGCCGGCGGAGCTCTGGTCGGCGGGGATGGTCGTCTTCTTTTCCCAAGCCCCGTTGGCGTATTTGTTGAAGTCGTCGCCGGGCTTGACGGTCAGGTCGCGGGCCGTCAGGTCGACGCCCCACGCGCCGTACATCGGCTTGTCGGCGGCCAGAGCCCCGCCGGAGATCGCGGCCGCCGAAACGGCGGCCAGCAGGAAGATGCGCATGTGTTTCAGGATCCCAATGCCCCTCGGAAGCGGGGATGCTGCCTCATGCGCGGCCCGGACGCAGATAAATTTGCTGTAATGTTGGCGGCGCGTGGAAGCTAGGCGTCAAGCGCCTCTGATCGTCAGCGCCTCGCGCAGGACGCTCCACGCCAGCGCCTTCTGCTCGAAGGTCCTCGCCGCGTGGGCCGGGCTGGAGGAGGGCAGGGCCAGGGTCGGGACGCGGCCGCCGATCAGCCGGCCGCCCAGCTTGGCCGCCGTCCCGCCGTTGAAGGCCACCAGGCGCAGCGCCGGCAGGGTCTCGATCAAGGCCAGCAGATCATTGGCGGCCGGGTCGCGGATGGCCGCGTCCAGGCTTCCCGGGCGCTCGGCCTCGGCGATGACGTCCCACAGGCCGACCTGGCGGGCCAGCAGGGTCGTGAGGCGATCCTCGTAGGCCAGCGGGACGAGCGCCGTTTCAAGCACGGTCTCCATCAACCGCCAGAACGCGTTGCGAGGGTGGCCGTAGTACTGGGCGGCGGCCAGCGAGGCCTCTCCCGGCAGGCTGCCCAGGATCAGGACGCGGGTGTCCGCGTCGACGACCGGGGGAAAGCCCGCCTTGCGCACGGGCGGGGCCTTACGCCTGCTCGCCGAACACCCGCTTGAAGATCACGTCGACGTTCTTGGTATGATAGCCAAGGTCGAACAGGCTCTCGAGCGCCTCGTCCGACAGCGCCTTGGACACCACCGGATCGGCCTTCAGGAAGTCCAGGAACCGGCCTTCGCCGCGCCAGACCTTCATCGCGTTGCCTTGCACCGCCGCATAGGCGTCCTCGCGCGACACGCCTTCCTGGGTCAGGGCCAGCATGACGCGCTGCGAGAAGACGAGCCCGCCCAGCTTGTCCAGGTTCTTGGCCATGTTGTCGGGATAGATGTTGAAGCGCTCGATGACGCCGGCCAGGCGGCGCAGGGCGAAGTCGAGGTGGATGGTGGCGTCGGGGCCGATGCCGCGCTCGACCGAAGAGTGGCTGATGTCGCGCTCGTGCCAGAGGGCGACGTTCTCCATGGCCGGCACCACGGCCGAGCGGACGAGGCGGGCCAAGCCCGTCAGGTTCTCGGTCAGGATCGGGTTGCGCTTGTGCGGCATGGCCGACGAACCCTTCTGACCCGGATCGAAGGGCTCTTCGGCTTCCAGCACCTCGGTGCGCTGCAGGTGACGAATCTCGGTGGCCAGGCGCTCGACGGACGAGGCGACGACGCCCAGGGCCGCGAAATAGGCCGCGTGGCGGTCGCGCGGGATGACCTGGGTCGAGACCGGCTCGACGGCCAGGCCCATCTTGTCGGCGACGTGCTGTTCGACGCGCGGGTCGACATTGGCGAAGGTGCCGACGGCGCCCGAGATCGCGCAGGTGGCGATCTCGAACTTGGCCATCGCCAGGCGCTCCTTGGCGCGCTGGAACTCGGCGTAGTAGCCGGCCAGCTTCAGGCCGAAGGTGATCGGTTCGGCGTGGATGCCGTGGCTGCGGCCGACGCAGACGGTCATCTTATGCTCGAGGGCCCGGCGCTTCAGGGCGGCCAGGACCAGGTCGACGTCCTCCAGCAGCAGATCGGTGGCGCGCGACAGCTGCACGGCGAAGCAGGTGTCCAGCACGTCGCTGCTGGTCATGCCCTGGTGCAGGAAGCGGGCCTCGGGACCGACGATCTCGGCCACGTGGGTCAGGAAGGCGATGACGTCGTGCTTGGTGACGCGTTCGATCTCGTCGATGCGGTCGCTGTCCCAGACGGCGTCGCGGCCCTTTTCCCAGATCGTCTCCGCGGCGAGCTTGGGGATGACGCCCAGTTCGGCCATGGCGTCGGCGGCGTGGGCCTCGATCTCGAACCAGATCTTGTACTTGGTCTGGCTGGACCAGATGGCGGCGGCTTCGGGGCGGGCGTAGCGGCTGATCATGGGCGGGCGTTTCGGCCCGCCCGCCCCGGGAGTCAAGGGAAGAGGCTTATTACTTGCCGGCCGCCCGCGCCTCGAAATGCTTGACCATGCCGATGGCCGCCAGGGCGTAGTGCAGCCCGGCCCAGGCGTAGAAGCACAGCGAGACGATGATGCCTTGCTGGCTGGAGACGGCCAGGGTCGTTCGGCAGTGAGCCGCGAGTTCCGCCGGCGAGCCCTTCGGCGCGATCCCGCCCGGGCAGGCCGCCGCGAAGCTCTGGCCGCTCTGCGGACCAAACGAGCCCAGCACGCTGGAGATGACGCCGCCACTGGCCGGGTTGTTGAAGTGGAACTGCGCCAGGTGGTCGATCAGCCAGCCGGTGAAGACCGGCCCGCCGCCCAGGGCGATCAGGTTCAGGAAGAAGAACAGCAGCGCCGTCGCGGTGGCGCGGCGGCGCGGCTCGACCGAGTTCTGGACCACGCCGAAGGTCGGGGCGAGATAGACATAGTGGAAGATGCCCGGGACCAGCAGGATCGCCGCCGTGGCCTTCCAGTCGGTCTGCAGATAGGCCGCGATATAGATCGGCGTGGCGATCAGGAGGCCGATGGCCGGGGTCAGGGCGTACCACTTGGCGCTGCGCTTGCCGGCCCAGTCGCTGAGGAAGCCGCCTACGAGGGTGCCAACACCCGCCGAGAAGCCGCCGATCAGGCCGGTGATCAGGCCGACTTGCGCCAGGCCCAGGCCGAAGGCGCGGACGAAGTAGGACGGCACGAACGCTCCCGAGCCATAGGAGCCGAACGAGGCGATGGTCACCCCCAGCACCATGTTCAGCACCGGCCACTTCAGGAACAGCACCTTGAAGACCGCGCCCAGCTCTCGCAGTTCGGTCATCAGCGAGAAGGGCGGCTTGGCCGGCTCGACCACGACGTCCTCGGCCTCCAGCGGCCGCTCGGCGATCTCGGAATGGCCGCGCGGCGGCTCCTTGACGACCAGCTTGACGATGAGGGCCAGCAGGATGCCCGGCAGGCCGACGATCACGAAGGCGATGCGCCAGCTGAATTCCTGGGCCAGCCAGCCGCCCGCCACGGCGCCGAACATCGTGCCGAGCGGAATGCCGAACGAATAGATCGACAGCGCGGTCGCGCGCTTTTTCGGCTCGTAATAGTCGCTGATCAGCGAGTGGCTGGGCGGCGAGCAGCCGGCCTCGCCGACGCCGACGCCGAAGCGGAACAGGGCCAGTTGCCCGAAATTGACGGCCGCGCCGCACAGGGCGGTGAAGCCCGACCAGATCACCAGCGACAGCGAGATGATGGTCACGCGGTTGAACCGCTCTGCCAGCCGCGCGATCGGGATGCCCAGCACGGTGTAGAGCAGCGCGAAATAGAGCCCGCCCAGCAAACCCAGCTGGGTGTCGGTCAGTTTAAGGTCGACCTTGATGGCCTGGCCGATGGTGGCGATGATCGTGCGGTCGATGAAATTGAAGGTGTAGGTCGCCAGCAGCAGGCCGAGCACCGCGGCCTTGTAACCATTTGAATAAAGCGGCCGTTCGCCGCCGGACGCACGCGCGTCGGCCATCCTGACTCTCTCCCTTCAAACATTTGTTCTAGTCTTTTGAGGGACTGTAGACGTAGCGGAAGGCCGAGCGCCAGAGGCTAAATCGTCCCGCCGGTTTCGTGGGTGCGGCTGACGCGCTAAAGCCCTTGGCGAACGGGACTGGTCGAGGAGAGCGCCATGGAAATCGTGATCGGCACCAAGCGCTGGTCCAGCTGGTCGATGCGGCCCTGGCTGGCGCTGAAGCGGGCCGGCGCGCCGTTCTCGGAGATCGAGATCGCGCTGCGCCAGGGCGAGCTGACGGCGGCGGCGATCGCCCAGCACTCGCCCAGCGGACAGGTGCCGGTGCTGAAGGACGGCGACCTGGTGATCTGGGACTCGCTGGCGATCTGCGAATATCTGGCCGAGACGTTTCCGGAAGCCAGGCTATGGCCGGAGGACCCCGGTTTGCGCGCCCTGGGACGCGCGGCCGCGGCCGAAATGCACGGCGGCTTCCAGGCGCTGCGCGGCGAGTGCCCGATGGCGCTGGACGTTCGTGAAGTCGCGGACCTTTCCGACGCCACGCGCAAGAATGTCCGCCGGATCGTCGCGCTGTGGTCGGGCCTCTTGGCGCGGTCCAGCGGCCCCTTCCTGCTGGGCGAGTGGTCGATCGCCGACGCCTTCTACACGCCGGTGGCCACGCGCTTCCGCGGCTATGGCGTCGATCTGGCGGCGCATGGCGACACCGGCGCGGCGGCGGCCTATGCCCAGCGTCTGCTGGAGACGCCGGAGTATCTGGCCTGGGAGCGCGAGGCTCTGGCCTGAGACGCGAAGCTTGGCAACGGCGCCACTTTCGGCTGAATGTGCGGCGACTGGAAACGACTCGGGGGCGAGGCGATGTCGAGCAAGGCGGGTAAGGCGGGGTTCTGGCGCCGGCTGGGCGGATTCCTGATCGACGGGATCCTGCTGGGGCTCGTCGGTTTCGCCTTGGGAACGGCGTTGTTCGACACCCTGGCGCGTTTGCCTGGGCCCACGCGGCTGATCGGCCTCGCCGTGGGCGTCGCCTATTACGGCCTGCTCGCCAGCGGCCTCGGCGGCGGGCGCACCCTCGGCATGCGCGTGGTCGGCGCCAAGGTCGTCGGCCTTGACGGACGCCCTCTGGCTTTGGGGGCCTCGCTATGGCGGGCGCTTTGGCTGCAGGGTCCGCTGATCGTCAACGGCATGATGCTGACGGGGCTCGAGCCGATCTTGATGCAGGTCTGGATCGTGGTCGCCGCCGCCCTGGTCTTCGGCGTGGGCGTGGCCAATCTGATCCTCATCTTCGGCAACGGCCACACGGGCCGACTTGTCCACGATCTCCTCTCGGGCGCCGTGGTCGTGCGAACCGAAAACGACGCGCCGCCGACCGGCGAGAAGCGCGGCGCGGTGGTCTTCGCCGCCCTGGCCGGGGTCCTGGTCACGGCCTTGGCCTTCGGACTGTCCCAAAAGGCGATGGACAAGGCCTTGCCGTTCGCGGCGCTCTTGCGGATTCAGACGGCCGTCGCCGCGCTGCCCGGCGTCCTGGAGACGAGCGTCGTGGAAAACACGATGTTCTCGTTCCTGGGCGGCGAGAAGAGGCAGAGCTTGATCGTCAACGCTCGCGTGGCGACATGGCCCAGCGACCCGCAGGCCCTGGCGGACCGGATCGGCGTCGCCGTTCGCCGCTCATACGCCTTGAAGCCCGGCGAGACGATCAAGGTCGTGCTGCGTCGCGGCTACGACATCGGCATCGCCCAGGGCTGGACCGCGCGAAGCTACGAACCGCGTTTCAGCGCCTCTTGAACCAGGGCGTGGATGTCGATGCCGTAGATCGTCAGGCCCTCGATATTGGCGTCGTCGATCGAGACGTTCGACAGGTTCACGTCCGTCAGGCGCGCGCCGCTCAGATTGACGTTGTTGAAGCGGGCCTTGCCGAGGTTGACGTCGTCGAACACCGCCTCGGCGAGGCGGCAGGTCTCGAAGCGCGCGCCGCTCAGGTCGCGTCGCTTCAGGCACGGCGCCGAGGGCGGCCGCTGGCTCTGGGCGACATCGATGCGGTTGCCGTCGGGATCGGCGAACACGAAGGCCCGCTGGCCATAGTCCTTGTCGGCCAAGGCCTTGATGATCGGCGCCCCCGCCGCGACCACCCGGTCGTGCAGGGCGTCCACGTCGCTCACCAGCAGGTGGGCGATGTTCGCGTTCGACGGCTGGTGATCCGCGACGAAACTCAGGTGCAGTTCGGCGTCGTCCTTCTCCAGGATCATGAACCCGACCGGGTCGCCGTTCTCGAAGGTTTTCTCGAACCCCAGCACGTCGCTGTAGAACGCGAAGCTGGCCTGGATGTCGCGCGTGAACGCCGAGGCCGCCAGGCGGCCGAACCTGAGAGTCGAGATCGACGGGGGCATCGCGCGCTTTCTCCGTGGCGGGGCGGCGAAACCCTGCCACAGAGACGCTTGAGGGCCTAGAGACCCGTGGGCTGGCCGTTGGCGGCGGGCGGCGCCTTGCAGCGGCCGGCGCGAGCCTGCACCACGTAGAGCAGGGCGCGCCCCTGGGCGAAGGCGCTGTGTTCGGCCAGCGGATTGGTCGGCTGTCCGGTGGTCAGGCTGAGCGCCTGCTCGCCGCCGCTCGCGGTCTGGGCCAGGGCGGTCTGGTTCCACTTGCCCAGGGCGGGCGCGCAGGCGGCGACCACCGCGTCGGCCACCGCCTCGGCGCTGTCGCGCGAGCCCGCGAGGCTGTAGGCCCAGCGGCGCGCGCATTCGTCCACCGGCGTGGCGGGGTCCGCCGCGGCGGTGACGCCGGGGCCGGTCTTGAAGTCGGCGCAGATCCTGGGGTTGGCCATCGCGTCGTGGCGCTCCTCGCAGGCGGCGAGACCGAGGGCGGCGAGGGCCACGGCGGCCATCACGGGCTTACGGATCATCTTCGGGCGTTCCGGCTGTTAGCGAGGGCAGATGTCGACGTTGCGGCGCACCAGCTGGCCGCGTTCGTCGTAGAACGAGATCGTCGCCGCGCGGCAGCCGCCGCTGGGGTTGGAGACGGGCTGGGCCGCGGGCGCGAAGCCGTCGGCTGCGATGCGGTTGCCTCTCTGGTCGTAATAGACCTGGCGCGCGGGCTCGGGCGCCGGGCGCCGGGCCGGGGCGCGGGAGCCGCCTTCGTAATAGACCGTGCGCGTGGTGTGGCAGCCGCTCTTGCCGATCTCGCGGCCGATCAGGGCGCCGCCCAGACCGCCGACCAGCAAGCCGCCGCCGCCCTTGGAGATGGCGTTGCCGACCAGGGCGCCGCCCAGGCCGCCGATCACGGTCCCCGTGGCCTTGCGGCTGTGACACGAGGCGGCGTCGGCGCGGGTGGGAGTGATGGCGGTCGGCAGGGCGATGGCGCCGATGGCCAGACTGACGATGACGAGACGGGTCATGGATGGATCCTCGCCGGTTTGAAGTCCCTCGGCGTCACAACGCGCGTTCCAGGCGGAAGGATGCGAACGTGTCGGCTGGGCGACTTTGGCGCGCCGGGCGGGCGCGACGTCGAGGCGTTCACGATTAATGGGGATTCACCACGCCTCGCGACCGCGCCTTAACCATCCGGCCCCCATGCTCTGGCCAAATGGGATCGGAGGGGCGGATGGCCCAGCACGTGGAAACCCTGGTGATCGGCGCCGGCCCGGCCGGCCTGACGACCGCCTATACCCTGGCCAAGGCCGGCCGCGCGGTCACCGTGCTGGAGATGGATCCCGTCTATGTCGGCGGCATCAGCCGCACCGTGGACTACAAGGGCTTCAAGTTCGACATCGGCGGCCACCGCTTCTTCTCGAAGAGCAAGGAGATCGTCGACCTCTGGAACGAGATCCTGCCCGACGACTTCATCGACCGTCCGCGCCTGTCGCGCATCTATTACCGCGAGAAGTTCTACGCCTATCCGCTGAAGGCCTTCGAGGCCCTGGCCAATCTGGGCGTCTGGACCGCCACCAAGTGCATGGCCTCGTTCGGCTGGGCCAAGCTGAACCCGATCGAGAACCCGACGACCTTCCACCAGTGGGTCCGCAACCAGTTCGGCGAGAAGCTGTTCTCGATCTTCTTCAAGACCTACACCGAGAAGGTGTGGGGCATGAGCTGCGACGAGATCTCGGCCGACTGGGCCAGCCAGCGCATCAAGGGCCTGGACCTGGGCGCGGCGATCATCGACGGCGTCAAGCGCTCGCTGGGCGTGAGGGCCAAGGGCGGGGAGGGCGCGCCCAAGACCCTGATCGAGAGCTTCCGCTATCCGCGCAAGGGCCCCGGCATGATGTGGGAGGCCTGCGCCGACAAGATCATGGCCCTAGGCGGCGACGTGCGGCTGGGCCGCAAGGTCGACGGGCTGCACTACGACAAGCTGGCCAAGATCTGGACGGTCTCGGTGACCGGCGCCGACGGCAAGGCCGAGATCTACACCGCCGACCACGTGGTCTCGTCCGCGCCGATCCGCGAGCTGATGCAGGCGATCAGCCCGACGCCGATGAGCGTCTTCCACGCGGGCGAGCTGATGTACCGCGACTTCCTGACGGTGGTGCTGATCGGCAAGCCGCAGAAGGAGCTGCCGGACAACTGGATCTATATCCACGACCCGTCGGTGAAGGTCGGCCGCGTGCAGAACTTCCGCTCGTGGTCGCCGGAGATGATCCCCGACGGCGTCTCCACCTGCCTGGGCCTCGAATATTTCTGCTTCGAGGGCGACGGCCTGTGGACCAGCACCGACGAGGACCTGATCGCCCAGGCCAAGCGCGAGATCGGCAAGATCGGCCTGATGGCGCCCGGCGACGTCTACGACGCCTGCGTGGTGCGCCAGCACAAGGCCTATCCGGTCTATGACGACGCCTATGCCGAGCACGTCAAGATGATCCGGCTGGACCTGAAGATGCACTTCCCGGGCCTGCACCTGGTCGGGCGCAACGGCATGCACAAGTACAACAATCAGGACCACGCTATGATGACCGGCCTGCTGACGGCCGAGAACATCATCGCCGGCGAGATCGTCCACGACGTGTGGGAGGTCAACGAGGACGCCGAATACGGCGAGGCCGGCGTCTCGGGCGCCCGCGAGGCGCTGCGCAGCCAGCGCCTGGTCCCGACCAAGGCCGCCGCCTGATCATGGACCGCTTCGCGCGACTCTGGCGGCGACTGCCCGAGGGGCTGCGCGAATTGGTCCTCTACGGCCTGGCCAGCGGCCTGGCGCTGGGCGTCGATTGGGGGCTGCTGCTGCTCCTGACGCGCCTGGGCGTCAACTATCTGGTCGCCTCGGGAACGGGCTTCGCCAGCGGCATCGCGGTGACCTATGTGCTGTCGGTGTCGGTGGTGTTCCGCCATCGCCGGGTCGCCGACCGGCGGCGCGAGTTCGTCGGCTTTCTGGGCGTGGGCCTGGCGGGTCTGCTGCTCACTCAAGGGCTGATGGCCTTCTGGGTCGAGGCGCTGCGCCTGACGCCGGGCCTGGCCAAGATTCCGACGGCCGGGATCGTCTTCGTGTTCAATTTCGCGGTCCGCCGGGCGCTGCTGTTCCGCGCGCCGCGCGCCGCCGCCGCCCGGCCGTGAGCCGGCGCGACCGCATCCTCGGCGGCCTGGCCGCCTTCGGCCTCTTCCTGCTCAGCCGTCCCTATCAGGGCGTGCGTCACGACGGCCGCCTCTATGTCGCCGACGCCCTGGCCAAGCTGGACCCCGGCGGGGTCGGCCGCGACTTGATGTTCGCCCACGACGGTCAGTTCGGGTTCAGTCTCTACACGCCGATCCTGGCGCGGCTGATCGGCCTGCTGGGACTCTCCGACGGGACCATGGCGATCGTCGGACTGACGCTGGTTCTGTAGTTCGCGGCGGCGGCCTGGCTGATCGAGCGCCTGCTGGCTGACAGGCCGCCGGCCGTCCGGTGGGCGGCGCTGGTCTTCGTCGCGGTGCTGCCCTCGCTGTACGGCCCGCTGGACGTCATCGGCTTCGGCGAGCCCTACGCCACGCCGCGCGGCCTGGCCGAGGCGGCGGGCCTGGCGGGTCTGGCGGCCTCTCTGTCAAACCGTCGGTTCGCCGGCTTGTCGCTGTGCGCGCTGGGCATGCTGTTCCACCCGATCATGGGCCTGTGCTTCGCCGCCGTGATCGGCGTGGCGATGGTGCTCGAGGATCGCCGATGGCTGTGGGCGGCGCTCGCGGGTCTGGTGGCCTTGAGCGTCGCCGGGATGCTGCGCCTGCCGATCGCCGACCGCCTGGTCACCGTGATGGACCCGGCCTGGCGCGCGGTGGTCGAGGCCCGCGCCCCGATCCTGTTCCCCAGTCTCTGGCCGCTGGAGACCTGGAGCCGCCTCGTCGTCCAGCTCTGCCTCGTCGCGGCGGGCGCTCATGTGCTTCGGGACGGCGCGCGTCGGCTGGCGGCGGCCGCGCTTGTGGCCGCGCTGCTGGGCGTTACCATCGTCGCCGTGCTCGGGGATCGGCTGTCGCTGATGCTGTTCCTGCAGGTCCAGACCTGGCGGACGCTGGCCCCGATGGCGATCCTGGCCTCCGCCTGCCTGGCCCTGCTGGCGGCCGAACTGCCCAAGCGCGGGCCTGCCGGATGGCTAGCCTTGGCCCTCTTGGCGACCGCGGCGATGTTCCGCGATGTCGGCGACATCGGCCTCCTGCTCGCGCCGGTCGGCCTCGCCTTCGCGCTGCTGGGCGAGAGTGTGCGGTTTGGCCGGCCCGCGCTGATTTCCGCCGGAGCGGTCGGACTGCTCGGACTGGCGGCGCTGATTCATGCCGCCCTGCGGGGCTTCGGCCTGGCCGCCGCCTTGGGAAGCATGCCGGCCGCCTGGCCCTTCAGCCAGGGCTTGGTGTGGAGCAGCGGCTTGCCCGGCGCGGCGATCGCCTTGGCGGTGGGGGGCTGGGTCGCCTGCGGGGCCAGGGCGCCGCGCGTCGAATACCGTCTCGCGGCCGTCGCCCTGATCGGCTTGCTCGCCGCCCTGCTGTGGGACGATCGCTCGCCCTATGTCCGCGCCCGCGACGAAGGCCGGGACGCGTCGCTGATCGCCATGACCGCCGATCGGCCCGGCGAGGCGCTCTTCCTGGCGGGCGACATCGAGCCTTGGGCGCTGATGGGCCGGGCCAGCTGGAGCAGCCGGGTGCAGAGCGCCGGCGTGGTCTTTTCGCGTCCGCTGGCCCTGGAACTCTGGAACCGCGCGGCGCGGCTGCGCGCCGCCGGTCTGGCGAGCGAAGACTGGATCCGCCCCCTGACGCTCCCCGCGCGACGACCGCCAGCGCCGAACGCGGAGAAGGTGCGATCCTTCTGCGCCGCGCCGGACGCGCCCGCCTGGATCGTCTGGCCGCGCTGGAACGGCGCGGAGCTCGACCCAGCCTTGAACGCTCGGGACTGGACCCCGCGCGCGCCCTATGTCGAGGACGCCGCCGGGCCCGACGGCCGCTGGATGGTCGCCGCGCGCTACGCGGTGATCCCCTGCGCGGGGCGCTGAGCCCGACCTTCCGCGTCGCCGCGCGCGGTCAGCCGGCTCGCGCCCCAGCAGATGAAATGCACGAAGGCGTCGGCCAGGCCGACCATCGCCGCCAGCACGAAGACGCCCGAAATCAGCAGGATCGCCAGAACCGACATGAGACACTCCCGTTCGCCAGATCAAGCGAGGGGAGGGCGTCGCGGTTCCCGCGGTAGCGTTATCATCCGCTGAAAAACGCGTCGTGTGGTTGACAACGTTGTCACGCTTCCGGTGAATGGCGCGTCCGCGACAAGACGGACTCGGCAAGATTTGGGGAGAAGCGGGCTATGGCGGGCATGGGCGGCGCGGTCGCGCCTTCGGGCGGCGAGCGCAAATCCGGCGGCGTGCTGCTGCCCTTCGTGATTCTGCTGTTCTTCGCCTGGGGCTTTTCGACCTGCCTGGTCGACCTCGTCGCGCCGGCGCTGAAGTCGCTGTTCAAGCTGAACAACTTCCAGACCGCCCTGACCCAGACCTGCTTCTTCGGGGCCTATTTCCTGATGTCCCTGCCGGCGAGCTGGGTGCTGAGCCGCCTCGGCTATCTGCGCGCGGTCGTCGTCGGGCTGGTGGTCATGATGATCGGCTGCCTGCTGTTCGCCCCCGCCGCCAACACCGGCGTCTATTACGGCTTCCTCGGTGCGCTGTTCATTCTGGCCTCGGGCATCACCCTGCTGCAGGTCGCGGCCAATCCGCTGGTCGCCCTGCTGGGCAGAAGCGAGACCGCCTCCAGCCGCCTGACCTTCGCGCAGTTCCTGAACTCGTTCGGCACCTATCTGGCGCCGTTCGTCGGCAGCGCCCTGATCCTGAAGCACATCGAGAAGGCGCCGGACGCCGCGACGCTGTCGCCGGCCCAGCTGGAGACCCTGCGCCACACCCAGGCGCACGCGGTCCAGACGCCGTACCTGATCATCGCCGCCGGCCTGCTGGTCCTGGCCCTGCTGTTCTGGTTCCTGCGCAAGAACGACAAGGCGCCCCAGGCCGAGGCCGCCGCCGGTCTCGGCGAGATGCTGGGCCTGCTGAAGTACAAGCGCCTGGCCTTCGCGGTGCTCTGCATCTTCGTCTATGTCGGCGCCGAGGTGTCGATCGGCACCTTCATGACCAACTATCTGGCCCAGCCCTCCACCCTGGGCCTGCCGCTGTCGGAAGCGGGCAAGATGCTGTCCTGGTACTGGGGCGGCGCCATGGTGGGGCGCCTGCTGGGCTCGGTGGTGCTGGCGCGGGTGTCGCCCGGCAAGGCGCTGACCGTCTGCGCGCTGGTCGTGGTGGGCCTGATCACCACCTCGGCCCTGACGTCGGGCGCGACGGCCGGCTACGCCCTGCTGGCGGTCGGCCTGTTCAACTCGATCATGTTCCCGACCATCTTCGCCCTGGGCATCGAGGGCATGGGCAAGAAGACGCCCGCCGCCTCGGGCCTGCTCTGCATGGCCATCGTGGGCGGCGCGGTGATCCCGCCGCTGACCGGCTTCACCGCCGACCACATCGGCGGCCTGGGCCTGGCGATGTTCGTGCCGGCGGTCTGCTACCTCGTCATCGCCGCCTTCGGCTGGTCGGCCCGCAAGCCGGCCGAGGCGATCGAGGCGGCGCCGGCGGCGACCGTTCACTAATCCTTCCTCGCCCTCGCGAGCGCACAGGGGAGCTCCTCGGGGCTCCCCTTCTTTTTGACCGCACGCGACGCGATCAGTTTTCCTGAAAGGGCTTGTGGAAAAAGCCCGGTCGTAAAACCCAGCGCGCGGCCCGACATTCGTGGCCTTCAACCGCGAGGATCGCGCATGGCCGCCGCCCCCACCAAGACCAGCCGCTTCATCAGCGGCTTCGGGATCCAGGTCCTGGCGGCCATGGTCGTGGGCCTGGGCCTGGGCCTCCTGGCGCGGCAGCTGGGACCGGCGGAAGGGCAGGCGGGCTATGGCCTGGCCGAGACCCTGCATCAGGTCGGCTCGATCTTCATCCAGCTGCTGCGCGCCCTGGTGCCGGCCCTGGTGTTCACGGCCATTGTCGCCAGCATCGCCAACATCGCCCAACTGCGAAACGCCGCGCGCCTCGTCTGGCGGACCCTGTTCTGGTTCGCCGTCACCGCCCTGATCGCCGTGCTGATCGGCATCGCGCTGGGCGTGATCCTGCAGCCGGGCCTGCACGCCAGCGTCGCGGCCGCCGCGGCCAAGGCGCCCAAGACCCACGGCTCGTGGCTGGACTTCCTGACCGGTCTCGTGCCGGTCAATATCCTGGGCCTGACCGCCTCGACCAAGATCGGCGACGGCGGCGCGGCCACGACGGGCCTTTCGTTTAACGTGCTGCAGATCGTGGTGATCTCGCTGGTCACCGGCGTCGCGGCGCTGAAGGTCGGCGAGGCGGGCGAGGCGTTCCTGAAGTTCAACGCCTCGGCCCTGGCCATCGTCCGCAAGGTGTTGTGGTGGGTGATCCGCCTGACGCCGATCGGCACGATCGGCCTGTTCGGCAACGCCGTGGCGCAGTACGGCTGGACCACTCTGGGCCAACTCGGCGCCTTCGCCGGGGCGGTCTATATCGGCCTGGCCCTGGTGCTTCTGGTGGTCTACCCGACCCTGCTGGCGCTGAACGGGCTCAACCCCATTCGCTTCTTCCAGGGCGCCTGGCCGGCGATCCAGCTGGGTTTCGTGTCGCGCTCGTCGATCGGTACCCTGCCGGTGACCGAGGCGGTGACCGAGACCAATCTGGGCGTGCCGCGCGCCTACGCCGCCTTCGCCGCGCCGTTCGGCGCCACCACCAAGATGGACGGTTGCGCGGCGATCTATCCGGCCGTGGCGGCGATCTTCGTGGCGCAGTTCTTCGGCGTGCACCTGGCGGTCTCCGACTATTTCCTGATCGTCTTCGTCTCGGTGATCGGCTCGGCGGCCACCGCCGGCCTGACCGGCGCGACGGTCATGCTGACCCTGACGCTGTCGACCCTGGGCCTGCCGCTGGAGGGCGCCGGCCTCTTGCTGGCCATCGATCCGATCCTCGACATGGGCCGCACGGCGGTGAACGTCGCCGGCCAGGCGCTGGTGCCGACCATCGTCGCCAAGCGCGAAGGGATCCTGGACCTCGAGGTCTACAACGCCGGCGGCGCGCCGATCGAAGCGGTGCTGCACGCGGCCGAATAGGCGAGCGCGGTTGCGCCGGGAGGCTTTAGCGGCGAGTTTGCGCGCCTTGTGACGCGCCCCCCGGGAGATTCCATGACCTCGAAGACGACGACCGGCGGCCCGCTCGGGTCGAACCGCCGCGCCTTCCTGTCCGGCGCCGCCGCCCTCGCGGGGCTCGCGGTCGCCACGCCCCGGGCCTTCGCCCGCGCCTCCGGCCGGATCGAGGCCTTGCTCGCCGAGATGACGATCGAGGAGAAGGCCGGCCAGCTGTCGTGCTTCGCCGACATGATCCGTCCGCCGGTCGGCGACATGAACCCTCTGGTCAATCTGCGCAACGCCCAGACCCTGACCGCCGAGATCAAGGCCGGACGGATCGGCGTCCTGATGAACGGGGTGGGGGCCCAAGCGGCCCTGGAGACCCAGAAGGCGGCGGTCGAGGGCTCGCGCCTGAAGATCCCGCTGCTGTTCGCCGCCGACGTGATCCACGGCTTCCGCACGGTGTTCCCGATCCCGCTGGCCGAGGCGGCCAGCTTCGATCCGCACCTGGCCGAGCGCACCGCCCGCGCCGCCGCCAGCGAGGCTTCGGCCTCGGGTCTGCACTGGACCTTCGCGCCGATGGTCGACGTCGCGCGGGACCAGCGCTGGGGACGGGTCGCCGAGGGCGCCGGCGAGGATCCGTATCTGGGCCAGGTGCTGGCGGCCGCCCGCGTGCGCGGCTTCCAGGGCCGAGACCTGAAGGCCGACGACAGCATGCTGGCCACGCCCAAGCACTTCGCCGCCTATGGGGCGGTGACGGCCGGGCTGGAATACAATTCCGTCGAGCTCTCGGAAGCCACCTTGCGCGAGGTGCACCTGCCGCCGTTCCAGGCCGCCTTCGCCGCCGGGGCCATGACGGTGATGTCGGCCTTCAACGACGTGAACGGGGTGCCGGCCACGGCCAACAAGCGCCTGCTGACCGACGTGCTGCGCGGCGAGTGGGGCTTCAAGGGCGTCGTGATCTCCGACTACACCGCCGACCAGGAACTGGTGGCGCACGGCTACGCCGCCGACGACCGCGACGCGGCGCGGCTGGCGATCCTGGCCGGGATCGATATCAGCATGCAGAGCGGGCTCTATGTCCGCTACCTTCCGGAGCTGGTCGCGTCCGGCGCCGTGCCGATCGCCACGGTCGACGCCGCCGTGCGCCGCGTGCGGGCGCTGAAGGAGGCCATCGGCCTCTTCGACAATCCCTACCGCTCCCTGGACCCCGACGCCGAACGCGCGCGCACCGCGACGCCGGCCGCGCGCGCCCTGAGCCGCGAAGCCGGGGCCCGCTCGATCGTGCTGCTGAAGAACGACAAGGGTCTTCTGCCGCTGCCCAAGGCCGGCAAGCGCATCGCCCTGATCGGGCCGTTCGCCGACGATCGCGACAACGTGCTGGGCGCCTGGGGCGGCTTCTTTGCGGACCGCCGGCTGAACGTCGACCTGGCGACGGGCCTGCGCGCTCAACTCGCCGACCCGGGCAGCCTGATCGTCGAGCGCGGCTGCGAGGTCGAGACCACCCTGGCCGGCGGCTTCGAGCGCGCTGTCGCCGCCGCCCAGGCCGCCGACGTCGTCCTGCTGGCGGTCGGCGAGGGCCAGGACATGACCGGCGAGGCCAAGTCGCGCACCGACCTCCGCATCCCGCCGGTGCAGATGCGCCTGGCCGAAGCCGTCGCTGCCGCGGGCAAGCCCGTCGTCGTCCTGCTGCGCCACGGACGCGCGCTGCAGCTTGAGGGCGTCGTGCGCGACGCGCCGGCCATTCTCGCGACCTGGTTCCTGGGCAGCGAGATGGGCAACGCCGTGGCCGACGTCGTGTTCGGAACGGTCAATCCGTCGGGACGCCTGCCGGTCAGCTTCCCGATCGACAGCGGGCAGGAGCCGTTCTTCTACAATGGCCGCACCACTGGCCGCCCGGCGCCCGCCGATCCCAACGCCCAGGAATACAAGGCCCGCTGGCGGTCGATCCGCAACGACGCGCTCTATCCGTTCGGATACGGGCTGGGCTATGCCGGCTTCGTTCTCTCGGACCTGAAGCTGTCGACCGCGCGGCTCGGCTGGAACGATACGCTGCGGATCACCGCCAAGGCGCGGAACACCGGCCAGACCCACGGCGAACACGTCGTCCAGCTCTATATCCGCGATCGGGTCGCCAGCCGCACCCGGCCCGTGCGCGAACTGAAGGGCTTCCAGCGCGTCGCCCTGGCGCCCGGCGCCGACCGCGAGGTCCGCTTCGACCTGAGGCGCGAGAACCTGATGTTCGTCGGCGACAACGATTACTGGCTCGCCGAACCGGGCATGTTCGACCTGTGGGTCGCGAACTCCTCCGTGGACGGCCTTGCCGCCAGCTTCGAGCTCTTGCCCCCAGGGCAGGCCTGACCCCGAATCGTTGGCGTTAGGAATTGCGGCCCGAACGTGGCGATCGCGGCCTGTCGAGGCCCCGATCTTAAGTTCGCGATAAGCAAAAGCAACGGCGTCAAGAAGAGCGCGCCGTCGAATCAGGTTCAGGCTATCGCCTTGTCCTGTAAGGCTTTGCCGCGACCCTTACCCATCCGCGTGAACCATTTGCGACGAGGTCGGAAGGCAAGTTCAGCGCTGCGTCGGCATGTCTCGTTGAAAGGACTTGGAAACGAAATATGGTTACTGCCATCTGGCCGGGGTGTGGCTGATTTGGGGCGCTTGCGTAGGGGGCGTCTCCTCGTTTGCTCAGGACGCGCGTTGGGCCGCGTCCATCAGCAAGGATGGATGAATGACGATCTCGAGTCTTTCCGCCGCGCAGATCTCGAATCTGTCCGTCACGGCCATCCAGGGCCTGACGACGACGGACATCCAGTCGCTGAACGGGACGCAGATCGCCGCGATCAGCGCGACGGGCATCGGCGCGCTGGCCGACACCCAGGTCGCCGCGCTCAGCACGACCCAGGTCAAGGCGCTCACCGCCACCCAGATCCCGAAGTTCGCCACCTCGGTGACCTTCGACGTCACCCAGCTGACCCAGCTTTCGACCCAGCAGGTCTCGGCGCTGACGTCCACCCAACTGGCCGCGCTCGACACCTCGCACATCGCCGTCCTCAGCTCGACCCAGATCGGCGCGCTGTCGGCGACCAATTTCTCGGGGCTGGTCGACACCCAGGTCGCCACCCTGAACGAGACCCAGATCAAGGGGCTGACGGCGTCCCAGGTTAAGGGGCTCTCCGTCACCGACATCGGCGAGCTGGCCGGGACGCAGGTCGCGGCCCTGTCGGGCGAGCGCCTGGCCGCCCTGAGCGCGTCGGCGCTGTCGGCGCTGAGCAGCACCCAGGTCGCGGCGCTGAACAGCACGCAGATCGCGGCGCTGGCCACCACCCAGCTGAAGGCCCTGACGACCACCGACATCGGCGAACTGGCCGCGACCCAGGTCGCCGCCCTGACCTCGTCGCAGCTCGGCGCCCTGACCCCGACGAACCTTTCGGCGCTGAGCGCCACCCAGACCGCGGCGCTGTCGGCCACCCAGATCAAGGGCATCACGACCGACCAGCTCAAGGGTCTGACGACCACCGACATCGGCGAGTTCGCCGACACCCAGGTCGCCGCGCTGAGCACCTCGCAGCTCGGCGCCCTGGCCACGACCCAGGTCCAGCAACTGGCGACCACCCAGCTGTCGGTGCTGGCCGCCACCCAGGTCGCCGCGCTTGGCGCGTCCAACTTCTCGGCGCTGAACGCCACCCAGGTGGGCGCGCTGAACGAGACCCAGATCAAGGGCCTGACGACCGCCCAACTCGGCGCCCTGACCGCCACCGACGTCGGCGAGCTGGCCGACACCCAGGTCGCGGCCCTGAGCGCCACTCAGCTGGGCGCCCTGAGCGCCACGGCCTTCTCGGCGCTGAACGCGACCCAGATCGCCACGCTGAACACGACCCAGATCAAGGGCCTGGCCGCCAACCAGCTGAAGGCCCTGACGGCCACCGACGTCGGCGAACTGGCCGACACCCAGGTCGCGGCCCTGACCACGTCGCAGCTGAGCGCCGTCACCGCCACCAACATCTCGGCCCTCAGCGCCACGCAAGTCGCCGCGCTCAACACGACCCAGATCAAGGGCCTGACGGGCGATCAGCTGAAGGGGCTGACGGTCACCGACATCGGCGAGCTGGCCGACACGCAGGTCGCGGCGCTCAGCGCCGACCAGATCAAGAACCTGTCCGCGGCCAACGTCTCGGCGCTCAGCCAGACGCAGGTCGCCACGCTGGGCGCCACCCAGATCGCCGCGCTGACCACGACCCAGCTGAAGGGCCTGACGACCACCGACATCGGCGAACTGTCGGCGACCCAGATCGGCGGTCTGACCGCCGCCCAGCTCGGCGCCCTGGCCAACACCCAGGTGCAGCAGCTGTCGACGACCCAGATCGGCGGCCTCAGCTCGACCCAGATCGCGGCCATCACCGCGACCAACATCACCCAGCTCGACGCCACCCAGATCGGCGCGCTGAACACGACGCAGATCAAGGGCCTGAACGGCAGCCAGCTGGCCGCCCTGACCGCCACCAATATCGGCAATCTGGCCGACACCCAGGTGGCGGCGCTGACCTCGACCCAACTGGGCCAGCTGACCGCGACCGGCTTCTCGACGCTGAACGGCACCCAGGTGGCCGCGCTGAACGAGACCCAGGTCAAGGGCCTGACGACCACCCAACTGAAGGGCCTGACCGTCACCGACGTCGGCGAGCTGGCGACCACCCAGGTCTCGGCCCTGTCGGCCGCTCAGATCGGCGCGCTGACGCCGACCGGCCTCTCGGCCCTCACCGCGACCCAGACGGGCGCGCTGACCACGACCCAGATCAAGGGTCTGACGACCGATCAGCTGAAGGGCCTGACCGTCACCGACATCGGCGAGCTGGCCGACACCCAGGTGGCCGCTCTCAGCGCCGATCAGATCAAGAACCTGTCGGCCACCAACGTCTCGGCGCTGTCGTCGACCCAGGCGGCCGCCCTGACCACCACCCAGATCAAGGGCCTGACGACCCAGCAGCTGCAGGGTCTGACCTCCACCGACATCGGCGAACTGGCCGACACCCAGGTGGCGGCCCTGGCGACCTCGCAGATCGCCGGCCTCAACGTGACCAACGTCAAGAGCCTGTCGACGACCCAGCTCAGCGCCCTCAGCGCCTCGCAGATCGGCGCCCTGACGGCGACCAACTTCTCGGCGCTGGACGCCACCCAGGTCGGGGCGCTGAACGAGACCCAGATCAAGGGTCTGACCGCGGCCCAACTGGGCGCCTTGACGGCGACCGACATCGGCGAGCTGGCGACGACCCAGGTCTCGGCCCTGGCCTCGACCCAGGTCGCGGCCCTCACCGCCACCGCCTTCTCGGCCCTGGACGCCACCCAGACGGCCGCGCTCAGCCAGACCCAGGTCAAGGGCCTGACGGCCGCGCAGCTGAAGGGTCTGACGGTCACCGATATCGGCGAGCTTGCCGACACCCAGGTCGGGGCGCTGTCGGCGACGCAGCTGAGCCAGCTGACCGCGACCGGCTTCTCGGCGCTGAACGCCACCCAGGTGGCGACGCTGAACGCCACCCAGATCAAGGGCCTGAACGCTGACCAGCTGCGAGGCCTGACGGTCACCGACATCGGCGAGCTGGCCGACACCCAGGTCGCGGCCCTCACCGCCGACCAGATCAAGAACCTGTCGGCCACCAACGTCTCGGCGCTGAGCCAGACCCAGATCTCGGCGCTGAACAGCAGCCAGGTCCAGGCGCTGTCGACGACCCAGCTTAAGGGCCTGACGACCACCGACATCGACGAGCTGTCGGCGACCCAGATCGGCGCCCTCTCGGCGGCTCAGGTCACGGCCCTGGCCTCGACCCAGATGCAGGAGCTGTCTACTACCCAGATCGGCGGCCTCACGGCGACCCAGATCGGCGCCCTGACCTCGACCAATGTCACGGTCCTGAACGCCACCCAGATCGGCGCGCTGAACACCACCCAGATCAAGGGCCTGGCGGGCAGCCAGCTCAGCGCGCTGACGACGACCAATATCGGCAATCTGGCCGACACCCAGGTCGCGGCCCTGACGGCGACGCAGCTGGGCCAGCTGACCGCCACCGGCTTCTCGTCGCTGAACAGCACGCAGGTCGCCGCGCTCAACGAGACCCAGATCAAGGGCCTGACCACCACCCAGCTGAAGGGCCTGTCGGCCGCCGATATCGGCGAGCTGGCCACCACCCAGGTGGCGGCGCTCGCCGCGTCGCAGCTCGGGGCCCTGACGGCGACGGCCTTCTCGGCGCTCGACGCCACCCAGGTCGGCCAGCTGAACGCCACCCAGGTCAAGGGCCTGACGACCGATCAGCTGAAGAGCCTGACGACGACGGACGTCGGCGAGCTGTCGGCCACCCAGATCGGCGCCCTCAGCGCCGACCAGATCAAGAACCTGACCGCGACGAACATCTCGGCGCTGGACGCCACCCAGCAAGGGGCGCTGACGGTCACCCAGATCAAGGGCCTGACCAACACCCAGATCGCGGGTCTGACGACGACCGACATCGGCGAACTGGCGGACACCCAGATCGCCGCGCTCTCGGCTTCGCAGATCACGTCGCTGAACGTTCAGGACCTGAACACGACCCAGATCAGCGGCCTCAGCTCGACGGTGATCGGCGCGATCGGCGCGACCAAGTTCTCGGCCTGGAACGCCACCCAGGTCGGCGCGCTCAACGCCACCCAGCTCAAGGGCCTCACCGCCAGCCAGCTGGGCGCCCTGACGACCACGGACATCGGTGAACTGGCCGACACCCAGGTGGCCGCCCTGACGGCGACGCAGCTTGGGCAGCTGACCGCGACGGGCTTCTCGGCCCTGACAGGCACCCAGGTCGCGACGCTGAACTCGACCCAGATCAAGGGTCTGGTGGCCACGCAGCTGAAGGCCCTGACCGCGACCGACATCGGCGAGCTGGCCGACACCCAGGTCAGCGCCCTGACGCCGACCCAGCTGGGCCAGCTGTCCGCGACGGGCTTCTCGGCGCTCAGCGCCACGCAGGTGGCCACGCTGAACGCCACCCAGATCAAGGGCATCTCGGCCGACCAGCTGAAGGGCCTGACGACCACCGACATCGGCGAGTTCTCGACGACCCAGATCCAGGCTTTGACGGCCGATCAGCTGAAGAATCTGACGGCCGCCAACGTCTCGGCCCTGGCCGACACCCAGGTCGCGGTGCTCAGCAACACCCAGATCCAGGCGCTGTCGACCACCCAGCTCAAGGGTCTGTCGGTCACCGACATCGATGAGCTCAACGCCACCCAGATCGGCGCCCTGACCGCCGCTCAGATCACGGCGCTGGCCTCGACCCAGGTGCAGGAGCTGTCGGTCACCCAGATCGGCGGGCTGGCCTCGACCCAGATCGGCGCCTTGACCACCACCAACGTCAACGCGCTGAACGCCACCCAGATCGGCGCGCTGAACGCCACGCAGATCAAGGGCCTGACGACCAGCCAGCTCGGCGCTCTGACGACCACCAATGTCGGCGATCTGGCGGATACGCAGGTCGCGGCCCTGGCGGCCAGCCAGCTGGGCGCGCTGACGGCGACCAACTTCTCGAACCTCAACAGCACCCAGGTCGCGGCGATCAACGAGACCCAGATCAAGGGCCTCACCACCAGCCAGCTTAAGGGCCTGACGGTCACCGACATCGGCGAGCTGGCCACGACCCAGGTCTCGGCCCTGACGGCGTCGCAGATCGGCGCGCTGACCGCGACGGGCTTCTCGGCCCTGAGCGCCACCCAGGTCGGGGCCTTGAACACCACCCAGATCAAGGGCCTGTCGACCGATCAGCTGAAGGGCCTGACGGTCACCGACATCGGCGAGTTGGCGGACACCCAGATCGCGGCCCTGACCGCCGATCAGATCAAGAACCTGTCCTCCGCCAACGTCTCGGCGCTGTCGGCGACCCAAAGCGCCGCCCTGACCGCGACCCAGATCAAGAGCCTGACCAACGATCAGCTCAAGGGTCTGACGACGACCGACATCGGCGACCTGGCCGACACCCAGGTGGCGGCGCTGACGACCTCTCAGATCACCGCCCTGGCCACGACCCAGGCGGCGCAGCTGGCGACGACCCAGCTGGCGGCCCTGGGCGCGACCCAGATCGGCGCCCTGACGCCGTCGGCCTTCTCGGCCCTGAACGCCACCCAGGTCGGCCAGCTGAACGCCACTCAGCTCAAGGGCCTGACCACGGCTCAGCTCGGCGCCCTGACCACGACGGATATCGGCGAACTGGCCGACACCCAGATCGGCGCGCTGGCCTCCACCCAGGTGGGGGCGCTGACGGCCACGGCCTTCTCGGCCCTGGACGCCACCCAGACCGCCGCTCTGAACACGACCCAGATCAAGGGCCTGACCGCCTCGCAGCTTAAGGCGCTGACGGTCACCGACATCGGCGACCTCGCCGACACCCAGGTCGGCGCGCTGACCGCGACCCAGCTGGGTCAGCTGACCGCGACCGGCTTCTCGGCGCTGAGCACGACCCAGGTGGCGATCCTCAACGCGACGCAGATCAAGGGTCTGACGGCCGATCAGGTGAAGGGCCTGACGGTGACGGATATCGGCGAGTTCTCGGCGACCCAGATCCAGGCCCTGACGGCCGATCAGCTGAAGAACCTGACGGCCACCAACGTCTCGGCGCTCAGCCAAACCCAGGTTTCGGCCCTGGTGAACACCCAGATCCAGGCGCTGTCGACGACGCAGCTGAAGGGTCTGTCGGTCACCGACATCGACGAGCTCTCGGCCACCCAGGTCGGCGCGCTCTCGGCGGCCCAGGTCGCGGCCCTGGCCCCGACCCAGGTGCAGGAGCTGTCGACCACCCAGATCGGCGGTCTCAGCGCGACCCAGCTCGGCGCGTTGACCACCACCGGCGTCACGGTGCTGAACGCGACCCAGATCGGCGCGTTGAACACGACGCAGATCAAGGGCCTGACGACCAGCCAGCTGGCCGCCCTGACCACGACCAATATCGGCGACCTGGCCGACACCCAGGTCGGGGCGCTGACCTCGACCCAGCTCGGCGCGCTGACCGCGACCGGCTTCTCGAACCTGAACGCCACCCAGGTGGGCGCGCTGAGCGAGACGCAGGTCAAGGGCCTGACGACCAGCCAGCTGAAGGGCCTGACCACGACCGATATCGGCGAACTGGCGACGACCCAGCTGTCGGCCCTGTCGGCCGCCCAGATCGGTTCGCTGACGGCGACGGCCTTCTCGTCGCTCAGCGCGACCCAGACCGGCGCCCTGACCGCGACCCAGATCAAGGGCCTGACCGCCGATCAGCTGAAGGGCCTGACGACCACCGACATCGGCGAGCTGACCACCACGCACATCGCGGCCCTGGCCACGACCCAGCTGGCGGCGCTGTCGGCGGCCAACGTCTCGGCGCTCGACGCCACCCAGGTCGGCGCCCTGACGGCGACCCAGATCAAGGGCCTGACCGTCGATCAGGTGAAGGGCCTGACAACCACCGACATCGGCGAACTGGCCGACACCCAGGTGGGCGCTCTGACCAACGCCCAGATCGGCGCCCTGGCCACGACCCAGGCGGCGCAGCTGTCGACCACCCAGGTGAACGCGCTGAGCGCCACCCAAGTGGGCGCCCTGACCGCCTCGGCCTTCTCGACCCTCGACGCGACCCAGGTCGGCGCGTTGAGCAGCACCCAGGTGAAGGGTATCACCACCAGCCAGCTCTCCAGCCTGACGGTCACGGATATCGGTCAGTTCGCCGACACCCAGATCGCGGCGCTGAGCATCCTGCAACTGGCGTCGCTGTCGGCGAGCAACGTCTCGGCGCTGAACGGCACCCAGGTGGCGGCGCTTTCCACCACCCAGGTCCGCGGCCTGACGACGACGCAGCTGAAGGGGCTGACCTCGACCGACGTCGGCGAACTGGCCGACACCCAGCTCGCGGCGCTGACCAGCACCCAGCTGGGCGCGCTGTCGACGACGGTGATCGACACGCTGACGACCACCCAGATCGGCCGACTGCAGGCGACGCAGCTGTCGGGTCTGACCACGACCCAGCTGGATTATCTGTCGACGACCAACATCGCGCAGATGTCCAGCACCCAGGCCAACGCCCTGACCACCACCCAGGTGCAGAGCCTGAACGACGCCCAGATCGCCACCTATCTGGACGTCACCTGATCCCCTGGCCCCGCCGCCCGCCGAAGCGGGCGGCGGACCGCCTCTCGGCCGTTGGTCGAGACAAGTTCCGCATGGCATCATCTCATCGCGCTGACTCGCGCCGCCCTCACGCGCGCCTATCGGTTCCAGGAAGACAATGGCCGACATCGACACGCTGGATCTGCTCAGCAAGCTGACCGCCGAGGGCGCCTCGCTGGCCGACGTCATTACGGTGGCCGCCCAGCTCGGGCAGGACGGACAGCCGGCCCTGGCCGACCAGGCCTATAAGGTCTGGATCCGCTTCAACCCGGAGCATCCGCAGCTCTGCGTGGCGCTGTTCAATCGCTCGATCCTGCAGGCGGCCCTGGGCGACAACGCCGGCGCCGCCGCCTCGCTGGAACAGGCCGTGACGATCAATCCCGACTTCATGCCGGCCTATGTCAATCTCGGCGGCTTGCAGGAGCGCGCCGGCTTGCAGGAGCAGGCGATCGCCACCTGGGAGGCGGGCGCCAATCGCAGCGTCGTCGCCAGCGGCGTCGGGGTGGGCTACGCCTTCACGTGCCTCAAGCAGATCGCCCGCCTGCTGGGCGAGATGCACCAGCCGGCCCGCGCCGAGATCGCCCTGCAACGCGCTGCGGACCTCGAGCCCCAGGCGATGGACGTGGTCGGCCAGCTGGTGGCCAACCGCCTGGCGCAGTGCAAGTGGCCGGCCTTGCAGCCCAACGAGCGCCTGAGCCGCGAAACCCTGTTGCGCGGGGTCAATCCGCTGTCGATCGCCGCCTATGCCGACGATCCGCTGCTGCATCTGGCCGCCGGCGCGGCCTTCATCGAACGCGAGGCCAAGGTCACGCCCGAACAGATCCGCGCCGACCGCCGCGACGCGCCGATCGACCTCGCCGGCCGCCGGCCGCGCATCGGCTACATCTCGTCCGACCTGCGCGACCACGCCGTCGGCTATCTGATGGCCGAGCTCTTCGAGGTGCACGACAAGTCCAAGGTCGAGGTCTTCGCCTATTACTGCGGACCGGAATCCAGCGACGGCCTGAACACTCGTATCCGGGCGGCGGTGGAGCACTTCACCGACATTCGTCCGATGTCGGACGATGAGGCCGTGCAGCGCATCGTCGACGACGGCATCGACATCCTGGTCGACGTCAACGGACACACCCGCGACGCCCGCACCGCGGTGTTCGCGCGCCGCCCCGCGCCGATCCTGGTCAACTGGCTGGGCTATCCGGGCTCGATGGGCAGCGACTATCACCACTACATCATCGCCGATCCCTGGATCATTCCGGAGGACATGGAGCTCTACTATTCCGAGGCCGTGCGGCGGCTGCCCTGCTACCAACCCAACGATCGCCGCCGCAAGGTGGCCGAGACCGCGCCGAGCCGAGCCGAGGCGGGCCTTCCCGAGGACGGCTTCGTGTTCTGCTGCTTCAACGGCACGCAGAAGATCACGCCGCACGTCTTCGACCGCTGGATGGAGATCCTGAAGCGCACGCCAGGCAGCGTGCTCTGGCTGCTGGACAACAATCCCGAGACCAACGCCCGCCTGCGCGACGCGGCCGAGGCGCGGGGCGTCGACCGCATGCGGCTGGTTTTCGCGCCGAAGCTGCAGAACGCCATCCATCTGGCGCGCTATCGCCTGGCGGACCTGTTCCTCGACACCACGCCCTACGGCGCCCACACCACGGCTTCCGACGCGCTGTGGATGGGCGTGCCGGTGCTGACCTGGCCCGGGCGCAGCTTCGCCTCTCGCGTCTGCGGCAGCCTGGTGCGTAGCGCCGGGTTGCCCGAGCTGGTGGTCGACAGCGCCCGAGCCTATGTCGAGACGGCCGTCGAGATCGGGGCCGACCGCGCCCGCGCCCAGGCGCTGCGGGCCAAGCTTGAGGCCCAGCGCGACACCTGCGTCCTGTTCGACATGGACCTCCTGGCGGGCAAGCTGGAGGATCTCTACGCCGAGATGATCGCCGAGCATCAGGCCGGCCGGCGGCCCCGGCCGAACCTCGCCAACCTCCAGACCTATCTGGAGATCGGCGTCGCCCTGGACCGCGACGATCGCGAGATGCAGGGCGAGCCCGACCTGCACGCGCTCTATCTGCGGGAACTGGCGCGCCGGCATCAGGTCAAGGCGATCCCGGCCGACGGGCGTCTGTGGCAAGGCGGCGCGGCGTGAATCGTCCGCAGCTGGAGGCGCTGAGGCTCGACGGCTACGGGCCCCGCACCCTGCTGGACATCGGGGCCAACGGCGGCGGCTTCACCCACGGGTTCCTGCAGGTCTTCCCCGACTGCGTCCCGACGCTGATCGAGCCCAACCCGTACTGCGAACCCGAGCTCGCCAAGCTGCCCTACGAGCGCCACATGCTGGCCGCCTCGGACGTCAACGGCGAGGCCGAGCTGTTTCTGAGCGAAGGCTGGCTGGTCTCGACCGGCGCCTCGCTCTATCGCGAGAACTCCGACTATTTCAGCGACGAATTGGTCACGCGGCGCACGGTGCCGACGGCGCGGATCGACGATCTGTTCGCCGGCCGCCGCTTCGACTTCGTCAAGATCGACACCCAGGGCTCGGAGCTGGACATCCTGCGCGGCGGCCAGGCCGTGCTGCGCCAGGCCGACTACATCCTGGTCGAGATCTCGCTCGTCGAGTTCAACGTCGGCGCGCCCCAGGCCGAGGCGGTCCTGAGCGAGCTGTCGGCCATGGGCTTCGCGCCGGCGGCGATCACCGAGATTCACCGCCTGCCGGAGGTGCGAGAAGACGGCGTCCTGCAGATGGACCTGCTGTTCAAGCGCCGCTCGGCGCGGCCCTCGCAGTTGGGACGGCTGGCGCCGCTGCACGACCTGGGCGGCATCGTCCAGCACCTGCGCAAGCGCAAGAGCCAGAACCCCGCCTGCCGCGTGCTGCTGATCGGCGGCGGTCCGCCGGGCTGGCCCGAGGATCTGCGCGACGCGGTCCTGGGCGGGCCCGACGCCGACCTTTGCGATCCCGAGACCTATCGCCCCCTGCTCGCCCGGGTGGGCCGCGAGGGACGGTTCGACTATGTCGTCGCGCCGCACGTCGTGCAGACCCTGGCGCGGCCGTCGGTGCTGCTGGAGCGCCTGCCGCTATTGGCCGAGGCGGGCTGGATCACCACGCCGTCACGCTATCTGGAGATGCTGCGGCTGGAGGGCGCCCATCGCGGCTTCGCCCATCACCGCTGGGGCGCGGACCACCGGGACGAAGCCCTCGTGCTGGCGCCGAAGACGCCGCAGGTCGAGCACCTGACCTTGCCCGACGAGGCGGCCTGGGAGCAGGCGCCCGAGCGGTTCGAATTGCAGGTCGGCTGGCGGGGCGGGCTGGCCTTCGAGATCCTGGGCGGGGAGGGCGCCTTGCCGCCCAGCCCGGACCTGACGCGCCTGCTCACCGGGTTCTTTGGCGGCGCCTACGTCGCCCCGCCGGAACCTGAGATCGACATCGCGGCCGAACTGGCCGAGGCCATCGACAAGGCGCGCGACCCGAGCGCGGGCCTGCATCCGCTGGGGCGGATGAAATACTACCACGACGCCGTCAGCCTGATCCTCTGCCAGCCCCCGACCCAAGAGCGGCTGGCGCTGTTCGAGACCCTGCTGGCCGAGGCCGGGGCGATGGACGTTCGGTCGCCCAGCGACGAGTGGAACGACTGGGTGGTGCATTACGGCGTCGTGATGGACGCCCTGACGAACGCCAGGCTCGGCGCGCCCACGCCGCCGGCCGTCGATGACGGTCCGCGGGTTTTCCTGACTGGCGACGGCCGGACCCTCGACGAGGAAGGCCTGAAGGCGCATGCCGACGCCCTCGGCGTCCAGGCGGTGTTCTTCGCCGCCGCCGACGCGCGCTATGTCGAGCTCTATGCCCGCTGGCTGGCCCTGTCGGTGATCAAGCACGGCGACGTGCCGTTCCTGGTGGTGATCCACGTCATCGGCGGGGCCGAGCGCCTGGCCGAGGCGGCGGCGACGGTGCGGATCGACGATCCGCGCGTGGTCTTCACCGGGGACCGGTTCGACGCCGCCGGCGTCACCACGAAGTGCTTCGAGGCGCCGCCGAAGGGCCTGATCGCCATCCCCGTCGCCCACTACCAGTCGGTGCGATTCCAGCGCCTGGGCGCGCTGCTCGACCTGCTGGGGCGGCCGGTGTTCGTGTCCGACATCGACCTCTTGCTGCAGCGTGGCGTCGCCGACCTGCTGGACCAGTGGCGCGACGCCGATCTGGTGCTCAACGAGAACGACCGCAACTATCAGGCCGGCTCGCGCATCACGGCCAATCTGCTGCTGGCCCGGCCCACCCCGGCCACGGCGGTCCTGTTGCGCTGGCTGCGGGCCTATCTCGACGACCGCCTAAGCCGCGAGCGCGTCACCCGCTGGATCGACCAGGTCGCTCTGAACCTGGCCCGATATCATCTGGCCCTCCATGCGCCCGACGCGCGGATCGGCACTTTCGATACGTTCAGCGACATCAACAACGTGATGTTCAGCGAGTATGTACCCGGTCATCCGTTCCGGTTCCTGTCGCTGTATCACGGCTTCGATACCTCGACCCTGGAGGAATAAGGGGCGCTAGAGCCTGTCTGTTTCGAATGGATCATTCGAAACAGATAAACAGGCTCGCTTTCTAACATTTAGAGCGTGCTCGCCGCCGAAACCGCGCACACTTTCGGCTATCACGCTCTAAAACGTCGCGCGCGCCCTCATCAGCACCGCGCCGCCGGCCTCCGCCCAGAGCTCGGCGCCGCCGTTGACCATCCGCCCCCGCGCGGTGATCGTCTCGTCCGCGAAGGCGGGCTTGAGAGCCCGGAACGAGAAGCCCGTCAGCGGCCTTGCCGGCATGGCCCCGAGCAGCAGCAGCGCGATCAGCGGCCCGTGCACGACCAGACCCGGATAGCCCTCGATCTTCGTCGCATGGTCGAGGTCGTAGTGGATGCGGTGGCTATTGGCGGTCGCCGCCGAGAAGGCGAAGAGCAGCACCGGATCGGTCGCGGTCTCGACGCTCCAGTCGGCGGCGGGCGGGGCTTCGCCGTCGGGCGCCCGAGGCGCGGGCGGGGCGGCGGTGTAGACGATCGTCTGGCGTTCGGTCACCCGAGCCGCGCCGGCCTGGCTATAGACGCGCTCCAGCGTCACGAAGGTCAGCGGCCCGCTGGCGCCGGCCTTTTCCTCGACGCCCGCGATCGTCTCGATGAGCTCGGTGTCCTGGCCGGGGCGCAGGGGGCCGAGGAACCGCATCTCGGCGGCCGCGAACATTCGCCGGGGGGCTTCGATCGGCGGCAGGAAGAGGCCGCGTCGCGGGTGGCCGTCGGGACCCAGGTCGGCGCGGGCCACGGGCTCGGCGAGGCACGCCCAGTGCCACGCCGGCGGGACCTCCGACGGGGTTGGCCGGTCGAGCACCGCCGCCAGCCGCGCCAGGTCGGTCTCCGCCAGGACGGCTGTCCGTCTCCGCTGACGCCCGACCCAACCGTCCATCAATAGGACCTCGGCAGGCCCAGCACGTGCTCGGCCACATAGGCCAGGATCAGGTTCGTCGAGATCGGGGCCACCTGATAGAGCCGCGTCTCGCGGAACTTGCGCTCGATGTCGTACTCCTCGGCGAAGCCGAAGCCGCCGTGGGTCTGCAGGCACATGTCGGCGGCGGCCCACGAGGCCTCCGAGGCCAGCATCTTGCCTATATTGGCCTGCTCGCCGCAGGGCTCGCCGCGATCGTAGCGGGCGGCGGCGTCATGGATCGTCAGCCGCGCGGCGTGGGTCTGGGCGTAGGCGCGGGCGATCGGGAACTGCACGCCCTGGTTCTGGCCGATCGGCCGCCCGAACACCACGCGGCCATTGGCGTAGTCGCGCGCCTTGCCGATCAGCCAGGCCGCGTCGCCCAGGCATTCCGCCCCGATCAGGATCCGCTCGGCGTTCATGCCGTCCAGGATGTAGCGGAAGCCCTTGCCTTCCTCGCCGATCAGGCTGTCGGCGGGGATGACGAGGTTGTCGAAGAACACCTCGGTCGTGGCGTGGTTCAGCATGGTGGCGATCGGCTTGATCGTCAGGCCGCGCCCCTTGGCCTCGCGCATGTCGACCAGAAAGACCGACAGCCCGTCGCTCTTGCGCGCGACCTGGTCCTTGGGCGTCGTGCGGGCCAGCAGGACCATCAGGTCCGAGTGCTCGGCGCGGCTGGTCCAGACCTTCTGGCCGTTGACGACGTAGGCATCCCCCTCGCGGCGGGCGAAGGTCGAGATCGACGTGGTGTCGGTGCCGGCCGTGGGCTCGGTGACACCGAAGGCCTGCAAGCGGATCGAGCCGTCGGCGATCTGCGGCAGCCAGGCTTCCTTCTGCGCCGGCGAGCCGTGCCGCAGGACCGTGCCCATGGTGTACATCTGGGCGTGCAGCGCCGCGGCGTTGCCGCCGCTGGCGTGGACCTCCTCCAGGATCGCCGCCGCCGCGGTCAGGCCGAGGCCGCCGCCGCCATAGGATTCGGGGATCAGCACGCCCAGCAGACCGGCCTTGGTCATCGCCGCCACGAAGTCGGTCGGATAGGCCTTCTCGCCATCCAGGGCGCGCCAATAGGCCGGCGGGAAGTCGCGACAGAGGGCCCGCACCGTCTGGCGCAGCGCTTCGATCAGCTCCGGATCGGCCAGCGACACTAGACGCGCTCGAACGCCAGCGCCGCGCCCTGGCCGACGCCGATGCAGAGGGTGGCCAGGCCGCGCTTGCCGCCGGTGGCCTCCAGCTGCCGCAGCGCCGTCAGCACCAGCCGCGCGCCCGAGGTGCCGAGCGGATGGCCGAGCGCGATCGCGCCGCCGTTGGCGTTCACGTGCGCCCCGTCGTCGGGCAGACCCAACTGGCGCAGGACCGCGAGCCCTTGAGCGGCGAAGGCCTCGTTCAGTTCGACGACGTCGAAGTCGCCGATCGACAGGCCGGTTTTGGCCAGCAGCTTCTGGACAGCGGGGACCGGTCCGATACCCATGACCCGCGGCTCGACGCCGGCCGTGGCGTAACCGGTTATCCGCGCGCGAGGCGTCAGCCCGTGGCGCTTGACGGCGTCTTCCGAGGCCACGATCAGGGCCACCGCCCCGTCATTGACGCCCGAGGCGTTGCCGGCCGTGACCGTCCCGCCCTCGTGGACCACGGGCTTGAGCTTGGCCAGGGCCTCCAGCGTCGTCTCGCGCGGATGCTCGTCGCGGTCGACGATCGTGGGGCCGGCCTTGCCGGGGATCTCGACCGGCGTGATCTCGCCCGCCAGGAAGCCGGAGCCTTGCGCGGCCGCCGCCCGCTGCTGGCTGCGCAGGGCGAAGGCGTCCTGGTCCTCGCGGCTGACGCCGTAGTCGGCCGCGACGTTCTCGGCGGTCTCGGGCATGGAGTCTACGCCATAGGCCTTGCGCATGGCGGGATTGACGAACCGCCAGCCGATCGTGGTGTCGAAGATCTCGGCGTTGCGCGAGAAGGCGCTGTCGGCCTTGCCCATCACGAACGGGGCGCGGCTCATGCTCTCGACGCCGCCGGCGATGACGAGGTCGTTTTGGCCCGACAGGATCGCCCGAGCGGCGTAGCCGACGGCCTCCAGGCCCGAGGCGCAAAGCCTGTTGACCGTCACGCCGGGCACGGACACCGGATAGCCGGCCAGCAGCAGCGCCATGCGGGCCACGTTGCGATTGTCCTCGCCGGCCTGGTTGGCGCAGCCCAGCACGACCTCGTCGACGGCGCCGAGATCGAGGCCGGCGTTGCGCGCGGCCAGGGCCTTCAGCGGGATCGCCGCCAGGTCGTCGGCCCGCACCTTGGCCAGCGCTCCGCCGTATCGACCGATCGGGGTGCGGATCCCGTCACAGAGGTAGGCGGCGGTCATGGCTGGCTCCATCGATCCCTATCAAACACTTGTTAGATAGAGCCCGCCGAGGCCTCAAGCGCTTTCGTGGGAAGGGGCCGCGCGGGGACGGCGCGGATGGCGGCGGACCGCCCGCGAAAACGCGTTCCGCCGCAGGCAAGTCCCCCGAGGGGGAAATCGCTAGAACCCGGAAAATATTAGAGAATGGTGGGTGTACAAGGATTCGAACCTTGGACCCGCTGATTAAGAGTCAGCTGCTCTACCAACTGAGCTATACACCCATTCGCGGTTCCGAAGCACTTGCGAGCCCCGGCGGCGAGGCGCGGAACATACGCAATGATTTTGGGAGCGCAAGCGCTTTTTTCATGGCTAGACGAGATATCAGCGGCGCCGTGGATTTCGCCTATCTGGAAGGGTTCGCGGCCGGCGATTCCGGGGTCGTCGACGAGGTGCTGGCGCTGTTCCGCGAGCAGGCCGCGCTGTGGACTCCGATGCTGGATCCCGGCCATCCCGGCTGGAGGGACGCGGTCCACACGGTCAAGGGCGCGGCGCGCGGCGTGGGGGCCTTTGCGCTGGGCGAGGTCTGCGAGCGCTGCGAGACGGGCCAGGAAAGCCTGGACGCCGTGCGTACGGCGCTGGACGCGGCGCTGATGGATATCGCCGCCTATGCCCACGAACAGGCGCTGAGGTCGCTGAAGGGATAGTCCGCAAGAAAAAGGGGCCGAAGCCTTGGCTCCGGCCCCGCAGGGGAGGGGGTATGAACCGCGCCTAGAACTTGGCGCGCAGGGTCACCTGATAGGTGCGGCCGTCATAGTCGATGCGACGCGGCAGCATCGGATCGTTCTCGTACTCCGAACGGGTGGCGTCGGTCAGGTTGAAGGCGTCGACCGAGACCGTCATGGTTTCCGTCAGCTTGTACGAGGCCGAGGCGTCCAGCTGGCTGCGGGCCTTGACCGTCCGGGCGTCGCCGACGAACGAGTTGCCGGCCGCCAGGTCGTACTTGTCACGCCAGTTGTAGACCAGGCGGATGCCGCCCCACTTGGCTTCGTAATAGCCGATGACGTTCAGGTTGTTCTTCGAGACGCTGGGCAGGGTGATGGCGTTGCCCGCCGTGTCCTTGCCGTCGATCTTCGTGTACGAGTAGTTGAACGCGCCGCCGAAGTTCTTCCAGAAGCCCGGCAGGAAGTCGAAGTTCTGCTGGATGTTGAACTCGAAGCCCGTGACCTTCATCGGGTTCTGGTTGGTCTTGCCGCTGATGTTGACCTGCGCGTTCTTCAACACGCCGCCGGCGCCGACGAACTTGTTCGAGCTGATGCACTTGGGCGTGCCGCCGGAATTGTCGATCGTCAGCGTGCCGAGGTCGACGTCGAGGCCGTCGATCTTGCCGCTGGCCGGGCACAGCACCGACTGGTCGGTGATCGGGCCGATATAGCCCTGGATGTCCTTGCGGTAGGCGGCGACCGAGATCAGGCCGCCCGGACGGTTATACCACTCCAGCGACAGGTCGTAGCTGTTGGCGGTGTACGGCTTGATGTCCGTCGCCCCCAGCGTGACCGTATAGACCGGATCGGTCGGCGGGTTCACGTCGACCGGCACCTGGACGAAGGTGGTCGGCACGTTGTCGCGCGGCTGCGGACGGACATAGGTGCGGTAGGCCGCGGCGCGGAGCACCAGGTCGTTGCGCAGGTCGGCCACCACGATCGCCGACGGCAGCCAGTAGTTGAAGCTGTTCTTGCGCGTCGAGGTCGTCAGCGAGTGGTTGATCGCGCCGGCTTGGCTGGAAAGCGCCGTCGTGCAGTTCTTGCAGTTCAGCGCCACGATCTTCTGCTTGGTGCTTTCGTAGCGCGTGCCCACGGTGCCGCGGACCGGAACGTTGAAGAGCTCGGTCTTGAACTTCGCCGTCAGATAGGCCGAGTAGACGTCGTTCTGATTGCTGAAGTTGTTGTTCCAGTAGTTGCCGTCCGTGTAGTTGTTGACCACGCCGTAGGGCGTCAGGAACACGCCGGGCGCGCCCAGCAGGAACTGGTCGGGCAGGCCGTTCGGATTGGTCGCGGTGCGCAGGTTGGTGTTGACCGGCGTGATCGTCTTCAGGATCCGGTCGATGTCGACGTTCATCCAGTTCGACGTGGCGCCGGCCGCCTTGCCGCCGAAGAAGTCGCTGGCGTAGCTCAGCGGCGCGGCCATGTCCGGCGTGATGTTCTGGGTGTTGGCGCCCAGGGCGCTGTTGCGCGAGCCGCTCGACGTGAACTTGTTGTGCTCGGCGCGGCCGCCGAACTGCAGGTTCGCGAAGATCGAGACGTCCAGCGAGCGGTCGAAGTCCAGCTGGAAGGCGTCCAGCACGTTGTCGGCGTTGCCGCTGGTGCCCGTGATGCCGAACTTGTCGCCGGCGACCGTGGCCGCCTGGCCCGGCATCACCGCGCCGGCCTGGGTGGTGGCCGTCGCCGTGGCGGGAATGACGAAGCCGCCGGTCGGAAGGTGGGTGGCGTGCGGCGTGGTCAGCACGGCCGTGTAGTTCGACAGGTCCGTCCCGCCCAGGCTGACCGCCGCGGTGATGCCGTTCAGGCCGGCGGGGCCCAGGTTGCGATAGGGGTTCTGGACGACGTCGAACTCGATCTGGTTGGCCTGGGCCTGGGCCTTGGAGATCGTCAGGTTGGCCGTGGCCTTCCATTCGTCGTTCTTGAATTCCAGGGTCGGGTTGATGGCCCAGGTCTGGTTCTTCGCCGGTTCCGAGCGCACCGAGTCGAAGGTGTTGATGTTCGCGGCCGAGAACTTGTTGATATAGGCGCGGTCGCCGTTCGGCGTGTGCACGATATAGGGCGTGCCGATATCGGTGATCTTGGCGACGGCCGAGGTGGCGGCCAGGGCCGTATTGGTGCCGTTGCCGGGACCCGCGTCGATATAGAGCAGGTTGTTGGTGGCGTCCTTCAGGTTCCGCTTGGTGATGAAGGCGTTGGCGCCGAACTTCCAGGCGTCGTTGATCCGCCACTCGAAACCGGTGGAGGCCGAAAGCGTCGTGCCGCGATTGAACTTGACGAGCTGGCGGGTCTGGCTGGGGTAGTAGACGCCGCCCGGATTGGCCGCGATCAGGGCGTCGTAGACCGGGTTCGAGCCGGCGGCGGCCTGGTTGCCGACCTGGATCGCGCCCAGCCTGTTGCCCCACGAGTTCACCGTGATCGAGTCGCGGCGGAACTTCTCGTCCTTCCAGGCCACCACGCCAAACACGGCGAAGTCGTCGGTGAGGTGCTTGTTGTAGCCGATCGAGGTCAGCGGGCTGCCGAGCTTGCCGAGGGAATTGTACTCATAGGACAGCTTGGCGAAACCGCCGTCCTTGCGCGCCAGCGCCGGGTTGATGCGCAGGTCGATATTGCCCGACAGGCCGCCGGCCAGGTTCGAGGCGGACGGCGACTTGATCACGTTGATCGCCGTGAAGATGTCCGAGTTGAAGGCGCCCAGCGGGGTCGAACCGTTCAGGATCGGATCGGCGAAGGCGCCGCCGTTCAGCGTGGTGCGCGCGAAGGTGCCGGGCAGGCCGCGCAGGCTGATGGTGGCGTTGCGGCTGTCGGCCTCGCGGTTGATCTGGATGCCCGGAATGCGCTGGATCGCCTCGCCGACGTTCAGGTCGGGGAAGCGGCCCAGGCCGTCCGACGAGATGCCGTCCGAGATTTCCAGCGTCTCGCGCTTGGTCGAGATGGCGTTGGCGTAGGCTTGCCGGAAACCGGTGACCACGACCGTATCGACGGTCTGGGTGTCGGCCTTCTCCGAAGGCGCGGATGTCTGAGCTTGGGCGGACGCCCCGATCGCCAGAGCGGCGCAAGACGCCATCAGCGCGGCGCGGAGAACGAAGGTCTTGTGAGCTTGGATCATGGAAAAGCCTCCCCCGGCGCACTGACCTGGCGCCCTGAACTCACTTATCCGACCAGTTGGGAACGTTGTCAATAATTGGTAATGCCACTTAAGGAATGCTGGTGACCACCTGGTCAGGCCAAACCTTGGGATGCGGATTAGCAACCGCGCTCAGGCGCGAAGCGGGCGTTACGTTCCGGCGTTCCTCGCGGGAACGGCCAGAAAAATGCATTAAATCCAGGATGTTCTGGAGAGTCCCTGTTCCGGCGCTGGGCGCCAGATGGTCTGACCAAAGCCGCAGAGCGACTTGACCGCCGCTCGGCGCGCGACGTCAAGTTATAGATGTGTCATTGGCGCCACAGACGCGATTTCGCTAGAACGGAGGTCCGAAAACGAGGAGATCGCCATGCCCCCCAGCCCCTGGAGCCATCAGCGCAGCGCCGGCGTCGCCGACGACATCGACTTCGAGATCAAGGGCGAGGATCTGCAGTTCGTCGAGATCGAGCTGGATCCGGGCGAGAGCGCCGTCGCCGAAGCCGGCGCCTTCGTCTGGAAGGACGCCAGCGTCGAGATGACCACCGTGTTCGGCGACGGCTCGGCCGACCAGGGCGGCGGCTTCATGGGCAAGCTGCTGGGCGCGGGCAAGCGCCTGATCACCGGGGAGAGCCTGTTCACCACCGTCTTCACGCACCAGGGGACGGGCAAGGCGCGCGTGGCCTTCGCCGCGCCGACGCCGGGCACGATCCTGCCGTTGAATCTCGGCCAGTTGGGCGGGACCCTGATCTGCCAGAAGGACAGCTTTCTGGCCGCCGCGCGCGGCGTGTCGATCGGCATCCACTTCCAGAAGCGCGTGATGACCGGCCTGTTCGGCGGCGAGGGCTTCATCATGCAGCGCCTAGAGGGCGACGGCTGGGTCTTCGTGCAGATGGGCGGCACGCTGGTCGAGAGGACCCTCGGCCCGGGCGAGGAACTGCACATCGACACCGGCTGCCTGGCCGCCTACACGCCCGGCGTCGACTTCGACCTGGTGATGGCCGGCGGGGTCAAGAGCGTGCTGTTCGGCGGGGAAGGCCTGTTCTTCGCCCGCCTGCGCGGTCCGGGGAAGGTCTGGATCCAGTCCCTGCCGTTCGCGCGCCTGGCGGGCCGGATGCTGCAGGCGGCGCAGGGCCAGGGCGGCAATCGCGGCGAGGGGAGCATCCTCGGCTCGTTCGGGGATCTGATCGACGGGAACTGAGCAGACTTCCTTCTCCCCTCGCGGGAGAAGGTGTCAGCGAAGCTGACGGATGAGGGGGCTCCCGGCGGCGCCGGCGCGACCCCTCACCTAGCCCTCCGCGCCACCCCCGCCCGCAAGGGGAGAGGGGCCGGTCTCAGCCCTTCGTCTTGTCCCAGCTGTCGTATTCGTAAGCGATGCAGCGGTCGATCAACGTCCGCCACACCGGCTCGACGATCGCTTCCGAAAGGCCGGTCTGCCGCGCCGCCGCCTTGACCTTCTCGACCACATCCTCGATCCGCGCGCGGTCGAAGACCTTCGTTCGGTCGGCCTTGATGCGGGCGGCGGCGTCCATGAAGCCTTGCCGCTCGGTCAGCAGCAGGACCAGCGCCCGGTCCAGGGCGTCCACGCCCTGGCGCACGTCGGCCATGGTCCGGCAGTCGGCGGGCGCCAGGTGCTCGTCGACATGAAGAGTCGTGATTTTCATGCGCCCCTTTAAGCCGGTTCCCGCCGTCAAAACCAGAGCGGCCGGCGGTTAAATGCCCGAACCGTTGTCGAGGGTGCGCAGGGCCGCCTCGTGCGCCTCGGCCTCGGCCTTCAGCCAGGTCACGAACGCCTTGACCTGCGGCAGGCGGCCCTTGGCCTTGGGGTGGACCACGTAATAGGCGAAGTCGACCGCCGTGGAGGCCTCGAACGGGATGACCAGGCGGCCGGCGTCGAGGTCGGCCTGGGCCAGGGTGCGCTTGGCCAGCGCGATGCCGCGGCCGTTGGCGGCGGCCTCGATGACCAGGCTGGACTGGTTGAAGCGCGGGCCGCGCGCGCCGTCCACGCTCTTGATGCCGCGCGCGGCCAGCCACATCGCCCAGTCCGGGCAGCTGTCGTCGGCGTCGGGCGAGCCGTCGTGCAGCAGGATGTGGTGGGCCAGGTCCTCGGGGCGCTCCAGGGCGTTCTGTTCGAGCAGTTCGGGGCTGGCGACCGGCACCACCGTCTCGTGCAGCAGCCGGATCACCTCCAGGCCCGGATAGCGGCCCGAGCCGTAGCGGATGGCCATGTCGACCTCGCCGGTGGCGAAATCGACGACCTCCATGCCGGCCGACAGCCAGACGTCGACCTGCGGATGAGCCCGCTCGAACTTGCCCAGGCGCGGCACCAACCACTTGGCGGCGAACGAGGGCGCGGCGGTCAGGGTCAGGCGACGGCCATCGACGGCGGCGGTCAACAGGGACGCCGCCTCGGCCAGCCGGTCGAAGGCCTCGCGCAGGGCGGGCAGGGCGGTCTGGGCCGCGTCGGTCAGCAGCAGGCCCTTGGGCGTGCGCTTGAACAGCGCCGCCCCGACATAGTCCTCGAGATTCTGGATCTGCTGGCTGACGGCGCCGGGGGTCACCGACAGTTCGTCGGCCGCGCGGCTGAAGTTCAGGTGGCGGGCGGCGGCCTCGAAGGCGCGCAGCGCGTTCAGCGGCGGCAGGCGGCGGCGCTCGTTGGGTCTTTCCATGAGTTTTACTGAACGCCCCGGCAGAAGTCCTTGTTTGCGAATTGACCCCTTCACGCCGAGTTTGCAAGAGCCCGCTGGCGGATTGGCCCTTTTCGTCGGCGGTCATGGGCGGGGTCGTCTTTAGGGCGACCCCGTCTTTCGTTCCACGGTCTTAATCCGATCGCGCTGATAGAGGTTCTAAAGCCCATGGCCCGCCAGCCGCATCGCCAACCCGGTCTCGTGGTGGTCGGAGGCCGTCGCGCGGGCCGCGCGCTGGGCGCGGTCTGGCTGGTCGGTGCGGGCCCCGGCGACCCGGATCTTCTGACCTTCCGCGCCTTCAACGCCCTGCGCGCCGCCGATGTCGTGGTGCATGACGGGCTGGTGTCCGAGGCGATCCTGGATCTCGCGCCGTCGCGCGCGCGGCGGATCAATGTCGCCAAGCGCAAGTCGCGCCACACCCTGCCGCAAGACGACATCAATCAACTGCTCGTGGCGCTGGCCCTGGACGGCCTGAACGTCGTGCGGCTGAAGGGCGGCGATCCGTTCCTGTTCGGACGGGGCGGCGAGGAGCTGCAGGCGTGTCGCGACGCCGGCGTCGATTGCCACGTCGTGCCCGGCGTCACCGCCGCCCTGGCCGCCAGCGCCAGCGCCGGCGCGCCGCTGACCCATCGCGGCTCGGCCCAGGCCGTCACCTTCGTGACGGGTCATGCGGCGCACGGGGAGCCGGACCTGGACTGGGCGGCCTTGGCCAGGCCAAACCAGACCGTCGTCATCTATATGGGCCTATCGACGGCCGGTCTGATCGCCGAGCGTCTGATGACGGCCGGGCGCGAGGGCTCGACCCCGGCCCTGATCGTCGAGAACGCCAGCCGCGCCGACGAACGGCGCGTGGTCACCACGCTGGCCGGCCTCGCGGCGGCGGCGCAAGGGCTGAAGGGGCCGGCGCTGCTGATGATCGGCGAGGCGATGGCCATGGCTCAACAAAATGCCGCTCATCCCCGCGAAAGCGGTGACCCGGGCGGCGATTCAGTATGGGTCCCCGCTTTCGCGGGGATGAGCGGAGCTGGAGAATGAAAGCCGTCACCGCCAACCGCCTGCTCGACGGCGAGGTCGTGTTCTGGAAATCCGGACAGTGGGTGGACCGCTTCGGCGACGCCCAGCTGTTCGACGACCACCACGCCGCCGACGTCGAGGCGGCCGTCGCCACCGGCAAGGGCCAGCCGACCATCGTGGTCGATGTCTATCCGATCGATCTCATCCAGAGCGAAGGCCGCTGGGCGCCGCTCAGCTATCGCGAGCGCATCCGGGCGCTGGGTCCGACCAACGAGCCGACGCACGGCAAGCAGGCCGAGGGCGGCGACGTTGTCGCGGCGCTGCGCCAGGCCTCCGGCGCGGCCCGCTCGACCGGCCGCGTCGATCTGATCCGCAGGAAGTAGGGCGGCATGTACCAGTACGATCTCATCGACAGAGAATTCCTGGCCGACCGCTCGGCCGAGTTTCGAGGCCAGGTCGCCCGCCGCCTCTCCGGCGAGCTGACCGAGGACCAGTTCAAGCCGCTGCGCCTGATGAACGGCCTTTATCTGCAGCTCCACGCCTACATGCTGCGGATCGCCATTCCGTACGGCTCGCTGAACCCGAGCCAGCTCCGCCGGCTCGCCGAGATCGCCCGCGACTACGACAAGGGCTACGGCCACTTCACCACCCGCCAGAACATCCAGTTCAACTGGATCAAGCTGAAGGACGCGCCGGACATCCTCGACAAGCTGGCGGAGGTCGACCTGCACGCCATCCAGACCAGCGGTAACTGCATCCGCAACACCACGTCAGACCCCTATGCCGGCGCGACCGCCGAGGAAGTCGACGATCCGCGCGTCTGGTGCGAGGTGATCCGTCAGTGGTCGACCCTGCACCCGGAATTCTCGTTCCTGCCGCGCAAGTTCAAGATCGCCATCACCGCCTCGGCCAAGGACCGCACGGCGGCCAAGGTGCACGACATCGGCCTCTTGCTACGCCAGGGCCGCGACGGGCGGCTGGGCTTCGAGGTGATCGTCGGCGGCGGTCAGGGGCGCACGCCCTATGTCGGCCCGACCATCAAAGAGTTCCTGCCGACCGACCGGCTGCTGAGCTACCTGGAAGCCGTGCTGCGCGTCTACAACCGCCACGGCCGCCGCGACAATATCTACAAGGCGCGCATCAAGATCCTGGTCGCCGCCCTGGGCGCCGAGGAATTCGCCCGCCAGGTCGAGGAAGAGTGGGCCAAGATCGATCCGGCCCGCGCCGACCTGCCGGCTTCGGAGCTGGCCCGCATCCGCGCGGCCTTCGCCAAGACCCCGTTCGAGACCCTGCCGGCCCGCTCCGAGACGTTCGAGGTCGCCAAGGCTGGCGACGCCGCCTTCGCCCGCTTCGTCCGCAACAATGTTCGCGACCACAAGAAGCCGGGCTACGCCATCGTCGAGATCTCGCTGAAGGCCCAGGCGCAGACGCCGGGCGACGCCTCGGCGGATCAGCTGGAGGTCGTCGCCGATCTGGCCGAGCGCTACGGCTTGAACGACCTGCGGGTGACCCACGCCCAGAACCTCGTCCTGCCGCACGTGAAGCTCGACGACCTGCCGACCGTGTTCGCGGCCCTTCAGGCGGCGAACCTGGCGACGCCGAATATCGACCTCGTCAGCGACATCATCGCCTGCCCGGGCCTCGACTACTGCGCCCTGGCCAACGCCCGCGCGATCCCGATCGCCCAGGACATCGCCCGCCAGTTCGCCGATCTGGATCGCGCCGAACGGGTCGGTGAGCTGAAGATCAAGATCAGCGGCTGCATCAACGCCTGCGGCCACCACCACGTGGCCCACATCGGCATCCTCGGCGTCGATAAGAAGGGCGAGGAGTTCTACCAGCTGTCGCTGGGCGGCTCGGGCGCGGAGGACGCTTCGATCGGCAAGATCCTGGGGCCGGCCCTGCCGGCCGACCGCGTGGCCACGGCCGTCGATCAGCTGGTCGGCGCCTATCTCGGCATTCGCGCCGACGGCGAGCGCTTCCTCGACACCTATCGCCGCGTCGGCCTCGAGCCCTTCAAGGAGGCGGTCTATGCCCAGGCTGATTGAGCTCGCGGACGGCGAGGCGCGCTGGGCCGAGGACGGCTTCGTCCACCTGGCCGACGAGGACCCGATCCCCGAGACCGGCGACGTGATCCTGTCGCTGGCCCGCTTCGAGGCCGAGGGCGACGCGCTGCTCAGCTCCAACGCCCGCCGCGTCGGCGTGCGGATCGAGTCCCACGAAGAGGTCGAGGTGCTGGCCTATGACCTGCCGCGCATCGCGTTGGTGGCCCTGGCCTTCCCGAAATTCCGCGACGGCCGCGCCTATACCTCCGCGCGGTTGCTGCGCGAGCGGTTCGGCTACCCGGGCCAGATCCGCGCCGTCGGCGACGTGCTCCAGGAGCAGGCCGGCTTCATGGTCCGCTGCGGTTTCGACGCGTTCGAGCCGGCCGACGGCGCGAGCCCCGAGGCCTGGACCAAGGCGGCCCGCCGCTTCCGTCACGTCTATCAGCGGGCGGCCGACGACCGTCCCGCGGCGTTCGAGGAAAGGGCCTCCTGATGGCCTACGACCAGATCGGGGGGAACGCCGCGGCCCTCGCGGCTCGGCTGGACGCCGAACTGCGCGACGCCCATCCGTCGACCGTGCTCCGCGCGGCGCGCGACCAGTTCGGCGACCGGCTGGCGCTGGTGTCGTCCTTCGGCGCGGAGTCGGCCGTGTTGCTGCACCTCGCCGCCCAGGTCTCGCCGGCGACCCCGGTGCTGTTCCTCGACACCGGCATGCTGTTTGGCCAGACGCTCGACTATCGCAAGACCCTGGCCGCGCGCTTCGGGCTGACCGATGTGCGCGACCTGCGGCCCGCCTTCGCCGATCTGGCGACCCAGGACCCGAAGTCCGACCTCTGGCGCACCAGCGTTGACGGCTGCTGTCACATTCGCAAGGTGCTGCCGCTGGACCGCGCGCTGGGCGGCTTCGACGCCTGGATCACGGGCCGCAAGCGCTTCCACGGCGGCGATCGCCTGTCGCTGCCGGTCGTCGAGGCGGCGGACGGCAAGATCAAGTTCAACCCCCTGGCCAACTGGGCCAAGGCCGAGCTCGACGCCTATGTCGCCGAGCACCAGCTGCCGGCTCACCCGCTGGTGGCCCAGGGCTACGCCTCGATCGGCTGCTGGCCCTGCACCCAGCCGTCGGAGGATGGCCGCGCGGGCCGCTGGGCGGGTCAGGAGAAGACCGAGTGCGGCATCCACGTCGCGCGAGCGCCGGGCGCGGCGCCGAACGTCGGCGGGGGGATTTGAGCCTTTTCCCTCCCCCATCAAGGGGGAAGGGGGTTACTGTCCCGGCCGGTACGTCTTCACCGCGTGCTTCTTCACGTCCTCGGGATAGAAATAGACATCCCGCAGGGTCCCCAGGCTGTAGCGCAGCGCCTGGTCGTTGAAGTGCGGCGAGGTGGGATCGCCGCTCTCGCCGCCGGCCGTCACGGCGCGGGCGCGGACCTTGTCGCCGAACTGCACGACGGCGACGAAGCTGTTGCCCGACGTGCCGTAGTAGCGCTTCGTGCCCGGATAGCGCTTGGCCCCGAACGAGGCCAGCGACCCCCACTGGGCCGAGGTGAACGGCACCGGGATGCTGGGCTTGTTGTCGTCGAAGGTCTGGACGATCGAACCGTCGTTGCGCTGGAAGCGGTTGATCTCGCCCCACGGCGTCTTCCACGATCCGAAGTCGGCGGTCAGGCGCTCGGAGGCCTCGACCAGGGCGGCCAGCTTGTCGGCGGGGCTCAGGCGATCGGCCATGTAGTCGTAGACGTTCATGCCCGCGGCCTTGGCGGCCGGGGCGGCCTTGGCCCACATCGCCTCGCCCCAGAACACGGCCAGGGACGTCTCGGTCGAGCGGGCCGACCATCTGCAATCCCAGGCCTTCAGCGCCGCGACCTGCTCGGCCAGCTTCGGATCGGGCGCGGCGTCATAGGCGGCGACCAGCGTCGGGATGAGCCGCGCGAAGGCCGGCAGATACGGGTCGTAGGCCGCCGCGATCAGGCCGCCCAGGGTGAAGTCCTTGCGGTCCTTCAGCACCATGGGGCCGTGCAGGCCGCGCGGGCTTTCGCCAGCCTGGTCCATGTACCTCGGATAGTCCGCCTTCTTGGGGCTGTAGGGCCCCGCCGCCGTCCACGGCCAGTTGTTGCTGTTATAGACCCAGCCGTTCGGCGGGCTGACCACGCGCGGGGCCTTGTCCAGCGGCGTCAGGCCCTTCCAGTCGGTGGCGGGATCGGCGCCGTCGACCGGCCTGGTGTAGTCGAAGCGGTCGTCGCGGATCGGGATGAACTGCGGGTGCAGATAGGCGATCTCGCCCTTGCTGTCGGCGAACAGGGTGTTGTTCGACGAATTGGCCTTCAGCTCGGCGACCTTCATGAAGCTCTTCAGATCGGTGGCCTTGGTGCGCAGGAACGACTGCTGCAGCGCCGCCATCGGCTTGTTCATCAGGGCCACGGCGATCCACTTGCCGTCCGCCTCGCGCACGATGGGGCCATGGTGGGTCTTGAAGACGGTGAAGCGCTTCTCCGCCATCGAGCCGTCGGCGGCGCGATAGGGGACGGTGATCACCTCGCTCTTCAGCGGCCGCAGTTCTGAGCCGTATTTGTAGAACCGCTGGCCGTCCTTCTCGACGATGGTCTCGGCGAACTCGTCGACCACGTCGACGCCGCTGGAGGTGTGCATCCAGCCGGCGTGGGCGTTGAAGCCCTGATAGATGAAGAACTGGCCCCAGGTCGTGGCGCCATAGGCGTTCAGCCCCTGGTCCGACGACACCTGCATTTCCGAGCGGAAGAAGAAGCTGGTGTGAGGGTTGATCAGCAGCAGGGCGTGGCCCTCCAGCGTGTTCTTCGGCGCGATGGCGATGCCGTTCGAGCCCTTCGGCTCCTTGAACAGCAGGCCCTTCTCGTCGGCGGTCATGGCCAGTTGGCGCGATCCGTAGAAGGCCTCCAGCTGGGTCAGGGCCACTCTCTCGATGTCGCCGCCGATGCTGCCTTCGGAGAAGCTCAAAGCCATCCACGGTTCGAAGTGCGTGATGACCTTCGGCTTCACGCTCGGATGGGTCGCCAGATAGAAGTTCAGGCCATCGGCCCAGCCGTTCATCAGCGCCTTCAGCCAGGCCGGGCTCTTGGCGTAGTCGGCCTTCAGGACGGCCGGGTCGATGAACAGCTTCTGGCGCAGGTCGGCCCAGATCGCCTTCTCGCCCTCGGCCTCGGCGGTGCGGCCCAGCGCGGTGACGAAGTTGGTCTCGACGCGGTTGAAGTCATCCTCGGCCTGGGCGTAGGCCATGCCGAACACGGCGTCGGCGTCGGTCTTGCCGTGGATATGGGCGATGCCCCAGTCGTCGCGGGTGATCGAGACAGCGGCCGCGCGGGCCTTGAGCCGAGATAAATCGTCGGCGTGGGCGGGAGCGCTCGCGAGGAGGGCCGTCGCCACCAGAGCCATTGTCAACTTATGCATGGTCGCCCCCAAAACCGCTCTTCCCCGCGAAAGCGGGGATCCAAGCGGAGTTTGGAGATGAATTCCAGCCCTCGCCAAAGCTTCACGTCAGCTTGGGTCCCCGTTTTCGCGGGGATGGGCGGATATCAAGATCCTATTGCGGCGGGCAGCCCTTGAACTCGCCGACCTTGCTGACCGACAGGCTGGAGAGGTCGAGGCCGCCGAGGGCGCGCATCGAGCCGGCGCCGAAGCCGCTGAACAGATCGAGCTTCAGGCCCTTGATCGCGCCGCCGATGTCCGAGGCGTACCAGTAGCCGTCGTGCTTGCTGCCGTCGGGCATGGGCAAGCCGACGGTTTCCTTGATGAAGATCACGGTGCGGCGCGGGATGATCCTGGGATCGACCGCCACGGTGCGCATCGCCGCGACCTTGCAGCCCAGCGAGTCGAACGCGCGGATGCCCTTGGCGCCGGCGTGATAGAGCGTCGCCTTCATGCGGAACTCGACCGAGCCGGGCAGGGCGCCGCCGCTCAAGGCCGAGGTGATCAGGTCGCCCAGCGGGTCCTGACGGCTGGTCGCGGCGGGCGCGGAGTCCGAGCCGGTGTCGGCGTGGGCCAGGGCGGGAGCGGCGAACGCGGAGATGACCGCGGTGGCCAAAATTCCGGCGAGCTTGCGTCGCATCGAGGGGGTCCTCTTATCGGCGTATCTGTCGGGCGGCGGTCTGGATAGGCCCATCACAGGCGCGTGACAACCCCGGGAGTCGATCCGCGCCGGGCAAGCTTTCCGCGACTCATGGGAAAATGGCGCGGAATCAGGCGCTTGGAGCTGGGCTTTTCGGCGCCGGTTTTTTCGGCCAGAGCGCTTCGCGGGAGGAACCGTCGATGACGTTGCGAGTTTACGGCGACTCGATTTCGGGCAATTGCCTGAAGGTGAAATGGGTGGCCCAGCACCTTGGCCGGCCGTTCGACTGGACCGAGACCAGCGTCCTGACCGCCGAGACCCGCACGCCGGAATTCCTGGCCTTGAACCCGGCTGGACAGGTTCCTCTCGTTGTCTTCGGGGATGGCCGGCCGCTGGCCCAGTCCAACGCGATCATGCTGCATCTGGCCGAGGGCTCGGAGCTGATCCCCGCGGACGCCTACGACCGGGCCCGGATGTACGAGTGGCTGTTCTGGGAGCAGTACAGCCACGAGCCCTATATCGCGGTGGCCCGCTTCCAGGTGCTCTATCTGGGCAAGCCGGCCGAAACCCTCGAGCCGAAGCTGGTCGAGCGCGGGAACGCCGCCCTGGCGCGCCTGGAAACACAGGCGCAACAATCGCCGTTTCTGGTCGGCGACCGCCTGACCCTGGCGGATGTCGCCCTGGTGGCCTACACCCGCGTGGCGCACGAAGGCGGGTTCGACCTGGCGCTCTATCCGGCCGTGAAGGCCTGGGTCGGGCGGGTGGAAGCCGCGCTCGGCGTCGTTTGATCTCTCGGAGCTTGCCTTGCGTCTGTCGTCCAGCCTGAAAGTTCTCGTTCTCGCCGCCGCGTTGTCGGCGCCGGCCGCCTCGGCCTTCGCCTGGGGCGCTTCGGGCCACCGCACGGTGGGCGTCGTCGGCGCCGCCAGCCTGTCGGCCGACCTGCCGGCCTTCCTGCGCGCTCCGGACGCCATCGCCGCCATCGGCGAATATGCGCGCGAGCCCGATCGCTGGAAGAACTCCGGCAAGATCCATGACACCGACCGCGACGCGGCGCACTTCCTGGACCTGGACGATCAGGGCAAGATGCTGGGCGGCCCGGCCTTCGCGGTGGCGACTCTGCCGCCGACCCGCGCCGACTACGAGAAGGCCCTGCAGGCCGTCGGCGTCGACAGCTGGAAGGCGGGCTATCTGCCCTACGCGATCATCGACGGCTATCAGCAGCTGGTGAAGGACTTCACCTACTGGCGAATCCTGACGGCGGCGATCAAGGTCGAGAAGGACCCGACGCATCTGGCCTATTACAAGGCCGACCTGAAGCGCCGGCAGGAGCTGCTGATCCGCGACATCGGGGTCTGGGCCCACTATGTCGGCGATGGCAGCCAGCCCCTGCACATGAGCGTCCACTACAACGGTTGGGGCGACTATCCGAACCCGAACGGCTACACCCAGTCGCGCCAGACGCACGGCGCGTTCGAGGGGCCGCTGGCCAAGGCCCTGGGCGACGAGAAGGCGATCCAGGCGCTGGTGCCGGCCTACAAGGCCTGCGACTGCTCGGTCGAGACCCGGGTCGTCGGCTATCTGACCGAGACCTGGAAACAGGTCGAGCCGCTCTATCAGCTGGAAAAGGCCGGCGGCATGGTCGAGACCGACCCGCGCGCCAAGACCTTCGTGCAGGCGCGTCTGGCCGCCGGGGCGGCCGCCTTGCGCGACCTCGTCACCGACGCCTGGACCGCCAGCGCCAAGGGCGTGATCGGCTATCGCCCCGAGATCAGCGTGGCGGACGTGGAGTCCGGCAAGGCCGATCCGTGGCTCGATCTCTACGGCAAGGACTAGGCATGCTGGCGTTCGGCGCGCCCGTCGCGGGCCTGACCTACAAAGACCGCGCCGCCGCCTTCGGCATCGCCGAGAACGCGCTGGGCCAGATCGCCCTGGCCGAGGTCAGCAAGCCTGGCAAGCCGCCCTATTTCGACCTGCCCGGCGGGGCGGTGGATGGCGATGAAACCGAGGCCCAGGCGGTGGTCCGCGAGTTCGGCGAGGAGACCGGCCTCGTCGTCGAGACCGGCGCCCTGGTCGAGACGGTGTCGCAGCCGTTCCTGAAGTCCGACGGCCAGCCGGTGCGGAACTTCGGCGGCGTCTATGTCGTGAAGGTCCTCGGCGAGAACCCGTCGCTCAAGATCGAGGACGATCACCGGCTGGTCTGGCTGGACCCGCGCGACGCGGTGGTCGCCCTTCGCCACGACGCCCACGCGTGGGCCGTCGCGGCGTGGATGCGGCGGGGTTAGTCAGCGCAGCGCCATTTCCACCTTGGCGCCGGCGCGCTTGGCCAGCGCCAGGTCGGTGACTTGGCGCGTGGTCATGGCGTCGCGAACGTCCTCGCGGAAATCCATCTGGCAGGCCCGCAGGGACATTCCCCTCAGCCCGGCCTCGTCCTGACAGGCCCGGAGACCGGCCCGATGGACGCGGCGCGCGAACTCCTGGGCGTCGGCCGGGTTCGACAGGGTGAGGTCGCCCACGGCGATCCGGGCGACCGGCTCGGCGCGTTCGGCGGCGTGCGCCGAGGCCAGGCCTACGATGGGCGTGGCGGCCAGGGCCAGGGCGGCGATGGCGGCGACGCGGTTGACGATCTTGCTCATGGTCCGATCCCTCTTGTCCGAGCCGGTCGCGACGGCGATCCGGCCAGAGGGTGTGTAGGTCCAAGCCGACGCGAAAACCCGTTACGAGTGCTTCATGACGTCGAATTAAGTCTATGAAAAACAAGTAATATTTCAGAAAATTTAGATTGGGCCGCAAGCCCGCGCGGGTCAGGCGGCCACGAAGTCCCGGGTCGACTTTTGCTGGCTCTGCCGGACGGGCAGGGTGAAGCTCACCACGGTGCCCTCGCCAGGGGTGGAGTGCATCTCCAGCACGCCGTCGTGCATGGTGATCAGCGACTTGGTCAGGGCCAGGCCCAGGCCCGTGCCTTGGGTGGTCTTGGAGAACTGGCTCTCGACCTGCTCGAAGGGCTTGGCCAGGCGTGCGAGGTCTTCCTTGGCGATGCCGATGCCGGTGTCGATGACCGACACCTTGACCATGTCCCCGAACGGATCGCGCCGGACCTCGGCGCGCACGGTGACGTTGCCGGCGCGCGGCGTGAACTTGATCGCGTTGGACAGCAGGTTCAACAGCACCTGCTTGATCGCGCGGTAGTCGGCTTCGATCTCGGGCAGGGGCGGGAAGTCGATATCGAGCTTCAGACCGGCCGTCTCGGCGCGATTGCGCACCAGGCGCACCGCGTCCTCGGCGACGTCCTCCAGGTGCATCGGCTCGAACTTCAGGTTCATCTTGCCGGCCTCGATCTTCGACATGTCGAGGATGTCGTTGATCAGCGCCAGCAGGTGCTGGCCCGACGAGTGGATGTCCTGGCTGTAGCCCTTGTAGCGCGCGTCCCCGAGCGGCCCGAACATCTCGTTCATCATGATCTCGGAGAAGCCGTTGATGGCGTTCAACGGCGTGCGCAGCTCGTGGGACATGTTGGCCAGGAACTCGCTCTTGGCCTTGTTGGCGCTCTCGGCCTTGACCTTCTCGGTCTCGTACTTGCGGGCCAGCTCGGCCAGCTGCTCCTGGCTGCGCTCCAGGCCGGTGACGGCCTTCTGCAGCTGCTCCTCGTTCAGGCGGCGGGCCTCTTCCTGGTTCTTGATCGCGGTGATGTCGGCGGCGGTCATGACGAGACCGCCCTCGGCCGTCCGGCGCTCGCTGATCTGGATCCAGCGGCCGTCCATCATCTCGGCCTCGCGCACGCCGCGGGCTCCGTCCGGGGCGGGGTGCTCGTGCTTGATGGCCAGGGCCGCGAAACGGTTGACCTCGGCGCGCGAGGCCCCGGGCTTGAGCAGTTTCGGCTCCAGCGAGAAGACGCTGCGATAGTTGCGGTTGCACATCAGCAGGCGTCCCTGGCGGTCCCAGAGGACGAAGGCTTCCGACACGCTCTCGATGGCGTCGCGCAAACGGTTTTCGGCCGCCTGGGCGCGGGCCTGGGCCAGCCGCTCCTCGGTGACGTCCAGCGCCACGCCGATGATGCGGACGAAGCCGTCGGCGCCGGGCTTGCCGAAGCCTTGGCCGCGCGCGTCGATCCATAGCGAGCGCGCGCCCTGCTGGGAGGCGGGAACCCGGAACGAAACGTCGAACGCGCCGTACATCGCCGCGTTGGCCAGCGCCTGGCGCACCCGCTCGCGATGGTCGATCGAAATGCGCTCCAGGAGGTCCTGACCCGACACGACGCCGCCGCCGCCCCAGCCGAACATCACGCCGGTGACGTCGGAGAGATAGACCTGGTCCGCGTTCAGGTCCCATTCCCAGATGCCGCAGCGGGCCGCCTCGACGGCGAGGCGGAAGCGCTGCTCGCTGTCGACGAATTCCCGGTGGGCGACCTCGGCCTTGCGGCTCTGGACCATCAGAAGCAGCGCCAGGGCGATGCCGACCGCCAGAGGGGCCAGCAAGCTGAACGCGCCTTCCATCATCTGGCGGTCGAGATTGGCGACCGTGTGCGCCGGCGCGGCGGCCAGGACCAGCAGCGCCCCTTCCGAAACGGGCCGCACGGCGACGTCCAGCGCCGCTCCATCGGCGGCTTGGCCGCGCAAGGCCATGGGGCCGTCGCCGACATCGTCCGGCGACAGGGCGAAAGCCTCGCGAAGGCCGCCGGCGCCTGGGCCCGCCCGGCCCCGCGCCGCGATCAGCTTGCCGTCGGGCAGGGCCAGCGCGCCGCTGTCGCCTTTTTCGGGCTCGGCGATCAGGCGCGAGGCGTCGCCGCTCGCGATCACGAACGCGCGGGCATGGTCCAGCGTCACGGCGGTGGCGAGGTAGAGCCGGCCGGTCTCGCCGACCGAACCCGTCCACGTGCTGCGACCCGAACCGGCGGCGGCTTGGGCGGCGGCCTTCCAGTCTGCGGCGTCGTCGCGGCCCGCCACGGCGATCGTGCCGCTGGCCCCGACGATCGCGACGGCCGCGGCCTCGCCGCCGGCGGCCCGCAGGGCGGTCTCGGCCGCGTCCATGGTCGCGCCCGGATCGCGCTTCAGAAGGTCGGCGGCGGCCGACAGGCCCGCGCGCTGGGCCGCGAGATTGGCCTCGACCCGCCCCGCGATCAGCCCGGCCTTGGCCGCCAGCGGCGCGCCGCCCGGCGCGGCGGTCGCCTCGCCCTCG